>NZ_JBHXVK010000015.1:0-120974 GCF_042672305.1 Gordonia sp. NPDC127522
TGCGGAGGCCGTCACGAAGGGTCCTGGCGAGATGCGTGACAGACCCTTCGTGACGCGCCCTCCGCAAGCTCCGGCCGCTCCTCAGGGAGCAGGGGGGTCGCGCCCTCCGCAGGCTCCGAGCGTTCCTCAGGGAGCAGAACGGCACCAGAGGTGATGCGGTTCTTGCGGATCAGTCGCAGGCGGCCAGGAGCTGCTTGATCTCGTCGTCGAAGGCGTTCGCGATGGCCCAGGGGTCCGGGGTCTGATCGGTACAGCCGACGATGCCGATGTTGAGGTTGCCGTCGGCGGAGAAGACCGTGATGTTGAGTCCCAGGCCATGCATGATCGGGCCCAGCGGGTACACACCGGTCACGCGCGCGCCGAGGAAGTAGAGCGGGAAATCCGGGCCGGCGACGTTGGACACCAGGACGTTGAACACCGGCGGATGCGCCGACGCCCAGTTGCGGTCACCGTAGATCTTCATCGCGGTGGACAGCGTCGTACCGGGAGCGAACTGCGCCCAGGACCGCAGGATGTTCGCGTCGATCTCGGCGTGGTGCTCCTTCGAGGTCCGGCTCAGCTCGGCCTGCTTGCGCAGTCGCGCGACCGGGTCGGGCTCGTCGGAGGACAGCAGGGTGAACATGCCGGTCACCTTGTTGGTGCCCTCGACGACGAGGTCCTTCTCGTCGGCGCCGTGCACCGAGACCGGGACCATCCCGACCAGCGGACGATCGGGGAGCTCGTCGTGGCCGAGCAGGTAGGTGCGCAGCGCCCCGCCGACCATCGCGAGCACGACGTCGTTGAGCTTCACCTCGAAGTGGTCTTTCACCCGCTTCACATCGTCGAGCGAGAGCTGGGTGACGGCGATGCTGCGGTGCGGGGTGATGGGCGCGTTGAACCGGGTGCGTGGGGCACGGAACGGTGCGGGCATCGCCGAATCCTGTTGTGCCCGACGGAACCAGCCGACGGGCACGCCAAGCGTGCGGGGCAGCAGTTTGGCCATGGCGAGAGGCCGCTGCACGAAGTAGTTGACCGCGCCGCCGGCGGCCATCGCGACGCGCGACGACGGCCCGGCCGACTCCCCCACCTTCTCGGCGTCGAGATCCGGCGGTTCGGGCGTGAGCGTGCACATCTGGGCGAGCATCTCGGCGCCCGTCACACCGTCGGTCCCGGCGTGGTGCATGCGCAGCATCGCGCAGACCCGGCCGTCGGCGAGACCCTCGATGATCCACAGCTCCCACAGCGGCTTGCCGCGGTCGAGCGTCTGTCCGGCCAGATGACCGCACAGTTCGGCGACCTCGCCGGCGCCGCCGGGGGCCGGCACGCCGACCCGGTGCACGTGCCGCTCGATGTCGAAGTCGTCGTCCTCGATCCACACCGGGTGGTCGATGTTGAACAACGAGTTGTCGAGTTTCCGCCGGAACGCGGGTATGGCAGCGATGCGTCGCTCCATCTCGGCGCGGAGTTTGTCGAAGCGGTAGCCGCCCGGCATTGTGCTCGGATCGATCTCGAACAGACCGATGACATGCATCAGTTGCGAGCGTGTCTCGAGGTAGAGAAACGATGCGTCCAGTCCGCTCAAGCGCTGCATGGGATTCGCCTTCCCTCGACGTCGGGCACCCGACCCCGTGGGCACCCCACGCCATCATGCCGCACGTGACGACCCCTTCGGGGCCGGTTCCGGCACAGCCGTGACGGCGTCGAGATGGCAGGTGATCCGTGCTCAGAGCGGCAGCGAGTCGACCATGTCCAGAATGTCCTGTCCATCCGTTTCGAGCACGACGATCATGGCCAGCTCGCGCGACGGGTCGTCGGTGATCTTGAAGACCCCGCGTCCGTTCTCGTCGATCAACCCCGTCCCGTGCCGCCATCGCACCGGCCGCGACGTCTCCGAGGAACGCGAGTACTCCGCGTTCAGCGCATCTCGGGACGCGAACCAGAACACCCCGAAGGGGCGATCGACCGAGCCCGCGGCACATCGGACGACGAAGACGGTGCGCACCTGACCCGCTCCGGTCTCCGACGGCCCGACCTCGTCCCGTCCGCCCGAGTATCGGCGGATGCACTCGGTGTTCATCCACTGCGCCGCGGTGTCGGGGGCCTGCGGGAGCAACTCGGGGAACTGCGCCACCAGCGGCGCGAACTCCCCCCAGCTCGCACCGGTCCGTACCCGCTGCACGGGCCCGGGCTCGGAGTACACACCCGCGCGGATCGCGATCACCCGGTAATCATGTTCTCCGGCAGGCACACTCGTGTCCACGGCCGAGGTCTCGGGACCCTGGTGGACGACGTAGCCGTCGCCGCGGAGCAACTGGTATGCCGACGCCCCGGACACCGGGTCCCAGGATGCGACCACCCGTCCCGGTCGCGCCTGCAGGGTCAGGCCGCCGGGGGTGTCCGGCGCGTCGGGCGCGGTCACCGACCGGACCACGACGAAGCCGCCGACGGCGACCACTGCGGCGACGAGCACGATCAGCCCGATCAGCCACGGCCCCGACTCGAAACGGCGTGTCGTGGTGGGAGATGTCGAGGGTGTCGGTGAAGTCATCAGATCGGCAGCCTTCTCAGGACGTCGCCGGCTGCGGCGGCGGGCTCACCCGGGACGACCACCCACACCACCGACCGGGCATGGTCGCCGTCGTTGAAAGTGAGGATCGCCTGCCCCTGATCCCGCTGCTTGTCCGACAGGTACAGGGTGCCGGTGTGTCCCTGCGCGGTGGTGTAGTCGACGCCGCGGAGGTCGTGGGCGGTCACCTTCGCCGCCGAGACCGCTTCCTCCGGGGTCTCGTAGGTATCGACGATCACCTGATACGCCGCCACACCCGGGTCCGACGGCCGCCCGCTGTCGTCGCCGGTCGCGGCGTCGGCGTCGCGGGTACACGACACGGTGCGTTTGCTCGACGAGAACGCGAGATCGCCGTCCTCGCCCCAGCAGCGCATCGCGTCGAAGCCGTTGGTGCTCAACGGCGTGGCCGGGATCAGGTCGTGATACAGGTCGGCGATGGGTTGCAACTCGCCCCATGTCATGAAGACATCGACCTGTTCGGAGTTCCGGGAGAAGTCCGACACCCGGCCGCCGTCATGCGCGGCGACCTGATACGTGTACGTGCCGGGCACCGGCCGGGGCGCCGTGAACTCGGTGGCGGGCCCGGAATAGATCACGTCCTCGTTCTGGGTGACCACGTAGTCGGTGGCCCCGGCCACCCCGTTCCAGGTCAGTTCGACTGCGGTGGTCGTGACCTCCACGTCCGGGGGATCGGGGGTGTCCAGGGAGGTGGCCGACATGCGCGCGAAACCGATTCCGGCGCCGAGGATCCCGGCGACGAGCACTGCCACGATGCCGATCGCGGCGAGGTGGCGGGGCCGACGGACGGGAGTGGGTTGCGTCGCATCGTCATCGGGTGGCCACATCTGCGACGGACCCGGTTGCACGGGCGGTGGCGTGTACCCCGCGCTCCCCGCGAGGCCGGCGCCGACGTGCCGGAACCCCGGGCTCGGTTCCGGACCATCCGGTGGCGTCCCGGCGGAGGTCCCGGCCGGGGGCTCGGTCGGGGGCTCGGGCCGGATCGCCGGGCCGATGAGCGTTGCGCGGGAATCGAAGACGTCGGTGAGCGCGGCGGCGAACTCCCCCGCCGTCGGGTGGCGACGACCCGGCTCCTTGGCGATCGCCCGCGCGAGCACGGCGTCGACCCCGGCGGGCAACGCCCGATTGCGGGCGCTCGCCGACGGGGGTTCGTGATGCATGTGCGCGGTCATCAGTCCGTGCAGCGACGGCGAATCGAACGGCGGTGCACCGGTGAGGAGTTCGTACGCAGTGGCGGCGAGAGAATAGATGTCGCTCCGGCCGTCGACGCGCAACCCCTCGATCTGCTCCGGCGAGGCGTAGCGCATGGTCCCGATGGTGATCCCGGTGCCGGTCAGGTGGGTCACCTCGTCGAGGACCTGGGCGATGCCGAAGTCGGTGAGTTTGACGGCCTCCGGGGCGCTGTCGGTGGCGCCGTCCGCGCCCGGCGTGATGAGGATGTTGGCCGGTTTGATGTCCCGGTGCATGACGCCGCGCCGGTGCGCCGCGTCCAGGCCCGCCGCCGCCCCGGCGATGATCGTGCACGCGAGACCGGGGTCGAGGGGCGACTCCCGGGCGAGCATCCGGGCCGCGTCGGTACCCGGCACGTACTCCATCGCGATCCACAGCAACTCGTCGAAGACGCCACGGTCGTAGACGGCCACGATGTTGGGATGGTGCAGCGGCGCGACGATGTCGGCTTCGCGTTCGAACCGCGTGCGGAAGACCGGGTCCGCGGCGTGGACCGAGCGGAGCACCTTCAGGGCGTCGGCGCGCGGCAGCCGGGGGTGCGCGGCCTGATAGACCTCGCCCATGCCGCCGCGACCGAGCACGTCGAGGACGCGGTACCCCGCGATCAGGTCCCCTACCTGGTACATGACGTCCTCACCGATCCGTGTGCGGTGGCTGTGCTGGGGACGAATGGTACCGATTGTCGCGAAACGCGGTGGACCACACCGGTGCGGACTCTACGATCGGCGGCGATGGAAACCACCGAGACCCCGACCCCCACGACCGCCGAATTCACCCCGGCAGAGCTCGACGAGGCCTTCGCGCAGTTCCAGCGCACGGTCGCCGAGATCGCCGTGAGCCGGGACTGGGATCGCTTTGCCGAACTGTTCACCGAAGACGCCGACTACATCGAGCACGCCCTGGGCACCATGCGCGGCCGCGAGGAGATCCGGACCTGGATCTGGCGGACGATGACGTCGTTCCCCGGCAGTCACATGACCGGGTTCCCCTCGCTGTGGCATGTGGTCGACGCGCCGACCGGCCGGGTCATCTGCGAAGTCGACAACCCGATGCGCGATCCGGGCGACTCGACGCACATCACCGCCACCAACATCACCATCCTCACCTACGCCGGCGACGGCCGGTGGAGTCGCGAGGAGGACGTCTACAACCCGATGGAGTTCGGGCGCGCGGCGATGCGCTGGTGTGAGAAGGCACGCGAACTGGGCACCATCGACGAACCGGCCACGGCGTGGATGGAGACGACGGGCGCGATGTTCGCCTCGCGTCCACGTTCCGGTTGAGGGCCCGCCGACCTGCGCGAACACCGGTTCCCGCGTCGCCCGTACCGACGTGACCGACACCACCGGCCGGACGCGTAACGCGGCGCGCGGGCGAGAACGACACCCAGGCGACGGACTTGGGACACCGGTGTGCGTGCCGTACGCTAGAACTTTGACCAGTGGCGACGGGGCGGCGCGGGGGACCCGGCCCGACACACCACGGTTCGGTGGGCGGGGTGCGCACCTCCCCACGATGACGTCGTGAACCACGGTCGTGGCCGCCGGCCACGCACGTGGATCGATACACACGACGCACGACGACGACACGCAATGACGACACACGCGGACACCGTTCGGAGGACATCTACATGGCACGCGACCTGACGCAACTCGAGCTACTCAAGGAGCTGGCCCCGGTTGCCGAGGACAACGTCAACCGCCACCTCAAGATCGCCAAGGACTGGAACCCGCACGACTACGTGCCATGGGACGAGGGCCGCAACTTCGCCGCGCTGGGCGGCGTCGACTACGACCCCGAGCAGTCGCAGCTCGACGAGGTCGCCAAGGCCGCGATGATCACGAACCTCCTCACCGAGGACAACCTGCCGTCGTACCACCGTGTCATCGCCGACAACTTCTCGATGGACTCCGCCTGGGGCCACTGGGTCGGTCGCTGGACCGCCGAGGAGAACCGCCACGGCATCGTCATGCGCGACTACCTCGTGGTCACCCGCGGTGTCGATCCCGTCGCCCTCGAAGAGGCGCGAATGATCCACATGACCAATGGTTACGACCCGATGCTGGCCGCCGCCGGACGCGTGGACGAGCTCGAGGAGCACGCCGACGAGCTCGGTCTGCTGCATTCGGTCGCGTACGTGACCTTCCAGGAACTCGCTACCCGCGTCAGCCACCGCAACACCGGCAAGGCGTGCAACGACCCGATCGCCGACAAGATGCTGCAGCGCATCGCGGCCGACGAGAACCTGCACATGATCTTCTACCGCAACATCTGCGGTGCGGGCTTCGACATCTCCCCCGACCAGACGCTGCGCGCCGTCACCGACATCGTGACCAACTTCCAGATGCCCGGCGCCGGCATGCCCAACTTCCGTCGCCACGGCGTACTCATGGCCAAGCACGGCATCTACGACCTGCGCCAGCACCTCGAAGAGGTCGTCATGCCGGTCCTGCGCAAGTGGAACGTCTTCGAACGCGACGACTTCAGCAGCGAGGGCGAGAAGACCCGCGAGGAGCTCGCCGCCTTCCTCGAACAGCTCGAGAAGGACACCATCCGCTTCGAGGAGATGCGCGACCGTTCGCTCGCCCGCGAGGCCAAGAAGCGGGAGCAGCAGGCATCCTGAGCACCACCCTCGCTCCGCACCCGGCGCTGCGCATCGGGTCCATCGAACTGGCCAGCCCGGTCGTGCTGGCCCCGATGGCCGGTGTCACCAACGTCGCGTTCCGGACGCTGTGCCGCGAGCTCGAGCTCGCCCGTACCGGTACCGTCTCCGGGCTGTACGTCTGCGAGATGGTCACGGCCCGCGCGCTCGTGGAACGGCACCCGGTCACGATGCACATGACGACCTTCGGACCCGACGAGAACCCGCGGTCGATGCAGCTCTACACCGTCGACCCGGAGTACACGTACCAAGCCGCGAAGATGATCGTCGACGAGAATCTCGCCGACCACATCGACATGAACTTCGGCTGCCCGGTCCCCAAGGTGACCCGCAAGGGCGGGGGGTCGGCGATCCCCTACAAGCGCACGCTGTTCCGCAAGATCGTCGCGGCGGCCGTCCGAGCCACGGAGGGCACCGACATCCCGGTGACGGTGAAGTTCCGCATCGGCATCGACGACGATCACCGCACCCATCTCGACGCCGGCCGGATCGCCGCCGAAGAAGGTGCCGCGGCCGTCGCCCTCCACGCACGCACCGCATCGCAGCGATACTCCGGTGAGGCCGACTGGGACGAGATCGCCCGCCTCAAGGAGCACGTCACCACCGTCCCGGTGCTCGGCAACGGCGACATCTTCGAACCCGCCGATGCGGTCGCGATGATGCGCCGGACCGGCTGCGACGGCGTCGTCGTCGGTCGCGGTTGCCTCGGCCGGCCCTGGCTGTTCGCCGAACTCGCCGCCGAACTCGGCGGTTTCGACGCTCCCGCACCGCCGAACCTGGGCGAGGTCGCCGACATCATGGTCCGGCACTGCCAGCTCCTCGTCGATCACCACGGCGAGATGAAGGGTTGCCGCGAGATCCGCAAGCACGTCGCCTGGTACCTTCGCGGCTTCCCGGCCGGCTCGGAGATCCGGCGGCGGATGGCGCTCGTCGGCAGCGTCGACGAACTACGTGAACTGCTCGCCGAGCTGCCGGCCGACGCGCCGTTCCCCTCCGACGGTCACGGCCCGCGCGGTCGGCAGGGTTCGCCGGCGAAGGTCGCGCTGCCGGACGGCTGGCTCGACGACCCCGACGAGGACGTGATCCCCGCAGGCGCCGAGATCATGCACTCCGGCGGTTGAACCGGATTGCGAAAACCGTCACAACCGGTGCCTGGCTGAGACGCTTTCTCAGGTGGGATCAGTACTATTGCGCGGAGGTCCCGGCCGCCGGGGCCTCCATTCTGTGCGCACCGCGCTGGTCGAGCCCCGATCCGCGGTGACTCCGCGACACGACCACGGGGCATGAGGAACGTGCATTGAGTCGTAGGACACCGGGCCCGGACGACCCCGAGGTGGGCGACGCCGATCGCTCTCGTCGTGGTCGACGCGCCGGACGCTCCCGCGACGACTTCGAGCCCGTCCCCGGTCCGGACGCACCCGGCCCCACCGACCCGGGCTCCACTGCCCCGGCGCACCCCAGCCTCCGCGAGCCACGCTCGGCAGATCGCTTCGTCCGGGGACGCACTCGCCTGACGGTCCGCCAGCTCATGGAGCAGATGAACGCGGAGGAGTCGTCGCCGTCGGAGCCCCCCGCCGGCGCCGGCCGGTCCGGCACCCGCCGCGCGACTCCGCCGCGCCCGGAGTCGCGAACGTCCGAGCCCCCGTCGTCGACCCGCGGGCGGTCCCGCCGCACCGCACCGCCGTTCGGTGGGAATGCCACGCCACCGTCGGCCCCGGGCGGGCGGGTCCCCGCCGCCCCGCAGCCGGCGCCCGACGACCGCCCGACGACCGCCCATCGTTTCGACAACGAGGTCACCCAGAAGATCCCCACCGTCGGCGACGCCGCGCCCGACCTGTCCGATCGCGCCACCGAGCAGCGGGTGATCGAGGAATCCCGCGCCCAGGAGCCGGTCGCCGGCGGCCCCGCCGGACCGCCGGCCCCACAGCCCCCGCTGGAACGCACACCCGACCTCACCGAACCCCTCGCCCTGCGTTCGGCGCCTCGACGCCATCCCGGACGCGACGAGGACCGGCAGGGCGCGATGCTGCGAAAGACCGCCGCGACCGGACGCATCCTGGTCGCCATCTCGTGCGTGCTCGCACTGGTGGGCACCGGCTTCGTCTGGGGCTACCTGCAGTCGTGGAACGGCAACTGGCGCAACGTCACCGCTGTCGACCCCGACGACCAGAACATCCGGAACAAGGACGCCCAGTACGGCGACGAGACCTACCTCATCGTCGGTACCGACACCCGCGGCGGCCAGAACTCCAGGGTCGGCGCCGGCACCACCGCCGACGCCGAGGGCGCCCGTTCGGACACCGTCATCCTGGTGAACATCCCGGCCAACCGCAGTCGCGTCGTCGCGGTGTCGTTCCCGCGAGACCTGCAGGTCGACCAGCCGGCCTGCCGCGCCTGGGACAACACGACCGGCGCCTACGGCGCCGAGATGCAACCCGCTTACGACGTGAAACTCAATGGCGTCTACGCCGCGGGCGGCCCGCAGTGTCTCGTGCGCGTGATCACCGCGATGAGCGGTTTGAACATCAACCACTTCATCGGGATGGATTTCGTCGGCTTCGAGAAGGTGGTCCGCGCGATCGGCGGCGTCGAGGTCTGCTCGACGGTGCCGCTCTACGACTACGAGATCGGCCAGATCCTGCGTAAGCCGGGCAAGCAGAAGCTGACCGGCCGGCGCGCGCTGAACTACGTGCGCGCCCGCAACATCAGCACGGAGGGCAACGGCGACTACGGGCGGATCAAACGCCAGCAGCTCTTCATGTCGTCACTGTTGCGGTCGAGTCTGTCGGGCAATGTGCTGTCGAACCCCAACAAACTCAACGGGATCGTCAACACGTTCATCGAATACAGCTACGTCGACGGCGTCGACACCCAGTCGCTCATCAACCTGGCCGAGTCGATGCAGGGCATCGAGGCCGGCCGCGTCTCGTTCCTGACGATCCCGACGTCGGGCACCTCCACCGACGGCGCCAACAACGAGATCCCGCGCACCAACGACATCGACGCGATCTTCGACGCCATCATCGACGACCTGCCACTCCCCGGCGAGCAGGCGCGCAAGAAGCCGCCGTCGTCGTCGAAGGCGCCGACGAGTCCCGGCGCACCGAGCACCGACTCGAACGCCAGTGCTCCCGGACCCGTGACCGCGACCGCCCAGAACCCCGGTAATGTCGGCGTCCGGGTTCTCAACGGCACGGGCCAGACGGGCCTCGCCACCGAGGTGTCCGAGCAGCTCACGCCGTACGGTTTCGACGTGCGGGGTGTCGCCGATGCCTCGGAGAACCGGGACGACACCGTCGTGCGCTACGGGCCGGGACAGCGCGACGCCGCCGCAACGCTGGCCGAGATGTTCCCGAACGCGAGCATCCAACTCGACCGCACGGTCAAGTCGGGTGTCGAGCTCATCGTCGGTGCGGATTTCAGCGGCTCTCTGGAGTCGGTACCGGCCTCCGGGGCGACCCTGACGGCGAACCAGCTCGCACCTGCGGAGAACACCGGCAATCTGCCCAACGACCTGGCCATCACGAACGCGGGCGACACCACCTGTACTTGATCGCAGGGCGTCGGTGCACTCGCAGGTGGATGGATCTGCACCCGACGTTCACTGGACGTTCATCGGTCGGAGTCGGCCTGGAGTGATCGCGCACGTATCCTGGGACCATGCGTACCGCCTACCAAGAGCAACTCGAGGCGCTGACCTCGGTATTGGGTGAGATGTGCGAGCTCGCCGGCACCGCGATGGCGCGCGCCACGCAGGCACTGCTGCAGGCCGATCTCGCCATCGCCGAAGAGGTCATCGGGGACACCGACCGGATGAGCCGGCTGACGGCTCGCGCGGAGGAACAGTCCTTCGCGCTCCTCGCCCTGCAGGCCCCGGTCGCCGGTGACCTGCGTGGAGTCGTGAGTGGATTCCAGATCGTCGCCGACGCCGATCGGATGGGTGCACTGGCGCTGCACGTCGCCAAGGTCGCCCGCCGGCGGCATCCCGCCAAGGCACTGCCGGAGGAGGTCAACGGCTACTTCGCCGAGATGGGCCGCCTGGCCGTCACCCTGGCCAAGAACGCACATGAGGTCCTCGTGACCAGCGACCCGCAGGCCGCCCTTCGTCTCCAGGAAGACGACGACGCCATGGACGACCTCCACCGCCACCTGTTCACCGTCCTGATGGACCGCGACTGGAAGCACGGCGTCGCCGCCGCGGTGGACGTGACCCTGCTCGGCCGCTACTACGAACGGTTCGCCGACCACGCCGTACTCATCGGACGCCGCGTGGTGTTCACCGCGACGGGCAAGACCCCGGAGCAGTTCCAGAGCGTAGGGTGATTTCTCTCGCTCGGTGCTGATCATCGAGCGAGGACCACACCGAAAAAGGCCGAGAATTCAGTTTCCGACACTGAATCTCGGCCTTTTTTCATGTCCGTGAATATCTGAGCCCCAACGAGGTCGGGGAGATTTCACACGCGCCGAGGTCGTCGTTAGGGTGGCGACATGGCCCAGCACTATCCGACCGAGCCCGACTTCAATGCGGTGACCGACGAGGACGCAGAGGCTGCCGCCCACCGCCGCAAGATCCTGGCGTACCTGGGTGTGACCGCTTCGCTGGTCGCCCTGCTGGTGATCCTGCTGCTCAACATGTGACACCCCGACACGACGACCCAGGCACGACGAGGCCCGCTCCCCCGGACGGGTGAGCGGGCCTGTTCGTGTCCTGCGGAACCTCAGCCGAAGCGGCCCGAGATGTAGTCCTCGGTCTCCTTCTTCGTCGGGTTCGAGAACATCGTCTCGGTGTCGTTGATCTCGACGAGCTGTCCCGGCTGGCCGACCGCCTCGAGATTGAAGAACGCGGTCTGGTCGCTGACGCGGGCGGCCTGCTGCATGTTGTGGGTCACGATGACGATGGTGTACTCCTTCTTGAGTTCACCCATCAGGTCTTCGATGGCCAGCGTCGAGATCGGGTCGAGCGCCGAACACGGCTCGTCCATGAGCAGGACATCGGGAGAGACCGCGATGGCGCGGGCGATGCACAGACGCTGCTGCTGACCACCCGACAGTCCGCCGCCCGGCTTGTCCAGGCGATCCTTGACCTCTTCCCAGAGGTTGGCGCCGCGCAGGCTCTTCTCGGCGACGTCGTCGAGCTGTGATCGGTTCCGCACACCCTGCAGACGCAGGCCGGCGACGACGTTGTCGCGGATCGACATCGTCGGGAACGGGTTCGGCCGCTGGAACACCATGCCGATGGTCGCGCGCACGCTCACCGGGTCCACGGTCTTGCCGTAGATGTCCTCGCCGTCGAGCAGCACGCTGCCCTTGGCGTAGGCACCCGGGGTGACCTCGTGCATCCGGTTGAGGGTCCGGAGCACGGTCGACTTGCCGCAGCCCGAGGGGCCGATGAACGCGGTGATGCAGCGCGGCGGAACCTCGAGGGTGACGTCCTTGACCGCGTGGAAGTCGCCGTAATAGATGTTCAGGTCTTTGATGTCGAGGCGCTTTGCCATGTCATTGGTCCGTTCTGGAAATGATGACCCGAGAAGGGTGGGAGGTCAGGAAGTCTTGGGGGCGAAGAACTTCGACACCACCTTGGCGCCGAAGTAGACGATGGCCACGAGGATCACCAGCGTCATCGCTGCTCCCCACACCTGGTCGAAGGCGCCCGGCCCGTTGTTGTACTGCTGCACCATCATGAGCGGCAGCGACTGCTGATTGCCCTCGAAGGGATTCCAGTTCATCGCCCGGGTGGCACCGACGAGGATGAGCACCGGTGCCGACTCGCCCATGACCCGGGCGATGGCCAGCATGACGCCGGTGACGATGCCCGACAGCGCCGTCGGCAGGACGATCTTCACGATCGTCTTCCACTTCGGGATACCCAGGGCATACGACGCCTCCCGCAGGTCCTGCGGGACGATCTTCAGCATCTCCTCGGTGGCACGCACCACCAGAGGGACCATCAGCAGCACCAGCGCGATGGCCACCACGAAGCCCGACCTGGGAAGGCCGAGCGTGGTCCGCCACACCGCGTAGACGAACAGCGCGGCGACAATCGACGGGACACCGGAGAGGATGTCGACCATGAAGGTGGTGACGCGGGCCAGGAGCGATTTCTTGGTCGCGTACTCCACCAGGTAGATGGCGACGAAGATGCCCAGCGGGATCGAGATGACGGCGGCGAGCGCGGTCTGCATCAGGGTGCCGACGATCGCGTTGGCGGCACCGCCGTAACGCTCGGACTGGGTCCACCAATCGATGTCGAGGATCGTCTCGATACCCCGCGACACCAGCGTGAAGACCAACCAGAGCAGGGGAACCAGCGCCAGCAGCAGGGCGCCCATGACGGCGACGCGGACGGTGCCGTCGGTGAAACGCCGACGCCCGGACATCGGGGTGAAGCCGGAGGGCTTCTTGACCGGATCGGCCGCGGAAGTAGTCGTGGTCACAGACATGGTCACTTCTTTCCGGCGACGACCGCGCGGGCGGCGGCGTTGACGATGAAGGTCAGGACGAACAGGGTCAGGCCGGCCGAGATGTAGGCGCCGGTCTTGGCGGGCGAGTCGAATTCGGCCGCGTTGTTGGCGATCTTGGTCGCGAAGGTCTCGCCGCTCTCCATGAGGTTGAAGTTCATGGGACCGGCGGTCGAGATGATGAGCAGCAGCGCCATCGTCTCGCCGAGCGCGCGACCCAGACCGAGCATCGAACCGGAGATGTAGCCGGAGAACCCGAAGGGCAGCACTGCGACCTTGACGACCTCGAACTTGGTGGCGCCCAGGGCGAGCGCGGCCTCACGATGACCCTTGGGGGTCTGCATGAAGACCTCGCGCGTGACCGCGGTGATGATCGGCAGGATCATGACCGCGAGAACGATGCCCGCGGTCAGCAGCGTGCCGCCGGTGCTCATGTTCGCGATCTGGGTGGGCTCCTGGAAGAACGGCAGGAAGCCGAGATTGCCGACCAGCCACTCGTTCACCGGCACCAGCGCCGGGCCGAGCACGAGGATGCCCCAGAGGCCGTAGACGATGGACGGCACCGCGGCGAGGAGGTCGACGGTGTAGGTGATCGGGCCGACGAACCGCTTCGGCGCGTACTCGGTGAGGAAGATCGAGATACCCAGCGCCACCGGCATGGCGATCAGCAACGCGATGACCGACACCACGACCGTCGCGTAGAACAGCTGGGGGATACCGAAGGCGAGCTGATCTCCGCTGGTGATCCACTGCCCGGTGTAGGTGAAGAAGTTCTCCTCGTTCTGCGCCAGCGACGGAATCGCCTGTGCGAGAAGGAAGAGTGCGATCAGCGCGATGACGATCGAGACCACGAATCCCGAGCCGACGGCCAGGGTGCGGAACACCCGATCGGCGACGCGGTGATGCGCGGCCGCGTGGAGCGAGGATCCGGGTTGGTCGGGCGATGACCCGGGGGCCTGGAATTCGCCGGTGTCCGGCGGAATCGCGCCACCCTCTTTGCTCAGCGAGGTCATGCGTCCTTCTTGTGATTCGGCTCTGGTCATTGGGGCCACTTCCCGCCGTCTCGTGGACACGCGAAATGTCGTGTCAGTGTGTCAACCACACGCGCGGGGCCGCAACCGAGGCGGCCCCGCGCACGTGATCAGAGGGGATTGATCAGGCGTTTCCGGACCCACCGGACAGCGAGTCGATGGTCCCCTGCAGCTTGGTCTTGAAGGCGTCGGGCACCGGCACGTAGCCGATCTCCTCGAGGCCGGCCTGGCCGTCGTTCAGGACCGCGGTGAACGCGTCCTTCAGCGTCTGGCTGGTGGCCTCGTCCTCGTAGCCCGCCGAGCAGACGATCGAGTACGGGGTGAGCAGCAGCGGGTAGGCGCCCGGAGCCTTCGAGGCGAACAGGGCGTCGGTGTCGACGACGAGGTCCTTGCTGGCCGGATCGGCGAACGCGAGCGACTCGAGGGCGTTGCCCGCGCTCTCCGCGTTCAGCGTGACCGGGCCGGCACCGAAGTCGACCTGGGCGACACCGAGGTCGTTCTCGGTGGCGAAGCCCCACTCGACATAGGTGATCGAACCGGGGGTCTTGCTGACGGTGTCGCCGACGCCGGTCGACTTCGAGGCACCGGAGCCGACACCCTTGGGCGCGAATTCCTTGCTGTGCTCATACGGCCAGTCAGCCGGAGCCGCGTTCTCCAGGAAGCGCTGGAAGTTGTCGGTGGTACCCGAGCTGTCCGAGCGGTAGACCGGGACGATGTCGGTGGTGGGCAGCGACACACCGGGGTTCAGCGCGGCGATCTTGGGATCGTTCCACGTGGTGATCTTGCCGTTGAAGATCTGCGCGATGACGCTGGGGTTGAGCTTGAGGTCCTCGACACCGTCGAGGTTGTAGGCGACCGCGACGGGCCCGACGACCAGCGGGAGGTGCCAGGGGGCGTTGCCGTTGCAACGTGCGGTGGCGTCGGTGACCTCGTCGTCCTTGAGGGCCGAGTCCGAGCCGGCGAAGTCGACGTCGCCCGCGATGAACTTCTTGATGCCGTCGCCCGAGCCGCTACCGGTGTAGTCGAGCACGATGTCGCTGTTGTCGGTGAGGACCTGGCTGAAGTGCTCCATGGCCTTCTGCTGCGCGGTCGAGCCCTCGCCGCTGACAGTCTGTTCGCTTCCCCCACCGCCGCACGCCGTGACGAGTGTCAGTGCCGCGATCGCCGACACCGACGCCAGGGCGCCGTTCCGATTGATTTTCACCGCTGGTGTTGCCTTTCCGTTCGCGTTCCCCGCACCGACTGGCGTCGGCTCCGGAGTGTCCGAGTGGAAAGCTATGGGGGCGTGGTGGACTGATCCCCTCCAAAAGGTGAACGACAGGTGAACTGGCCAAGGCAGACGGGGTGCGACCTGCCCAGGCGTGATCGTACGTGATCTGCGTAACCCGAGATTCGAGACTCAGGCAAGCCTTGCTGGAATTCTGGCTCCGGCGTAACCGAAGCGCGGGACCGACCAGTTGCACGAACACAACCGGGCGCCGCTGGTCATCGACCCCCTGGACCTGTCGTCCCGCGCGGTCGCCGCCGAACGGATCGTCCGCCCGCACGAATCGGTCCACACATTCGGGTCGGGCTCCTGC
This sequence comes from Gordonia sp. NPDC127522, assembly GCF_042672305.1. Taxonomy (NCBI): domain Bacteria; kingdom Bacillati; phylum Actinomycetota; class Actinomycetes; order Mycobacteriales; family Gordoniaceae; genus Gordonia; species Gordonia sp. NPDC127522. Next base: position 15,525 of record NZ_JBHXVK010000015.1, read on the forward strand.
CCCGCCCCACCGGGACGCCGGGTCTTCGATCCGGACGTCGGTGTGGCGCCGGCACATCGTGACCGGGGACGTCGACGTCCTCCGTCTCGAGTGAAATCACCTGTCCGTGGTTCGCGGGCCCCACATCGGCGACGTCGTCGACGCCATCGGCGCCGTACTCGGGCAGCCTCAGCCGTAGGCGACGTCGACGGCGTATCGGGTGAACCCGAGGCGCTCGTAGGTGTGCAGCGCGGCGACGTTGTCGCCCTCCACGTAGAGGTTGATCTCCGAGACGCCCTCGCGCGCGAGATGATGCAGGCCGGCGAGCGTCAACAACCGCCCCAGTCCGCGACCCTGCGCCGCAGGATCGACGCCGACGATGTAGACCTCGCCGAGGTCCGCGTCGTGCCGCTTCGTCCAGTGGAACCCGAGGAGCTTGCCATCTCCCCCGCCCGATCCGTCGCCGGCACGGTCGAAGGCGAGGAACAAACCCGCCGGATCGAACCAGTCGGCGGCGACCCGTTCACGGATCTGCTCCGGCGACCAGCCGCCCTGCTCGGGATGCCAGTCGAAGGCCGCGTTGTTCACACGCAGGATCTCGGCGTCATCGGCCGGTCCGGCATAGGACCGGAGATCGACCGTCGGGTCGACGACGAGTTCGGGGAGTTCGTCGCCGGGGCCGACCGGCCGACGCAGTTGCAGTAGTTCGCGACGTTTCGTCAGGCCCATCGCCGCGGCGAGCGCCACCGCGCCAGGCAGGTCACCGTGTGCCCACACCCGGACCCCGGACCCCGTTTCGGGCGCGGACGCCGCCGCGAACGCCGCATCGAGCAGCGCTCGGCCATGTCCCTCCCGTCGGTGCGCCGGGTCGACAACCGCCTCGATCATCGCCGGCTCGCCGTCGCGACCGGGGACGATGACGGCGTACCCCGCCTTCGACCAGACGTGCACGATCGGCGAACCCTCGGGGGCGTCGATCGCGGCGACCGCCCCCTCCGAGAGCGGGGCGACACCATCGGCGTCGTTCGCCTCGCGCACCAGCCGGTGAGCGAAGTCAGCGACGTCGTCGGGCAGTGCGCCTCGACGCACCTGCGGGTCCTCAGTTCCCGGCACTGGCACTGAACTCCTCGTCGAACGGATCGGGACCGTCGAGCGCGTCGTCGTAGTCATCGGTGTCGACCGCATCGGGGCCGGATGCGTCCTCGGACAGGTCGGCGTCGGCCGCGGGCGCCCGGCCACGCGTCGGACGGACTGCCTTGTATCCGACGTTGCGGACGGTTCCGATCAGCGACTCGTGCTCGCTGCCGAGTTTGGCGCGGAGTCGACGGACGTGGACGTCGACGGTGCGGGTGCCGCCGAAGAAGTCGTACCCCCACACCTCCTGGAGCAGCTGGGCGCGCGTGAACACGCGACCCGCGTTCTGCGCCAGGTACTTCAGGAGCTCGAACTCCTTGTAGGTCAGGTCGAGCGGACGTCCGCGCAGGCGTGCGGTGTAGGTCCCCTCGTCGATGACGAGTTCCCCCAGCGTGACCTTGCCCGAGGACTCCTCCGCGGCAACCCCGCGGGTACGGACCACGAGCAGGCGCAACCGGGCGTCGAGTTCGGCCGGACCGGTACCCGGCAGCAGGAATTCGTCGATGCCCCAGTCCGCGTTGACCGCGACCAGCCCGCCCTCGGTCAGCACCGCCGCGACCGGCACCGAGGAGCCGGTGCTGCCCAACAGGCGGCACAGCCCGCGGGCCGCCGCCAGGTCGGCGCGGGCATCGACCAGCGCCACATCGGCGTTCCCCGCCTCCATGAGTGACGACACCTCGGTCGGAGCGGTCCGCACCGTGTGCGCGAGCAGCGACAACGACGGCAAGACCGACTCCGGATTCGGGTCGGCCGTCAACAACAAGAGATCCACCCAGCACTCCGATCTCGTTCGTCCCCGTCCCGGACCATCCAGATCGCTCACCACGACGTGAACGCCACCCGCGCGTGGCTCGGCGATTGTTTACGCCGCCTTACCAACGTGTGCGAGATAGGTGACAGAATAGCGCCACCGGCGCGCTCACCTGTTAACAAGGCGACCACGACCGCCGGATGACCACGACGGGGAGGGTGATCGGCCGAGCATGCCGCGCATCCGGAAAGTGCTTGTCATCGGTGTGGTCGCCGCCCTGGCCGCCGCGGGAGTAGCGCTCGGCGCCGACGTCGGGGCCGCCGTTCGCGGGGAGCATCAGTTCTCCCGCGCCCTCGCCCAATCCCCTCGCGTGACATTCGATCCCGAGGTCACCATCGCGGGTTTCCCGTTCACCTCGCAGTCGTCCGCCGGTCACTTCGACGGGGCCACGATCGCCGCCCGCGGCGTCGAACTACCCGGATGTCCGCCCGCCCGCGGCGTCTGCCGCGGTGAGCTGGGTGCTTCTCTCGGCCCGTTCGACGTGGCCGACGGCAGCGGATTCTCGGCGAGTGATGTTCTCCACACCGGCTCGATCTCGGCGTACACCCGCCTCGATGCCGTCACCCTGGCCCGGTATCTGCGCATCGTCGACCTGACCGTCAGCACCCCGGGACCGGACGACACGGCGGGCGCAGGCGGGCCCCAGGACGGCATCGTCAGTCGCGAGAGCGGCGTCGTGCTCACCGGCACGGTCGCACTGCCGCCGGGCGACGGGCTCGATCCCGCCGACCCGCCGTCGGCGTCGTCCTACGACGGCCCCAAGGTGCGCGTGAGTGTGTCCGTCGACCTCTCGGTCGTCGACGGCGCACTGGACATCCGAGCCACCGGCTTCTACACCGGCCCCGAACGCCACGTCGACCCCGAGGTCCCGGCGGAATTCCACGCCGCGGTGCTCGATCGGTTCAGCCTGACGCTCCCGCGCCTGCCGATGGCCTGGGATGTCGAACCCGATCGCGCGGAGAGTTTCGGCGGGGACGTCCAACTGGTCGGCGACTCCGGTCCGGCATCGGTGCGTCTCGACCGCTTCTGAGCAGTTCAGACCGTGTTCTCCCAGCCTCGGCGGCAAAGCACCCCGGCCGTTGGGGGCCCGATCGGCTCTGTTGTACCCTCGTGGGCATGCAGCAGCGCCGTGAGTACTTGCTCACACGACGCCGGGCGATCGACTTCTGTCGTGTCGCCGACTGCTGTTGTCGCACTCGCCGTTGACGGTGTGACCACCCGTGCTGCGCGAGCAGCCGGTCCGCCCACACCGTCGATGAGAACGGGGGCGTCTCCACCGAGGTCTGCGACCTCGTTCCCATGCGCCGTCACCCCGTGCTCATCTCACCGAGACGCGGACATCCTTCTCGCGCCTCATCGTCTCCACCATCTCCATCCGTTCGACGACCATCACCGATCCACTCCGAAAGGACACCGCCATGGCACGTTCCGACGTCCTGGTCAGCACCGAATGGGCTGAGCAGAACCTCAATGCCGACAAGACCGTCTTCGTCGAGGTCGACGAGGACACCTCGGCCTACGACGGCGGGCACATCGCCGGCGCCGTCAAGCTCGACTGGAAGACCGACCTGCAGGATCCGGTCCGCCGCGACTTCCTCGATGCCGAACAGTTCGGCAAGCTGCTCTCCGAGCGAGGGATCGCGAACGACGACACCGTGATCCTCTACGGCGGCAACAACAACTGGTTCGCTGCGTACGCCTACTGGTACTTCAAGCTGTACGGCCACAACGACGTCAAGCTCCTCGACGGCGGCCGCAAGAAGTGGGAACTCGACGGGCGCCCGCTGTCCAGCGACGCCGTCAGCCGCCCCGCCACGACCTACAAGGCCGGCGAGCCGGATGTCAGCATCCGCGCGTTCCGCGATGAGGTCGTCGACGCCATCGGCACCAAGAACCTCGTCGACGTGCGTAGCCCGGACGAGTTCTCCGGCAAGATCCTCGCGCCGGCCCACCTCCCGCAGGAGCAGAGCCAGCGTCCCGGTCACATCCCGAGCGCGATCAACGTGCCGTGGAGCAAGGCCGCCAACGAGGACGGCACCTTCAAGTCCGACGAGGAACTCGAGGAGCTCTACGGCGAGGCCGGACTCGACGGCTCGAAGGACACCATCGCGTACTGCCGCATCGGCGAGCGGTCGAGCCACACCTGGTTCGTGCTGAAGGAACTGCTCGGCCAGCAGAACGTCAAGAACTACGACGGCAGCTGGACCGAGTACGGCTCGCTGATCGGCGTCCCGATCGAACTCGGAGAAGGAAAGTAAGAGATATGTGTGCTGCACCCAAGCAGGGACAGAAGCTGCCCGCAGGCGTCGATGTGGAGAAGGAGACCGTCCTGACCGGACAGGTCACCGACGGCTCGGGTTCGCCCGTCGCCGGCGCCTTCGTGCGTCTGCTCGACTCGACCGGTGAGTTCACCGCCGAGGTCGTGGCATCGCCCACCGGCGACTTCCGTTTCTTCGCCGCCCCCGGCACCTGGACGCTGCGCGCCCTGTCCGCGGTGGGCAACGGCGACGTGACGATCAGCCCCGAGGGCCCCGGCATCCACGAGAAGGACATCACCGTCTCGAAGTGACGCCACGCTCGACCCGGCAGCCCGGTCACCGCACCCGCGGTGACCGGGCTGTCTCGTTCTCACCGCCCCCCGAGGAGGGAGCCTGCGACCGTCACCGCCCCCTGAGGAGGGAGCCTACGACCGTCACCGCCCCCTGAGGAGGGAGCCTGCGACCGTCACCGCCCCCTGAGGAGGGAGCCTGCGACCGTCACGAAGGGTCCACCCCTCGACGGCGCCCTGACCACGCCGGGGTTAGAATTTCCCTCGTGGTCCTCTTCTTCGAAATCCTGCTGATCCTGGCCGCCGTGCTGATCACCTGGTTCGGTGTCTACACCCTGTACCGTCTGGTGACCGACGAGTCGTGACGTCCTCACCCGGAGATCCGGCCGCGGACGGTCCCGCCGGCGCGGAGTCATCCGGTGACGGGTTCGCCGCCGAAGCCCGCCGGTCGGGCGACGAGGCGATCAGTCAGGCCGAGGCACGGGCTCTGGAGTCCGGCAGCCGTGAGCGCAACGTCCCCACATGGGACGACCTGCCGCTCCCTGCCGACACCGCCAACCTCCGCCTCGGCGCCGACCTCCACCCGGGCCTCCTCGCACTCCTCCCGCTCGTCGGCGTATGGCGCGGCGAGGGCGAAGGCCACGATCCCGGGACGGACACCGACTATCACTTCGCCCAGCAGATCGTCGTGTCCCACGATGGCCAGAACTTCCTCACCTGGGAGTCCCGCTCATGGGTGATCGACGACGACGCGGCCTATCAGCGGCCCGACCTCCGCGAGTCCGGGTTCTGGCGGATCGGTGAGGACGACACCATCGAGTTGCTCCTCGCTCACGCCGAGGGCTCGATCGAACTCTTCTACGGCGCTCCCCTGAACCAGACCACCTGGGAACTCGCCACCGACGTCGTCATCAAGGCCGAGTCCGGTCAACGCACCGGCGGCGCCAAACGCCTGTACGGGCTCGTCGCCGACGGCGACCTCGCCTACGTCGAGGAGCGCGTCGACGCCGACGGGGACCTCACCCCACGGCTCTCCGCCAAGCTGCGCCGCCACGTCGGCTGATCCACCTCATCGACCGAGCCCGCGGCAGTGACGCGCGCCCTGTTCCCGACGGCTCGCACACTCGCCCCGCTCGCTGCGCTCCCGGCGGCTCGCACATTCGCCCCGCTCGCTGCGCTCCCGGCGGCTCGCACATTCGCCCCGCTCGCTGCGCTCCCGGCGGCTCGGCCCTCTGCTCCCTGAGGTGCGAGCGAAGCGAGCCTCGAAGGGCCGCCGATCCGAGAACGCAAGGTACAGATTGCGTTTCGGCAGCGCGCTGTACACCGGCGCGCCGAGCATGACGACGACCGAACCGTAGGCGGTGACCTCCCCCGGCCGACCCGCCCAACCGGGATGCACGGTTCCCGACCTCGACATGTACGGTGCGTGCCCGGCCGTGCCGCCACCCCGGCGACCGACGACCGAGAACACCTCGGCGCGGGCGGACTGCGGGGAGAGTTCGAAGACGGCACGCTCACCCGGTGGGCATTCGACGAACGTGAACTCCGTGCCGGACCGGTGGACCACCCCGATCCAGTCGCTGCCCGAGTTGCGTACGACGAACGTCGAACCGCCCGTCCGGTACTGGTACGAGACACCGGCCGCCGCGGCATCGAGCATGTGCCGACCGGAGACACCGCCGTTCCACTCCGCGCTCCACGGGGTGAGATATCGCTGGTCGAGGAACTCGCGGCGGGTGGGGATCGGAACCGTCACCGGCATCACCCGCCCGTCGCGCACCCACACCGCGCCGTACAGAACCGGCCGGCCGTCCGCGGTGCGGGGGGCCTCGAGGTAGGTGAGCGAATCCATCTCCGGCAGAGCGATTTCCGAACCGGGAGTCAAGAGTTCGACATACGACCGTCCATCCGCGAGCAGGACCACGGCAGCCACGTCGTGAACGCCGCGGTTGTGGACGGCGATGCGGTCACCGGCCTCCCGCGACAGGTCCTCGGCGTGGAACAGGCCGGCGGCGTGCGGGTCGGCGAACGCGAATCGGGGTGCCGACGCCGTCCCGAAGTCCGGGTCGCCCGGGGTCCAGTAGTTCTCGCCCACCACGGATTCGATGCGATCGCGATCCTGTGTCCCGACCGCCGCGGCGACATGCATGGTCACCATCTCTTCTTCTCCCTCTCGACGCCGCGGTGGGCGCCGTGGACTGTGCTGTGCTCCCAGTCCAGCGGTTTCACGCCGCGGTTTCGCGAGTACTGCGCTACGCGAATCTTGTAGCGCTGCCCTACCTGCGCCCGGGTCGGTTTCGGATGGAACCGGGACGCAGATCGAGTCGACGCAGCAGCTGTGCGTTCAACGCCACGACCACCGTCGAGGCGGACATCAGGATCGCGCCGACACTCATGGGCAGGACGAACCCGATCGGCGCCAGGATCCCGGCCGCCAACGGCACCGAGATGAGGTTGTAACCCGCTGCCCACCAGAGGTTCTGCGCCATCTTCCGGTAGCCGGCACGCGACAGCTCGATGACCGACAGGACCGACCGCGGATCAGAGGAGGCGAGGATGACGCCGGCCGAGCCGATGGCCACGTCGGTGCCGGCACCGATCGCGATCCCGACGTCGGCCTGCGCGAGTGCGGGGGCGTCGTTGACGCCGTCGCCGACCATCGCGACACGACGACCTTCGTGCTGCAGGTCCGCGACGATGGCGGCCTTGTCCTCGGGCCGGACCCCGGCGTACACCCGGTCGATGCCCAACCGGCCGGCGACATCGTCGGCCACCGCCTGCGCGTCGCCGGTGATCATCACGACCTGCACGTCGCGAGCGTGGAGTTCGTCCACGGCCACACGCGACTCCGGACGGACCTCGTCGGCGAGCCGGAACGCCCCCACGACACGATCGTCGATGAGCACGTGCAGGATGATCGCCCCCCGCTCCCGCCACGACGACGCGACGGGCAGTTCGTCGAGGCCGTGCTCGGCGAGCAGGTTGGGTCCACCCACCCGAACCCCCTGACCGTCGACGGACGCGGACACCCCCACCGCAGGCGACGATGAGAAGTCCTGTGCGACGGGCAGATCGATTCCCTCATCTCGAGCGGCCCGCACGATCGCCGAGGCCAGCGGATGCTCACTGCCCGTCTCCGCGGCGGCCGCGAGGGTCAGCACTCGACGCCGGTCCTGCCCGGGAGCCGGTTCGAGCTCGAGGACGGTCGGTTCTCCCTTCGTCAGGGTGCCGGTCTTGTCGAAGAGCACGGCGTCGACGTTGCGCATCGACTCGAGGGCGAGCCTGTCCTTGATCAGGACCCCGGCACGCGCGGCTCGCTCTGTCGCGATGGAGACGACGAGCGGGATCGCGAGCCCCAACGCGTGGGGGCAAGCGATGACCAGCACCGTGATCACGCGCACGACAGCCTCGTCTGGCGATCCGACCGCGGTCCAGGCGATCGCGGTGAGCACCGCGGCGCCGAGTGCGAACCAGAACAGCCACCCGGCCGCGGTATCGGCGAGCCGCTGGGCCCGTGACGACGATGCCTGCGCATCGGCGACGAGGCGTCCGATCCCGGCCAGCGCGGTGTCGTCGCCGGTCGCGGTCACGCGGACCCGCAGTCCGGAATCGGTCGCGACGGTGCCGGCGACCACGACGTCACCGACCTCCCGCCGAACGGGTGCCGACTCCCCGGTGACCATCGACTCGTCCATGCTCGCCGAACCGTCGACGATAGCGCCGTCGGCGGGCACGGACCCGCCGGGCCGGACGACGACCACGTCGCCGACGACCAGTTCGTCGGGAGATACCGAGATGATGTCGCTGCCCACGACCATCTCGGCCTCGTCCGGGAGGAGCGCGGCGAGTGAGTCGAGAGCCGATGTCGTCCGGGCCAGCGAGCGCATCTCGATCCAATGACCGAGCAGCATGATCACGACGAGCAGTGCCAGCTCCCACCAGAAGTTCAGGTGGTGGTCGAACAGGTGCAGCGTCGAACCCCAGGACGCAACGAAGGCGACGGTGAGCGCGAGGGAGATCAGAAGCATCATCCCCGGGCGACGAGCTCGGAGCTCGGCGGCCGCGCCGACAAGGAACGGGCGCCCGCCCCACACGTAGAGAAGTGTGCCGAGCAGCGGTGACACCCACCGGACCCACTCCGCGTCGGGCAGACCGTAGCCGAGTATGTCGGCGAACATGTCGTTGAAGGCCACTGTCGGGACCGCCAACACGAGCATGATCCAGAACAGTCGCCGGAACTGCGCGACGTGGTCGCCGTGGCCCGCATGGCTGTCATGTCCGCCGTGGCCGGTGTGGCCGGTGTGGCCACCGTGGTTGTCGTGTCCTGCAGTGGCCCGGGGGCGGTGCGCGTGGTCAGCCGTGTTCCCCGTCGTGTGTAGATGGTCGTGGCGCGTGTCCATGCGTCGAGACTATACCCCGGTATGGTATTGCGCCAGGGATACTTCTACCCTGTAGGGGTATTCTTGCAGCAACCCGCCAGCAGACATGGAACGGCCCCCGCACCGCCCTCGAAGGGCCTGCGCCGACCGGACCGGGTCGGGATGCGGGGGCCGGGTGACCACCTGGTATTCGCTTGCGCCGACCGGCGGGAATCCCGCCTCGGTGCGACACGAATGCCACACGGTCAACTGCTAACGGATGGTCACCTCACATGTCCGACGAGAAATCACTATCAGACCACCTCCTTCCTTGTGTACCCGCGAACGTACGCCCGATTCGGGCGGGCCGCAACGGATTAAGGCGGTCAGGGAGTCGGCACCGGCGCCACGGACGGGCCGGGAGCCGGGGACGGCGCACCGGCGGGTGCCGAGCTCGGGCCGGGCAGCGGCTTCGCGTCGGGCGGCAATGACTCGACGACCTCGATCTTCGATCGGAACGTGTCGTCGGTGATCACCTCGATCGAGTTGATCATCCAGCGGTCGCCCTCGCGTTTCATGTCGAAGGTCAGCCGCGACGGGTTGATGCTCACGAGTTCCTTGTTGCCGCGGGTCACCGACTGGTTCATGAAGATCAGGACCTGCGAGGTGTCCGCGGTGTTGGTCACCACACCCGCGTCCTGGATCGTCACCTCGGACACCACCGACTGCTTGCGGACCTCGGCGGCGAGGTTGTTGTCGGTGATCAGCTTCGTGTACTCCGGCTTCGCCGGCCCGGTGAGCACACTCATCGACTGGTCGATGTGCTCGGTGACATTCTCGGCGTTGTACCCGAACATCGTCGTCGCATAGTCCCGGGCCGCCGCCAGCGACGATGCGCGGGCGTCCTCGACCGCGCGGCCCTGGGTGAAGCGAAAACCGAGAAATGCGGTCACGGCGATCGCGGCGACCAGCACCACGCCGAGTGCGATCAGACCCAGGCGCCCCTTGCGCAGGGCGAATCGAGACCCGGTCGACTTCCGCGCGGACTCGGATCGGGGCGCGGACTCGGAGCGGGCCGCCATCACGCCACCCACTCGAAGTCGGTCATCTTGAGGTCGCCGTTGATCCGCGTCATGTCCACCCGCCAGCGGAACACCTTCTCCTGTGACGGCACCTCGCCGTCGAGCGATCGCTGATGCCAGCCGAACACCATGATGACCGAGCCTTCGTCGGGTTCGGCCTTGGTCACCGCGGACGAGAGGATAAGCGAGCGGGTCTCGAGCTTGCCGTCCCGGACAAGGGCCGCCACCTGCTGGATGTTGTTCTCCACCTCTTGCTTGACCTTGCCGCTCGTGTCCTCCTGGACCGACGTCAGCGTCTGGTCGACGGTGTCGGGATTCATGCTGGTCAGATTCACGAGAACCTGCGAAGCGAACGCGGAATACTCGGCCCGCAGGTCGTCGGTCCGGTCCTGGCGCGCGATGCCGAGCGCGAACACCACCGATGCGATGGCGCACACGACGATGACCACCAGTGCCACGACAACGCCCACGACGGCGCGCGGCGAGCGACGCCCCGACCCGCGATACCTGATGCCGCGCTTGCGTTTCGGCGTGCCCGTGGACGCCGACGCCGCGGCCGTCCGGGCACGCCGGCGCTCACGGTAGCTGACGGTCTTCTCGACCTCGGACGGGTCGGGCGCGATCGCCGCCCCGACGGACTCGGGCTCCGGCGCGGTGTCAGCCGCCGGGGACGCCGTCGACGTCGCGTCCTGCGTCGCTTCCGCGGGCGTCGTCGGTGGCGCGGGCGTCGGCTCCGCGGATGTCGGTGAGGCGCTGTCGACGTCTTCCGCCGCGGTGCCGGGCTCGTCGACCGGCGGCACCGAAACCGCCGGCGTCGACGACTTCTTCCCGGCCGGACGTCCACGCCGGATCGGCGCCGACCGCACGGGCCGCTTCGTGTTCCGGCGATCGCCCGAAGCCGCACGATCCGCCCCGCTGCGACTCGGAGACGTCGTGCCGGGACCGTCGGGCGTCACGGGGTGACCGTCCCGCTGATCATCGTCTGCCATGTACTGCTCTGTTCCTGCTCATCGCTACCGGCCCCGGCGTTGTAGGTCTTGCCGTCGGGTCCGATGAAGTTGCCCGAATCCGGGTCGTAGGTCGTGGCATACACCGCAGGCTCCGCGTCGAAATCCTTCGGTGTGCCCGGTGTCACCGTACCGGAGGACGCCGGCTGCCATTTCAAGCCGAAGGGCAACCCGCTCTGGAACGGGTCGACCGAACCCGGCTTCGGCACGTAACCGGTCGCGCACTCCGCCGGCGTGGGGGCTCGGCGTCCCGGGAACTCCGCGCACGGATAATTGCGCGCACCGCGGACCGCGATGTTGGAGTTCTGCGGCACCCGGCACAGCATGCCCGGCGGCAGCTCACGAGCGGTCTGCTCCGACGGCCAGCGCCAGTCCTCTTTGGGCAGGAAGCCGATGTTGCACGGCGGCCGATCCTGGAACGCGAGCGAGAAGTTCACGTTCGGACCGAATCTGGTGGTACCGGTGTTCAGCGCCGTGATCAGTGAATTGACCAGTCGCGGATATAGAACCAGCACCTGCTTCCAGTTCGGCAGGTACACCACCTGGGTCTTGGCGATGGTCCCCAGGTTCGACACCAGCAGCGGGTACGACGCGCCGAGGGACTCGAACAGCTCCTGGCTCTTCGATGCGGTCGACGGACCCTTGCGCAGGATGTCGCCGATCTCCGGCCGGTTCGCGCGCAGCTGATCGGTGAAGGCGGTGACGTCCCGTGTCCAGGAACGGATGTCGTCAGCCGTCCGCGACTGGGTGGCCAGCAGCGGGGCGCCCTGCTCGACGAGCTGGATCGTGACGTCGGTGTTCTTGTTCGCCTCGTCGACGAACAAGACCATCGAGTCCAGCAGTCGCTGAAGGGCTTCCCCGGTGCCGTTGAACGCGACGAAGGCCTCGTCCATCAGCGAACGCAACTTGGTGTCGCCGATCTCGGCCAGCAGCCGGTCGGCCTGGTCGAGCATCGCCGAGATCTCCACGGGGACCTGATCGGTGGACACCGTGGCGCCGTCCTGCAGGTACCCGTCGGACTCGCCGGCCTCGGGATCGGGGGTGAACTCGACGAACTGCTCACCGATCGCGGACACACTCCGCACCGACGCCGTCGCCGACGCCGGGATCTCCGCCCCGTTCTCGATCGTCAGTTGCGCCTCGACACCGGTGTCGGTGAGCTGCACCGAGTCGACCTTGCCGACGTAGACGCCGCGATAGCTGACATTGGCGTTCTGGTACAGACCACCGCTGGTCGGAAGCAGCAGCTGCACACGGTAACTGCCGACCCCGAACATCGACGGGATGCGGATGTAGAACAGGGCCATGACCACCATCGCGACCACGGTCACGATCGCGAAGATCATCAGCTGCATACGCACGAACCGCGTGATCTTCATCAGCGACCACCTTCCGTGGCCGGCACCGGGGTGACCACCGGGGCCTTCGGGACCATGTTCGCCGGAACCGGTTCGGCGGAGTCCGGCAGGCGCTCACCGCCCGGCTGCAGCGGGGCGACGAACGGGTCGAGTCCCCTTGCGGCCGCGCCGGCGGGCCGGCCGAAGACTCCCTCGGGACCGGTGACGCCGAGGCTCGCGAACATCGTCTTGCTCAGGCGTTCGAGGGTCAGGTCGAGTGTGAGGTCCGAGTTCACGTAGTCACCCTTGACGATCCGCCGGATCGTCGGTTCGTAGAACGGGAAGGTCAGCAGGATGTTCAGCGACTGCGTCATCGCGGGTCCCGCGGCCTGGAGCTGATCGAGGGCCGGCTCGATCCCCTCCACGATCGTGACGATGTCCTCGGAGTTGGCGTCGAGGATGTCGTTGGCGGTCTTCGACAGCGTCGTGACCGAACCGAGCGTGTCGAGGAACTGCTGACGCTGGTCGACGAGCAGCTGCAGGATCTGCGGAGCGTCGGCGAGCGCCCGCTCGATGGTGCCCTTCTGCTCGTTCATGGTGCGCGACAACCGGTCGAGTCCCTCGGTCGCGCGGATGATGTTGCCCTTCTGTGCATCCAGATCGGCGACGAGGGTGTTCAACCGCGGGATGAGTTCCTTGATCTGCTCCTCGCGTCCCCCGAAGACATCGCTCATCTCGTGCACGATGTCGCCGATCTGCGACAGCCCACCGCCGTTGAGCACCACCGACAGCGAACTCAGCACCTGCTCGGTACTGGGGTAGGTACATGCCGACACCTGTTGTGCCGCATTGATGTCGGGTACCGCGGGCACCGACGGGTCGGTCACGATGTTGGACTGCTCGGGACACTTGGTCAGGGGGATCTGGTCACCGGGTTCGAGCCGGCCGCCCTCGGGCTCGGCCGGTTGCACGATCTCGAGGTGCGTCGAACCCAGCACACTGGTCAGCCCGACCATGACATGCGAACCGCGCGGGACGATCACGCCGTCGTTGAGCCGCATCGTGACGAGCGCGTTCCAGTCCTGGACCTCGATGTCGCCGATGCTGCCGACCGTCGCGTCGTCGATGAGCACCGGCGCGTTGTTGACCAGTCCGGCCGCCGACGGGATGACCGCGGTGATCTCGTAGGAACCACCGCCGGTACCTTCGGCCCCCGGGACCGGGAGTGAATTGGGGCCGTCGAAGGAACATCCGGCGAGGACGAGCGCGAGGCTCGCCGCGCCCGCGATGAGCGAACCACGGGGTCGTGCCGATCTCATCGCTCACCCCCGAACGGCACCAGCAGATCCTCGAGCGGACTGCCCCGGTTGTCCCGCCGGGTCTCGTTGTCCAACCGGGTGACACCGGCGTTCGCCCGTGCGCGAACGCTGGCGTTCTGATACTCGAGCTGACTCGGCAGAGCGTTGCGACCCTGCACCGGATTCGTCAGGAACGGAGGGTAGTTCATCGAGATCGACGACAGGACGGGCGCGAGGATCTCCACGCACTTGTCCACGTCGGCCATCGTGGTACCGGGCCGTTTGGTCGATTCCATCGAACCGCACAGCAGCGTGATCAGGTTCGTGCCGTTGCCCAGGCCGAACACGCCCGACAGCGAACCCGACAGCGGGTTGTAGATGTTGTAGAAGTTCGCGAGCTGATTGGGTGCCGAATGCAGCACGCCGCGAACCTGTTCGTCCTTGTCCGCCACGATCTTCGTGCTCGCGGCCAGGCGTTCCACCGACGACGCCAGCGCCGTCTTGTTGGTGTCGATGAAGAGCTGCACATCGGTCATCGCTGCGTCGAGACCCTTCAGCGCCTCGTCGAGCTCGGTCGTGTTGTCCGCGAGAACCGAACTCACCGAAGCGATCCGGCCGTTGAACTGCACGAGCTGCTCGTGACTGCCCGACAGTGCGTCGGTGAGCTTCTGCAGGCTCTGGATGGTGGCGAACAGGTCTCCGCTGCCGGCCGCCAGGGTGCCGATGACGTCGGACACCTCGCGGATCGAGGAGTTGATCGCCTCCCCGTTGCCCTCGAGGTTCTCGTCGAAGACGTTGACCGCCTTGGCCGCCGAGCCCGGGTCGGCCCCCTCCGGTCCGATGGCCTCGGTGAGCCGGGTGAGCTGGGCCTTGATGTCGTCCCACTCCATCGGCACCGCGGTGCGGTCCATCGGGATGTCGGCACCGTCGGACATCTTCGGACCGCCCGAGTAGACCGGCGTCAACTGCACGAACCGGCCCGACACCAGGCTCTGGGCGACGATGACGGCCTTCGCGTCCTGCGGGATGTCGACGCTCTTGTCCACGCGCAGTTCGACTTTCACGTCGTTCTCGCGCGGCGTGATCGCGGAGACACTGCCGACGTTCACACCGAGCACCCGGACCGGGTCACCTTTGTACAGGCTGGCGACACCGGCGAAGTAGGCGGTGAAGGTGTTCGTCGTCGACTTGGTGAACACCTTCCAGCCCACGAGGATCAGCGCGATGGCCAGGACCACGGCGAGCACACCGAACAGCACCTTGCGTCCGATCGAGAGACGTCCGACGGTCATGTCACCTCCCCCTCGTGGTCGGTGCGGGCGATGGATAGGTCGGCGAGGGCAGCGGACCGCGGGGCGGATCGCTGCCGACCGGCGGACCGGGCTTCCACGCGTCCGGGAACAGCGGGAAGCTGGTGTACATCAACGACTGCCAGAGCTGCGGATACCGGCCGCGCAGGGCATTGAGGAAGACCGCGGTGTAGTCGCCGAAGGTGTTGAGCCCGACCAGCGAGTCGAAGTTCGGACCCGACGCCACGGCCTCGCCGAGGGTGTTGGCGAACGGCCCGAGCCGGTCGATCGTCTCCTTCAGTTCCTTCTCCTGATCGGTGAGGATCGTTGCGACACGGTCGAACTTCTGCAGGACCGGCGTCAGCTGGGCGTTGTTCTCGGCGATGAAGCCGCGCAGCTGGGCGGTGACGTCACCGATTCCCTTGATCAGCTGGTTCAGCGCGTAGCGACGCATCTCGATCTCGCCGACGAGCGCGTTGGCGTCGATCAGGAGCCGGTTGATCTGCTCGTTGCGGTCGCCGACGATCCTGCTGACCTGGTTGGCCTTGGCCAGCAGTGCCCGTAACTCGTTGTCGCGGTCGGCAACTGCTTTCGACAGCCGGGCCACCCCGTCGACCGCGCCCTGGACCTGATCGGGGGTCTCGGAGAAGGTGATGGTCAGGGTGTTCAGCGCCTCGTTGAGTTGGTCGGTGTCGGTCTCGGCCACGGTGTCGGTCGCACCTTCGAGCGCATCCTGCAGCGAGTAGGGCGAGATCGTGTTGCCGACCGGGATCGAGCCTCCGGGCTTGATCCGATCGCCACCGTGCGGGATGACGGTGAGATTGCGTCGGCCGAGCACGGTCTCGGTCCGGATCGCGGCCTGAGAGTCCGCACCCATCTCGACGGTGTCGTCCATCCGGAATCCGACCTTGACCTTGGTCCCGTCGTCGGTGCCGGCCAGTTCGATCGACTCGACGGTGCCCACCTGGACGCCGGAGACCGACACGATGTCGCCCTTGGTCAGCCCGCCCGCATCGTCGAAGTAGGCGCTGTAGGTGCTGATCGGCGAGATGTAGGGCAACTTGTCCATCTGCATGGCGGTGATGACCACCAGGCCGATGACCACGATGCCGATGACGCCGACCTGGGCACGGCTGCGTTGCCCGCGCTTCTCCTCACGGGCGACGTCGGCCTCGTCGGACTCGGATCTGCGGCTCGAGAACATGCCGCCGAAGGGAAGACTCATGAGCCGTCACACCTTCCACCGGCCGTCGTGGAGTTGCCCATCACGTTGTTCGACGTGTACAGGATGGTCTGGCCACCGGGCGCCGGGAGCATCAACCGGATGCGGCAGAAGTAGATCTGCAGCCAGGCACCGTAGGAACCCAGGTTCGACAGCGTCTTGTAGTCCTCGGGGAGTCGGGAGATCAGGTTGCGGATGAAGGGCTCCGCGGCGAGCAGCTCCTCGGAGACGCGGCCGGTGTTGGTCACCATCGACTGCAGGGTCGGCCGTGTGGTCCCCAGGAGGTCCGCGAGGCCGTTGGTCACCCGCGAGGTCTGCGTCAGCGCGTTGCCGACGGTGCTCTTCTGCTCCGCCAGTCCGGTGACCAGCTGCTGCAGGAGGTCGACGCTGGTGTCGAGGCCTTCGCGATCGCCGTCGAGTGTGGCGAGGGTCGTGTTGAGGTTGTCGATCACGTCGCCGATCAACTGGTCGCGGTCGGCGAGGGAGTCGGTGAACGACGCGGTGTTGCCCAGCAACGTGTTCAGGGCGCCGCCCTGGCCCTGGAAGACGGCGATGAGCGAACTGGTCAGGGCGTTGGCGTCGTCGGCGTCGAGGGTCCGGAACAGCGGCTTGAAGCCGCCGACGAGCTTGTCGAGATCGAGAGCGGGCTCCGTGTTGCCGACCGGGATCTGCGCACCGTCGGCGAGGAAGGTCGAGGTGTTGCCGGTCCCCTGCTGCAGCTCGAGATACCGGTCGCCGGTGAGGTTCTCGTACCGGATGAGTGCGCGGACCGATTCCGGGAGCGGGTACTGCTGGTCGACACTGAAGGTGATCACGGCCTCGTTGGCGCGGTTCAGTTCGACGCCGCCGACGGAACCGACCTCGACGCCGGCGATCTTGACCTTGCTGCCGGACTTCATCGCCGACGCGCTGGTGAAGACGGCGCTGTACTCGTTGGACGCGCCGGAGCGATAGCGGCTGAAGACGACGACCAGTGCCACGAACACCAGGATCATCACCACCGTGAAGGCGCCCAGCTTGATCAGGGTCGCGCGGAACGCGCGAGCGCGGTTATCCACGGGGCGGCTCTCCGAACAGGATCTGGAACAGCTTCTGCGAGTTCGCTTTCGGCTTGGTCCTGGGCTGATAGGGCTGCGGCGCGTTGTCGCCGACGTAGAACGGGGCGGGCACCGTCGTGGCGGGATCGCTGAGCCCGCCCTGGCACGTCGGCGGTCCCTCGACCCCGACGCGCGGCAGGTCGTAGGGGTAGGCGTAGGGGTCCTTGCCCGGCAGCAGACCGGCGTCGAGCATCAGCATGCCGTTGCGTTCACCGAGGAACGGGGCGGCGACCTCCGAGGCGATCGCGCCGGCGGTGAGGAAGCACTTGATCCCGGGCGCGTTGTAACCGAGCAGGGCGGCAATGGGATCGAGGTCCGAGAGCGCCCCGATGAGCGTCTTCTTCGACGGCGCGATGACCCCGTCGATGGTGTTGGCCATCCCGGTTGCATTGATGAGCAGCGCGTCGAGGTTTGATGTGTTGTCCACCAACGTGTTCCCGACGACGGTGAAGTTGTCGACCGTGCGCAGGAGATCGGGCATCGAGTCGGCGTAGACGTTGGTGACGGTCGCGCCTTCCCGGAACAGCCGGTTGAGGGCCGGCAGATGCGGGTTGGTCTTGCCGAGCAGCGCGGTCAGCTGTTCGAGGGCGACGCCGATCTCCTCGCCCTGCCCCTGCAATGCGGTGTTGATCGCACCGAGCGTCGCGTTGAGTTTCTCCGGCTGCAGCTGGGCGAGCACCGAGACGAGTTGCTGGTACACGGTGTTGAGCTCGACGACCACCCGGTCGGCGGGGATCTCCGCACCCGCGGTCAGCGTGCCCTCCGGCTCGCCCGGCACCACGAAGTTCACCGCCTTCGCACCGAAGATGGTGTTCGACTTGATGTCGGCGGCGACGTTGGCGGGAATCTTCGCCATGTCGGCGTCGGCGATGTCGAGGGTCAGGATCGCGTCACCGCCGCGCTCGGTGATCTCCGCGACGCGCCCCACCTCCACGCCGCGCAGTTTGACCTTGGCGTCGGGGTTCATCACCAGTCCCGCGCGGGGGGCCACGAGGGTCACCTGCTGGGTGCCCTTGAAGGCACCGAGGAACGACGCGCTCGCCCCGATGATCAGGGCGAGCAGCACCGCGACCATGACCACCGCCGCCGTCCGGCGGGTGGCCCGTGAACGTTCTTGTCTCCTGCTCATCTGTCAGCCCGCCAGGTTGAACTTGCCGTCGGCGCCATAGATGGCGAGGGAGGTCAGCAGTGTGATCACGACCACAACAACGAGGGACGCGCGGACCGCGTTCCCGACCGCGACGCCGACGCCGACCGGCCCGCCCGAGGCGTTGTAGCCGTAGTAGGTGTGGATGAGCATGACGGCCACCGCCATGCAGATCGCCTGCACGAACGACCACAGGATGTCCGACGGTATGAGGAAGGTGTCGAAGTAGTGGTCGTAGACGCCGGGCGACTGTCCGTACAGGAACACCGTCGCCGACCGGCTCGCGAGGAACGACGCCAGCGAAGCCAGCGCGTACAGGGGGATGATCGCGATGAGGCCCGCGATGATGCGCGTGGACACCAGATAAGGGATGGACGAGATCGCCATCGTCTCCAGGGCGTCGATCTCCTCCGAGACCCGCATGGCGCCGAGCTGCGCGGTGGCGCCCGCGCCGATGGTCGCGGCGAGCGCGATGCCGGAGATCACGGGGACGGCGATGCGCACGTTGATGAACGCCGAGAAGAAGCCCGTCAGCGCCTCGACGCCGATGTTGGCCAGCGAGCTGTACCCCTGGACCGCGATCGTCCCGCCGGTGAACAGGGTCAGGAACCCGACGACCACGACGGTGCCGCCGATCATCGCCAACGCGCCGGTGCCCATGGAGATCTCGGCGATGAGCCGCAGGGTCTCCTTCTTGTAGTGCTTGATCGCGCGCGGGATCGACACGACGCTGTCCCAGTAGAACAGCGCCTGATCGCCGATCTGATCCCAGTCCTCGCCGGCGCGCTTGACCGCGACCCGCGCGGTCCGGAACCGGGTGGTGAACGGAAGTACCATCGCTCAGCCCGCCGTTGCCTTGAGACCGACCGCGGTGACCACGACGTTGACGACGAACAGCGCCATGAACGAGTACACGACGGTCTCGTTCACGGCATCGCCGACGCCCTTCGCACCGCCCTTGACGTTGAGCCCCTGATAACAGCCCACCATTCCGGCGAAGAGCCCGAACAGCGCTGCCTTGACCATCGAGATCATCAACTCGCCGAATCCGGTGAGGAGGGTCAGGTTGGCCACGAACGCACCGGGATTCACGTCCTGCAGGTACACGGAGAAGATGAATCCGCCGCCGATGCCGATCGTGCAGACGAGGCTGTTCAGCAGCAGCGCCACCCCGGTGGAGGCCACGATCCGCGGCACGACCAGACGATGGATCGGGTTGATGCCGAGGACCTTCATCGCGTCGATCTCTTCGCGGATGGTCCGGGCGCCGAGGTCGGCGCAGATCGCGGTGGCGCCGGCACCGGCGACGATCAGCACGGTGACGATCGGGCCGATCTGGGTGACGGTGCCGAGAGCGGCACCCGCGCCCGACAGGTCCTGCGCGCCGATCTCGCGCAACAGGATGTTCAAGGTGAAGCTGACGAGAACCGTGAACGGGATGGCGACCAGGAGGGTGGGCACCATCGACACGCGGGCGATCGCCCAGGACTGTTCGACGGTCTCCCGCCACTGGAACGGACGGTGGAACAGCTCGCGCGCCGACTCGACGCCGAGCGCCACGAAATCACCGATCCCACTGAGGGGTGTGGCCAGTTTGCTCAGCATCGCCCAACCCCCTTCACCCTCGCACCATCGCGAAACCTATCACGCACAATCGAGCTGAATTGGTCAGTTGACCAGAGCGCTTGCCGAGAATGTGCGTCCCGGATCGCGGTCGGCGAAGTGTCCCGTCAGGGTCTTCGCGAGGTCCTCGGCGGACCACGCATCACCCTCGGCGACGAAGACCTCGTCGACGGTCGGCGCGGCCATCAGCGTGACCTTGGGGCCGTAGACGACGAACACCTGGCCGGTGACGGCGTCGGAGTCGGGGCCGGCGAGGTAGGTGACCAGCCGCACGACGTGCTCGGGATCGAGAGGGTCCACTCCGTCGGTGGGTGCATCGCCGAAGACGGCGGCGGTCATCGCGGTCCGCGCCCGCGGGCAGATGGCGTTGGCGCGCACGCCGTATCGCTTGAGGGCACGCGAGGCCGACAGCGTGAGTGCGGTGATGCCGGCCTTGGCGGCGCCGTAGTTGGCCTGCCCTTCGGGACCCAGCAGCCCGGCCTCCGAGGCGGTGTTGATGATCCGGCCGTATACCGGGCCGCCCGCCTCCTTGGAGGCCGCGCGCCAGTGGGCCGCCGCATTGCGGGTGAGCAGGAAGTGTCCGCGCAGGTGTACGCGGATCACCAGGTCCCACTCGTCGTCGGTCATGTTGAACAGCATCTTGTCGCGCACCACGCCGGCGTTGTTCAGGACGATGTCGAGCGAGCCGAGCTGGTCGGTCGCCGTCGTCATGATGGCGGCGGCGGTGGCCGAGTCGCCGATGTCGCCGGGCACCGCGACCGCGCGGCCGCCGGCGGCGGTGATCGTGTCGATCACGTCGCTCTGATCGAGCGCCGCGGGGAGGTCGTTCACGACGACCGTGGCCCCCTCGGCGGCCAATCCGATGGCCTCCGCGCGACCGAGACCAGCACCTGCACCGGTGACGACCGCGACGCGACCGTCCAACGAGTAACCCACCCGATATCCTCCTGAGCTAAAACTAGAACCTGTTCTAGCATGATTCACGGATGGATGGAACAGATCGGCGTTTTCGCTCGGGTCAGTCCTCGACGACGGCCAGCGCCGACTTCGGACAGTTGGCGGCGACCTGACGCAGTTCCTCGACACGGTCCGCGGGGATGTCTTCTTGGAGAATCACCAGGTAGTCGTTGTCATCCAGATCGAAGAAGTCCGGAGCCATCCCCACGCAGATGGCGTTGGACTCGCAGAGGTCGAAATCTGCCTTGATACGCATCGGAACCGTCTCCTCGTCGATGGGTCACCTGTTGACTGGGCTGTGAGAACAGGTTAGAACGTGTTTCAGAAGTGCACGAGCACTTCGTCTGTCAACTTGACCATAAGCCGGGACCGGACGCTAGCCGATCCACCCCTTGGAGTGTCGATGCGCATCGCCTATACCGACCAACAAGCCGAGCTCCGAAGGGAACTCCGCGACTACTTCTCCGGCCTCATGACCGAGGAACGTCGTGCCGCCCTGTCCGGCGGCGACGGTGAACTCGGCGAGGGCGACGCGTACCGCGACGTCGTCGCGCAGATGGGCGCCGACGACTGGCTCGCCCTGGGTTGGCCCACCGAGTTCGGTGGCCAGAACCGGTCGATGATGGACCAGCTGATCTTCACCGATGAGGCGGCGATCGCGGGTGCACCCGTCCCGTTCCTCACCATCAACTCGGTGGCGCCGACGATCATGAACTACGGGTCGGACGAGCAGAAGGCGTACTTCCTCCCCCGGATCGCGGCGGGCAAACTGCACTTCTCGATCGGGTACTCCGAACCGGGTGCCGGCACCGACCTCGCCGCACTGCGGACCACCGCGGTCCGCGACGGCGACGACTACGTCATCAACGGCCAGAAGATGTGGACCAGTCTGGTCGCCTACGCCGACTACATCTGGTTGGCCTGCCGCACCGATCCGTCGACGCTGGAACCGGGCGGCAAGAAGCACAAGGGCATCTCGATGCTCATCGTGCCCACCACCGCCGAGGGCTTCAGTTACACGCCGGTGCACACCATGTCGGGGGTGGACACCAGCGCGACCTACTACCAGGACGTCCGGGTCCCCACGTCGTCGATCGTCGGCGAGGAGGGCGGCGGGTGGCCGCTGGTCACCAACCAGCTCAACCACGAGCGGGTCGCGCTCTGCAGCGCGGCGCCGATCCAGACCGCCCTGCGCGAGACGATCGCGTGGGCTCAGCAGACCAAGACCGGCGACGGGCATCGGGTGATCGACGCCCCGTGGGTGCAACAGAACCTGGCCCGCGTCCACGCCAAGGTCGAGTTCCTCAAGCTGATCAACTGGAAGATCGCCTCGGTCGCGAGTTCCGGCGGATCGCCGAGCCCGGCCGACGCCTCCGCGACGAAGGTCTACGGCACCGAGTTCGCTACCGAGGCCTACCGACTCCTCATGGAGGTCGTCGGACCGGCCGCGACGCTGCGAACCGGAAGCACCGGCGCGCACCTGAACGGTCGCCTGGAGCGGTTCCAGCGCACGTCGCTGATCCTCACGTTCGGCGGCGGCACCAACGAGATCCAGCGCGACATCATCGCGATGCTCGCCCTCGGCCTCCCGCACCAGCGCAGATAGCCCCGCCCGCTGGTCGAGTAGCCAGCGAGCACGCCCCCCCCGCTGGTTGAGTAGCCCCGAGCGAGCGCAGCGAGCACCCGCCCCACCCGCTGGTTGAGTAGCCCCGAGCGAGCGCAGCGAGCACGCGGCGTATCGAAACCACCACCCGCACCCCTGAACCTGGAGACCCACCATGGACTTCTCGCTTCCCGAATCCGGCGCCGATGTCCGCGGGCTGGCCCGCGACATCGCGACGTCGATCAGCACCCCCGAGCGGGTCGCCGAACTGGAGACCGCTCGTGCCGCGCTCGATGCGGACCTGTGGCGCGAACTCGGCGGCGCCGGACTCCTGGGCCTCGAGTTGTCCTCCGAGACCGCCGGGGATGCCGGCGGCGACCTCGGGGTCGTCGAGAATGCGCTCGTGGCAACCGAACTCGGACGCGTGCTGGCCCGCGTACCGTTCGGTCCGCACGCGATCGCCGCCCTTCCGGTGATCGCCACGCACGGCTCGTCGGAACTCCGGGAGCGGATCCTGGGGTCGGGGGCCACCGGCGACTCGGTGCTCACGGTCGCGGTCGAGGAGGACCTGGCCACCGACTTCAGCTCGCCCGCAACCACCTTCTCGTCCGACGGCGGCCTGACCGGCGTGAAGGTCGACGTCCCCTACGCCGAGGCCGCGGACATGTTCGTGGTCACCGCGTCCGGACCCGACGGTGTCGTCGCGGTGGTCGTGGCCGCCGATGCCCCGGGCGTCGTCGTCACCCCGACCCCCGCCACCGGGCTGATCCCGTCGGCGCAGGTCGAATTCGACGGCACACCGGTGTCCGACGACGCCGTTCTCGACGGCGGCGCCGACACGGCCGCGACGCTCATCGCGCGTGCGACCCTGGCCTGCTGCGCCGAACAGACCGGCATCGTCGAACGCGGCCTCGAGCTCACCGCCGAGTACGCCCGCGAGCGCGAACAATTCGGCCGCGCCATCGGGTCGTTCCAGGCGGTCGCCCAACGTCTTGCCGACGGGTACATCGATGCCCAGGGGCTGGCACTCACGACGACGCAGGCGGCCTGGTTGCTCGACCATTCGACCGGCTACACCCCGGAGCTGCAGAATGCGGTCGCCACCGCCAAGTTCTGGGCCGCCGAGGCCGGGCACCGGGTGGCGCACACGGCCGTGCATGTGCACGGTGGTGTCGGCCTCGACACCAGTCACCCGGTCCATCGTTACTTCCTGCGCGCCAAGCACAACGAGTTCGCATTCGGCTCCGCGACCGCCTCGGTGCGGGCCATCGGAGCCGAACTGGCCGCCACGCCGGCGTGAACCGACCGGTCGCGGCGACCCGCGCCTCGACGGTCGCCGATCTGCTCGCTCCGCTGATCGAGGTCGACGACCGCGGGGCCTGGTTCGAAAGCGAATTTCGTTCCTGGACCGATCATCTCGTCGACGCGGCGCTGCTGGCCGGGGCGTTGGGCGGCCGGTTGTCGGATGATCGTCCGCGTCACGTGGGCGTGCTGCTGGCCAACACGCCGGTGTTCAGCGCGCTGTTCGCCGCGGCGGCACGTCACGGATTCGTGCTGGTCGGCCTGAACACCACCCGCCGCGGCGACGCGCTCGCCGCCGACATCGCCCGTGCCGAATGCCAGATCGTGCTGTGCGGCGACGACACCCGGCATCTGCTGGACGGCCTCGACCTGGGCGGAACCCGCGTTGTCGATGTCGATTCGCCCGAATGGGCGGCCGCGGTGGCCGCGGGTGAGCCGGCACCCTGTGCCGAGGCGGCGCCGGACGACCTGTTGATGCTGATCTTCACGTCGGGGACGACCGGCGACCCGAAGGCCGTGCGGTGTACGCACCGGACCTTCGCGACCAGCGGTCCGATGCTGGCCGAGCGCTTCGGTATCGGTCCGGACGACGTCGCGTACCTGTCGATGCCGATGTTCCATTCCAACGCGATGATCGCCGGGTGGTGCGTCGCGGTGGCGGGCGGGGCGTCGATCGCGTTGCGGCGCAGCTTCTCCGCGCGGGGGTTCGTCGACGACGTCCACCGGTACGGCGTGACGTATGCCAACTACGTCGGCAAACCGATGCACTACATCCTCGCGACCGATCCGCGCCCCGACGACGCGGCAAGCCCGTTGCGGGTCATGTACGGCAACGAGGCGTCCGCACGCGATCGGCTCCGGTTCTCCGAACGCTTCGGGTGCCGGGTGATCGACGGTTTCGGATCCACCGAGGGCGGCGTGGCCATCACGCGCACCCCTGACACACCCGATGATGCCCTGGGCCCACTGCGCGAACCGACCGCGGTCGTCGACGTCGACACCGCCGAGCCCGTTCCGGCCGGCGTGGTCGGTGAGATCGTGAACCTCTCGGGGCCCGGCCTTTTCGCCGGCTACCACAACGATCCCGACGCCACCGCCGAGCGCATGCGCGGCGGGATCTACCACACCGGCGACCTCGCCTGGGTCGACGACGCCGGTTACCTGCACTTCGCCGGACGTCTAGGCGACTGGCTGCGCGTCGACGGCGAGAACATCGGCACCGGCCCTATCGAGCGAATCCTGCTGCGCCACCCGGCGATCCGGCAGGTCGCCGTGCACGGCGTGCCGGTCGAGATCGGGGACGAGATCGAGGCGGTCCTGGTCGCCGACGAGCTCACCGCCGACGATTTCAGCCAGTTCCTCTCCGCGCAGGAGGATCTCGGCCCGAAGCAGTGGCCGCACCGGGTGCGGCTCGTCGACGAACTCCCCGAGACCGCGACCTTCAAGACCGTCAAGCGGCTCCTGGCCTCCGATGCCACCCCACCGACGTGGGTGCGGGACGGTCGGGTCTATCGCGCGCCGACGTAGGACCCCCTCCGCTCCCTAAACCGAAGTAACCGCATAACACTTGGTCCCTGAGGTGCGAGGAGCGCAAGCGACAGCACCCCTGCTCCCTGAGGTGCGAGGAGCGCAAGCGACCCACCCCTGGTCCCT
Organism: Gordonia sp. NPDC127522; assembly: GCF_042672305.1. Lineage (NCBI taxonomy): Bacteria > Bacillati > Actinomycetota > Actinomycetes > Mycobacteriales > Gordoniaceae > Gordonia > Gordonia sp. NPDC127522. The sequence goes on from NZ_JBHXVK010000015.1 coordinate 40,972, forward strand.
GAGGTGCGAGGAGCGCAAGCGACGAGCCACGAAGGGCCCCGTTCGGATCCGTATGACGTAACGCCCGGTTTCCGGGCACAACGTCACACGGATCTTCTGCCCCCTGTGGATGGCGTTCCGCGTTCGCGATCGTCACGCACTACGTTGACAGCGCACAGTTCTGGTAAGCGCTGATCGTGCTAGCTTCTACGCACACTCTCGGGGGGGAGACGATGGCAGATCTGACCGTAGATCCGGCGGCGCTGGTCACAGCCGCCATGGAGATACAACAGTGCGCTTCGAACATCGGGGGGTTGCACCTCAGTGCAGGACTGGGGACCACCTACGCGACCCAGACGTTCGGTGGCCTCGCCGGCTCCTTCCGAGGCGCGACCGTGAATGCACGCGGAAATGATTCATGATGAACGACCAGACCGACGGCGTCGCAGCCCAGGGCGCCAGTCAGATAACGTACGTCGCCCAGTCGGTGGCTGCAGTCGCGGTCGCTGTTTCCACTTACGTCTGCCTACTCCTGTTCGATGAGAACCGACGTGTAGTCATACTCATAGCGGCTACCGCGACACTAGTTTCCGGATGCCTACTTGCTATTTTCCCGCGCACTCGATCATGGGGAGGCGTCGTGGCCGCTGCCGGCCTCGCAATCTATTCAGTCGCGGCACTGAGTTGACCACCTCGCGTAGCCGTCCGCAGGTCACACCCCTTTTTGGGCCCGTCACCCCGTACGCCACAATCGCCTCACTGTTTCTCGCACTGACCACCTTCGCTTACCTATGGGCCCTCGGTATTGTGCTGAACGTCGTGCTTCTTTTTGTCGGTATCGCCCTCACGGCCAATCGGGACAAGGTACGTCAGGTCGGGACCGGAATGACCATCGGTTATCTGGTGTTCGTGGTCGGTTTCGCACTTCTCATCTTCGTGGACTACCTCAAGACAAAAGACCTGTCCGCAGAGTCATCATCTGATGGCACTTCAATCTCGCGGGTATTAGACGATCGTCGGGCTTCTTCATCGGCCGACACCTTCACCACATCTCGTCCCGAGTCGAATTGAGTCGACACTTGGATTGCGGTGCTTCCAGCCGAGCTGTCAATGATCGCTCCGACCACGTGCCGCAGGGGCCCGCCACCCGACATCGTCAACGATTTGAGGGCGAGTACGCATCTCCGTGGGCGCACACCAACCACACGAACCCGATCAAGCGATGGCGAATGTGTCCGTCAGTGGTGGGTTCACAGAGGTTCGGGGACACTGACACCACCCACGTGACGAGAGGCACGACACCATGACCGGTAGGTACCTGCTCCGCACCCTGGGCATCGCACTCGGATGTGCAACCGCGGCAATCCTCTCCCCCACGATCGCGAACGCCGCACCGGACGACGTGACGATCACACCGTCGGTGTCGGGCAACTCGGTCACCGTGACCGTCACGAACCGGTCCACTGCGGTGATCGGGTGCAAGATGTTCGGGCTGCCGGCCGGGTCCGTGGCCGACAGCGACTCGCGACCACCCTTCGGATACGTCAATCCGGTCGACCCGCGCGCATTGATCGCGCCGGGCGGCACGCGCACCGTGGCGCTCGAGGTGTTCACCGACGAGGGCCCGAGCGGGTCCACCGTCCTGCCCGACGGCGCCTACGACCTGTACTGGGGATGCACGACGGTGCCGGGCTTCGACGGCGTCGAACAGTGGGGCACGCTGGGCCCGACCGGAAAGCCGTCGACCGCACGAACCACGCGGCTGACACTTCCCGCCGAAGTCGGCACCCTGATCGCGCCGACCCCCATGCCGCCCGGGCCGTGCCCCGACGCGAGCTGCCTCCCGCCCGACGTCGCCGACATCGTCGACGACCTGTGGGGCGAGTACACCTCGCCCTAGTTTGAGCGAAGCGGCGAGCCCGTTTCCGTCGGGGACACTCGCCCGGTCACCCAGTGGCTTCGACTCGGCTCCTCGCTCCGCTCGGTGCCGGCTCAACCAGCGGGGGGTGGCCGACCGCGCGGGCACCAGCCCGCCGGCTCAACCAGCGCGGGGTGGCCGCTGGCGCGGGATCAGACGACTGGCGGCCACGACGCAACGGTCGTTCCGCTGTGTTGGTTCCGCCGACACCGCGATCGGTGACGAACTGCCCGGCGTGGGCGTGCATGTGGTCGGACTCACGTGGCGCCGACGGCCGACTTCCGGTGCTCTGGGAGATAGGGAACCGCTCAATTCGGGATTCCCCGACGGGACAGACCGCCGATGCCGCCGGGACACACACTCCCCGTTCGAAGGCCGATCACGACCACAGCCCTACCGACAGGACTGGAGCCGATCCGATGACCGTTGTCGAACGCACCGCATCCACTTCCGACTCTCGCAGCGGATCAACCCGAAAGGAATTGCTGGGTCCCTTCCACGACGGGCGGGAGATGGTGCTCGCCGCCGTCCTCGCCGCGTTGGCCGGCGCCACCGGCGCCGCGGCGTGGCTGTACTCCTCCGGGTGGTACGTCACCTTCATGACGGGCAACAGCGAGCGGCTCGTGCTCGAACACGTCAAGGGCGCGCACCGGCTCGGCTTCACGGCTCTGCTCACCGTCGTGGTGTTCGTTCTCGGCGTGTTCGTGGCCACCCTGGCCAGGATGTACGTCTGGCGCAAGGCCCGGCACGGGGCGACAATGCTGACCGCGGGCTCGACGATCGCCGCGTGGCTCATCGACATCAACCTCGACAACGGCAACCGAGAATTCGGCGCCGGCCCGGTGCTCTGCCTGGCCTTCGGTCTCGGCGCACTCAACACCTCGATCAGCCGCAAGGGCGAGGTCGTCATGCCCTTGTCCTACGTGACCGGCACCCTGGTGAAAATCGGCCAGGGTGCCGGGTTGCACGTATCCGGCGCCAAGCGATGGGGATGGGTCGCTCACCTGAGCACCTACGCGGGATTCCTCGCCGGTGCAGGATTCGGCGGCCTGCTGTTCAACGCCTTCGACGAACGGAACTCGCTACTGACCCTGGCCGTGGTCGCGGTGGTCGCCGCGGCGATCACCTGGCGTCTGGATCATCCCAAGTTCTTGCGTGCCGACGTCCGCTGACATGACTGGCCGCGTCGTCGGCCGGTCGCGTCGACTCCTGGACAGGCGATCAGCCGCCCAGCGTCTTGTTCATCCGGCCGACGGCCTCGTCGTATTCGCTGACGAGGTCGGCGATGAGGTCGGCGACGGGCGTGATCGCGTTGCAGCGTCCGACGATCTGACCGGCCGGCATGGCGACGACGTCGGGGTTGTCGGCCTGTGAGATCCGTGCGTGCGCCTCGGCGACGAGGAGGTTCTGCAGCGGCATCGGCAACGGTTCGGGCGCGGACTCGGCGTCCCAGGCATCGGTCCAGGCCGTCTTCAGCAGTCGCGCAGGTTTTCCCGAGTAGATGCGGCGGCGCACGGTGTCCCGCGACGTCGCCTTCAGCAGTGCCTGCTGGACGGTCGACGGCTTGTCGGAACCCTCCGGCACGCCGAGCTTGTACTCCGCCGCCGTCAGCCAGTACGTGCCCATCCACACGCCCTGCGCACCGAGCGCGATCGCCGCGGCGATCTGGCGGCCACTGCCCACGCCACCGGCCGCGAGGACCGGCGCGGTGTCGCCGACGGCGTCGACGAGATCGGGCCACAGGATCATCGAGGTGACCTCACCGGTGTGCCCGCCGCCCTCGTAGCCCTGGGCGATGACGATGTCGACGCCGGCCTCGACGTGATGCAGCGCATGCTCTTTCGCGCCCGCGAGCGCGGCGACCAGGACGCCGTTGTCGTGCGCGGTCTGGATGACGTCGGCCGGCGGCGAGCCGAGTGCGTTGGCGATCAGCTTGATCTGTCCGTACTTACGACGATGCTCCATCGCGACGTCGACATGCGAGCGCGCGACCGAGTGCAACCAGCCGAGCACCCCGGCGTCGACCCGGTCTCCACCCGGGAGCGGGGGCACACCCAGATCGTCGAGCGTGCGTTCGACGAACGCGCGGTGCTCCGGCGGGATCATCGAGTCGAGGTCCATCTTGGAGCCCTCGGTCGGGATCTTGGCGGGCATCACCACGTCGACGCCGAACGGTTTGCCGTCGGTGTTCTCGTGCATCCACTCCAGGACTTCGTCGAGCTCCTCGGCCTCGTTGAAGCGGACACAACCCAGCACACCGAGGCCACCGGCCCGGCTGATCGCCGCCGCCACGTCCTGGCTGGGGGTGAATCCGAAGATCGGATACTCGATGCCGAACTTCTCGGCCAGTTCAGTACGCATGTTTCAGCTCGCTTCCGGCGCTCTACTGCGCCTCGTCGGCGGGACGTTCGGTGGTGACCGACGCTCCCCATCGATAGTCGGGTTTGCCTGCGGGAGAACGCTTGATCTCGTCCACGAACCACACGCTGCGCGGACACTTGTAGCCCGCCAACTCTTTTCGGACGACGTCGTTGAGACTCGTGAGCGACGGGCGCGCCCCGTCCCGAGTGGCGATGACCGCTGCGACGCGCTGACCCCACCGGTCGTCGGCCACACCCACCACGACGGTGTCGAACACGTCCGGATGGGCCTTGAGCGCCCCCTCCACCTCCTCGGGGAAAACCTTCTCGCCGCCGGTGTTGATCGACACCGACCCACGGCCGAGCATGGTGATCGTGCCGTCGGCCTCGAGGACGGCGTTGTCGCCGGGCAGCGAGTAGCGCACGCCGTCGAAGACCTTGAACGTCTTCGCCGACTTCTCCGGGTCGTTGTGGTAGCGCAGCGGTACGTGGCCGGATCGCGCCAGCACACCGACCTCGCCGCTGCCCGGCTCGACCGGCGTACCGTCCTCCCGCAGGACGTGGGTCTCCTTGTCCGCCTTCACCCGCGGACCGCCGGTGTGCGGTGTGTCCTTCGCGACGACGCCCATCCCGCCGAAGCCGGTCTCCGACGATCCGATCGCGTCGATGATGACCGAATTCGGGAACCGGTCGAGGAACTGTTCCTTGACGCTCGGTGAGAACAGGCAGGCCGACGACGCGATCGACAGCACGCTCGACAGGTCACGGTCCCCACCGCTCTCCAGCGCCTCGATCATGGGGCGCCCCATCGCATCTCCGGTGATGAACACGACGTTGACCTTGTGTCGTTCGACGATGTCCCACGCCGACGATCCGCTGAACTCGGGGTACACCACCGCTTTTCCGCCGGCGAAGAGGGACTGGAAGATCGCCCACTGCGAGCCGCCGTGAATGAACGGCGGAATCGGGTACCGGACGAGCTGCCCGCCCTCGGCACCGGTCTTGGCAAGATGCCACTCGTCGGGTACGGGTTCGCTGGTGTACCAGTCGATTCCACCACCGAGGACGCGCCACACGTCTTCCTGCCGCCACACCACGCCCTTCGGCTTCCCGGTGGTACCGCCGGTGTAGAGCATGTACAGGTCGTCGTCGCTGCGTTCCTCGAAGTCGCGTTCGGTCGACGACGCCGCGATCGCCTCCTCGAAACGGATCGCATCGCTGTGGCCCGCGCAGCACAGGTCCTCGTCCGACCCGTCCTCGATGACGACGCGGTACTCGAGATCGGGCGCTTTCGGCAACGTGTTGCACACGCGACCGGCGAAGCTCCGCTCGTGGATCAGCACCTTCATCCCGGAGTCGGTGAAGATGTGTTCCAACTCGGCTTCGACGTAGCGGTAGTTGACGTTGACCATCACCGCGCGCGCCTTGAAGATGGCGACCATCGCCTCGACCGACTCGATGGTGTTCCTGCTGTACAGACCCACTCGGTCGCCCGGTTGTACGCCCAGTTCCCGGAGTTTGTGGGCGAGGGCGTTGGCACGCGCCTCCAGGTCGGCGTAGGAGCGCAAGCGGTCGCCCGACTCGAGCGCGACGCGCTCGGGAACCAGGTCGACGGCATGCTCGATGAGGTCGGCGATCGTGTAGGCCATGGGTTCAAAATTAGAACGTGTTATCGTTCTGGGCAAGCGGCAAAACACGCCCGCCGCCATCACCTGATCACCACCCGAGCACAGCGACACCGGAGTGCAGCGATGACCACAGCAACCCCCGCCGAGTCCGTCACCGAAAAGGCACCCGAGTGCCTCGTCGAGAAGCGCGGGCACATCCTGATCGTGACGATGAACCGACCGGAGGCGCGCAACGCGTTGTCGACGGAGATGATGCGGATCATGACCGAGGCGTGGGACCAGGTCGATGCCGATCCCGACATCCGGGTGGCCATCCTCACCGGCGCCGGTGGGTACTTCTGCGCGGGCGCCGACCTGAAGAGCATGAACAAGAACGCTCCCGGCGACACCGTCGACTCCGGTGCGTGGAATCCGGCCTCGTTGCCGGCCCTGCTGAAGGGACGCCGCCTCACCAAGCCGCTCATCGCCGCGGTGGAGGGACCCGCCATCGCCGGCGGTACCGAGATCCTGCAGGGCACCGACATCCGGGTCGCCGGCGAGAGCGCGAAGTTCGGTGTCTCCGAAGCCCGTTGGGGCCTGTACCCGATGGGTGGCAGCGCGGTTCGACTCGTCCGGCAGATCCCGTACACCGTGGCGTGCGACATCCTGCTGACCGGCCGCCACATCACCGCGCGCGAGGCGCTCGAATACGGACTGATCGGCCATGTCGTCGACGACGGGACCGCTCTCGACAAGGCACTCGAACTCGCCGGGAAAATCGCGGCCAACGGTCCGCTCGCGGTGCAGGGCATCCTCAAGACCATCCGCGACACCGAGGGCCTACACGAACTCGACGCCTTCGAGATCGATGCGAAGATCGGTATCTCGGTCTTCAAGTCGAAGGATGCGAAGGTCGGACCCCGCGCGTTCGCGGAGAAGCGCACGCCGGAGTTCACCGGGGAGTAGCGGCACCGGGCGGTCGCGCCGCGCAGCGACTTCCGCGACGCCCCCGGTCAGCGGACGGCGTTCGACGTATCCTCCGACGACCTGCGTGGACGCAGCACGATCTCGTCGAGACGCCGACGATGATGCTCTTCGATGGTCATGCCCGCCTGGATCTCGTCGACGAGGGCTGCGGCGACGTCGCGGATCTTCACGTTCTCCTGCTGTGAGCGCCACCGGAGCACGTCGAACGCAGGGTCGGCGTTGACTCCGTAGACCAGCATGAGCATGCCCTTGGCCTGCTCGATCACGCCGCTGCTGTCGCGGAAGGCTCGTACCTGGTCGTCGACCCGCCGTTGCACCACGGCCATCTCGGCGTCGGTCAGGTCGAGGTAGAAGCCCTCGGTGCCGATGGCCCGCCCCGTGGCGTCGGTGATGGAATGCGCGATGACCGCGACCGGTCGGACCCGCCCGGACGTGTCGACGATGCGGTGCCGACTCGAGAACGGCGCGTGATTGGTGAGCATCTCGGCCAGCACGGCGTCGAAGTGGGCACGATCGTCGGGGTGCTTGTGACGACGCATGAGTTCGGTGGTCGGTTCGACCTCCCCCGGCGCGTAACCGTGCAGGGCGGCGACCTCATCGGACCATTCCCACTTCTCGCCCTCATAGAAGAAGCGGAAGTCGCCGATACGTTGCATGCCCGACGGCATCCGGCCGGACCGGTCGGTCTGCCGACCCGCCGGGAGGCCATCCCGTCCGTGGTCGGCGTCCCCGCAACGGGGGCCGTGATCACTTGGCTGCACGCGAGAAATTCTATGGTTCGATGTCCGGTCACGGCCGGAGTTCGCCGGTTACGGCTGTCGCCGACGACGGTCGCACGCGGCGGATGACCGATACCGTGTCCCGTCGGGCACACGCCGACACCGGGTGCGTCGTCACACCAACGTCGCGAGTTCCCGGATCGTGTCGGTGTCGCGGGCGGTGACCATGAGCATGGTGACGCCGGCCGCCTCCCACTCCTTGATCTGAGAGCGCACCTCGTCGGCCGTGCCGACGAGCATCGTCTCGCGGACCATCTCGTCGGGCACCGCGGCCATCGCCTCGGCCTTCTTGCCGCTGAGGAACAGGCTCACGATCTCGTCGACGGCGTCGGCGTAACCCATCCGCTTGTACAGCTCGGCATGGAAGTTCTTCTCCTTGGCGCCCATTCCGCCGACGTAGAGCGCCGTCGACGGCCGGTAGCGATCGATGGCCGCGGACACATCGTCGGTGATGACGACCTGGACCGTCGCGGCCACCTCGAAGTCGTCCCGGGAACGCCGTGCCCCCGGCCGGGCGAACCCCTCGTCGAGCCACGAGTTGTACTGGTCGGCAAGGCCGAGGCTGAAGAAGATGGCCAACCAACCGTCGGCGATCTCGGCGGTCTGCGCGACGTTCTTCGGCCCTTCGGCGCCGAGCCAGATCGGCACGTCGGCACGCAGCGGGTGCGTGATCGGCTTGAGCGGTTTGCCGAGCCCGGTCGCACCGGGCGCGTCGGCCGGATACGGCAGCGGATAGTGCGGACCCGAGTTGGTCACCTTGTCCTGCCGGGCGAGCACGTCCCGGACGACACGGACGTACTCGCGCGTGCGCGCCAACGGTTTTGCGAAGGGTTCGCCGTACCAGCCCTCCACCACCTGCGGGCCCGACACCCCGAGCCCGACGATGTGCCGGCCGCCGGAGAGATGGTCGAGGGTCAGCGCGTGCATGGCGAGCGAGGTCGGCGGCCGCGCCGACAGCTGGGCCACCGCCGTGCCCAGACGGATGCGCGAGGTCGCCGCGCCCCACCAGGCGAGCGGCGTGTACGCGTCGGAGCCCCACGATTCGGCGGTGAAGACCGCGTCGAACCCGCATTCCTCCGCGGTGGCGATCAACTCCGGCGCTTCTCGAATCGGATCGGCACCCCAGTACCCCAGTTGCAGACCGAGCTTCACAACCACTCCCCTTCTCGCCGGGCCGCGCTTCCCACGGCCTGACATGCATCTTGTGCCCAATACTAGAACGTGTTCTACTCGAGATGTGAGCATGAGCGTAACGTCTCCGGCCGCCCCGAATCCCGTCGCCGAGGTGCCCGAGCCGAAGTCCCCCATCCTGACCGCTCCCCTGACCAACTCCTTCGACTACACACGGTCGCTGGGCCCGGTCCTGAGCCAGTTCGCGCTCGCGTTGCGCGACGGCCGGATCATCGGGTCCAAGGGCAGTGACGGCAAGGTGTCGGTTCCCCCGGTCGAGTTCGACCCCGTCACCGGCGTCCAGTCCGCCGAGTTCGTCGAGGTGTCGACCGTCGGCACGGTGACCACGTGGACGTGGAACCCCGAGCCGGTGCCGGGTCAACCGTTGGACACGCCGTTCGCGTGGGCGCTGATCCGTCTCGACGGGGCGGACACCACACTGCTGCACGCGGTTTCGGCCGACTCGCCCGACGACCTGTCGACCGGCCTGCGGGTCCACGCCGTCTTCGGCGCCGCGCGCATCGGCCGGATCGACGACATCGCGTACTTCGCCCCGGGCGAGGAACCCGCCACCGCTCCGGCCAACACCGCCGACGCCCCCCAGGGCGCGGAGGCGGGGCTGCTCGTCATCCCCACCCCGGTCAGTACCGCGATCACGCACTCGGCCAACGAGGAAGAATCCGTGTACCTCGAAGGGCTCAAGGCGGGCAAGCTGATCGGCACCCGCATCGGTTCGGGAGTCGACGCCGGGCGCGTGTACTTCCCGCCCCGCGGCGTCAGCCCCGCCGACGGTTCACCCGCATCCGAACGGGTCGAGCTGGCTCACACCGGGATCGTCACCACCTTCTGCATCGTCAACGTGCCCTTCCAGGGACAGCGGATCAAGCCGCCCTACGTGGCGGCCTACGTGCTCCTCGACGGGGCGAACATCCCGTTCCTGCACCTGATCCTGGATTGCGAGGCCTCCGAGGTCCGGATGGGCATGCGCGTCAAGGCCGTCTGGCTCCCCGAGGACGAATGGGAGTACTCGATCGGCAACATCAGTCACTTCGCGCCCACCGGAGAGCCCGACGCCGAGTACGAGACCTATAAGGACCACCTCTGATGACACTGCCACCCATCGCGATCATCGGTTTCGCGCACAGCCCCAACGTCGTCGGCTCCCACGGCACCACCAACGGCGTCGAGATGCTGATCCCCTGCTTCGACAAGCTCTACGCCGAACTCGGCATCGCCCGCACCGACATCGAGTTCTGGTGCAGCGGTTCCTCCGACTACCTTGCCGGACGGGCGTTCTCGTTCATCTCCGCGATCGATTCGATCGGTGCGATGCCGCCGATCAACGAGTCCCACGTCGAGATGGACGGCGCCTGGGCGCTGTACGAGGCGTGGGTCAAGATCGCGACGGGCGAGGTCGACCTCGCCCTCGCCTACGGATTCGGCAAGGCCACCGCGGGCAACGCCGACCAGACGCTCACCCTGCAGACCGATCCGTACACCGTCGCCCCGCTGCATCCGGATGCCCGGTCGCTCGGCGCCCTGCAGGCTCGCGCCGGCCTCGACGCGGGCGTGTGGACCGAGGCCGACATGGCCGCGGTCGGTGCGCGGACCTTCGGCGGTTCCGTCGACGAGCTGCTCAACCGCGACTACGTCGCGAACCCGCTGCGACAGCACGATATCGCGCCATACACCGATGCCGCCGCAGCGGTCGTCATCGCCAGCGAGCGCAAGGCCCGCGAGCTGGTGGCCAACCCCGCCTTCGTCACCGGATGGGATCACCGCATCGACACACCCAACTTCGGGGCGCGCGACCTCACCGTCTCACCGTCGACGAAGCTGGCCGGCGACACCGCATTCGGCGACCGCAGCCGAGCGGTCGACGTCGCCGAGATCAACGCGTCGTACACGCACCAGGAGATCATCGTCCGCAACGCACTCGGACTCCCCGACTCGGTGCGGATCAATCCGTCCGGCGGTTCGTTGGCCGGCAACTCGCTGTTCTCCGCGGGTCTCCAGCGGATCGGGTACGCGGCCAACGAGATCCTCGGCGGCAACGCCGGCACCGCGGTCGCCCACGCCTCGAGCGGCCCGCTGCTGCAACAGAACATGGTGGTCACCCTGAGTGCCCAGAACAACGAGGGGGCCTGAGAACTGATGGGACACAACAATCGTGCCGCGGTGCTGGGCACCGGGCAGACACGGTACGTCGCGAAGCGGTCCGACGTCACGATGGCGGGCATGGTCCGCGAGGCCATCGACGCCGCGCTGATCGACTCCAAGGTCTCGCTCGACGACATCGACGCGATCGTCATCGGCAAGGCCCCGGACCTCTTCGAGGGGTCGATGATGCCGGAGCTCGCGATGGCCGAGGCCATCGGCGCGGTCGGCAAACGCCTCATCCGCGTACACACCGCGGGTTCGGTCGGCGGTTCGACGGCCAATGTGGCCGCGTCGCTGGTCTTCGCGGGCGTGCACAAGCGGGTCCTGGCCGTCGCCTGGGAGAAGCAGTCCGAGTCCAACGCGATGTGGGCCCTGTCGATCCCGGTGCCGTTCACCAAGCCGGTGGGCGCCGGCGCGGGTGGCTTCTTCGCCCCGCACGTCCGCGCCTACATCCGGCAGTCCGGCGCGCCCGAGCACATCGGGGCGATGGTCGCCGCCAAGGATCGCCGTAACGGCGCGCTGAATCCGCTTGCGCACCTGCACCAACCGGATCAGACGGTCGAGAAGGTCATGAGCTCGCAGATGCTCTGGGACCCGATCCGTTACGACGAGACCTGCCCGTCATCGGACGGGGCCTGCGCGGTCGTCATCGGCAGCGAGGATGTCGCCGATGCCGCGATCGCCGCAGGCGATCCGGTGGCGTGGATCCATGCCACCGCGATGCGCACCGAGCCGCTGTCCTACGCGCACCGCAACGTCGTCAGCCCGCAGGCCGGTCGCGATGCCGCGGCCGCGTTGTGGAAGGCCGGCGGCATCAGCAACCCGCTGGAGGAGATCGACGCCGCCGAGATCTACGTGCCCTTCTCCTGGTTCGAGCCGATGTGGCTGGAGAACCTGGGATTCGTGGCCGAGGGCGAGGGGTGGAAGCTCACCGAATCCGGCGACACCGAGATCGGCGGGCGCATCCCGCTCAACGCGTCCGGTGGTGTGTTGTCGTCGAACCCGATCGGGGCGTCGGGCATGATCCGATTCGCCGAGGCCGCCATCCAGGTCATGGGCAAGGCGGGCGACCATCAGGTCCCGGACGCCCGGAAGGCACTGGGCCACGCCTATGGCGGTGGCTCGCAGTACTTCTCGATGTGGCTCGTCGGCGCCGACAAGCCCCTGCACTGAGCGGAACTTCGTGGCATTCATGCGCCATGTGCGCATGAATGCCACGAAATACGTTCGGGAACAGCGCAGGCGAGGCCGTCGGCCATTCCCGTGGGTCGCACACCCAGCGACTGGTTGAGACGCGCCCGCTGATTCTCCCAGGCCACGGTCATGGCGAGTTCGACGATCTGCGTCTCCGAGAGATGTTCGGCCAGCCGGCGGCGCAGCTCCGCCAGATCGTCGCCGACAGCCGGCGTACGGGTCATCGCCTCGGCGTAGCCGATGACGAGTTTCTCCAGATCGGTGTAGGCCGTCGACTCCTCATAGCGCGGCAGATCGCGGAGTTGCTGCTCGGTGATCCCGGCGCCGGACGCCAGCGCGGAGCCGATGTCGAGGCAGAACTCGCAACTGACCATGCCGGCGGCCTTGAGCTCGGCCAGTTCTTTGACTTTCGGGTCCATCCGGTTGGACAGCAGCATCGCGCTCTCCATCCCGGCGATCCCGCCCGCCAGCAGCGGCCGACGAGCCAGATGGCCGACGAGTTCGGTGCGATGACGCCGGGCCCGCCGCATCGCGCGTACATGATTCCGGATTCGATGCAGTGCTCTCATACCCGTCCTTCCCGATCCGGCCGAAAGCTGTAACGCCGCCCCAGCACATAGGTGACCAGCAGCACCAGCGCAACCACACCGACCGCACCGTGGGCGACCGCACCCCAGGCGAAGACGCCGATCTCGTGGAGACCGCGTCCGCCCATGACGAGTCCGAGCGGCACCCCCATGATGACGGCGACGGGTAGCCACTGCCGACGCGTCGAGGCGACCGCGATCGCCGCGCCGACGGCGATGAACGCCAATCCGCCGTCGACCATCGCGTGCTTGTTGACCGGCTCGCCGAGCGACGCCGAGATCCATTCGCCGGCAATCATGTTCCCGACGCCATGGATGATCAGGATCGCGCCGAGCACGGCCGCGGCCACCTGCGCAGTCGACCACCGCCCTCTCCGACGCCCGGCAGGCAAAGGATGGAGTATCCGGTCGACCGCCGCGTAGGTCGACGCGGGCGGGTCGGGCCGCAAGGCACCGGCGAGCAACTCGAGTTCCGGGTCCGGAGCATTCGGGACGTCCCGCCCGTCGAGAACTGCCGATATCGCGTCATCGAGTCGTTCGGCCGCAGCGATGTCCACGGGGTCGAACTGTTCACTCGGATCGTGAGGCGTCACCTCGGCATCACCTCCCTCAACTTCGCCACCCCGCGATAGACGAGCATCCGTGCGGCCGTCGCCGAGATCCCCATCGCCGCGCCGATCTCCTCGGAGGTGAGTTCGGTGGCGAATCGGAGGGTCACGGCTTCTCGTTCGCGCGCCGTCAGAACCCACAACCGGCTGCGCACGTCGTCGGCCGCGGCGGCCCGCAGCATCGCGGTCTCGGGATCGCCGTCGTACCCGGCGTCGCCGAGGTCGACCTCGGCGACCGGCACCTCGCGGGATCGCCGTGCCCACCAGTCCGCGACGACGGATGGCAGAAACCCGGCCCACAAACGACCGCGGGCGGGACAGGGTGAGCACCCTGTCCCGCCCGTGGCGGCTCGTGTTGCGACTATCCGGCCTTGCGCACCGAGTTGATCGTCTTCTCGACTTCCCAGAAGGCGCGCAGCGCCGACAGCTTGCCGTCGGCGTCGGCGCGATAGGTGAACACCCCTCGCGCCTCGGAGACGTGGCCGGCGATGTGGGTGACGATGCTGCCGATGTAGGCGACCTCGTTCCCGCAGATGATCTCCTCGTCGAAGCGGAACTCGATGCTCTCGGTCGTCCCGATCGATTTGTCCCAGAACTCGGAGATCTGCTCGTGCCCGCGGAATCCGACACCGTCCGGGTCGAACATCGACGGGCCGACCGGGTCCTCGACCGTGGCGTCGGCCGCGAAGTTGTCGATCCAGGCCTGTTTGTCCCGGGATTCCACGAACTCACGCGAACGACGACCCGCCACGACTGCGGGATGGTTCTCCCGGTCGATGCCGAGATAGGCCGGCGTCTGCTCTGCTGCGGTCACTTGGTGCCGTAGTCGACGCGGAGTTCCTTGACGCCGTTGATCCAGCCATGGCGCAGACGGCGCGGGGCGTCGAGCTTGGTGATGTCGGGCACCAGGTCGGCGAGCGCGTTGAACATCAGGTTGATCTCCATCCGCGCGAGGTTCGCACCGACGCAGAAGTGCGCACCGTTGCCGCCGAACCCGACGTGCGGGTTGGGATCGCGCATGATGTTGAACGAGAACGGATCGTCGAAGACGTCCTCGTCGTAGTTCGCCGAACCGTAGAACATGCCGACGCGCTCACCCTTGGCGATGTCGACGCCGCCGATCTGCGTGTCGCGCTTGGCCGTCCGCTGGAAGCAGTTGACCGGGGTCGCCCAACGCACGATCTCGTCAACCGCGGTCGCCGGGCGCTCCTTCTTGAACAGTTCCCACTGATCGGGGTTGTCCAGGAACGCGTTCATCCCGTGGCTGATGGCGTTGCGGGTGGTCTCGTTGCCGGCGACGGTCAGCAGGATGAAGAAGAACCCGAACTCGGTCTCGTCGAGCGACTGCCCGTCGATGTCCGCGTTCACCAGCGTGGTGACGATGTCCTCGCCGGGATTCTTACGCTTCTCCTCGGCCATCGTGTAGCCGTAGCCGAGGATCTCAGCGTTGGCCTGCTGCGGATCCGTCGTGTAATCCGGGTCGTCGGCGTTCATCATCGAGTTCGACCAGTCGAACAGCTTCTCCCGATCCACCTCCGGCACGCCGAGGAGGTCAGCGATGGCCAGCAGCGGCAGGTCGACGGCCACGTCTTTGACGAAGTCACCGCTGCCCTTCTCCGCGGCCTTGGCGACGATGTCGCGGGCGGCGTCGTCGAGCTTCTCCTCGAGTGAATGCACGGCGCGCGGCGTGAACAGCTTGGAGACCAGCTTGCGCAGGCGGGTGTGCTCCGGCGGATCGTGGTTGATCAGCAACGCCTTGGTGATCTCGATCTGATCGGCGGTCATGTCGTCTTCGAAACGCATGATGACGCCGTTGGCGTTGGTTTCCCAGTCCTCGTTGTTCTTGGAGATCTCGCGGACATGGGCGTGCTTGGAGATCACCCAGTACCCGCCGTCGTGGAAACCACCGCCCTTGCCGGGCGCCTGGGCATTCCACCAGACCGGCGCGGTCTTGCGCAGTTGCGCGAACTCCTTCACGGGGATTCCCTGCTCGAGCAGATCGGGGTTGGTGAAATCCCACCCCTCCTGCTCCATGAACGGGCACTTCGCGACTACGTCGGAAGGGCTCGTGCGCGCAGAATCCGCCGGGGTCGGCTCGCTGCCGATCGGGGCGCTCTGGGCCTGGGTCACGTCACACCACCTCGCTGTGAGATTTAGAACCTGTTTCAATCACATTGAAGCACACTGTGACGCATACGACACCCTCAGACGAGAACTTGTTCTAGTTTTGTTCCCGACCCGGTATCCCGACCTGCGATCTTCTCTCACAGATTCGTTCGCGTTCGTCGTCGTGCAGCGTCGACGCATTGCGTCGAACACCCGCCGAGTGGGCCGTCCTGCCCGCATCATCCACCCCAGCGTAGACGCAAACATAGAACGTGTTCTAGCGTGATCACAGCGGCCTCGACGGACCGTCGTGGCCTCATCCGTGGACATCCGGGTTCACCGGTACGAACGAAGGAGTGGCGATGGGCGTTCCCGTCATCGTGGAAGCGGCGCGCACGCCGATCGGCAAGCGCAACGGTTGGCTCTCGGGCCTGCACGCCGAGGAGTTGCTCGGCATCACCCAACGCGGCCTCCTCGAGAAGGCGGGCCTCGACCCCGCCCTCGTCGAGCAGGCGATCGGCGGCTGCGTGACCCAGGCAGGCGCCCAGGCCGGCAACATCACGCGCAAGGCCTGGCTGTCCGCGGGTCTGCCGGAGGCGACCGGAGCGACCACCATCGACGCGCAGTGCGGTTCGGCGCAGCAGGCCAACCATCTGATCGCCGGGCTCATCGCCTCCGACGCGATCGACATCGGCGTCGCCTGCGGGGTGGAGACGATGTCGGTCGTTCCGCTCGGTGCGAACGTCGGCACCAATGCCGGTCCGTATCACGCGGATTCGTGGGACGTCGACATGCCGAACCAGTTCGAGGCCGCCGAACGGATCGCCAAACGCCGCGGTATCACGCGCGCCGACATCGACGCGCTCGGCGAGCGCAGTCAACGCAACGCCCGTAAGGCATGGGACGAGGGTCGGTTCGACCGCGAGGTCCTGAGCCTCAAGGCGCCCGAGCGCACCAAAGAGGGCGAACTGACCGGGAACATCCTCGACGTCAGCCGTGACCAGGGTCTGCGCGACACCACGCTCGAATCCCTGTCCGCGCTCAAACCCGTTCTCGAGGGCGGTATCCACACCGCTGGAACGTCGTCACAGATCTCCGACGGCGCGGCCGCCGTGCTCATCATGGACGAGTCCCGGGCACGCGAGCTGGGCCTGACACCGCGCGCACGCATCAAGGCGCAGGCGCTCGTCGGCGCGGAGCCGTACTTCCATCTCGACGGTCCGGTCCAGGCGACCGAGCGCGTCCTGGCCAAGTCGGGTATGTCGTTGTCCGACATCGACATCGTCGAGATCAACGAGGCGTTCGCGTCCGTGGTTCTCAGCTGGGCCCAGGTCCACGGCGCCGACCTGGACAAGGTCAACGTGAACGGCGGTGCCATCGCCCTGGGACACCCCGTGGGCAGCACCGGGTCTCGCCTGATCACCACCGCCCTGCACGAACTGGAGCGTCGGGACGGTCAGACCGCGCTGGTCACGATGTGCGCCGGCGGCGCCATGGCCACCGGCACCATCATCGAGCGCATCTGATGCCCGCACTCGACCCGAACAACAAGCCCGCGCAACTCGATTCGCCGATCGTCAGCAAGATCATCAAACTGGGATCGAAGGCGAACACCGCGCTGTACAAGGCCACCGGTGGTCGCGTCGGGGGCACCTGGCGGGTGGGTGCGGGTCTGCGCAAGCCCGCGCCGGTGTGCTTGCTGACCACCATCGGCCGCAAGTCGGGACAGCCGCGCACCGCGCCGCTGATCTACCTGCGGCGCGGGGACTCCTTCGTCGTGGTCGCCTCCCAGGGCGGCTCGGCGAAGAACCCCGCCTGGTACCTCAATCTCCGGGACAACCCGCAGGTCACCATCCAGATCGGCAAGGAGAAGCACGACCTCGTGGCGCGCACCGCCACCGATGCCGAGCGCGCCGAGCTCTGGCCCGATCTCGTCGACACCTACGCCGACTACGACACCTACGCCGCCTGGACGGAACGAACGATCCCGGTCGTCATCTGCGAGCCGGCTCGATAGCGCCGATCGCGTTGCCGCGGTGCTGTTTCCGTCCCGCTTATCGGATCTGATCAGCGGGACGTAAACGAGCTCGCGGGAGTGCCGGTCGGCCGGTTAGACCACCCAGCCCACGGACTGCCGGCCGGTCCAATTGGCCAGTCGCTCGGTGGGTCCGGCGCCGGGGCGGGGTTCGACGACGACGCCGAACGGCACGTTCGGGTCGGTGCGGATCTCGGCCGGGATGAACTGCTGCGCGACCGCGAGGGTCGCCTCGGCCGTCTCGGGATCGGCTTCCGCGGGTTGGCCCGTCGCGACGGCGAGGTCCCAGCCGTGCACGAGGGTCTCGCTGACATAACCCCAGAGCGCGCCCGCGCCGGGTACCTCACCCCACGGCACCTGGACCATGCGGGTCAGCGACGCATCATCGGCCCATCCCTCCAGGGCGGCCTCGACCAGCGCAGAGTAGGTGGCAGCGTCGTGCTCCTCGGCGATCGTCCTCATCGTTCGGACGTCGAGTCCGTCGGCGAGGGCCCGGGCACGCTCGGCGGTCGCCACGACGTGCTCCGAGAGTGTCCGGACGTCGAAGTCCTCGCAGGGAGTGGGCGCTTCCAGCTGCTCGTCGGCGATTCCGGTCAGCAGTGCGGTGACCCAAGCAGTTGCCACTCGGAATGCGGGACGGGGGTCGGCGGGTGCGGCCGGGGCGGGCACGGCCTCTGGTGTGGTTGCGGTCATGATGACGTCTCCTCCTGGTGGTTGGTCGGTCTGACACCAGTGAATCCGCAATACACGACATCTCCTGTCATGTATTCGCGAAATAATCACACTCGTGCGCGCCGAACGTCTCATCGCCCTACTGATGGTGCTGAAGAAGCACGAGCGGGTGACCGCTGCCGAGTTGGCCGCCGAGCTCGGGGTCTCCGAACGAACCGTGCTCCGCGACATCGACGCGCTGTCGCTGTCCGGCGTGCCGGTCTACGCCGAGCGCGGCCGGCACGGCGGCTTCGCGTTGTTGCCGGGATATCGCACCGATCTCACCGGACTGACCGTCGACGAGGCCACGTCGTTGCTCGCCGGTACCGGACGGGTCGACTCCCCCGCGTTCACCAGCGCCATGCGCAAGGTGACCGCCGCCCTGCCCGAGGCGCATCGAAGTCATGCCGTGCGCGCCGCGCAGCGGATCCTGGTCCGTCCGGAGGGTTTCGTCAGAACCCCGGAGATCCTCGACGGCCTCCAGGCCGTGCAGCTCGCCGTGTTCGAGGGCCGACGAATCCGTGTGAGCTACCGCAGCCGGGGTGCGCCCACCCCGCGCGAGCACGTCCTCGACCCGATCGGACTCATCGTGGCGGGCGAGACCTGGTACCTCGTCGCCACCTCACCGCGCAGCACGTCGCACGACGGCGCCGGCTCGGCGGAACGCATGTACCGCGTCTCCCGGATGAGCGACGTGGACGTCCTCGACGAACCGGCGCACCGGTCCGAGGACGTCGACCTCGGCGAGATCTGGGAGCGGCATCGTGACGCGTTCCGACGCTCCTTCGAACCCGTCGACGTGGTGATCGACTGCTCGGCCGACGATGCCGAGCAGATCGAGTCGATCGCCGCCGCAACATATCTCGACCGCTCACCAGACCGACGATGCCGGCTCGGACTCCGGTTCGCCGACCGTCGCCACGCCACGCGCGCGTTGTGGGCGTCGATGTTCGACCACGACTTCGTGGTCTGCGAGCCGGAATGGCTCCGAACCACGCTCGCGGCCCGCGCCCGCGTTGTCGGCGGCGACTAGGCGAGCACATCGGGCCGCCTGCACCGAACGAATGAATCCTCTGGCGAGGCCCCCGTGCCTGTGGTCTGATTCTCGAATGTTCGGGGTTCTCACTCCATGTCGGCACGCACTCGACGACGACCTGATGGACCAGTGGCGCTCTCACCTGTGCGGGGTCTGTCTGTCGCTGCGCGACAACCACGGCCAGTCGAGCAGGTTGACGGTCAACACCGATGCGGTGATGGTCTCGATCCTCACCGCGGCCCAGTCGACGGCGGAGTGCGCCTCCACCGAGGCCGGTCGGTGTCCCCTACGCGGAATGCGCACGGCGACAGTCGTGTCCGCCGACGAACCGGGTGTCCGCCTCGCCGCGACCGCCTCCCTCACCCTCGCCGCCGCGAAGGCGGCCGACGTCGGCAACGAGCAGCGGCACGCGCTGGCGCCCCGTCGGCCGGTACGCGCCAAGCTCGCCGACTATGCCGGGAGCCACCTGCGCCGCAATGCCGCGGCCGACACCGAGGTCGCCCGACGTCTCGATGTCGACGGGATGATGACGACGCTCTCTCGTCAAGCCGAGATCGAGTCGACGAGCGTCGTCCTCGACGACCTCACCCAGGCATCGGCAGTGGCTGCGGCACAGGTCTTCTCCGCGTCGGCGCTGCTCGCCGACGCACCCCGCAACGAGGCAGCGCTCTCCGACATCGGGGCCGATTTCGGCCGGATCGCGCACCTCTTGGACGCGGTCGACGACCATGACTCCGACGCCGAGCAGGGGCGGTACAACCCACTCCGGTCCACCGGAACGTCGCCGGAGACCGCGCTCGAGCAGTGCCGGCGACTGGCCTCCGCGATCCGGACCCGCTACTCCGACCTCGAACTCGTCGACGACCGACTCCTACGGGTGGTGTTGCTCGACGGACTGCGCCACGCCATCCACAAGCGCATGCACCCGCACGCCGAGGCTCCTTCGGTGGTCGCCGACTCGCGCACCCAGTGGCCGCCGCACCGGCCGTTCGGCTACCCGACCGAGTGGCCGTACCCGCCACCCTTCAAACCGAATCGATCGTTCCACGAACGGATTCTGCCGTTCATCGGCGTCTCGTGCTTCGGCAAGGCCTGCTGCGTCGACCACTGGAATCACTTCACCGACAAGTACAAGGACGCGGTCTGCGACGACTGCGACTGCTGCGATTGTTGCGACTGCTGCGACCTGTGACCCGCCCGGGCGGGCGGGTCAGAGACCTAGCCGACGCCGCGGTCGGAGTCGGCCCAGTACTGGGACCGCAGCGCCTTCTTGTCCGGCTTGCCGAGCGCGGTCAGTGGCAGGGCATCGGCGAAGATCACCCGCTTGGGTGACTGCACCGCACCCTTGCGGTCCTTCACGGACTGCTGGATCTCGGCGGTGATCCGGTCCTTCGCCGCGTCGTCGGCGTCGGCATCGTTGCGCAGCACCACGATCGCGGTGACCGCCTCGCCCCACTTGTCGTCCGGGACTCCGATGACGCCGACCTGACCCACTGCCGGGTGTTCGGCGACGACGTCCTCGACTTCGCGCGGGAACACATTGAAGCCACCGGTGACGATCATGTCCTTGGTGCGGTCGACGATGAACCAGAATCCGTCCTCGTCCTCGCGGGCCACGTCGCCGGTGCGCAGCCAGCCGTCGCGGAAGGTGTCCGCGGTCTGTTCGGGGAGGCCCAGGTACCCGCCGGCGAGAAGTGGTCCCGCGACGCAGATCTCGCCGGGTTCGCCCTGCGGGACCGGCTTGTCGTCGGGCCCGAGCAGGGCGGTACGCAGGAAGGCCGACGGCCGTCCGCAGCTGCTCAGCCGACGCTGGTCCTCACCGGGACCCGGATGATCGCCCTTGGCCAGGTAACTGATGACCATCGGCGCCTCGGACTGGCCGTAGTACTGCGCGAAGATCGGACCGAAGCGTTCGATGGCCTCGGCGAGCCGGACCGGATTGATCGGCGACGCACCGTAATACACGGTCTCCAGCGAGGACAGATCACGCGTCTGGGAGTCCGGGTGGTCCATCAGTGCGTACAGCATCGAGGGCACCAGCATGGTCGCGGTGATCTTCTGCTCCTCGATCGTGCGGAGCACCTCGGCCGGGTCGAATTTGGACAGGACCACCATCGACCCGCCCTTCATGAGGGTCGGGACGAAGAAGGCGGCGCCGGCGTGCGAGAGGGGCGTGCAGAGCAGGAACCGCGGATGTTCGGGCCATTCCCATTCGGCGAGCTGGATCTGCGTCATCGTCGACATCGCGCGCGCCGTCCCGATGACGCCCTTCGGCTTGCCGGTGGTGCCGCCGGTGTAGGTGATGGAGACGACGTGGTCGGGTGAGAGATGGGCGGCGACAAGGGGCTTCGGCTCGAAGTTGTCGGCTTCGGCGATCACGTCCCGCGCGTGGGCGGCGAGTTGCTCCGGCACCGGCCCGAGCGTCAGCACCTGCTTGAGACCGGGAACCCGTTCGAGCAGTGCCGCGGCCCGCTCGACGAACATGGGCACCGGGTCGATGATGAGAGTCGACACGCCGGCGTCGGAGAGCACGTACGCGTGGTCGTCGAGTGAGCCCAGGGGATGCAGTGCGGTGCGGCGCCATCCCTGCGTCTGGCCGGCGCCGATCACGAATAGCACCTCGGGCCGATTCAGCGCGAGCAGGCCGACCGCGGTTCCCGTACCGGCCCCCAAGCCCTCGAACGCCTGGATGTAGCGGCTGATCGACGCCGCCATCTCACCGCCGGTCATCTCGGTGTCGCCGAGAGACAGCACGGTGCGGTCGGCGTGCCGCCGCAGCGCCGCGACCATCAGGTCGCCCATGTGCGTGCCCCCGCGCAGGTGATCGAAGTCGGCCGGTGCTGTCGTCGTACCCTCGTTCGTCATGACCACCAGACTAGGACGTGTTACAGCTCTAGGGAAGAATCTCCACCAAAACAGCACCGCCACTCACTAGAACGTGTTCTAACAATCGCTGACGGATGTGACTTCCGCGCACCTGATGTCCGCCACCGGTGAGGAGTGGTGACCTAGGATCGAACCATGACTGATCTCGACCTCGCCACCACCCGGCGTGACATCGCCGACGCCCTGCTGACCGCCCTCGAGCGCCGCCACGAGGTCCTCGATGCCATCGTCGACGCCGAGGATCACGACGAGGCCGTCACCGCGATCGTCGACCTGCTCGGCAAATCCAAACTCGGCGCCGAGGCCATCCTCGACATGAAGCTCGACCAGCTCACCAAGGACGACCGCCGCAAGAACCAGGCCGAACTCGACGACCTCAACAGCGCTCTCACCTTCACGCTCGCCGAACGTCCGGCCAGCAGCGGGGACACCCTTGATCTCCGTCCGTTCGACCCGTCCGCCGACGCCGAACTGTTCTCGGCGCGTACCAACGAGATCGGCACCGCCGGCGACGGTTCGGGCGCTCCCGCCGGCGATGTCGCGGCCGAGATCGATGCCGCCACCGCCCGAGTCGACGCCGAGGAGGCCGTCTGGCTGGTCGCCGTCGAAGGCGAGTCGAAGGTCGGCTTCGTGTTCGGCGAACTGAAGGACGGCGAGATCGACCTGCGCATCTGGATCCACCCTCAGTTCCGCAAGTCGGGTTACGGCACCGCAGCGCTACGCAAGTCCCGTTCGGAGATGGCGGCGTACTTCCCCGGCGTGCCGATGGTCGTCCGCGCGCCCAGCGCCTGACGGTCCACCTACAGTCGACGAACCCACCGCCCGTTCGGGGTGGTGGGTTCGTCTGTTGGTTGCGTGCCGGGCGGTCAGGCCCGTTGGGGCCGCGGGAGGCCGAAGTGGGCGACGATCGCGCGGATCCGGTTGTCCTCGTCGACCACGAAGGTCTCGGACACCGTGGCCCCCAGCCGAAGGGTCTTGGGTCGGACGTGGACGACGTAGCGCGTGGTGACGCTGTGCCCGTCCACCGTGGCGGTGAAGTCCGAGATCCGGTGGATGAGGCGGAATTGCGGGCCACGCGCCAGGCTGCGGGCGATGTGGTCGCCGTCGCGCCCGGTCCGCACACCGAACTCCACGCGGGTGCAGTCCGGATGCAGGACGACCTCGGACGGATCGTGACTCACCAAGGCGTCCACATAAGCGCGCGCCGCGGCGATCCGCTCGGCCGAGGGATCTCGGGGCGAGGTCATCGCGCGCCGTACACCGGCATCGGCACCGGCGCCTTGGCCAGGATCTCCTCGATCACCGGGCCGAGCTCGCTGGCCTCCCACCGAGAACCCTTGTCCCGCTCGATGCTTCGCTGCCAGCCATCGGTGACCGAGATCTTGCCGCCCTCGACTTCGAACACCCGGCCGGTCACCGAGCCCGCCGCGGGCGAACCCAGCCAGACCACGAGGGGCGAGACGTTCGCCGGATCCATCGTGTCGAAGGAACCGTCGGCGGGCGCCGCCATCTGAGCGGCCATCGCCTCACCGGCACCCATGGTCATCTGGGTACGGGCGGCCGGAGCGATCGCGTTCACGGTCACACCATACGACCCCAGTTCCGCGGCCGCCTGGATCGTCAGGGCCGCGATGCCGGCCTTCGCCGCGACGTAGTTGCCCTGCCCCACCGAACCGTACAGTCCCGCACCGGAACTCGTGTTGATGATGCGCGCCTGCGGAACGTCGCCGGCCTTCGCCTGGGCGCGCCAGTGCGCGGCCGCGTGCCGCAGACCGACGAAGTGCCCTTTGAGATGTACGCGGACGACCGCATCCCACTCGTCCTCTGACAGCGAGACCAGCATCCGGTCGCGGACGAAACCCGCGTTGTTGACCAGTATGTCGAGGCGTCCGAACGCGGAGAGTGCGGTCTCGACCATGGCCGCACCCGAATCCCAGTCCGCGACGTCGCCCACCGACGCGACTGCTTGCCCGCCGGCGGCGACGATTTCGTCGACGACCTCACTCGCCGGGTCCTCGGCGTAGTCGTTGACGACGACCTTCGCGCCGTCAGCGGCGAACGCGAGGGCATGGGCGCGTCCGATGCCCTGGCCGGCACCGGTCACGATGACGACACGACCCTCATTCAACTTGCTGGTCACTGATGTTTCCTTTCCGAAGTGTCTGCGGCCCCGAACCGCACACCGGGTCTCAGACTGCGTTACCGGCCGTGGCGGCGTCGAGGAATGCCGGCTTCTCGCCACCGCCGTGCACGGTCAGCGTCGAACCGGTGATGTAACCGGCGAGCGGCGACAACAGGAAGGCGACCGCGTGGCCGACATCGGCGGGCGTGGCCATCCGCCCCATCGGGATGGTCTCGCCGACGGCTGCGACACCGGCGTCGTCGCCGTAGTGCAGGTGGGACTGCTCGGTGACGACCGGGCCGGCCACCACCGAGTTCACCCGCACCCGCGGCGCCCACTCGACGGCGAGTGAGCCCATCAGGTTGTCGAGTCCGGCCTTCGCAGCACCGTAGGCCGAGGTGCCGGGTGACGGCCGGTGGCCGCTCACGCTCGAGATGTTCACGATCGCTCCGCCATCGGGCTGCGTCTGCATCACCGCGTTGGCCGCGCGGGCCACGGCCAGCGGGGCGAGCAGATTGAGGTCGACGATCTTGCTCGCGAACCGGACCGACGCGTCGGCGGCCAACGCGAACGGGGACCCGCCGGCATTGTTCACGACACCGTCGATGCGTCCGGCCCGCCCGATGATGTCGTCCATCATCGCCTCGACCGCGTCTGCGTCGCGGACATCGCAGGACACGAAGTCGAGATCGCGGAGGTCGTCGGCGAGATTGTCGGCGTTACGACCGCAGATCACCGGACGGGCGCCGAGCGAGCCCAGGACGCGGGTGATCCCGGCACCCACCCCGCGCGCCCCGCCCGTGACCAGGATGACCTTCCCGACCAGGCCCAGCTCGACCTGTGACTGCGTCTGCATGGGTGCTACCCTACCAAACAACCAAGCACTTGCTTGGTGCGCTTCCACAGTCCCCCCGGACTGTTCGGACCGCCCCATGAGAGGAGCCCGCGTGCCGATCACCACGACACGTTCCGATACCGGGATCGTGACCGTCACCGTCGACTATCCGCCGGTCAACGCGCTGCCATCGGCCGCATGGTTCGAACTCGGCGACGCCTTCACCGCCGCCGGTCAGGACCCCTCCACCCACGTGGTGGTGCTCCGTGCAGAGGGTCGGGGCTTCAACGCGGGCGTCGACATCAAGGAGATGCAGGCGACCGACGGCTTCGACGCCCTGATCGGCGCCAACCGCGGATGCGCCGCCGCATTCAGCGCCGTCTATGACTGCGCCGTACCCGTCGTCGTCGCCGTCAACGGGTTCTGCGTGGGCGGCGGCATCGGCCTCGTCGGGAACGCCGACGTCATCGTGGCCTCCGACGACGCCGTCTTCGGACTACCCGAGGTCGACCGCGGAGCACTCGGCGCGGCAACACATCTCGCACGTCTCGTCCCCCAGCACATGATGCGCACCCTCTACTTCACCGCCAAGAACGTCACCGCCCAGCAACTCGAGCACTTCGGTTCGGTCTACCGGGTCGTGCCCCGCGAGGAACTGCTCGGCGCGGCACTCGAGGTCGCAGAGGCCATCGCCGCCAAGGACACTCGCGTGATCCGCGCGGCCAAGGAAGCGATCAACAACATCGACCCCGTCGACGTCAAGGCGAGTTACCGCCTCGAGCAGGGGTACACCTTCGAGTTGAACCTGGCCGGCGTCGCCGATGAGCACCGCGACGCGTTCGTGTCGACCGGCAAGCCACTTGCCGCGAATTCCGCCTCGGATGGAGGACGTGCCTGACATGCCCACCGACAAGACAAGCACTTTCGACGACGTCATCGCCGAGCTGCGCGACGGCATGACCATCGGCATCGGCGGATGGGGTTCGCGCCGCAAGCCGATGGCGCTGGTCCGTGCGCTCGCCCGCTCCGACGTCAAGGACCTCACCGTGGTGACCTACGGTGGCCCCGACCTCGGATTGCTCTGCGCGGCAAAGAAGGTGCGCCGCGCGTACTACGGCTTCGTCTCCCTCGACTCGGCCCCGTTCTACGATCCGTGGTTCGCCAAGGCGCGCACCAACGGCGAGATCGAGGTACGCGAGATGGACGAGGGCATGGTGAAATGCGGCCTCGAAGCAGCCGCCGCACGCGTGCCGTTCCTGCCCATTCGTGCCGGCCTCGGCTCCGACGTCCTCAACTTCTGGGAGGGTGAGTTGAAGACCGTCACCTCGCCCTATCCCGACGCCGACGGCCGGACACAGACGCTGGTGGCCATGCCGGCACTGAAGCTCGACGCCGCCTTCGTGCACCTGGATCTGGCCGATGCCCACGGCAATGCCGCCTACACCGGGGTCGACCCGTACTTCGACGACCTCTACTGCGCGGCCGCCGAACGACGCTATCTCGAGGCCGATCAGATCGTCTCCACCGAGGTGCTCGTCAAAACCGTCCCGCACCAACGTCTTCTGTTGAACCGGATGGCCGTCGACCGGGTTGTCCACGCACCGAACGGGGCGCACTTCACTTTGACGGGCGCCGGGAGCGGAGCGAGCGGGCCCAATGGCACAGCCGAGTACGGCCGGGATGAGAAGTTCCAGCAGTTCTATGTGGCCTCGGCCAAGGAACCCGAGACCTGGGATGCGTTCTCCCGCCGGTTCCTCCAGGTCGACGAGGAGACCTACCAGCGCGAGGTCACCGCGTGG
Organism: Gordonia sp. NPDC127522; assembly: GCF_042672305.1. Taxonomy (NCBI): domain Bacteria; kingdom Bacillati; phylum Actinomycetota; class Actinomycetes; order Mycobacteriales; family Gordoniaceae; genus Gordonia; species Gordonia sp. NPDC127522. The sequence goes on from NZ_JBHXVK010000015.1 coordinate 67,851, forward strand.
CAGGCCGAGCAGAAGGAGAACGAGCAGTGAGCACCGCCGAGACCCAGACGTCCACGGACGTCACGCGCGCCGAGTACTGCGTCATCTCCTGCGCCGAGATCTTCTCCGGGGCAGGCGAGATCATGGCATCGCCGATGGCGCCCACTCCCCTGCTCGGCGCCCGCCTGGCACGCCTCACCACCGAACCCGATCTGCTGATCACCGACGGTGAGGCGCTGATCCTGGCCGACACCCCGCCGATCGGGAAGAGCGGGCCCATCGAGGGGTGGATGCCGTTCCGCAAGGTCTTCGACGTCGTCGCGTCGGGGCGTCGTCATGTGGTCATGGGCGCCAACCAGATCGACCGTCACGGCAATCAGAATCTGTCGGCCTTCGGACCGCTGCAGCACCCGACGCGCCAGATGTTCGGTGTGCGTGGCGCGCCCGGCAACACCATCAACCATCCGACGAGCTACTGGGTGCCGCGGCACTCGGCACGCGTCTTCGGCGAGTCCGTCGACATCGTGTCAGGCGTCGGCTTCGACAAGGTCGATCCGGAGAACCCCGCCTTCGACGATCTGAACATCCACCGCGTCGTCACCAACCTGGGCGTCTTCGACTTCGGCGGCGCGGGCCACACGATGCGGGCCCTGTCGCTGCATCCGGGAGTCACGGCCGACGAGGTCGCCGAGAACACCGGCTTCGAGATCGACGGCCTCGCCGATGCACCGGAAACGCGCAGGCCGACGGCAGAGGAGCTCGGCCTGATCCGGGACGTCCTCGATCCGAAGGGCATCCGCAACAAGGAAGTCCGATGAGCGAACCCACCGCCGCGCATCCGAGCCCGGCACGTGCAGCCGGATTGTCGACGTCGTTCACCGAGCTCGTCGGCATCGAGTACCCGATCGTCCAGACCGGCATGGGATGGGTGTCCGGACCGTCGCTGACCTCGGCCACCTCGAACGCCGGCGGGCTGGGCATCCTGGCATCGGCCACGATGACGTTCGCGGAACTCGAGGCGGCCATCACCAAGACGAAGTCGTTGACGGACAAGCCATTCGGCGTGAACATGCGCGCCGACGCGACCGATGCCCCCGAACGCATCGACCTGTTGATCCGAGAGGGCGTCAAGGTCGCCTCCTTCGCGCTGGCCCCGAAACCCGAACTGATCGCGAAGCTCAAGGACAACGGCATCGTCGTGATCCCGTCGATCGGTGCGGCCAAACATGCCGTCAAGGTCGCCTCGTGGGGTGCCGACGCGGTGATCGTCCAGGGCGGCGAGGGCGGTGGTCACACCGGACCGGTCGCCACCACCCTGCTGCTGCCGTCGGTGCTGGATGCGCTGTCCGCCAAGGGCATCGACATGCCGGTGGTCGCCGCGGGTGGGTTCTTCGACGGCCGTGGGCTCGCCGCCGCACTCGCCTACGGGGCTCAGGGCGTGGCCATGGGCACCCGGTTCCTGCTGACGTCGGACAGTGCCGTGCCAGACTCGGTCAAACAGGAGTACCTCGCCCGCGGACTCGGGGACACCGTCGTCTCGGTCAAGGTCGACGGTATGCCGCACCGCGTGTTGCGTACCCCGTTGGTGGAGGCGCTCGAGAGTGGGAGCCCGGCCCGGGCCCTCGTCGCCGCGGCCCGCAACGCCAACGAGTTCAAGCAGATGACCGGCATGCGTTGGACGACGATGCTCAAAGACGGTCGCACGATGAAGAAGTCGGGCGAACGCACATGGCAGCAGGTCATCATGGCGGGCAACACCCCCATGCTGCTCAAAGCCGGCCTCGTCGAAGGTGACACCCGCGCCGGCGTGCTCGCCTCCGGCCAGGTCGTCGGCATGATCGACGACCTGCCCAGTTGTGACGAGTTGATCCAGTCGATCATGACGCAGGCACACGAACGGCTGAAGGCTCTCGGGTCGTTGGGCTAGGCACCCGCTCCCTGATGAGGCCCGGAGCTTGCGGAGGGCCGTCACCCTCCGCTCCCTGAGGAGGCCCGGAGCCTTCGAGGCTCGTCGCTAACGCTCCTCGCACCTCAGGCAGCGTAGGGAGGGCCGTCACCCCCCCCGCTCCCTGAGGAGGCCCGGAGCTTGCGGAGGGCCGTCACGAAGGGTCCGGTACCTTCAGACCGTGACGACCCCGGAAGTACTGCGCCTGGAATCGGTCGACTTCGTGCGGCAGTCCCGCGCGATCCTCGCGGACATCGACCTCACCGTCCGCGCCGGCGAGCGGTGGGCGCTCATCGGCCCGAACGGCGCCGGCAAGTCGACGATCCTGAGCCTGTGTGGCGCGGAACAGCATCCGACGCGCGGGACCGTCCATGTGCTAGGACACCAACTGGGGCGCGCCGAGACCCGGAAGCTGCGCGAGTCCATCGGCCACGTCAATCCGCGGCATCCGCTGCGGTCACCGCTGACGATCCGGGAGGTGGTGCTGACCGGTGCGACCGGCACGACCGAGCTGATGGACCACCGGGAACCCGCACCGGAGACACTGGCCCGCGCCGACGAACTGATCGAGATGCTCGGCCTGAGCGCGCTCGCGTCGGCGCCGTGGACGAACCTGTCGCAGGGCGAACGCGGCCGGACCCTGATCGCCCGGGCGCTGCTGTCCGATCCTCGACTCCTCCTGCTCGACGAACCGTCGACCGGCCTCGATGTGGCTGCCCGCGAGCGTCTTCTGCAGACCGTCGACCGGCTGCACCACACGCATCCCGATCTCGCGACGGTGCTCGTCACCCATCACCTCGAGGAACTACCCGAGACGACCACCCACGCCGTGCTGGTGACCGGCGGCCGAGTCCTCGCCGCGGGGCCGGTTCACGACATTCTCACCACAACCCTGGTGACCGAGTGCTTCGACTACCCGATCGAGATTGCCCATCAGGAAGGGCGGTGGTCGGCGCGGGGCGTCGCGACCACCGCTCCCTGAACTCGAGCACCGCGAGTACGGGCCCCGCCAATCCCCGAGCAGTTGGCAGAGCGGACACGCTCCTCAGGTCCCCAGTGCGAAGGCCGCCGGCGACGAGATGGCCCTGCAGATTTCGTGCGCTCCAAGGTCGGTGGCGAACCCAGGCCCTGTGCTCGGCCAGCCGCCGTGTGACTGCTGGGGTTTCTGTTCACCACGGTTCACTGCGGTTCACCGCTGATGCGTATGTGGCATCGGTTGTCGCGCAGTAAAAATCGACGATCTTCGCGCTGTGGAGAAACCTCGTCGTCGAACGTTTTGGCGAGTACCTTGGAGTCATGACCCCGATCACCGAGCTCCGCGACACCCTCATCGGTCTGCAACCCCCACCCGACGACGGAAGTGGTCGCGCGGTGGTCGAACGTCTCGACGAACTACGCGTGCTGCGCAACGTCCTCGATCACCAGATCGCCGTCCACATCGCCCGGCTGGACGACTCGGGGGCACCAGCACGAGCAGGGTCGACGACCCGATCCTGGCTGATCGAGATGGGCCTGCCCCCGACGGCCGCGCACCGCGGTGCACGCATCGCCGCCGGACTGGGATCGTTGCCGAAAGTCGCCGACTGCGCCGCCGACGGGTATCTATCTACCGAGTGTGTTGATGCGATGGTCCGCGGCATCGCGTTCATCGACACCCACGCAGCGACTCCGTTGTCCGACAACGACCAGTCGGCGTTCGAGAGCGAACTGCTCGCGCAGGCGTTCTCCGGTGCCACCCCCGCCGAGATCAACACTCACGCCCGGAGTATCGCCCTGCGGGTCGCCGATGACGATCCGCACGCGGTCGCAGCAGCCGATGATGCGTCGCTGAACACTGTGCACACCAGGGTGACCGACGAAGGCCGGGTCGCGATCACCGCAGACGTCACCGCAGTGATCGGCGAGAAGTTCCTGGCGATGATCGACGAACGCTCCTGCCCGCGCCCCGAACCCGACGGCGCCGACGACCGCCGCGATGCCGGCCAACGCCGCGCGGACGGTCTGGAACTCCTGCTAGACCAGGCCGCCACCGGTGCAGCGATGACCACCGCAGGCGCACCACGAACGCAGCTACTCATCACCATTCCCGCTGATGGCGTTGGCCAGGCAACGTTGCCGTGGGTCGGAGCAGTGACAGGCTCGACAGCACAACGACTGTCGTGCGACGGCGCGGTGGCCGAGATCGTCCTCGACGACGAGGGGGTGCCGCTGCGGATGGGAACCACGAAACGGTTGTTCCCGCATCATCTCCGTCAGGCGATCGTCGTGCGGGATGCGTGTTGCGTGAAATGCGGTGCACCAGCGGCACACACGCAGGTGCACCATCTGGTGCCCTGGGCTGACGGCGGACCGACCGATCTGGACAACGGATGTCTACTGTGTCAACGCTGTCACACCCAGGTGCATCATCATGGGTGGCAGGTCGTGATGGGCCCCGACCGTCATCCCTGGCTCATCCCGCCCGCCGACATCGACCCGCGGCGTCTACCCCGGCCAGCCTACAACCGGCGCACCATGCGCCTGGACGACGCCCTCGTCTAACCGCACCCCGCCCCCACCAGACCCACCGGCGTCGGCACCGACCGACGCCACACGACCCTTGACAACTCCACAGTGTGAAAACAAACCCCTGCCCACCGGGATCTGGTAGCGAAAATCGTTTGCGCAGTGCGCAATTTCGCTTCGGGATCCCGGTGGGCGGGGGCGATCGGTCTTGGAACGAGGTCGACAGGTCCAGCCCGCTCTCACCGCCTCGGAAGGGCGCGCCTAAGCCGACGGCGTCAGCGTCCAGCCGGCGGCTGCGGTCCGCTGGTTCCAGAACTCGGTGTATCGCCCACCGCGGGTGAGCAGTTCGTCGTGGGTGCCGATGTCGTCGACGCCGCCTAGATCGTCGAGCACGACGATCTGGTCGGCGGCGATCACGGTGGACAGCTTGTGCGCGATGACCAGCACCGTGCTCCGGTCGGCGAGGCGGCGGATGGATTCCGCGACGTGGGACTCGTTCTCCGGATCGAGCGCGCTGGTCGCCTCGTCGAACAGCACGATCGGCGCGTCCTTCAGCAGGGCGCGTGCGATCGAGACTCGTTGCCGCTCACCGCCGGACAGGGCAGAACCGCCCTCACCGACGGCGGTCTGCCAGCCTTCGGGCAGCCGGTCGACGATCGAGGTGACCCCCGCGGTCTCGGCGGCTGCTCGGATCTCGGCGTCGGTCGCATCTGGCCGTCCGAGTTTGATGTTCTCCCACAGGGTGTCGTCGAAGAGATAGACGTCCTGGAACACCTGGGACAGCTGCCCCATCAGCGCACCCGTCTCCTGCTCGCGAACGTCGACACCGCCGACCTTCACGACGCCGCCGTCGACGTCGTAGAACCGTGCGATGAGACGGAAGATCGTCGACTTGCCCGACCCGGACGGGCCGACGAGTGCCGTCATCGTTCCCGGGCGGGCCCGCAGGGACACATCGCGGAGGACCTGCGCTCCGGTCTCGTATCCGAAAGCGACACCGTCGAGTTCGACAGCACCCGGTTCTTTGATCGGCGTGGGTTGATCGGGGGTGGGCATCCGGTCGGTGTCGAGCACCCCGGTGATGCGGTTGATCTCATCGGTGGACATGCGCAGGGTCGAACCGAGTTCGGCGAGTTCGCCGATCGGGCCGAAGAAGCGTGCGGCGAGGCCGAAGACGGCGATCAGCAGGGCCGGCTCGATGTGGCCCGCCACCGCGAGCCCCGCGCCGAGCGCGAGCACGGCGCTGAAGACGACCTGCACCGACAATCCGTTCAGCAGGATGCCGAGGATCGAGCGCCAGAGCATCGACTTGCCCACGCGTGCTTGCTGCCCGAGTGCGTCGGCGAGCGGCTTGTGCGCGGAGTCCGAGTCGCCGAAGGCCCGCAGCACCGCCTGACAGCGGGCGAACTCCAGGACCCGGTTGTTGACCTTGACGGCCTCGGCACGCTTACGGCCCTCGGACTTCGCGAGGAACGAACTCGACAGCTTGCCGACGTACATCAGCAGCAGCGTCCCGGCGACCATCAGAAGGCCGATGCGCCAGTCGAAGAAGCAGATACCGATGACGACCACGACGGAGCTCACCATGTTGACGACGACCGGCGTGATGTAGTGCGCCCCGGTGCTGCCCACGAACATCGTTCCCTTGACCGCGATCTGGGAGACGTCACCGACGCGGTCGCGGGTGAACCAGCCGAGCGGCAGCGTGACCATGTGATCGCCGAGACGGTGGTGCAGCATGCGCATCGCGTAGAGCGCCATCGTCATGCCCTTGAGCGACTGCACGTAGGCACTGACCGCACAGATGACGACCAGAACGGCCAACGGCCACAACCACATCGCGGCGGCGGAGAGGTCACCGGTCAACAGGTGTTCGACGATCGGGACCAGGGTGAGCATCGCCAAGCCCTGCGCGACGCCGTAGACGACCACCCAGGTCAGGAAGACGACCATCCGGGCACGTTCGGAACCAAGGATCGTGTAGAAACCGCGGATCATCGTGCCACCTCGTTGCTCGTGACCGCGCCCCGCGCGATCTCCTCGTCCTGCCTGGTGGTCCCGGCCTCGTAGGAGGCCCACATCGACGCGTACAGCCCGCCGCGGGCGACCAGTTCGTCCTGCCGGCCCTGTTCGACGACCCGACCCCGATCCAGGACGACGATGTTGTCCGCGTGCGTGATCGAGCCCAGACGGTGCGCGATGACGAGCACCGTGCGCCCGACCATCAACGCGCCGATGGCCTGCTGGATCTGCGCCTCCGACTCCGGGTCGGCGAAGGCGGTGGCCTCGTCGAGGACGAGGATCGGGGTGTCGGCGAGCAGGGCCCGCGCGATCGAGACACGTTGCGCCTCACCGCCGGAGAAGTGCGCCCCGTCGCCGACCACGGTATCGTAGCCGTCGGGCAGCTCCAGGATGCGGTCGTGGATCTGGGCGGCGCGGGCGGCGTCGTAGACCTGCTCGTCACTCGCGTCCGGACGGCCGAGCCGGATGTTGTCGCGCACCGACATCGTCAGCAGCTGCACATCCTGGAGCACGAACCCGACGTGGCGATAGAGCTCGGTGGGCGCGATGTCGCGGACATCGACCCCACCGATGCGCACCGCACCGGAGTCGGGATCGCCGAAGCGAGGCAGCAGCGTCGCAAGCGTCGACTTACCGCTTCCCGACGGTCCGACGAGAGCGGTCACGGTTCCCTCGGCCAGTTCGACACTGACCCCGTCGAGCGCCTTCACCCCGGACGGGACCCCGAGGCGCGGCGGATAGGTGAAGTGCACGTTCTCGACCCGCACGTCGTGCCCGGCAGGCACCTGGGGGTTCTCCGGAACGGTCAGCTCCGGTTCGGCGAGCAGCGAGGCGATACGCAGGGCGGCGGCCGAGGCCTGCTGACGGGTGTGCACCGCGGTCGAGACCGTGAGCAGCGCGGTCGGCAGCACCATCGCGATCAGCGTCGACCCGACGAGCTCGATCGGCTGGACCCAACCCCGGTCCACGAGCCAGTACCCGACTCCGAGGTTGACCAGCAGGATCAGCGGCGCACTGATCAGGACGGTGGTGACCGCCTGTACGCGGAGCATCGGCCCCATGTAGCCGGCGAAGTCGTCGTTGAACTCATCGGCGGCATCGACGAACCGCCGGTGCGCCTTGCCGGTCTGCCCGAAGGTCTTCACGACGGCGACGCCCGAGATGAACTCGACGATCGTGGCGCTGATCCGCGCGACGCCCTTGTCCATCTTCTCCATCTCGGTCGTGAGGTCCCGAGCCATGTAGGAGTAGGTCAGCGCGTACAGCGGCACCGTCGCGATCGCGAGTAGCCCCAGGCGCCAGTCCAGGTAGAAGCAGTAGATCAGCGCGAAGATCGGCGAGAGCATCGCGGCCGTGGCCTCGACGGTCGCATGCGCGACGAGGTAATGCAGGTCGGCGACGTCGTTCTGCACCGACTTGCGGACCGCACCCGAGCTGGTCCGGCTGAACCACCCCAGCGGCAGCCGACCCAGCTTGTCCGCGATGCGGATTCGAAGTCGCGCCTGGAGATCGAGATCGGCGAAGTGGGTGATCGCGAGGGCGAGGAAGCTGAAGGCGGCGCGAGCGCCGAGCCCACCGACCACCAGCCACACGACCAGCCAGACGCGCCCGGAGTCGACCGGTCCCGCCTCGAGCAGGATGCGCCCGAGTTCGACGATCCCGATGAACGGCACCACCGTGGCGGCGGAGGCGAAGATCTGGACGAACTGGGCGAGCAGCGTGCGCTTCTTCACCGGGGCCAGGACGTCGGCGAGGGCAGCGGCTTTCGCCTTGGACTCGGATCTGGCCTGAGCGCGCGCGGCTTTCGGATCGTCGGGTTCGACGTCGACGTCGGAGACTGGTGCCGGCGCGGCCACATCGGTTCCGCCAATTGTCATACGCGCACAATAACGGCCAGACGCTGGGAAAGGAAAGCTACCCTAACTCGACGTCGGCGCTCAGCGCGGCAGGATGCCGTCGAGAACCACCGACAGGTACTGATCAGCGATCGAATCGACCGACATTGTGCCGCCGGGCCGGTACCACCGCACGGCGACCCACACGGTGTCACGCATGAAGCGGTAGACGAGTTCGACGTCGAGATCGGCCCGGAACTCCCCGTTTTCGACGCCGCGCTGCAGCACCGACTGCCACAACTGCCGGAACTCGACGTTCAGTTCGGAGATGTAGGCGAACCGTTCCTGGCCTGAGAGACGCTTCGCCTCGTCCTGGTAGATCGCGACCGCGTTGCGTTCGGCATCAATGGACTCGAACGACGCGATGACGAGCCCCCGCAGGGTCTCGGTCGCCGACTTGCTCGACGCCGCAATCTGCCGGTAGCGAGCGAACAGGTCGTCGAGGAAGCTCCGCAGGATCTCGTCGACCATCGACTCCTTCGAGTCGAAATGGTGATACAGACTCCCAGAGAGGATTCCGGCCGCATCGGCGATGTCCCGGACCGTCGTCGAGCGCAGCCCTTGCTCGGCGAACATGCGCCCGGCGGTCGCCAACAACTCGTCCCGGCGGGACGAACGAGCCGGCGCGTCGGCGGTACTCGCAGCGGTCCGTCCGTTCGCGTCGATCCTGGTCTGACCTCGTGGTGACAAGCGCATCCTCCTGGAAGAGTCTGCGCTCACCCTAGCAAGCGCTTGGCCGGGACCGTCGGACGACGATCCCGGCCAAGTGCACCGATGTTATGCGCCGAGACGCTTGCGCACCTTCTTCATGGCGCGGTTGTTGAAGAACTTCCACAGCTTGAGCTGGTTGTTGGTCAGTCTGGTGTCCTTGGGCAGGAACGGCGGCGACATCATCTCGGCCACGCTGACCGGCAGTGTCGAGAACGCGACGGCCCGAGCATGGCTGAAGGTCTCGAAGCCGGTGCGGCCGTGATACCCGCCCATCCCGCTGTTGCCGACGCCCGCGAACGGCAGTTCACCGCTGAACAGGTGGATGGCGAAGTCGTTGCCGTTGATCGAACCGCTGCGGGTGTTGTCGGCCAGCTTCTGGAACCGCTCGTTCTGATCGCCGCACCAGTACATCGTCAGCGGATGCGGGTGTGAGCCGATCTGGCTGATGACCTCGGACAGGTCACGGTAGGGGTACACGGTCAGCACCGGACCGAAGACCTCGTCCTCCTCGATCTTCATCCCCGCCTTGACACCGGTGAGCAGCGTCGGGGGGATCTTGCGGCGTTCGGCGTCCGGCAGCGGTTCGCCGCCGGGGATCACCTGACGCTTGGTGGCGCCGAGCTGTTCGGCGTCGTCGATGAGCCCGAGGATCCGCTCGTAGTTCTTCTGGTTGATCGTCGACGTGAACTGCTCGTTGTCGATGATCGTCGGGAAGTTCTCGGTCCACCGCGCGACGACCTTGTCGGTGAATTCACCGAGCTTGGCTTCAGGGACGAAGACGTAGTCCGGGCACAGGCACACCTGGCCGCCGTTGACCATGCGGGCGTCGGCGAGCATCGTCGCGGCTTTGTCGATGTCGGCGTCGACATCGACGACGGCCGGGTTCTTGCCACCGAGTTCGAGGGTCACCGGGATCAGGTTTTTCGCGGCTTCCTGGGCCACCGAGGCGCCCACGCCGGGCGAGCCGGTGAAGAACATGTGGTCGACCTTGAGCTTGGCGAAGTCCGATCCCGAGCCGTGCTTGGAGGTGGCGATCGCCAGCTCCTCGATCGAGAAGTAGTTCGGTGCGTGCTTGGCGATCACGTCCGTGGTCTTCGCGGTCACCGACGACGGTCGCATGATGACCCGGTTGCCGGCCGCGAACGCCGAACCCGCGGGCACGACTGTCAGCTGCAGCGGGAAGTTCCACGGCCCCATGATGCCGACGACGCCCAGCGGGTCGTGGCGGATGCTCTGCTTGTATCCGAGCAGGCCCTGCACCTTCGCGACCTTCGACTCGGCCATCCACTCCTTGACCCCGCGACGCTGGTGGGCGAGGTCGATCATGCAGCCGGCGACATCGGCGGCGAGTGAGAGCTCGCGCGGGCGGGCACCGAAGTCCTCGGCCAGCGCGGCGGCGATCTCGTCGGCGTTGTCGAGGAGCAGGGCCGCGAGCCGCGTGATGCGGTCGATGCGGGTGTCGGCGTCGGGGATCCCGTCGCGCAGGAACGCCGCGCGCTGGATCTCGACCAGTTCGGTCAAACTATGCGCTTCCGACGAGACGCCACGCGTCGCGCCGGTGGCGCCGGTGCTGGTGTGCTCAGCAGGCTTGGTCATCGAGATCCCCTCAGCTAGGTCGTGCTGCACCTGACGTGTGGCGGTTGGAACGAAATAGTCCGCCTGTGCCACAGAATAGTATGCACCAGATCACACCCGTATGTGGGCACGCCTGTTGTCAGAATGGTACGGCCTCGAGAGGGGAACGTCGAGGATCGCCCCCTGCTCCCTGAGGAGCGAGCTTGCGAGCCAACCCCCTGCTCCCTGAGGAGCAAGCTTGCGAGCCAACCCCCTGCTCCCTGAGGAGCGAGCTTGCGAGCCAACCCCCTGCTCCCTGAGGAGCGAGCTTGCGAGCGTCACGAAGGGTCTTCGCAGCCCAAGTCACCAGACCCTTCGTGACGCGCCCTCCGCAAGCTCCGGGCGCTCCTCAGGGAGCAGAGGGGTGGCCCTCAGGCAGCAGAGGTGGTGACTCTCAGCCGAGGCGCTCGATGATCGTGACGTTGGCGGTCCCGCCGCCCTCGCACCCGCGGCTGACCGCCGCAGCTCAGCCGAGGCGCTCGATGATCGTGACGTTGGCGGTCCCGCCGCCCTCGCACATCGTCTGGAGTCCGTAGCGGCCGCCGGTGCGCTCGAGTTCGTTGAGGAGGGTGGCGAACAGCTTGGCGCCGGTGGCGCCGAGGGGGTGACCGAGCGCGATGGCGCCACCGTTGGGGTTGACCTTCGCCGGGTCCGCGCCGGTCTCCTTGAGCCACGCGAGCACGACCGGCGCGAACGCCTCGTTGATCTCGACGACGTCGATGTCGTCGATGGACATGCCGGTCTTGTCGAGGGCGTACTTGGTGGCCGGGATGGGCGCGGAGAGCATCATCACGGGGTCGTCGCCGCGCACGGACAGGTGGTGGATGCGGGCCCGCGGTGTCAGGTTGTGTTCCTTCAGTGCGCGTTCGGAGACGACGAGGGTCGCCGACGACCCGTCGGCGATCTGCGAGGCGACGGCCGCGGTGAGCCGGGACCCGTCGGCGAGGACCTGCAGGCCGGCCATCTTCTCCATCGAGGTCTCGCGCGGGCATTCGTCGACGACGCAGTCACCGAGGGCGACGTTCTCGTTGTCGAACTTGCCGTCGGCTATCGCGGCCCGGGCCCGCTCGTGCGACTGCAGCGCCCAGCGCTCCATGTCCTCGCGACTGATGTCCCACTTCTTCGCCATCATGTCGGCGCCGAGGAACTGCGAGATCTGCGCGTCGCCGAAACGCTCTTGCCAGCCGACGGATTCGGCGGTGGGCGTGGTGAATCCGAACTCCTTGCCGGAGATCATCGCCTGCGAGATGGGGATGGCGCTCATGTTCTGCAGGCCGCCGGCGACGACGATGTCCTGGGTTCCGCTCATGATGCCCTGCGCCGCGAAGTGGATGGCCTGCTGGCTGGACCCGCACTGCCGGTCGACGGTGGTGCCGGGCACCTCGAGCGGGAGACCGGCTGCGAGCCAGGCGGTCCGGGCGACGTTGCCGGCCTGACCACCGATGGTGTCGAGGCAACCGAACACCACGTCGTCGACGGCTGCCGGGTCGATGCCGGTGCGCTCGACGAGGGCGGAGATGATGTGGGCGCCGAGGTCGGCGGGGTGGGTTTTGGCCAGTGAGCCGTTACGCTTGCCGACCGGGGTGCGGACGGCGTCGACGATGTAGGCCTGGGGTGTGGTCATGGTCGGTGCTCCTTGGTTCGGTGGAAGTCGTTGTCCGTCAGGCGCGTTGGCTGGAGATCGAGACGACCTCGCCGGTGAGGTAGGTGGTGTAGTCGCTGGCGAGCATGGCGACGGTCGCGGCGACCTCCCAGACCTCGGCGGCGCGCCCGTAGGCTTCTCGGGACGCGAGTTCGTCGAGGAGGTCGTCGCTGGTGACCTTCGCCAGGAACGGGTGTTTGGCGATCGACGGTGCGATCGCGTTGATGCGCACCCCGACGTCGGCGGCTTCGAGTGCGGAGCAGCGGGTCAGTGCCATGACGCCCGCCTTGGCCGCGGCGTAGTGCGCCTGTCCGCGTTGGGCACGCCAGCCGAGGACGGAGGCATTGTTCACGATCACCCCGTTGTGTTCGACCGAGCCGAAGTACCGCAGGGCGGCGCGGGTGGCGCGGAAGGTGCCGGTGAGGGTGATGTCGAGGACGCGGTCCCATTCCTCGTCGGTCATCTCGGCGACCGGGGTCTCGCCGCCGAGCCCGGCATTGTTCACCAGGACATCGATGCGTCCGAGCCGGGTTGCGGCGTCGGCGATCAGCGCATCCACCTCGGCGGTGACCTGGACATTGCAGGTGCGCTGGGTGATCGTACGGTCGGGGAATTCCGCCGCGAGCTTCTCGGCGGCCTCACCGAGACGCCGCTCGTGCCAGTCGCTGATGAGCACGTCCGCACCCTCGAGCAGTGCGCGACGTGCCGACGCGAAGCCGATGCCCGTTCCGGCGGCGGCGGTCACCACGACTTTCTTGCCCAGCAGCAGGCCGTGGCCGGCGATCTCGTCCGGCGGTGTGGCCAGCGGAGAGACCGCCCGGCCGCCGACATGCGCCCCGTTGACGTCGATTCCGGTCATCTCAGCGTGCCTCTCGGGGTAGGCCGAGCACCCGCTCGGCGATGATGTTGCGCTGCACCTCGTTCGAGCCGCCGTAGATCGTATCGGCGCGCGTGAAGAGGTACAGCCGTTGCCATTCGTCGAGTTCGACGTGCTCGGGGTCGGTGATGTCGTTGACCCGGCCCTCGGCCGTCGCGGCCGGGCCGATCAGCGCCGGTGCGCCGACGACGTCCATGGCGAGTTCGCCGAGATCGCGATGCCAGTTCGCCCACAACAGCTTCGAGACCGACGCCGCGCCCGCCGGATTGGGCCCGCTCGCTCCGCTCCCGGCGCCCGCTTGCGAGGTCACGTCGCCGTCGAGTGTCCGCTGGGCGTGGGCGCGCATGACCGTCAACCCGATGTCCGCCCGGGCCAGCCGCGACGCGATCTCCGGGTCGTCCAGCGCCCCGTTGGCTCGCGCGAGATCGGTGAGATTGCCCAGCTCGCGCGCGAATCCGACCTGCTGACCCAGCGTCGACACCCCGCGCTCGAACTGCAGCAGCCCCATCGCCACCTTCCAGCCGTCGCCCGGGTCACCGACGATGAGATCGGCATCGGTTTCCGCGTCGTCGAAGAACACCTCGTTGAATTCCGAAGTGCCGGTGAGCTGTTGGATCGGACGGACGGTGACGCCCGGTTGGTCGAGCGGCACCAGCAGGAAACTCAGTCCGGCATGGCGCGACGATCCCTTCTCGGTACGCGCGATCACGAACACCCATTGCGCCACGTGGGCGAGCGAGGTCCAGATCTTCTGGCCGTTGATGATCCACTTGCCGTCTTCGAGCCGCGCCGACGTGGACACGCCCGCGAGGTCCGATCCGGCGCCCGGCTCGGAATAACCCTGCGACCACAACTCGGTGACATCGACGATGCCGGGCAGGAAACGCCGCTTCTGCTCGTCGGTCCCGTAGGCGATGAGCGTGGGGCCCAACAGTTCCTCGCCCAGATGATTCACGCGCGCAGGTGCGTTTGCGCGTGCGTACTCGCGATGGAAGATGATGCGCTGTTCGAGCGTCGCACCACGACCGCCGTACTCGACCGGCCAGCCGATGCAGGTCCACCCGGCGCGCGCGAGGTGACGATCCCATTCGAGGCGCTCGGCGAAGAACTCGTGTTCGCTGCCCGGCCCCCCACGACCCTTCAGATCGGCGAAGTCGCCGGCGAGGTTCTCGTCGAGCCACGCACGCACCGCGGCCGCGAACTCGGTGGTGGCGTTCGGTGTCGATTTCGCCCATTCACCCAGGTCGACGGCACGATCGGCGAGATTCGTCGTGGTCATGGGCGCTAGCATAACGCACCAAGCAAGTGCTAGGTTGGGCGCATGGCGCAGACCCCACTGCACGAGGTCCTCCCCACGCCCACGACCCCGGCCGCACTGCGCCGGGCGGCGCAGACCTGGCCCGACCGTATCGCTCTCGTCGACGGTCAGTGGCAGTCTTCGACGCATCCGCGCATCGAGTCGACCTGGACCCGTCTCCACGAGTCCGTCCGGGATTTCGCGGCAGCGTTGGTGGCCTCGGGTATCGAGGCCGGCGACCGGGTCGCCATCTGGTCGCCGAACAGCTTCCACTGGCCGATTGCGGCGCTCGGGGTCCACTACGCCGGTGCGACGCTCGTCCCCTTGAACACGCGCTACACCGCGGGCGAGGCGATCGAGATCATCGAACGGTCCGGGGCCCGGGCCGTCGTCGTGTCCGGCGAGTTCCTCGGTGCCGATCATGCGGCCGAGTTGTTGCGCGATCACCGCGCCACGATGCCCGACGTCGTGATCCGGGTGTCGCTCACGGACGACGCCGCCCCGCTCGACGGTGCCGTCGACTGGGATGAGTTCCTCAGTCGGGCGGCAACCCCCGACGCACTCGCCGAAGCCGACCGACGCGCCGATGCCGTCTCCCCCGACGATCTCTCCGACATCCTCTTCACCTCCGGCACGACCGGAAAGTCGAAGGGTGTGCTGGCGACCCACCGGCAGACCCTGACCGGCTCGTACGGCTGGGGCGCGAATGCCGGCCTGGGCCCGGACGACCGCTACCTGATGGTCAACCCGTACTTCCACACCTTCGGGTACAAGGCGGGCATCCTGCCGAGCGTGCTGTTCGGCGTGACCATGTTGCCACTTGCCGTCTATTCACCGGACCAGGCGATGAAGCTCGTGTCCGACGAGCGCGCGACGGTCTTCCCGGGCGCGCCCACCATCTTCCAGACCATCCTCGACGACCCAAAGCGCGCCGACCACGACCTCTCCAGCCTGCGCATCGTCATCACCGGCGCGGCGATCGTGCCCGTCGTCCTCGTCGAACGCCTCCAGCACGACCTGGGCGTCGACACCGTCATCACCGCCTACGGCCTGACCGAGGCGAGCGGCTTCGTCTCCACCTGCACCCCCGACGACGACGATGCGACGGTCGCCAACACCTGCGGACGTGCGTTCCCGGGCATGGAGATCACGCTCTCCGACGACGGTGAGGTGCTGGCGCGCGGAGACATGGTGATGGTCGGCTACCTCGACGACCCGGAGGCCACCGCCGCGACGATCGACGCCGACGGGTGGCTGCACACCGGCGACATCGGGACCCTCGACGAGCGCGGCAACCTCAAGATCACCGACCGGCTCAAGGACATGTACATATGCGGCGGGTTCAACGTCTACCCCGCGGAGATCGAGCAGACCCTCGCGCGGCTCGACGGTGTCACCGAGTCCGCGGTCGTCGGCGTGCCCGACGACCGGCTCGGCGAGGTCGGCCGCGCCTACCTGACGGTCCGGGCGGACGCCGACCTCGACGAGGCGCAGGTCATCGCGTTCGCCAAGGAACACCTCGCCAACTTCAAGATCCCCCGGTCGGTGGTCTTCGTCGACGAGTTCCCCCGCAACGCGTCGGGCAAGATCCTCAAGCGCAACCTCACCTGACCCCGGGATTTCGTAGCGCCAATGCGCGCTATTCACCTACTGACGCTACGAAATTCGGGGCTGGGAACCGGCCGGACGTGCGGTGCGTCGAAGTGTGTATGACCGACGACCTGCGCGCCATGATCGCTTCCCACGACGGCGTCTTCACCACGCATCAGGCACACTCGCACGGCGTATCGGCCGACGGCATCCGGCATCGGGTTCGGACCGGACAGTGGGTCCGGGTCACGCGAGGTGTCTTCCGGGTGGCCGACCGAACGGTCGACGATCGGATGCGGATGCGGCTCGCCGTACTCCAGACCGGACCGGGCGCAGCCCTGGCCGGCGCCGCAGCCGCGTGGTGGCACGGCCTCGTCAGCCGGGTTCCGGATGTCCCGGTCGTGGTGGCACCGCACGGCCGGCACGGGACCCGCGTCGAGGATGTGACCGTGTGGCACCGTACCGTCGCGCCTCGCGATCTGACCGAGGTCGACGGGCTGACGGTGACCGGCCTCGAGTTGACGGTGCTCGACGCCTCGGTGGAGCTCGGGGTGAAGGTGATGGACTCCGCGCTCTGAACAAGAAGGTGACCGTCGCGGCCCTCGACACGGTCCAGTGCCGCAACGCGGGTCGTCGGGGTTCGCCACGCGCGCGGGCGATGCTGGAGGCGATGTCGTCGGGCGCGAGGTCGGAGGCCCGAGACCGCACCCGACAGAACGACCTCGTCGCCAACGGCTGGACTGTCCTCCGGTTCACCTGGACGACGGAAATCCGTAGCGTAGATGCGGATATAGCGCGTATCCGCGCTACGAAATACCGGTCAGGAGCGGGGCTTCACCAGCGGGAACAGGATGGTGTCGCGGATACCGAGACCGGTGAGGGCCATCAGCAGGCGGTCGATGCCCATGCCGGTGCCGGTGGTCGGGGGCATGCCGTACTCCATCGCGGCGAGGAACTCCTCGTCGAGGACCATCGCCTCGTCGTCGCCGGCGGCGGCCAGGCGGGCCTGATCGGCGAAGCGCTCGCGCTGGATGACGGGGTCGACGAGTTCGGAATATCCGGTCGCCAGCTCGAAGCCGCGAACATAGAGGTCCCACTTCTCCACGACGCCGATCTGCGACCGATGTGCGCGGACGAGCGGCGAGGTCTCGACCGGGAAGTCGCGGACGAAGACCGGGCGGTCCAGCTTCGCGCCGACCATGTGCTCCCAGAGTTCCTCGACGAGCTTGCCGTGCCCGTATCCCTTGTCTTTCGGCGTCTCGAGGCCGACGCGCGCCGCGATGGCCAGCAGCTGCTCGACGGTGGTCTCGCCGTCGGCGCCGGCCGGGACGATCTGCTCGCCCAGCGCCTCCGACAGCGACGGGTACATCTCGAGTGCGGTCCACTCACCCGAGAGGTCGTAGGTGGAACCGTCCGGCATGGTCGGGGTCTGGGTGCCGAGCGCCGCCTGCGAAACCTCTTGCACCAGTTCGCGGATCATGACGGCGGAGTCGTCGTAGGTGCCGTAGGCCTGATAGGTCTCGAGCATCGCGAACTCCGGCGAGTGCGTGGAGTCGGCACCCTCGTTGCGGAAGTTGCGGTTGATCTCGAAGACGCGCTCGATGCCGCCGACCACACAGCGCTTGAGGAACAGCTCCGGTGCGATGCGCAGGAACAGGTCGATGTCGAAGGCATTGGAGTGCGTGACGAACGGTCGCGCGGCCGCCCCACCGTGCAGGGTCTGCAGCATCGGGGTCTCGACCTCGAGGAAACCCCGACGGCCCAGCGCCGCACGGAGTTCGGCGATCACCGAGATCCGGGTGCGAGC
The DNA here is from genome assembly GCF_042672305.1 of Gordonia sp. NPDC127522. Lineage (NCBI taxonomy): Bacteria > Bacillati > Actinomycetota > Actinomycetes > Mycobacteriales > Gordoniaceae > Gordonia > Gordonia sp. NPDC127522. The sequence goes on from NZ_JBHXVK010000015.1 coordinate 85,735, forward strand.
GATGCTGCGGGCCTCCGGACGCATGATGAGGTCGACGTAGCGCTGCCGGACGCGAGTCTCCTCGTTCATGTCCTTGTGCGCGACGGGCAACGGCCGCAACGACTTCGACGCCATCTGCCAGCCGTCGGCCATCACCGAGAGTTCGCCGGTGCGCGAGCTGATGACCTCGCCCGAGACGAACACGATGTCCCCCAGGTCCACCTCGGACTTCCACCGCGCCAGCGCTTCCTCGCCGACGCCGTTGAAGCTGACCATCGCCTGCAGCTGCGTGCCGTCGCCCTCCTGCAGCGTGGCGAAGCAGAGCTTGCCCTTGTTGCGCAAGAAGATCACGCGTCCGCTCACGCCGACGTGCTGCCCGGTCTCGGTACCGGCCTCGAGGTCGGTGTAGGCGGCGCGGATCTCACCGAGGCTGTGGGTGCGCGGGATCGCGACCGGGTAGGCCTCACGACCCTCGGCCAGGATCCGCTCACGCTTCTCGCGGCGGATGCGCAACTGCTCAGGAGTCTGCTCGTCGGTCGCTTCGGGGGTGGCGGTACTGGTCGGGCTGTCACTCACCCCACGCACCCTATCGGGGCCGGTCATCGACTCCAACTCACCGCCTCGCGGTGACCGCGGCCACAACCGGGTCGGCCTGGGCGGGTTCAGCTCTCGTGAGCGGAGATGACGGCGAGGTCGTCGGGCCGAATCCGACCGTTGACCCGTGCCGACCGCATCCGACGGTGCCCGCCGACGACGAACACCGCACCGTGCACCCCGCGCGCCTGCAGGTGCCAGGCGAGCCATTCGGCCTCGTGCCCGTCCTCGCTGACGAGGATCCATCGTGATTCCGGCCGGGCGACGCGCAGTGAGTCCGGGGTGTCCGGCGTGAGCCGGTCGAGAACCTCGACGGCGTCGATGGCCAGGGCCCCGAAAAGTGCGCCGTCGAGCTGACGGCGCCGGTGGGAGCGGACGTCGACGGGGGTGGCACCGGCGGCGACGGCGGACGCGTAGTCCTCGACCCGCAACGACAGCGGCGCAGACGGGGCCGGGGCGACGGTCGGCGGTACAGCGGCAAACACCGAAGCAGGGGCAAACACCGAACCGGCGGAAGAAGGACGAACAGAAGAAACAACCGAAGCGGTCATGAGAGGGAGTCCTCAGGTGATCGAGATCGAGCGGGGAGCGCGAAGGAGGGCAGCCGCAGACGCGGTATCAGCCCTGACAACACTCCCGACAGCTCGTGATCACGGCGACGAGTATGCCACAGCACACCCCAACCGGCCAGACCCCGACCCGACCGAGGTCGTCACACCGACGTCGTCACACTTCCGGCGGCTGCCACCGCTGCACGCGTCGCATCTGCGCGTTCAGGACGGCGTCGGGCGCCATGCGCAGAGCGAGATCGCGCGCCCAGACAGCGGGGCCGGCACGCAGTTGCCCGACCCGGCCGATCGTCGACGCCTGCCGCGCGATCCGCTGGGTCCGCGGGCGTCGGAGCCGGTCGTAGGTGCGCAGCGCCTCGTCGAGGTCACCGCGGCCGTGCCGGCGTAGCAGCGCCGTCAGGGTGGCCGCGTCCTCCATCGCCTGATTCGCGCCTTGCCCCAGGTTCGGGGTCATCGCGTGCGCGGCGTCGCCGACGAGAACACTCGCGCACCCCCGGCCCGCTCTGACGAACGTGGGCAGCGGCTTGGCGAGCTCCTCGATCGGCAGGTATCCGACGGTCGCCGGATCGGTGGCGTCGAGCAGCTCCCCGATCGGTCGATGCCACCCCGAAAACCGTTGCCGCACTGCATCGAGACCGCCCGCCGTGTCGCCCCCGTCGTCCGACACCGAGGCGAACCAGTAGACATGCCCGTCAGGGAGCGGCGCGATCCCGAAACGCGCCCCACGTCCGGTCGTCTCGCCGGCCGCGTCGACCGACACCGGGGTCGTCGTGATGGCCCGCCACGCGGAGTAGCCACATCGCCGGACGCCCGGGTCCTCGACGACCGCGGCACGCACCCGGCTGCGCAGCCCGTCGGCGCCGACGATCAGGTCGCAGTCGCCGATCTCGGAACCGTCGACCAGCCGCACGAGACCGCGGTCGGGCGCGATGTCGTCGACCCCGGAACCGGTCCTGATGTCCACGACGTCGGCCGCGGCCGCAAGGAGGGCCGCGTGGAGATCGGTGCGGCGGACGACGCGCATGTCGGTCAGCGACGCCGGATCGAACCGACTGAGCCATCGCCCGCCCGGTGTCCGGGTTCCGCTCGTCGGCGGGGTCGCCGCTGCGGCGTCGCCGAGGACCGACCGCATACCCAATGCGTCGAGTGCGCGGACCCCGTTGGCGAAGATGCTCAGGCCGGCACCCCCGCCGCGCACCTCGGGCGCGCGCTCGACGACCGTCACCCGGGCACCCGTCGACGCCAGTCCGACCGCGCTACACAGGCCGGCGATCCCGGCTCCCACCACGACGACCTTCATCAGCTTCTTCTCCACATGGAGAAGACGCTAGCAGATAAACTTCTCCGCGTGGAGAAATCAGCCAAAGGGTCGACGCGTGATCTGCTGCTCGACACCGGCATCACCCTCATCGGCACCGTCGGGAGCCGGCAGGCGTCGGCACGCGCGGTCGAAGACGCGTCCGGGGTGCCACACGGGAGCGTTCGGCATCATTTCGGCGGTCAGAGCGGTTTTCTCGCGGCTCTCGTCGAGCATGTGTTCAGCGCCGACCGCGCTGCGGAGGGCGAGTCGACCCAGGAGGTGATCGCCCGCTGGCTGGGCAGTGACCGCGTCCGTACCAGGGCGAGGTATGAGCTCATGCTCCTGGCGACACGCGACGAGGACCTGCGACGGGCGATGGTCGGGCATCGGGAGCGCTACGTCGACGGACTCGTCGACGGCGGGTTGACCCGTACCGAGGCCCGGCAACTGGTCGCCGCGCTCGACGGCCTCGTCCTCGACGCCCTCCTGCGGAACTCCGACGGCACCGACTCCGACCACGATCCCACTCCCCTGCTGCGTGCGTTCCGCTGACGATCCCGGATGTCACTGCGTCCCGATGAGATCGGCGGCCAGCGCACGAAGGTGTGCCGCGAGTTCGTCGACGCCGGGCTGTTCGACCGGGAAGTGCCCGCACCCGGTCAGCAGATGGATGTCGGCGCGCGCCGCGATCCGCCGCGCGAAGCGCACGCTGACCTCCGGCGGCGTCCACGAGTCGGCCGCCGGGTGGACCAGCAGCACACGCGGTCCGCGGTACGTCTCCGGGGCAGGCACCTCGTGCGTCATCAGGTCCGCCAGGAACCCCAGCGACACCGACGATCCGGCACCGAGACGGTCGTCGACACAGGCCCGGGACAGGTCCGGATCGCGACTCATCGCCGACATCGGCGCCACCCAGCGGATCGGAAACCGCATCCGGGCGAGCACCCCGACGCGGGCGAGCACCGGCATCAGCGGGGTGAGGCGACCGAGCGCCGGCGTACGCGCGACGGCTCGACGCGCGTCGGGTTCCCCGGCCAGATCGAGCAGGCAGGTCGCGACGACCGCGGCCACCCGTCCGGTCCGGCTCGCGACCTCGTAGGCGAGCATCCCACCGAGACTCGCCCCCAGCACGATGAGCGGACGCGGATCGTCCTCGGTCTCGGCCGCCACGAGATCGCAGATCAGATCGACCCAGTCCTGGTAGCGGACCCTCCCCGGATCGGCCACCCGCGTGCGTCCGTACTGCGGCAGATCGGGGGCGAGGACCTCGAACCCCTCGTCCGCGAGGATCGCGCCCAGCGGCCAGACCAGGGCACTGTGTCCGCCACCGCCGTGCAGCAGCAACACGCGCAGCGGTGCCGCGCTCCGGCGCGCCCGCAGGATGTGGACGTCGACCTCCCCGCACGGCCGGCCGGAGCTCGACGGCCAGGTCCACCAGGTGGATTCGGCCGCGACCCCGGCGGCGACGGACCGCCACGGCTCGGGCAGGAACCGAAGGTAGGATTCGGGGGTTCCGGATCGGCGAATCATGTATCCATCGTCGAACCGGCGGCGGGACTCCACAACTCGCATTCCCCGAGGATCGATCAGATGCGCAAAAGGCCACGGCAGCAACGCTCTTCGTTCACCGTCGACACGATTCTCGAGGCGGCCACTCAGCTTCTCGACACCGAGGGCGCGGAGATGACGACCAACCGCATCGCCGAGAAGGCCGGGGTGTCGGTGGGGTCGATCTACCAGTACTTCGGCGACAAGCAGGCGATCTTCGACGAACTGGCGCTCCGCCATCTCGACGCCGCCGCCGGGGCGATGACGGCCGTCCTCGACGACCACCCGCCCGGTTCGTGCCCGTGGCCGGAGGTGCTGCATGCGGTGATCGAGGTCGCGGTCCGCGAGAACTCGACGCACGGCCGCGCCCATGGGCGGCTGCGCGAACTGGCCGACCCGACACGCCTGGCCACGGAGTACACCACCCTGATCGATTCGCTGATCGACCAATTGAGCGCTCATCTCGTCGCCGACGGCTGGACGGCGCAGTCCGCGGCAGCTGACCTCCGGCTCGCCTTCGCCGCGGTCGACGCACAGATCCACCAGCTGGCCGGCACCGACCTGACCGCCCGCGAACTGACCGACCGCATCACGGCCTACACCGAGGCAGCACTCCGCGCGCACCGTTGAAACAGCGAATCCCCGTGCCGCTGTTCGGTTCGCCGAGATCTACTTCCCGCGACGCGGATTCGCCTTAGCCCGTTCGTGGACCAGACGTAGACCATCCAGGGTCAGGTGCGGGTGATGATCGGTGAGGGAACGACATTCGTCGAACATCAGCGGGGCGAGAAATCCGGTGGCGACCACTGTCACGTCGTCGCCGTCGAATCCCGGGACGGTGTCGCAGACGCGGTCGACCAACCCGTCCACCTGACCGGCGAAGCCGTACAGGATGCCGGACTGCAACGCTTCGACGGTGTTCTTGCCGAGCACGCTGCGGGGCGGCATCAACTCGACCTTGCGCATGGTCACGGTGTGCTCCGACAGCGCCTCGACCGCGAGGTTGACGCCCGGTGCGATGGCCCCGCCGAGGAACTCGCCCGTCGCCGAGACCGCGTCGACGACCGTTGCGGTACCGAACGCGACCACGATGCAGGGCCCGCCGAATTCCGTGTGCGCGGCAAGGCAATTGGCGACCCGGTCGGTGCCGACCTCTTTCGGGTTGTCGACCAGGAGGGGAACCCCGGTCCGCACACCCGGTTCGAGCAGCACGTGTGGCCCGTTGCCGAAGTAGCGCGGCACCATCACGCGCAGTTCGCGCAGGAGCGACGGAACCGTCGACAGCGCACTCACCCCGGTCACCTGCTCGATGTCGTCGCCGAGCATGCCGCGGAACGCCCACGCCAGTTCGTCGGCGGTGTAATGCGGGTCGGTGTGGATTCGCCAATCACGCACCAGGCGCGCGTGATCCCCGACCCCGGCGTACACGCCGAGATGGATGTTGGTGTTGCCGACGTCGACGGTGAGCAGCATCGAAGGTCGTCGCCGCGTCAGAGCGAGGCGTCGGCGAAGACCGGACCGTCGAGGTGACGCGGGTCGAGTAGGCCCGACCCCGCGGGTACGTCGGCCGGATCGTCGCCCGTGGTCACGATGCGGTTCTGCGCGTCGACGAACACCACGTTCGGCGAGTACTCACGCAGCTCGGCCGCATCGAGCATGCTGTAGGCGATGATGATGACCAGGTCGCCGGGGTGAACGAGATGCGCTGCCGCACCGTTGATCCCGATGACACCACTGCCGCGCTCGCCGGCGATCGCGTAGGTCACCAGCCGGGCGCCGTTGTCGATGTCGACGATCGTGACCTGCTCACCCTCGAGCAGACCCGCGGCGTCGAGCAGATCGGAGTCGATGGTCACCGAGCCGACGTAGTGCAGGTCGGCCTGGGTCACGGTGGCGCGGTGGATCTTCGAGGTCATCATGGTGCGCAACATGGTCATCGTCCCTCTGTCGTGGTTGTGGTGGCATTGGTCCAGGCGATTTCTTCTTCGAGCGCGGCGACGCCGCCGACCGTCACGCCGACGTTGTCGATCAGGCGTGCGCCGCCGAGCCGGGCGGCGACGAGCAGCCGTCCCGCGCCCTTCTCCGGTGGTTCCTCGAGCTGGCGCCCGCGCAGGTCCAGGTAGTCGACCTCGATCTCCGGGACCGTGGCGAGCACCGACCGTGCGGCGGCGAGGATGGCTTCGCGTCCGCCTTCGGCCGCGTGGGCCCCCGCGACGAGCGACGCCGAGAGCGTCGTCGCCAGCTCCCGCTGCTCCGGGGTGAGGTAGCGGTTGCGTGACGACATCGCCAGCCCGTCGGACTCGCGGACGGTCGGGACGCCGACGATGTCGACGTCGAGGTTCAGGTCGGTCACCATCTGCTTGATGAGCACCAGCTGCTGATAGTCCTTCTCACCGAAGAACGCCGCATTGGGTCCGACGATGTTGAGCAGCTTGAGGACCACCGTCAGCATCCCGGCGAAGTGTGTCGGCCGCGAGATCCCGTCGAGGATTCGGCCCACCTCGCCCGGGTGCACCGTCGTCCGCGGACCGTTCGGGTACATCGACGACGCGGACGGCGCGAACACCAGCTCGACGCCCAGCGGCTCGAGGAGCGCGAGGTCGGCGTCGAGGGTGCGCGGATAGGCGTCGAGGTCCTCGCCGGCGCCGAACTGCAACGGGTTGACGAAGATGGACACCACCACCACGGTGTTGCCCTTCGCCTTGGCGGCCCGGACGAGCTGCAGATGGCCGGCGTGCAGGGCACCCATGGTCGGGACGAGCACCACACGTTTGCCCGCGGCCCGCAGCGCGCGGGTGACGCGGCTCAGGGACGCCGGCTCTCGATGCACGGTCATCGTGCCGGCCGAGTAGGTGGGCTGTGCGTCGGACGGGCCGCTCACGCCGTCTCCTCCGCTTGATGTCATCGGTCCTCCAATGCGTCGATCAACGCCTGCGGTGCGTGGCTGTGGTCCGCGGCGCGCCGGGCGAGTGTGCGATATGCCTCGGCGATGCCGTGCGGTCCCGGGCCGGCGGGGACGGTGCGCAACGCCGCCAGGTGTCGGGCGACCGCGGGCGCGTCACCGCGGGCGACGGGCCCGGTCAGCGCCGACGGGCCGAGTTCCAGCACGTTCCGCAGCGACGCCGCGGCCAACGGCCCGAGGATGCGTTCGGCGAGGCGGTTACCGTGTCCGTCGACGGTCGCGGTGTCGCGGCCGGAGTGGTCGATGGCGGCGTTGAGTGCGAGGACCGCGTCGGAGATCAGGGCGATCAGGTGGTTGGCGCCGTGGGCCAGTGCGGCGTGGTAGAGCGTGCGATCGGCTTCGGCGATCCGGACCGGGTCACCGCCCATCTCCAGCACCAGCGACGACGCGATGGCCTCGCCGACCGCATCGGCGGCGGTGATGGCGAAACAGGCGTTGGTGAGGCGCGCGGTGTCGTCCTCCGAACCCACGAACGTCATCGCCGGATGCAGTGCGATCCCGAGTGCACCGCGGTCGGTCAGCGGTTGCAGCACGGCCACCCCGTGCGCGCCCGCGGTGTGCGCGACGATCGTCCCCGGACGGAGCGAGTCGGACGCCGCGATCTCGTCGACCACGGCGGCGAGCTCGGAGTCGGGCACGCTGACCAGCAGCAACTCGGATCGCGCGACGACCGCGTCGAGGTCGAGGACCTCGGAATCGGGGAGTCGACTCACCGCGCGGGCCCGGGACTCGGGCGACCGCGCCACCACGGCTCCGACCACATGCCCGGCCTTCTCGAGCGCCTCACCCAGAGCGGTCCCGACGCGGCCGGCGGACACGAGGCCAACGGTGAGGCGAGCGGGTGTCGGCAGATTCGTCATGCCGGGAAACGGGTCGGTGAGACCGGAACGGAGGTGCGAGCCATCGCCGAAGGCGTCATCGCCACCGGTTCGCCGTGCAGACGGCATACCGGCATCACCGCTCGGTGAGGTCACCGCTGTCCTCCAGAGTGTCGTTCCAGTCCCGCCTCTGCCGAGACGTCCGTCGGATGAGCGGACTCATCGCGGCGGCGTCGGCACGGGTACCAGACGTTGCAGAGCAAGAGTAGGTCCGACACCGCGGCCGGTGCCAACGTCTGTGACAGGTGTCACCTCGAGGGCGTCCGGTCGTGCCGACCGATCCACCGAACCACCGGTGACCTGGGCCGACGCGGCGTAGTCTGAGACAGCCGCAATCCGCCCAGGACTGCCGGCCCGGACGACATCGACACACCCGCGCACACGAAGGTCCCGCCCATGAGCTTGGAACCGGGCACAGAGTTCGCCGGTTACCGGGTCGTGCGCAGGATCGGTGCGGGCGGGATGGGTGAGGTGTACCTCGTCCGCCATCCGCGACTCCCGCGCCACGACGTGATCAAGGTGCTCGCCGAGCAGGTGTCGAACGATCCGATCTTCCGAGCCCGGTTCACCCGCGAGGCCGACCTCGCCGCCCAGCTGGACCACCCGTGCATCGTCAGTGTCTACGACCGGGGCGAAGTGGACGGACGACTCTGGATCTCGATGCAGTACGTGCCCGGCACGGACGCCGCGGCACTGCTCGCCACCAGCCCCGGCGGGCTCCCGCTCGCCGACGTCGCGGCCGTGGGCGATGCGATCGGCGCGGCGCTCGATCATGCGCACCGCTCCGGACTGCTCCACCGCGACGTCAAACCGGCGAACATCCTGATCAGCCCCGGGGAGTCCGATCCGCGTCTCCCCCAGCACGTCACGCGCCGGCGTATCCGGCTGGCGGACTTCGGGATAGCGCGCCCGACCGACGGTGGTGCCACCTCGCTCACCTCGACAGATCTCGTCATCGGCTCGTTCCCCTATTCGTCACCCGAACAGCTCTCGGCCGAGACCCTCGATGCCCGCAGCGACGTCTACTCGCTGTCCTGCACCGTCTTCGAATTGATCACGGGCGCAGTGCCGTTCACCGCACGGACCCCCGCCATGATGATCCACCACCACCTCAGCACCCCGCCCCCGGAGCTGTCCGACCTCCGTCCAGACGTGCCGAGGGCGGTGTCCGACGTGGTGCGCTCCGGTCTCGCGAAGAGCCGGACCGACCGTCCGTCGTCGGCGGGCGCCTTTGCCGCCGAGCTCCGTTCGGCGATCGACTCGACGGTGTTCGCCCCGGCGCCACCGCGGCCGGAGCGCACCGTGCGCGGCCACGCCGCGGCGGCACCGATGTCCGGTCCATCGATGTCCCGACCCGCACCGCGGGCGCTGCCCCCGACCGCCTTCGCACCCACTGCTGCGATCCCGGTCACCGGTGCCACCCGGCCGGGGGACGACGGGTCTCGGCCCACCATCGCACGGGGCGCGACGGCGTACTCCGGACTCCCCGGACACGCTGTCCCCCAGCATGATCCCGGGTCGTCGACGGTCCGCGCCTCGCGCGATCTACCGGTGCTGGACCCACCTCGGCCCGGCCCGGGTGCGACCCGGCGGACCACCGCGTCGCTCGCATGCGGTGTGGCGGCGATCCCGTTGAGCGTCGTCGGTGGACTGGGCCTGCCGGTAGGCGTGGCCGGCTGGTATCTCGCCGGCCGTGGTCAGCCGGGTTCGGCCGGGCGGTTCGCCCGTGTGCTGTGCGTCCTGGGCGTCGTGCTGAGCCTGGGGTTCATCGCGTTCACCGTCGGACGCGCCGTGGCGATGCAGTTCTGACTTCGACGTCGTGGCAACGGATTTCGTCAGCGCCAGCTCCCCGGCCGGGACTGCTGCGGCTCACGCGCCTGCCTGGACAACGCGCCGAACACGGCGTCGACCACCCACAGGGTCAGGATGCCCGCCACGATGTCGACCACGTCGTCGAACGGTGAACGGAATCTCGGCGAGAACGGGTCCAGTACCTGCGAGGCCGGGACGTCGAGGAGTCTCCCGGTGCCGTCGACGATCGCGTCGACCGGGTTCGACGCCCAGCCCTCGTACGCGTTGATCGCCAGCAGCATGATGACCGGAATGGCCAGCACCCACCAGAATCCACGTCGACGCGCGACCGACCACGCCACGATCAGCATCACGACGAAGGCGGGCATGTGCTCCGAACAGAACGTGAGCACGGGGTAGTCTCCCGATCGCACCAGGACCGGGACCTGACCACCCCAGAATCCGAGTGCTCCGACCGCGCCGATCACCACCGCGATCCCCGACCGCATCGGATTACGAGCCCAGATCCCCAGCACGAGAACCATGTACAGCGGCATCAGAGCCGTCAGCGACCAGATGAGCAACAGGCTCGCCTCGGGACCGTTGGCCTGGAGGTTCGCGTGGTACTCGGGGAACGGGGTGCCGTCGAGCGGGTCGAAGGTGAAGAGCCACAACACCGTCGGCCACCACGCGATGACCGGCAAGAACACCGCGGTGCTCACCAGCGACTGCTTGACCGCGTTCCCGCGCTCGGTATGGCGGATCGCGGCCATCGACGGATCGGACCCCGGCCCGAGACCGAACTCCCCACCCGCGAGCGTCTCGCTCATACGGGAATACTAGGGCGATCGTCCAACTCGTATCGGCGAATCCGCGGCAACGCCGCAGATGCACCCGGACGGATGACAGAGGCATCGGACCGCGACCTGGAACTGCCGCAGGTGGCCGGGCGGATCAGCCGTTCCGTCGGCGCCGTCCGCCGCCGGAGGACTCCGTCTGTGACCGCAGCTGGCTCAGGAGCTCGGAGACGGGCAACCCCGCCGAGTGTGCCGATTCCGCGTCGTCGGCGACCGCACGGCGTCGACGACCACCGCCGAAGGACTCCGCGGGCCGACCGCCCGGCTGATTCTCGTGTCGTCCAGCGGACCCGAGGAAGGGCGGGGGCTCCACGTCGTCGGAAGCATCCGCGACGCCCGGGGTCTCATCGCTCTCGGGTGCTTCGCCCGACGCCGCCCGGGTCGACCATTCGTCGGTCGGGGTGTCGTCGGTGTAGAGCGGTTGATTCGCGTCCGCGACCGGCGACTGCGATCCCGGGCCTGGGGTATCCGCCGCGTCGGTGTCGTTCCCGAGGTAGAAGCCCCCGGAGAACGGCAATGACGCGGACTCTCCGGCGCCGGTCGACGCACCGTCCGCACCCGAGGTCTCGGCGCCTGCGGAGGCCTCCGGGCCGTCGGCGTGATCGGTGTCGACGATCTCGGCGTCGGAGACGTCTGAGTCGGACGTCCTCCCGGACGTCCCCGTCGCGGCAGCGGGTTCGGCCGGCGCGCTCGTCGCCGCGGGCTCGTCGGGCGATACCTCGGTGGCGATGCGGCCCGAGATCGGGTCGTCGGTGACGACCGGGATCACCTCGGTCATCTCGTTGGGATCGACCGGTCCCGTATGCCTGCCGTCGTCCGCGGTCGGAGCCGTCGCCGCGAAGTCGCGCGCGGCGAGCACCCCGTCGTCGGCGTAGGTGGCGCCGTAGGACGACACGCCACCGATATCACCGGAGAAGCCACCGCCGTAGGGTGCACCGGATCGACGACCCGCGCGTGATTCGTCGTTCAGGCCCGAGGCCAGTTCGCGCATCTTCTCACTCGACAGGGCGACCCGCTGATCCGGCAGCGGTTCACCGAGGAGCATCTCCAGGCTGGAACGCAACGCCAGCACCTGGGCCTTGAGCTCGGAGAGTTCTTCGTTCGACTCGGCGGTGACCTCCTTGCGGATGGTCGTCTCGACATCGAGTTCGTACTGCCGACGCGCGGCGATCTCGCGTTCCAGCTGCAGTTCGTAGACCAACCGGAGGTCACGGCTCTTCGCCTCGGCGCTCTCGGCCTGTCGACGGAACTTCGTCACCAGGATCGCGCCGATGACGGCCGCCCACAACGCCGCGATGACTGCCAGCGAGCCGGTGATCGACAGCCTGTCGGTGAAGACCATCAGGATGCTGGCGATCAACGCGAGCACGATCAGGAGGCCGAGCAACCACTGAGCCGTCGACCGACTCGAGCGGCGCGAGTCGGCGGCACGGCCGTTCGAGGTCGTCATGATCGTGAATTTACCCGCTGTGAGTGCATTCGGACCGCAGGCGGGTGCGGAGTTTCTCCGATAGTCGACATGTTAGGCGACGAGTGCGCGGGGCGTCCGAGACTCGCCCCGACTCTCACGGACCGCCGACGGCGGACGGATCGTCGGGTGCTCGGCAGCAGTACTCGAGCCACAGCGCGGCACCGACGAGGACCACCCCGCCGATCAGTCCGACGATCGCGCCCGGCCGGTCGTGGTCGGCGGCGGCCAGATCGTGTTGGCCGAGCAGGAAGGCCAGCAGACCCAGCCACACCCCGACGGCGATCGCGCCGAGGATCGCAGAAGCCTTGGCCAGGGCCAGCACTCGCGCGGCCGTGAGTGGATGGAGCTGTCCCCGCGCGCGACCGACATCCCGCGAATCGACCCGGGAACGGACGACGAAGGCGATGACGATCTCGAGTGCGGCAAGCACATACAGCACCACACCGGCGAGCAACGGCAGCGGCGGGAAGTCGGAGTAGTTGTACCGCACCAGGATCCACGCGACGATCGCCGTGACCGCCGCGATGACGGCGAGATCGCGGACCCGGGTGGGACCGAGACCGGTCTCCTCGTCGTCCTGATCCGGCCGACGCGGGTCCGGCGCGGTCACGACTCGACCCCGGTCAGGCGGCCGACCGGCCGCACCGCGTCCCGCTCTGCGGCGTCGAGCCCGGCCACGAGATCGGACACCGCGCGCGCACCGTCCATAGTCCAGAGGGTGGCATCGGGTTCGATCTCGAGCCACGGGACGAGGACGAAAGCCCGTTGCGCGGCACGGGGATGGGGCAGCGTCAGGTCCGGGTCCTCGGATACGACGACCTGGCCGGACTCGGACACGGTGATCACGTCGACGTCGAGAGTTCTTGGCCCCCAGCGGATCTCGCGCGTCCGATCGGCGGCCCGCTCGAGTTCGAATCCGCGCTCGAGCCACCCGCGCGCATCATGCGGGCCGTCGACGACGAGCGTGATGTTGCGGAAGTCCTCCTGCTCGACCCCGCCCCACGGCGGCGTCGCATAGACCGCGGACACCGCGACCAGCTCGTCGGCGAAAGCCTCGACGACCGAACGCAGGTGCGCGGTCGGGTCACCGATGTTGGAACCGGCCGACAGCACCGCGCGGCTCATCGCGTCCCCTTGCGGGAACGCCTGGTCACCACCGCGACGTCGTCGAAGGTCAGTGGGATCGGCGCCGACGGCTTGTGCACGGTCACCTCGCAGGCATCGATGCGCTCGTCGGTCATGATCGACTCCGCGACCTCGGCCCCCACCTTCTCGATGAGGTTGCGCGGTTCGCCCCCGACGATGCCGGCGACCTGCTGCGCGAGCGCGCCGTAGTCGACGGTGTCGGCGAGGTCGTCGGACTCGCCGGCGGCCCGTAGATCCAGCCAGAGCACGACGTCGATGTAGAAGTCCTGGCCGTCGACCCGTTCATGGTCGAACACACCGTGATTGCCGCGGACCTTCAGGCCGCGCAGTTCGATCCGGTCAGCCATTCGAGTCTCCTACCGAGGACGAGGTTCGGGAACCGCCGGTGCGCCAGGCCGCCGCGACCGCGACCGCGTCACGACTGCTCGCGACGTCGTGGACGCGCACCCCCCACGCGCCCGCGGCGGCGGACAGCGCCGAGACCGACGCGGTGGCGACATCACGTCCGGCGGGCGGCCGGTCCGCACCGTCGCGACGCAGCAGCGCCCCGAGGAAGCGTTTGCGGGAGGCTCCGACCAGCACCGGGAAGCCGAGACCGGTGATGGTGGGCAATGCGTGCAGCAGGGCCCAGTTGTGCTCGGCGGTCTTGGCGAAGCCCAGCCCCGGATCCAGGATGAGGCGGTCGGCATCGACGCCGGCCGACACCGCTGCGTCGACTTGGGCGAGCAGTTCCCCACTCACCTCGGCGACCACGTCCCGGTACCCGTCGACGTCTCCGCTGCGGTGCGTGAACCGGCGGTCCGCGCTGTCCCCGGCCGGGCGCCAGTGCATCAGGATCCACGGCAACCCCGCGTCCGCGACGACCCGCGCCATGTCGGCGTCGGCACGCCCGCCGGACACGTCGTTGACGATCGCGGCGCCGGCCCGGATCGCGGCGGCCGCGACCGGGGCGCGCATCGTGTCGACCGAGACGGTCACACCGCGCGCGGCGAGTTCGCCGATCACCGGGACCACGCGCTCCGCCTCGAGACCGGGGTCGACCCGGACCGCGCCGGGCCGGGTCGATTCGCCACCCACGTCGATGAGGTCGGCACCCTGCTCGATGAGTTCGAGCCCGTGTGCGATCGCCGCATCGGCGTCGAGGTAGCGGCCGCCGTCGGAGAAGGAGTCGGCGGTGACGTTCAGGACGCCCATCACGAGAGTCCGGTGCACACCGCCGCCGGCGGGGACTGCGTGCGCCTGCGTCACCGGGTGATCAGGTCGAGGGCTTCGCCGCGGGACACCGCACTGGTCTTGAAGATGCCGCGCACCGCCGACGTGGTGGTCGTCGCGCCGGGTTTGCGGATACCGCGCATGGCCATGCACAGGTGCTCGGCCTCGATCACCACGATCACCCCACGGGGTTCGAGCTTGCGCATCATCGCGTCGGCGATCTGGCTGGTGAGCCGCTCCTGGACCTGCGGACGCTTCGCGTACAGGTCGACCAGGCGTGCCAACTTGGACAGCCCGGTCACCCGGCCCGAGGTGCCGGGGATGTAGCCGACGTGGGCGACACCGTGGAACGACACCAGGTGATGCTCGCAGGTGGAGTACATCGGGATGTCCTTCACCAGCACCAGCTCGTCGTGGTCCTCGTCGAACGTCGTGGCGAGGACCTCGTCGGGCTCGGTGTACAAGCCGGCGAACATCTCCCGGTAGGCGTTCGCCACCCGCGTGGGCGTCCGGATCAGACCTTCCCGATCCGGGTCCTCGCCGACGGCGAGCAGCAACTCGCGGACCGCGGCTTCGGCGCGGGCCTGGTCGAAGTCGGACCGGGGTCCCTCGAGTACGGCGTCCCGCCGCTCGCTGATACTCATCCGGCCACTTTACGAACTCGGACGCGAGTCGTCGTCACCGGCGCGATGGCCCCAGCCGTTCGTGTCGCCGTTGCGACCCGTCCGCGGGTCGGGCTCGGGCGGCCAACCGGGTGCGGACCAATCGCGCGGCGCGCCGTAATCCGGGCGCGTGCCGCCCCCGTACGGCCCGCCCGACCCGGGTGCCGTCCGGCCGTTGCCCGGGTCCGGATACTGCGGGTTGGGGTAGTTCGGGTTCGGATACTGGGGGTTCGGATACTGCGGATTCGGATACTGCGGATTCGGATACTGGGGGCCGGGATCGGCCGGCGGATATCCGTGGTCGGGGTACCGCGGTTCCGGATTGCCCTGCGTCGGGGGGGTCGGACCACCCGGCTCGGGATACATCGGCGGGTAGTTCGGCACCTGGCCGGGGACCTGCGGCCCACCGGGATAACCGGCACCCACCGGCTCGGGGATCTTGGCCTGCTCCGGCGGCGGCCACGGCTCACCGCGTTCGATCGCCAGCTCTCCGGGCGTCTTCACCGGCGGTTTGTCGCTCGGGGTGCGTTCGCCGAAGTCGTTGAACGCGGTGATCCGCGGACGCTTGTCGACGTCGGCGAAGATCTTCTCGAGGTCCTTGCGGGTCAGCGTCTCCTTCTCGAGGAGCTGCGTCGCGAGCACGTCGAGGGTGTCCCGGTACTCGGTGAGGATGGCCCACGCCTCGGTGTGCGCGGCCTCGATGAGCCGGCGCACCTCGTCGTCGATCTCGCTCGCGATCTCCGCGGAGTAGTCGGTGTGCGAGCCCATGGACCGGCCGAGGAACGGATCGCCCTGGTCCTGGCCGTAGCGCACCGCACCCAGCTTCGAACTCATGCCGTACTCGGTGACCATCGCACGCGCGATCTTCGTCGCCTGGTCGATGTCCGACGACGCACCGGTCGTCGGCTCGTGGAAGACCAGTTCCTCGGCGGCACGGCCGCCCATCGCCATCACCAGCCGCGCGATCATCTCCGAGCGGGTCATCAGGTCCTTGTCCTGCTCGGGGACGGCGAGCGCGTGGCCGCCGGTCCGCCCGCGCGCCAGGATCGTGACCTTGTAGATCGGGTCCAGGTCGGGCATGGCCCAGGCAGCGAGGGTATGGCCGCCCTCGTGGTAGGCCACCACCTTGCGCTCGTGTTCGCTGATGATCCGGGACTTGCGGCGCGGACCGCCGATGACCCGGTCGACCGCTTCCTCGAGGGCCTCGGCGGTGATCGTCTGCTTGTTCTCCCGTGCGGTGAGCAGCGCCGCCTCGTTGACGACGTTGGCCAGATCCGCTCCGGACATCCCGGGCGTGCGCTTGGCGAGACCGTCGAGATCGGCGTCGGAATCGATCGGCTTGCCCTTGGCGTGCACCTTCAGGATGGCCCGGCGACCCGCCATGTCGGGGTTGCCGACCGGGATCTGCCGGTCGAAACGTCCGGGACGGAGCAGAGCCGGATCGAGGATGTCGGGCCGGTTGGTGGCCGCGATCAGGATGATGCCCGAGCGGTCGCCGAAACCGTCCATCTCGACGAGAAGCTGGTTGAGCGTCTGCTCACGCTCGTCGTGGCCACCGCCGAGACCCGCGCCGCGCTGTCGGCCGACGGCGTCGATCTCGTCGACGAAGATGATGCACGGACTGTTGTTCTTGGCCTGCTCGAACAGGTCACGCACACGCGACGCGCCGACGCCGACGAACATCTCGACGAAGTCCGAACCGGAGATCGTGAAGAACGGGACGCCCGCCTCGCCGGCCACCGCGCGGGCCAGCAGCGTCTTGCCGGTACCGGGAGGGCCGAAGAGCAGTACACCGCGCGGGATCTTGGCGCCCAGCGCCTGATACCTCGTAGGGTTCTGCAGGAAGTCCTTGATCTCGTAGAGCTCTTCGACGGCCTCGTCGGCACCCGCGACGTCGGCGAAGGTCGTCTTCGGCATGTCCTTGGTGAGCTGCTTGGCCTTCGACTTGCCGAAGCCCATCACGCCGCCGCGGCCACCGCCCTGCATACGGCTCATCACGAAGAAGAACAGACCGAACAGCAGGATCATCGGCAGCACGAAGATGAGGATCTGCCACAGGACGGACTGCTCGTTGACGTTGGTCGTGTACGGGGCGCCGGTGCCCTGGACGGCCTCGAAGACCTGGTCCCCCGCCTGCGCCGGGTACTTGGCGCTGATCTTGTCGGCGTCGGCGTCGTTGACCTTGATCGGGGTGTTCAGCTCGATGCGCAGCTGCTGCTCGCGGTCGTCGATGCTGATGAACTTGGTGTTCTTGTCGTTGAGTTGCTGCAGTGCGACAGAGGTGTCGACGCCGCGGTACTCCCGACCGGAGTCGCTCATCACGCTCCAGCCCCACAGGGCGAGCAGGATGAGCGCCAGGATGGCGAGGTTGCGGAAGACTGTCTTACGGTTCATGCCAGTTGGTGGGGGTCGTGCGGGCTCACGGGATCGAGTCCCGGTGCCGACGCCGTTCCCATGTCCTTCCCGTCGACGTACACATTGAGGCTACCGGTCAACGATCGCGCTGGTGAAACCGTTCCCTCGCAGGTCGGACACGCGGGCGCCGCGTCATGCGCCGGCGATGGATCAGTGCGTGTACACCGACGGCTTCAGTCGTCCGATGTAGGGAAGGTCGCGGTATCGCTCCGCGTAGTCGAGGCCGTATCCGACGACGAACTCGTTGGGGATGTCGAACCCGACGTCGGCGACCCGGATGGTGGAACGCACGGCGTCCGGCTTGCGCAACAGAGCGCACACCTCCAGGCTGCGTGGCGACCGTGTGGCGAGATTCTTCATGAGCCAGGACAGCGTCAGACCGGAGTCGATGATGTCCTCGACGATCAGGACGTCGCGTCCCTCGATGTCGCGGTCGAGGTCCTTGAGGATGCGGACCACACCCGAGGACGAGGTCGACGACCCGTAACTGGAGACCGCCATGAACTCCATCTGCGACGGGATCGGCAGCGACCGGGCGAAGTCGGTCATGAACATGATCGCGCCCTTGAGGACACCGATGAGAACCAGATCCTCTTCGATGTCGGCGTAGCGCGACGCCACGGAATGGGCGAGTTCGGCGGTGCGCTGTTTGATCTCGTCCTCGGTGATCAGGACAGCGTCGATGTCGGCGGCATACGGATCGGCAAACTGCACGGTCCCAGCTTCGCATGTTTTGGCCGCACCGCGATGAACGGGGGCCGCACCGGGGTCGCCGCCGTAGGCCGAAGAAATGACCGACCGTCCACCTGGGGGTTTTCCGAGAAATGCCTGATCAAATCATTGTCGCCCTTTCATATCGACATTTCGCCGAATTGCCGTGCAGATAACGGTCGCATAACAAGTCGCCACACCGGCACCATTCCGAGTGGTTGCGTTTCGGAGTGGATCAAGCGTCTGACATTCTCGAGAACAGAGGTCTGAGTAACCAGGCCTCGAAATTCCCCTCCCTTCTCACGCCCTGTCCTCGTGAGGACAAGAAGGAGCGCTCGTGTCCCCCACTTCGCGTTCTCCCCTGCGCAGAAAACGTTTCAGCGCCATTCTGTGCCTGGTCACCGCGGTCGTCACCGTATTCGCCGCGACCGCCGAAGCCGCACCTCAGCGGGCCTCCGCTGCGACCTACGATGCGTCGTGGAATGCCTCGGCCCTCACTCTCACGGTGCACAACGCATCGGTCAGCACGGAGAACGGAAATCTGACGATCCGGGACACCGCCGGCGCGGAACTCTTCCGCATGCCGCTCATGTATCGCAGCGAGTATCGGCAGTTCCCGATCGACACGCGGACGACGGGAAACAAGGTGACCCTCATTCCGTCCCGTGAGGTCGCACGTTCGACGGCACTCAATCCGACCGCGGTCGATCAATTACGCGGGGCGGCCCGACACAATGTCGCGGCGCCGCAAACGCGCCAGGAACGTGACGACCAGGCACTCGACCGATTCCGGTCCCAACTCGCCACCGGAACCTCGATCGGGACATTGGTCGGAACAATCGTCGGTGCCATTGTCGGCGGAGTGATCGGCTGCGTCATCGGACTCGCGGCCGCGGTGGTCGGCTGCCTGGTGGGTGTTGCACCGGCAGCCGCGATCGGCGGCCTCGCTGGACTCTCCCTGGTCGGCGGCGGCACGCTCATCGGTGCCGGCATCCACTACTTCCAGACGATCAACTCGCCGTTCACCCCGCCGCGTCGCTGATCGCCAGTAACCACACGACGGTCCGTCTCACCTTGCGGTGAGGCGGACCGTCAGTGTTTCCCCGGCACGTACGACGACGCGTCGTGCTTCGGGGTCGCCGCCGATGGCCACCTGCGACCGCGCGTTCCCGGTGGTCGCCACCAGATCGTCGACGGCCGAGATGACGCGGTGCGTCGGTTCGGTGGCGCCGACGACGAGCAGCCAGGCTCGCAGGACACGCGTCCGGACCGCGAGCGGCACGGCGAGCAGCGGCGCGATCGCCAGCCCCTCGTCTCGGCCGGCCCCAGCGAGGACACCGGCCGCCCACTCGTCCAGCGCGTCGTTGTCGGCCCGCAGGCCCTCGGCGGTGCGACCCAGCGCGTCGACGACCCCGCCGTGCAGAACCTCCTCCAGCAGCGGCAGCACCTCGGTTCGCAGTCGGACACGGGTGAACCGCGGATCGTCGTTGTGCGGATCGCGATGGGGCGCGAGACCGAGTTCGGTGCAGGCCGCCAGCGTCTGCCGCCGGCGGACGCCGAGCAACGGCCGGGCCCAGGGGTCGTTCCACGCACGCATACCCGCGATCGAGCGGGACCCGGACCCGCGGGCCAACCCGAGCAGCACGGTCTCGGCCTGGTCGTCGGCGGTGTGGCCGAGCAGGACGGGCCGATCGGCGCGGGCCTCGTCGAGCGCCGCATACCTGGCCTCACGGGCTCCGGCTTCGAGGCCGCCACGCCGCCCGACGCGCACCGGTAGCACCCGGACGCGGGCACCCAGACTCCCCGCCACGTCTCCTGCCGCCGCGGCGACCTGAGCAGAGTCCGGCTGCAGTCCGTGGTCGACGATCAGCGCGGTGACGTCCAGACCCGCGCCGACGGCGGCCGCGGTCAGCGCGAGCGAGTCCGGTCCGCCGGAAAGGCCCACACAGACCTGCGGCCCGGAGAGATGAGCGGCCGCGAACTCCGCGACCGCCCGTCTCACAAGACCCGCTGAATCCATGCCTGCGGGTCGTCGATCTCGCTCGGCAGCGGCATCGTGTCCGGCGAGGTCCACACGACGTTGAACCGCTCCATCCCGACGGCCTCGACCACCGCGTCGACGAAGGTCTTGCCGCGGATGTACTGCGCGAGCTTGGCGTCCATCCCGATGAGCGCCCGGATGAGCCGCTGGACCGGGTTCTGGGGTGCGGTGCGTCGTTTGTCGAAGGCGGCGCGGATACTCGCCACCGACGGCACATGCGCCGGTCCCACGGCGTCCATGACATGGTCGGCGTGACCCTCGAGCAGCGTGCCCAGGACCATCATGCGTTGGAAGGCGGCGTGCTGCTCCGGGCTCTGCAGCAGTTGCATCGCCCCGATCACACCCTTTTCGCGCGGACCGTCGGAACCCTTGAGCGCCTTGGTCATCCGCGTGACGATCTCGGTGGTCGACTCGCCGGCGTCGGAGGTCAGCACGGCCACGTTGTCCTGCATGTAGTCGCGCAGCCACGGGTTGGCCGAGAACTGCACCCGGTGGGTGACCTCGTGCAGGCACACCCACAGGCGGAAGTCCGACGGGATCACCTTGAGCTGACGTTCGACGTTGATGATGTTCGGCGTCACCACCATCAGCACACCCGGTTCGCCGGTCTCCGGGTCGGGCGTGAACGGGTCGTACTGGCCGAGGATCGCGGTGGAGAGGAAGGCGAGCAACCCGCCGGCCTGGAGGCCGCCGAATCGCGCCCCGAGTCCGGGCGATCCCGCATCGATCGACTCGTCGGAGCCGAGCATCGAGCGCATCGACCGGGACGCGGCGTCGATCCACCCGGCCCGGTCGAGGACCCGGGTGGTCGGTACGCGCAGGCCGTCGGCGAGCCCGGTGACCTCACGGACCGGGGCTTCGGCCCGGGTCGCGGCGTCGGCCAGTTCCGCACGGGCCGCCTCGTAGGTGTAGGCCGTGGTCTTGGGACCGGGACGGGCGAGACGTTTCGCGGTCGACGCCGCGAGCGACCAGTCGATCTGCGACCCGATGCCCGGTTGACGGTCGGCGGTCTCGGCGACCTCGGCGGTCCCGGTTCCGGTGATCCCGGCGTCGGTG
This sequence comes from Gordonia sp. NPDC127522, assembly GCF_042672305.1. Classification (NCBI taxonomy): domain Bacteria; kingdom Bacillati; phylum Actinomycetota; class Actinomycetes; order Mycobacteriales; family Gordoniaceae; genus Gordonia; species Gordonia sp. NPDC127522. Next base: position 106,927 of record NZ_JBHXVK010000015.1, read on the forward strand.
ACGTCCGATCCGGCGATTCCTGAAGTGGTCATCGGCACCCGCACTCTCTCAGTTGACCCACCACGGCGTCGAGGGCGGGTCGCGCGTCCGCCGGCGAGGTGCCGCCGGACATCAGGGCGAACGACAGCACACGGCCGTCGACTGTCTGCACTATGCCGGTCAACGAACTGACCCCGGTGAGTGTTCCGGTCTTGGCGCGTGCCCAGCCCGCGCCCGGATTGCCCGGGGCGTCGAACCGGTCCGCGAGCGTACCGGTGCCACCGGCGATCGGCAGCCCGTCGAGCATCGGGCGCAGCGCCGGCCGGCTGGGCCCGCTGGCGGCCGTCATCACGGCGTCGAGCAGTTCCGGCGTGGTGCGGTTGGCGTAGGAGATCCCCGACGCATCGTGCAGGGTGGTGCCCGCCCACTGGTCCGGGAACATCGACGACAGGACTTGTTCGATCGCCTCCACGCCGCCGGCGTGCGTGGGCGGCCCGCCCCGGTGCACCGACAGTTCGATGGCCAGGGTCTCGGCGAGCACGTTGTCGCTGTAGCGCAGCATGTCGTTGACCCGGGTGACCAGCGGCGCCGACTCGACCTTCGCGATCACGCGGTCGTCTCCGGCCCCGGCGGTACCGGTCACCTCGGTGACGGGCCCCTCCACGCCGAGAGCCGCGGCCAGGGCCTCACCGGCCATGATGCCCGGTTCCGCGGTGCGCGGCGAGTACTCGTCGAGCGGTTCGAGCCGGGCGCCGTCGACCATCAGCGATTCGATCGGCGCGATGTCGCCACCCTGGATGTCCCGGCGGTCCCAGGTGGTGTCCATCGTCGGACCCGAGAACGCGCTCAGGTCGACGGCCACCGACGTCACCGGGATCTCGGTGTCCTCGATCTGCCGCGCGAGGTCGGCGATGCGACCGGGGTCGGTGTAGAAGGTGTCGGTGCCGGCGGGCTGTGCGGACAGGGTCGGGTCACCCGCACCCCGGAGGATGATCTGCCCGTTGCTGCCGGCCACCACCGTCGTGGTCAGTCGCTGATCGTGCGGCACGGCTTCGAGGACGGCCGCGGCCGAGAGGACCTTGGCGTTCGACGCGGGGATCCGCGGACGCTCGGGGTTGCTGGTCCACAGGACGGTGCCGGACAGCGAGTCGCTGATCATGCCGGTGAGTTCGCCGAGCGCCGGATCCCGCAGTGCCGGCGCGATGGCCCGCGACACACCGCTCGGCGTGGGCTCCGGCGCGGAGGCGACCACCGGGTCGATCCGGGGGTCGACGGCGATCGCGGCGGGCTGCGGGGGAACCCCCGGCGGCAGTTCGGGTTCCCGGTCGAGCCGGAGCGCGATGACCACCGAGGCCGTCGCGACGAGGGCCAGGATCACCACCGCGGTGATCGTCCACCACAGAAGTCTCCGACCGGAACGACCGCCGTTTCGGGTGGATGCGCCCACAAAGCCTCCGGGTCTCTCGCGGTTGACGGTCGATGGAACGGCCCGGACATACGCACAACGAGGGGTACGAACATCGAGGTCGCCGGACCAACAGTATCGTTGGGGCAGCGTGCGGGCGTTTCGGCCCGACGCGGCATCCCCGATCAAGACTGCCAGGAGGAACTGTGGAATTCGATGTGACCATCGAGATCCCCAAAGGTGGCCGCAACAAGTACGAGGTCGACCACGAGACGGGCAAGGTCTACCTCGACCGCTACCTGTACACCTCGATGGGCTACCCGGCCGACTACGGCTACATCGACGGCACCCTCGGTGAGGACGGCGACCCGCTCGACGCGATGGTCCTGCTCCCCGAGTCGGTGTTCCCCGGCATCATCGTGCGCGCACGGGTCGTCGGCATGTACACCATGACCGACGAGGCCGGTGGCGACGACAAGCTCCTCTGCGTCCCGGCCAAGGACGTGCGCTGGGACCACATCAAGGACATCTCCGACGTGTCCGAATACGAGCTGGGACCCATCGCCCACTTCTTCGAGCACTACAAGGACCTCGAGCCGGGCAAGGAGGTCGACCCGGGCGGATGGGTCGGCCGCGACCAGGCCGAGAAGATCGCACAGGAGGCCATCGATCGCCTCGCTGCGCACCCCGACGCGGCCAACGAGCCCTCGCGCGGCTGATCTCTCCCGCACACGAGACCGCCGGCACCATCATTCGAGGTGGTGCCGGCGGTCTTGTCTGTTCACCAAGTGGCTTCGACTCGGCTCCTCGCTACGCTCGGTGCCGGCTCAACCAGCAGTGGGTCAGGCCACGCGGTACCGCTGCTCGGCGAGCACCGGCAGGATCTGTTCGCGGATGCGGCGTTCGGTGGCCGCGCCGTCGATCGGGATGAGGATCACGGCGTCGGCGACCTCGGCTGCGTAGATGTCGCGGACCAGCGTGATCAGTCCGTGTGTCGTCCCGATGTAGCGGATGGTCCCCGAACTCGTCTCCGACGACGCGTCCTCCGCAGCAGCAGCAGCCACGCGCGCCGACGCGGCATCCGGCGCGACGGTCACCTCCACCTCGAGTGCGACCACGAACTTGGCCTGATCGTGGCTGCCGGCCCGGAGCAGGGAGCGGGCGCGCTGCGCCTCGCGGAGGGTCTCACGCCGCACGACGATCGGAAACGTCTGTGCGAGTTCGTCTCCCGCGAGCGCGATCTGGAATCCCGGACGTCCGATGCTGATCGGGGTGGCAGTCGGTGCGGCGATCACGGTGCCGCGGTCGGCACGTGCGTCGAGTTCGATGGTCATCTACTCACCCCTGTTCGGTCGGTCTGTTCGGTTCGCGCCCGGAATGCGTCGAGAATCCGGTCGATGTCGTCGGCGGTGGTGCCCGCTCCGAAACTCGCGCGCACCGTATCGGCCGGCGGTGTGAGGCCGTCGACGGTGTAGCCCGCGACTCCCGCGCGGTCGGTGGAATCGGTGAAGATCCGCCGCGGCGTGAAGCCGCCGATCGCGGCCAGGCCGGCATCGAGACGTTCGGCGAGGCGGCGTTCGTGCAGCCCGATCGTCTCGGGTCCGAGATCGGCGAGCACCCGACACGCCTCGGCGACCGCGATCGCTTCGGAAACGCCGTCGGCGTCCGGCGAGACGTAGACGTCGGCGGCGTCGAACCAGTCACGACGACCGATGAGGACGCCGGCGCCGCCCGTCTTCCGCCCCGGTTCACCGAACGCCAGGTAGTCGATGCCGTGGCTGACGACGGAGACGGGCCGGTGCCCGACGAGTTGCGCGGCGTCGACCAGGATGCGGGCCCCGGACCGGTGCGCGAGCGAGGCGAGCCGGCCGATCGGCAGCACCTCGCCGGTGATGTCCGATACCGCGGTCACGACCAGGAGCGATGCCGGCGCCGAGGCGAGCTCGGTCTCCAGCGCGACCAAGGTGTCCTCGATGGTCTCGCCGGCCGGGACGAACCGCGCCCGGTCGCGCCCCTGCCGTGGTGCGCACCACCGCAGCAGGTCGGCGCCCTGCCCGATGTCGAGGACGACGACGTCGCCAGGAGTGATGCGCGCCGCGAGGTCGAGGGCAACGGCGGCATCGCGGGTGAAGACGACGGTGTCGTCGACCCGCGCACGGACGAACTGCCGCACCGATTCCCGGGCGGCGTCGAAGCGGACGTCGACTGCGGGCGACAGGCGACCGGCGGGTGCGGACAGGACAGCGGTCACGGCAGGAAACTCCTCAGACAATTCGCGCTTGCCGCGTCCGGTCGGTACGCGGCCGGGTCGTCACCCGGAGCACCCCACCGCGAAGGAGGGTTGCCGACCAGCGAGCCGGGGCTTGTCACTGGCACTCATGACCTACGACCAAGGGTCGTCGATCTCGCGCGGACGTGTCAATTTTCACTCAACGTGATCGGAAGTTAGGGCACACTTACCTGTAGCGTGTCAGGGGTGTCAGCGACTGATGTGTTCGTGTTGTCCCGCCCGCACGGCACCGTGCGGGGCATGGGCGCGGTCCGTGCGTTCACCGACGTCGACGCCGCCTCGGCCGCCCTGCGCGCCGGGACCGTCGACGGTCTGACCGGCGCGATCCCCTTCGACCTCGCCGACCCCGCCGCGCTGGTGGTGCCCGAAGTCCTGCACGTCGACGCGGCGCCGCTGGCAGGCACACCACCGCTGACGCGCACCCCGGTGTCGACGACCCTGCACCCCACGGCCGACGAGCACCGCGAACGTGTCGCACACGCGGTGAAGCGGATCGTCGCCGGCGACGTCGGCAAGGTCGTACTCGCCCGCAGCGTCGACATCGTGCTCGACGCCGAGGTCGAGCCTCTGCAACTCCTCGACGCATTGGCGGGCGGCAATGCCGGACACAACGCATTCGGTGTCGATCTCGGCGCGGCCACCGGCTCGGGTTCGTGGCTGTTGGGCGCTAGTCCCGAAGTGCTGCTGCGCAAGTCGGGTTCAGTCGTCACCTGCCACCCGTACGCGGGATCGGCGCCGCGGTCACCCGACCCGGTCGTCGACCGCGCCGCCGCCGACGGATTGTTCTCCTCGGCAAAGGATCTCGCCGAGCACGCCTTCGTCGTCGACCACTTGCGGGACCGACTGGGACACCTCTGCGACGACGTCTACGCACCGTCGACCCCGCAACTGCAGTCGACCGGGGAGGTCTGGCATCTGGCCACCCCGATCCGCGCTCGGCTTCGGGACCCGGCGACCACCGCGCTCGATCTCGCACTCCTGCTCGGCCCCACCCCGGCGGTCTGCGGCACGCCGAGTGATGTTGCCGCGCAGATCATCCGCGAGGTCGAGGGTGAGCGCGGCTTCTATGCGGGGGCGGTCGGCTGGTGCGACGCCGCCGGCGACGGGGAGTGGATGGTCACCATCCGGTGCCTCGAACTCGAGGCCGATCGTCGCAGCCTCCGGACGTGGGCCGGCGGCGGCATTGTCGAACACTCCGACCCGCAGGGCGAACTCGAGGAAACCGCGTTCAAGCTGCGCACGGTCCTGAACGCGTTGGGCATCGCCGCACTCGACTGAGTCGCCCTCTCCCGCTTCTCAGCCCAGCGCGTGGTCCAGGTCGCCCAACAGGTCGTCGACCCCTTCGAGACCGACCGACAGCCGCACCACCGAGTCACTCAGACCGATCGCCGCGCGTCCCTCGGGACCCATCGCACGATGAGTAGTGGTCGCCGGATGCGTGATCAGCGACTTCGAATCTCCGAGATTGTTGGAGATGTCGACGATCCGCAGGCCGTTGAGGACCTCGAAGGCGCGTTTCTTGCCGTCGATGCCATCGTGGTCGTTGAGCTCGAAGGTCACCACCGTGCCGCCGCCGGACATCTGCGACTTCGCCAGGTCGTACTGCGGATGTGACTGCAGGAAGGGGTATTTGACCCAGCGCACGCGCGGATCGCTCTCGAGGAACTCGGCGATCCGCAGCGCCGACGACACCGAGGCGTCGACGCGCAGACGCATCGTCTCCAGCCCCTTCACGAGGGTCCAGGCGTTGAACGGACTGAGTGCCGGACCGGTGTGTCGCATGAGTTGCTGCACCGGACCGTCGACGTACTCCTTGGTTCCGAGTACCGCGCCACCCATGACGCGCCCCTGGCCGTCGATGTGCTTGGTGCCCGAGTACACGATGACGTCGGCGCCGAGTTCGAGACCCCGCTGCAGCAGCGGGGTGGCGAAGACGTTGTCCAGCACCACCTGTGCGCCCGCGGCGTGCGCCAGTTCCGAGACCTTCACGACGTCGACGAGACTCTGCATCGGGTTCGACGGTGTCTCGAAGAACACCGCGTCGGTGGGCTTGGACAGGGCCCGCTCCCACTGCTCGAGGTCTTCGCCATCGACGAACTCGGTCTCGATCCCCCAGCGCGGGAGGATCTCGTTGCAGACCACGAAGCAGGAACCGAACAGGCTGCGGGCGGCGACGAGACGGTCGCCGGCCTTCAACAGTGCACCGAGCGCGACGAACACCGCGGCCATGCCGCTTGCGGTGGCGAAACACGCCTCCGCGCCCTCGAGCCGGCGCAACCGCTCCTGGAACATCTCGACGGTCGGATTTCCGTAGCGCGAGTAGACGAATCGTTCGTCCTCGCCGGTGAAGGCTCGCTCGGCGGCCTCCGCGGAGTCGTAGACGTAACCGCTCGTGAGATAGAGCGCCTCGGCCGTCTCGTGGAAACCCGAACGCGCCAGCCCGCCGCGAACCGCGATCGTGTCAGCCGAGAGCCCTTCAGGCAGTTCACGACTGACGGGCAGATCAGAACTCACGATTGCCTCCACGGCAGGTTCTCGGCACGCCAGCCCGACGTCCCGCGGTGGTCGTTCTCGTCGAGGGCGCCTTCGAACCCGTCGATCACGTTGTACGCTCTGGCGATACCGTCGGCGGTCGCAGCTTCCGCAGCGCCGATCGACCGGTGCCCCGAACGGCAGATGAAGATGACCTCCTGGTCGTCGGAGACACCGGAATCACGCAGCTGTGCCACGAAGTCGTCGTTGCGACGCCCCTCGGGGAAGGTGGTCCACTCGGCGAAGATCGCGCGCTTGCCCAGGACCTCGAGGTCGGGCACGCCGACGAACGACCACTCCGCCTGCGTGCGACAGTCGACCAGCACCGCATCCGGGTTGTTCTCGAGCTTCTCCCACGCCTCGCGCGGGGTCAGGTCACCGGCATAGCTCATGAGGAACACACCTTCCACTCGCCGTTCTCGCGCACCACGATCGTGTCCACGACGTTCACGTCATCGGGGGTCTTGTCATAGTGCCAATGAACCTTCGCGGTCGCCCGGTCACCGTCGACCACCAGCTCGGTGATCTCCGGGATCTCGATGTGACCGTTGGCGAGCAGCGACTCCCGGTTGTCGGCGAGGAACTGTTCCTCGGAGACGAAGTCGGCCGCCTCGACGTCGGCCGCGCAGGTGTTCGCCCGGTATTCGCCGAAGTTCGGACCGTTGCGCGCGGTGTAGATGTCGTTGATCGCGTACTGAACCTGAGCCGAGTCGCCGGCCCGGTCCTCGGCCGGACGGGTCACATTCGACAGCACGACGCCGAGCACCACGAGTCCCACGACGCCGGCCGCGACGAAGAACGGCCAGGCGTTCTTCCACGACGGGGGCTTCTGGTCGCCCTCACCTGCAGCTTCGGCCATGGCGGGCAGTCTATCGAGCGTCCCGGCGGCGGTTGAGACCGGCGTCGTCGGAGCCCGGACACACCGGGCGGAGCGCCGAACGACGTCGACATCGAACACGTCCTGCGTAAGGTGGCCCTAAGTTCCGCGGCGAACGACGTCGCCGACCGCAACGACCAGCGAGGACCCGGATGCGCGCTTCCACCCACCGTTCACTCACCCTTCTCGTCGGGCTGCTCGCGGCAGCCCTGGTGGTGACCTCGTGTTCGCCGCCTGACGAGACGGTCAACTCCGGCACGGCCCAGGTCCCCGCGCCCGAGGCCGGCGCGATCCCGGTCACCGTGCAGCAGGCCTACGCCCCCGCGACCGTCGACCAGGCACCCAAGCGCGTCGCCGCGATGGGCGTGGGTGACGGCGACACCCTCCTCGCACTCGGCGTCACCCCCACCACGATCGCCCCGTTCGCCGACCCCGACCAGGCGTCGGCGCCGTGGAACGCCGAACTCCTGGCCGACTCCAAGCCGGTGGTGCTGCCGAACGCGTCCGGCGCGTTCGGCGACGAGATCCCCAAGGCGCTGGCCACCGAGCCCGACCTCATCACCGCCGTCGGCGCCGATCCCACCCGCGACCAGTTCGATCTGCTGAGCAAGACCGCCCCGACGATCCTGCGGCCCGCCCAGTTCCAGCCGTGGCAGGTGCCGTGGGACGCGCAGACCCGCCAGATCGGTACCGCCGTCGGCCTGCCCGAACTCGCCGACCGCAAGGTGACCGAGACCGAGCAGTTCCTCGCGAACGTGCGGGAGCAAAACCCGCAGCTGGCCGGGAAGACGGCGGTCGTGGTCACCGCCAGCCCGACCGGTGGCGTGTCGATCTACGGCCCCGGCGACGGGCGCGGACAGACCCTCACCGGTTACGGCCTCACCTTCCCGCCCGCGCTGCAACCCTCGGTGACCAGCGGTTTCTACGGCGATCTGCCGGCCGAGAGCCTGAACCTGCTGGACTCGGCCGACGTGGTCGTCGCCGTCGACTGGCAGGGATCCAACGACCAGCTCAAGTCCAATGCGGCGTTCAACCGGCTGGCGGTCGCGCAGTCGGGCCGGGTCGTCTACCTGCCCCAGGAGGTCGGCAGCGCGATGTCGGTGCCGACCGTCCTGACGATCCCGTGGGTGGCCGACCAGGCCGTCGAACCCATCGCGGCCGCCGCGGCGAAGTCGTGAGCGGGCACGAGACCGCGGTGGTCGATCACCCGTTCAGGTGAGGGTTACCTCACAGACGGATTTTGGCCGGGGACAGCAAGCGCCTACCGTAGAAGGGATAGGCCTTATCCATACGCGCGGACCTGGGGGTCACCGAGATTTGCTTGTCCTCGCGTGCTGAGCAACGGAAGACACCTACTCCATGAGCGACAACAGCCGCCCGCTGCGGGTTGCGATCGTCGGTGCCGGTCCCGCCGGGATCTACGCCGCCGACGCGTTGATGAAGTCCGACACCGCCAAGGACCGCGGGGTCAGCATCGATCTGTATGAGCGCATGCCCGCTCCGTTCGGTCTGATCCGTTACGGCGTCGCGCCCGACCACCCGCGGATCAAGGGCATCATCACCGCCCTGCACAAGGTCCTCGACAAGCCCCAGGTACGCCTGCTCGGCAACGTCGACTACGGCACCGACATCACCATCGACGAGCTGCGCGCCCACTACGACGCGGTGATCTTCTCCACCGGTGCCACCGACGACCGCGCCCTCGACATCCCCGGCATCGACCTCGACGGCAGCTACGGCGCCGCCCAGTTCGTCGCCTGGTACGACGGTCACCCCGACTTCCCCCGCACCTGGCCCCTCGAGGCCGAGAAGGTCGCGGTCATCGGCGTCGGCAACGTCGCTCTCGACGTCGCGCGCGTGCTCGCCAAGACCGGCGACGAACTGCTGCCCACCGAGATCCCGGCCAACGTCTACGAAGGACTCAAGGCCAACAAGGCCGTCGAGGTCCACGTCTTCGGCCGCCGCGGTCCCGCCCAGGCGAAGTTCACCCCGCTGGAACTGAAGGAACTCGACCACTCCCCCAACATCGAGGTCGTCGTCAACCCCGAGGACATCGACTACGACGAGGGTTCGGCCGTCGCGCGCCGCGGGTCGAAGATCACCGACCAGGTCGCCACGATCATCGAGAACTACGCGATCCGCGAACCCAAGCAGGGTGCGATCCACAAGCTGTTCCTGCACTTCTTCGAAAGCCCCACCGAGATCCTCGGCGAGGACGGCAAGGTCGTCGGTCTGCGCACCGAGCGCACCCAGCTCGACGGCACCGGCAACGTCAAGCCCACCGGCAAGACCACCGACTGGGAGGTCGGAGCCGTCTACCGCGCGGTCGGCTACCTCTCGGACAACCTGCCGCAGATCCCGTTCGACTCCCAGGCCGGGGTCATCCCGAACGAGGCCGGACGCGTGTTCGACGAGGGACAGCAGCTGACCGGTATCTACACCACCGGCTGGGTCAAACGCGGCCCCGTCGGCCTCATCGGCCACACCAAGGGTGACGCGAACGAGACCGTCGACTGCATCCTGAAGGACATGGAAGCCGGCACGCTGCTCGAACCGGCCCACCCCGGTGAGGACGCCATCGTCGAACTCCTCGAGTCCAAGAACATCCCGTTCACCACCTGGGACGGCTGGTACCGCCTCGACGAACACGAACGCGCCCTCGGCGCCGCCGAAGGCCGCGAACGCGTCAAGGTCGTCGAACGCGAAGACATGCTCGCCGCATCGGAGCCGGACAAGGTGTCCCGCCCGTCGGCGTGACAAAACCTCTGAACGCGTAAGAGCGGCGGCCGAGTTCTCTCGGTCGCCGCTCTTTCGCATGCGCCCGGCGGGTGCGGGGGCGTCCTCCCCGCACGCCGCCTGGCGCGAATGGTTCAGTGGTGGCGAATCCCCGTCGTCCTCAGAGGAGGGTCATCGACCGGGAATCGCCGGAACACCCTCGACGTCGGTGCCACCGCCGGTCAGGGCTGCCGCCGAGGCGGAGGAGCCCGTGCCGAACCGGTCCAACGGGTTGTCGATGCGCCGGACGTTCCACCAGAAACCGGCGTTGTCCGTCAGGTTCTCGGCGTAATCAGAGATCGCGTACCCGGCGATGGAGGACGGGAAGCAGCCGAACCAGGTGGTCTTGATCGTGAGGGACTCGTTCTTCTTCAGCAGCGACTTGAACTTCGTCGCGCCGTTGATCTCCTGCAGTGTGACGTTACGGAAATCGCCGTCACGCGCGGTGACGCGCATGAACCGGGTCATGCTCCACGCCTGATTCCACGGCGTGCCGGGGGCTGCGAACTGGCAGTAGACCCCGCCCGTCATCTGGAGGTTGGGAACGGCGGCCTGTGCCGGCGCGGCACCCACCAGCGATCCACCGGCGATTCCTGCAGCGACCAGAACCCCTGTGAGAGCCCGTTTCAGCGATTTCATCGATCCTCCTCGTTCGTAGGCGACACTGTGTTTCCCGACGTCGCCGTCGTGGGAGCGGTTCACGCCGTCCCACCGACGACCGGTCTAGCTGCGGTCGGCCCGAGATGCCCACCGACACCGGGACTATCGACCCAGCCTGAGCGAAGTGTTACCGCGCGCACAGCCTTCCCTCAGGTTTCGTCGGCAATTCGTTATACGAACGACACCCGCCGAGGCGCTCGACGCCGCGCACGATGAAGCGCCGCAGAAGGTTGGTAAGGTTTACCTTCGTGCGCCGATCCCTCCGACTTCTCGGAATCCCGCTGCTCCTGGCGGTCCTCGCAGCGCTGGTCGTCGCGTCGGTTCTCTTCGGCACCCGGCCGGTCCCGCTCGACGAGATCTGGCCCAGCTTCACCGCCGGTATCGAAGAGATCTGGAACGCCCTGATCAACCTGCGGATGCCGCAGGTGCCCAAGGATTCCGATGTCGACGGCATCGTGTGGGATCTGCGCGTGCCGCGCACGCTGCTCGGCCTCGCCGCCGGACTCGCGATCGGCGCGGCCGGTGCCATCACCCAGGGCCACACCCGCAACCCGATCGCCGATCCCGGCATGCTCGGCGTCAACGCGGGTGCCGCCTGCGCGGTCGTCGGCGGCATCTACCTGCTGGGTATCACCAGCCCGATCGCGTTCATGTTCTTCGGTCTCGTCGGGGCGATCATCGCCGCCACCGTGGTGTTCGGGTTGTCGTCGCTGAGCGGCTCCAGCCCGCTGACCCTGGTCCTCGCCGGCACCGGCCTGACCGCGATGCTGACCGCCATCACGTCCGCGATCGTGCTCATCGACACCAATTCGCTGGATCAGTGGCGGTTCTGGAGTGTCGGCTCCACCGCGGGACGGGGCATCGACGTGTTCTGGGCGAGCCTGCCGTTCATCACGGTGGGCCTCGTGCTCGCGCTGGCGAGCGGCTTCTTCCTGAACGTCCTGAGCCTGGGCGACGACATGACCAAGGCCCTCGGTTCCCGTGTCGTGCTCATCCGCGCCCTCGGCGTCCTGACCATCACGCTGCTCATCGGCGCGGCGACCGCGGCGTGCGGGCCGATCGTGTTCCTGGGCCTGGTCGTACCGCACATCGCCCGCGCCTTCGTGGGCGCCGACTATCGGTGGATCATCCCGTATTCCGCTCTGCTGGGCGCCATCCTGCTCGTCGGATGCGACATCCTCGGCCGGATCGTCGCCCGTCCCGGCGAAGTGCAGGTCGGCGTCATGCTGGCACTGGTCGGCGCGCCCTTCCTCATCGTCATGGTCCGCCGACAGAGATTGGGGACCGTGTGAATCCGCCGACCTCCATCAAGACCGACATCACGTCCGGAACCACGACGAAGGGTCGGATAGCACCGCACCCCGGCGGTTATCGGATCGCCGTCGAACCGCTGTCGATGGTGGTGCGGCCACGGATGCTCACCGTCGCAGTCGTCTCCACGGCCGTCACGGTCGTCCTGTTCCTCACGAGCGTCGGTGTCAGCGACTTCCCGCTGACCCCCGTCGACGTCGCGCGCATCCTGCTCGGCGGCGGCACCCGCGTCGAGAACGTGGTGGTCTTCGACGTCGCGCTGCCCCGTGCGCTGGTCGCCCTGCTGGTGGGATTCGGTCTGGGCCTTGCGGGTTCGATGACCCAGCTCATCGCCCAGAACCCCCTGGCCACACCGGACATGCTCGGCATCACCGCCGGCGCGAGCGTGGCGGCGGTGACCGCGATCGCGTTCTCCACGACCAGCTGGGGTGCCTGGCTGGGCGATCTCGGTGTCCCGGCGGCGGCGATGATCGGCGGGTTGCTCACCGCCGTCGCGATGTACGTCCTCGCCTGGCCGGGTCGCAAGGCCAACAGCGGCATCAACCCGTTCCGGCTCGTGCTGATCGGCGTCGGGATGACGTGGTTGCTGCAGGCGCTGACCCAGTTCCTCCTCTCGCGCGCCGACATCCGGGATGTGGCTCGTGCGCAGGTGTGGATCGTCGGGTCGGTGTCCAACGTCGGCTGGTCCAACGTGTGGCCGGTCGCCGCCGGTGTCGTCGCGAGCATCGTCGTGGTGGTCGTCCTGGCCCGCCAGATCGGGATGCTCAGCCTCGGACCCGATCTCGCCCGCGGACTCGGAGTCCGCACCGGCACGGTGTCGACGACGCTGCTCCTGACCGCGGTCCTGGTGAGCGCGCTGAGCGTGTCCGCGGCCGGGCCGATCGCCTTCGTCGCGCTGCTGGCCCCACAGATCGCGCTGCGGCTGGCCGGTACCGCCGTGCCCACGCCGCTCGTGTCCGGTGTCATCGGTGCGTCCTTGGTACTGGGCGGCGACCTGATGGTGCGCACGGTTCTGCCGGGCGGCCTGCCGGTCGGCATCGTCACCGCGGCGATCGGCGGCCCGTTCCTGATCTACCTGATGATCGTCATGTCCCGAAAGGCGAGCGTATGACCGCGTCATCCCTCGAAACCCCCGCCACCACCGCCCGATTGCGGGGCGTCGGACTGACCGTCGGCTACGACGAACGGATCGTCATCGACGGCCTCGACATCGACATCCCCGACGGTCAGGTCACGACGATCATCGGTTCCAACGGTTGTGGCAAGTCGACACTGTTGCGTTGTCTCGCACGGCTGTTGCCGCCCCGGGCCGGCGCGGTCTACCTCGACGGCGACGACATCTCCTCGGTCCGGCCCAAACAGGTCGCCCGCACCCTGGCGATCCTGCCGCAGAATCCCATCGCGCCCGAAGGGCTCACCGTCGCCGATCTGGTCGGACGGGGACGTCATCCGCACCAGCGCTGGTTCGCGCAGGCCAGCGCGGCCGACGAGGCGGCAGTGGCCCAGGCGATGGAGATGACCGACACCCTCGACCTCGCCGACCGCACCCTCGACGCCCTGTCCGGCGGTCAGCGGCAACGGGTCTGGATCGCGCTGACGCTCGCGCAGGACACCGACCTCATCCTGCTCGACGAGCCCACCACCTACCTCGACCTCGCGCACTCCATCGACGTCCTCGACCTGGTCCGCCGGCTCCGCGACGAGCACGGCAAGACCGTCGTCATGGTGCTGCACGACCTCAATCTGGCTGCGCGCTACAGCGATTCGCTGTTCGTCATGCGCAACGGAGCCATCGTCACCACCGGCTCGCCCGCCGAGGTCATCGACGCCGACACCCTCGACGCGGCGTTCGGCCTCCGGGCGCACGTCATGACCGATCCGATCACCGGTGGCCCGCTCATCGTGCCGCTGGACTCCCGGACCCGCGCTACCCCCACCGCTCCCTGATCCGAAAGAACGACCTGCCCCCTGCCCCCTGCCCCCTGCTCCCTGAGGAGCGCCCGGAGCTTGCGGAGGGCGCGTCAACCCCTGCTCCCTGAGGAGCGCCCGGAGCTTGCGGAGGGCGCGTCAACCCCCTGCTCCCTGAGGAGCGCCCGGAGCTTGCGGACGGCGCGTCACCCCCCTGCTCCCTGAGGAGCGCCCGGAGCTTGCGGAGGGCGCGTCACGAAGGGTCTTCGCAACCCGACTCACCAAGACCCTTCGTGACGCTCGCAAGCTCG
>NZ_JBHXVK010000016.1:0-113866 GCF_042672305.1 Gordonia sp. NPDC127522
GCCCGGCCCCATTCCGAACCCGGAAGCTAAGCCCTCCAGCGCCAATGGTACTGCACCCTAATCAGTGTGGGAGAGTAGGACACCGCCGAACACAATTTCAGAAAGGCCCCGTATTCGATGATTTCTTTCGTCGGATACGGGGTCTTTCTCGTGCGTCGGTCGCCTGATGCGTCATCGCCGGGCGGCACAACTCAGCAAGGTTCGAGGGCATAGATTGGCAGCTATGAGTGATCGTGATCGTCCGCGCCGCGACGGGCGCGGCCAGCGGGACACACGTGGACAGCGGGATGGCGGTCGAGGTGGCCGGAATGATCGTCCGGGGCGTGACCGCGGATCTGATCGCGGCAGCCGGCAGCCCGGGCCACCGCTACCCGAGGACATCGCGGCGTCGGATCTCGATCCCGAGGTGCGGCGTGATCTGCTGACTCTCGACAAGGCCAACGCCGAGATCGTCGCACGGCACCTGGTGATGGTGTCGCGCACCCTGCTCGAGGATCCCGTCCAGGCGCTGGAACATGCACGTGCGGCGCGCGCCCGCGCTTCCCGGGTCGGCGTCGTTCGCGAGACCGTCGGCATCGCTGCCTACAACGCCGGCGAGTGGCAGGAGTCGGCGACCGAACTCCGCGCAGCCAAGCGCATCACGGGCAACCCGGCCCTGTTGCCGCTCATCGCCGACTGCGAACGCGGACTCGGGCGCCCCGAACGTGCCGTCGAGATCGCGCGCGGTGACGAGGGACGGTCACTGACCGGCGACGATGCCACCGAGATGCGGATCGTCGAAGCCGGTGCCCGCATGGACCTCGGTGAACCGGAGAAAGCGGTCGTCACGCTGCAGGCCGAGAACCTCAAGCCCGGGCAGCTCGGTACCGGACCGGCCCGTCTCTTCTACGCCTATGCGTCTGCCCTGGAATCTGCCGGTCGTCGCGACGACGCGATCACCTGGTTCATGAACGCGGCGGCCGCCGACGTCGATGATGTCACCGATGCCGAGTTCCGGTTGACTGAGCTGGCCAACGACGACCAGCCGTCCGAGAGTGTGGGAGTGAACGGCGCTGCGCCAGGCGAGCTCGACAGCCCGCTGTCGGTGCCGGCTGTCGAGCGGGACATCGACTCCGCTGCGGACCCGATCCCGCCCGCCTCGGCGCCTGCGCCCGATGTCACAACCGCAATCGATTCACCTGCTGCGACCGGTGCCATCGAGAACGACACCATCGAGGCCGTTCCAGGTACGGCCGACCTGTCGCAGACCTCGGATTCGGTGGCGGTGTCAGCCGTTGCCGAGGAAGAGGGAGATTCCGGCGATGACGTGACCGCCGAGACGACCATCGTGGAAGGGGTGCCCAATCCCATCGCCACCCTGGACGAGTCGTCGGAAACCGAGTCCGTGGCCGAAACCACCACCGCCTCGCCGTCCGACTCCGTCACCCTCGTCGATCGTCACGACGCACTACTCCTGGACCTGGACGGCACCGTGTTCGCCGGGCACCACGCGCTGCCGAATGCGCTCGATGCCCTCGCCCGGCTGACCATCCCGCGGTTCTTCGTGACCAACAACGCGAGCCGGCGGCCGTCGGAGGTGGCCGCGCACCTGCGTGAGCTGGGGTTCGGGGCGACCGACGACCTCGTCGTCACGAGTGCACAGTCGGGCGCGCGGCTGCTGTCCGAACATCTCGAGCCGGGTTCGCGTGCATTGGTGATCGGTACCGACGGACTCGCGCAGGAAGTCCGCGAAGTCGGTGTCGGGGTGACGCGTAGTGCCGACGACCGACCGGCCGCGGTGATCCAGGGACACTCGCCGGACACCGGTTGGGCGCAACTGTCGGAGGCGGCGCTCGCGATCCGGGCCGGCGCGCTGTGGATCGCGACGAACATCGACGCCACCCTGCCGTCCGAACGGGGCCTGCTCGTGGGGAATGGTTCGATGGTCGCCGCGCTGCGCAACGCGACGGGCAAGGAACCCATGGTGGCCGGCAAGCCCGCCGCACCGTTGATGGCCGACGCGATCGCGCGTGCTCGGGCGAGTGCGCCGCTCGTGGTCGGGGACCGGCTGGACACCGACATCGAGGGCGGCCATGCCGTCGGTATCGAGAGTGCCCTGGTCCTGACCGGTGTGAGCACGGTCGACGATCTGCTGTCGGCGCCCCCGGAGCAGCGGCCCACCTACGTTCTCGACGACCTCGCCGGCCTGTTCGTCGACATCGACGCCGTGCGGGTGTCCGACCAGCCCGGTTGGGACATCACCGTCGAGGGTTCGACCGTGCGGGTCGCCGGTTCCGGCGCGGAGGCGGGACTGGTGCCCGCGCTCGCCGCCGCCACCTGGGCCGCAGTCGATGCCGGGTCCGCGGATCCGGACGAATTGCGGGTGATCGCGGCGGGAGCCGCGAGGCCCAAGCTCGAGTCCCTCGGTGTCACAGTCGTCGGCTAGCGTGGTCCACGATGACTCACCCGACCGCCTCCCCGGCTGACCCAGGACCGTCCCGGCCCACGCCGGGAGCGATGCCGCGTCGGCAGTTCGACCCCGTCGCCGACGCATTCGCCACCGCCGATGGGGTCGGGGAGCTGCCCGACGTGGAGGCCGAGGTCACCGAGATGCTCGCGCAGGTCGACGAGATCCGTGAATCGGCGGGTGATGCCTTCTCGCTGGCGGCTCTCGAACGTCAGGCGGCGCTTCTCGAGCAGGCCCATGACTCGCTCACCGCGGCCCTCGACGCCGTGGACCGACGATGAGACCGGCCTCGGTGCGGAAGCCGGAGTTGTCCACGAGGGAGCGGTTCTGACCATGGTCGCCAGAGCACGACTCGATGCCGAACTCGTCCGCCGAGGTCTCGCCCGATCGCGCGAACAGGCGCGTGAACTCGTCGATGCCGGGTCGGTCCGGGTCAACGGGACCGTCGCGTCGAAGGCGGCCACCGGGGTCACCCGTGACACCCCGATCGTCGTCGACGAGGGTCCGCGAGACGACTGGGCGTCACGAGGCGCGCACAAACTCCTCGGTGCGCTCGGGGCGTTCGAGCCGGGTGGCCTGACGGTCGAGGGGCGTCGGTGCCTCGACGCCGGCGCATCGACCGGGGGATTCACCGATGTGCTGCTGCGCCGTGGCGCCCGCGAGGTGGTCGCCGCGGACGTCGGATACGGACAACTCATCTGGCGGTTGCAGAACGACGACCGCGTCGTGGTTCACGACCGGACCAACGTCCGGCACCTCGAGCCCGGGTCCATCGGCGGCCCGGTGGACGTCGTGGTCGCCGACCTGTCGTTCATCTCGTTGGGCCTGGTGCTGCCCGCGCTGGCCCGCTGTTGCGCGCCGGGCGCCGACCTGCTGCCCATGGTCAAACCGCAGTTCGAGGTCGGCAAGGACCGGGTCGGATCGGGCGGCGTGGTCCGCGATCCGGCATTGCGCGCCGAGGCGGTGCTGGGAGTCGCGACCGAGGCGGCCGCGCACGGACTGCGGACGCGCGGTGTGGTGGCGAGCCCGCTGCCCGGGCCGTCGGGGAACGTCGAGTACTTCCTGTGGTTGCACAACGAGCACGCCGACCGGACGGGCGAGGAGTCGGGGTGGGGCGATAGGGTCGACCGGGCGGACTCGACCGACGCGGATCGCCTCGCCGGGTCGCCGGACGAACTCCGGGCCATGATCGAACAGGCGGTCGCCGCGGGACCGCGCTGACCGCTGGCCCCGCGTCTCCGTACCGACACCGCGCTTGTCCCAGACCGCACTTCGATGGAGGGGATCACCAGTGACCGACGATCCGGCACCGGACCACACCGGTGCCCGCGAGTTCTTGGTGGTCGCCCACACCGGACGCGAGAACGTGCTCGAGACCATCGAGGCGATCGCGCGCCACTGCGCGGCGGCCGACGTCGCGCTGCGCGTGGTCGACCACGACACCCTCGACCGCGACGCCCCCGATCATGATGTGCTGTACCGGAACAACGAGGTCGAGTCGCCCCGTCCCCGCAACGTACCGGTCGACCCCGAATACCTGCGTTCGCTCGGCGCGGTCGTCGAGGTCACGACGGCCGAGTCCGCGACGGCAGAGGGCTGCGAACTCGTCATCGTCCTGGGCGGTGACGGCACCTTCCTCCGGGCCGCCGAGCTGGCCTATCCCGCCGAGGTCCCGGTCCTGGGTATCAATCTCGGACACATCGGCTTCCTCGCCGAGGCCGAGGCGCATCGCGTCGACGAGGTCATGACCCAGCTGATCGCCCGGGACTACCGCATCGAACCGCGGATGACCCTCGACATCGCCATCGTGGACCCGGCCGACCCGGACCCGCCGACCGCGTGCAGCTGGGCGCTCAACGAGGTCGCGGTCCTGAACACGAGCAACAACGGTGTCCTCGAGCTCGTGACCGAGGTCGACGGCCGGCCGGTTTCGGCCTTCGGCGCCGACGGAGTGTTGGTGTCGACACCGACCGGGTCGACGGCCTACGCGTTCTCCGCCGGCGGGCCGGTGATGTGGCCCGACCTCGAGGCCATCCTGGTCGTGCCGAACAACGCCCACGCCCTGTTCGCCCGGCCGATGGTGACGAGTCCGCGATCGCGGATCGCGGTGGAGGTCGACAAGAACGGGCGGTCTGCGCTGGCGCTGTGCGACGGCCGACGCGCACTCGACGTGCCCGCGGGAGCCCGGGTCGAGGTGGTGCGCAGCGAACGGTCGGTGCGCTGGATCCGGATCGATTCCGACCCCTTCGCCGACCGACTGGTCACCAAGTTCGCCCTCCCGGTCACGGGATGGCGAGGGAGGCAGGCATAGTCGTGCTCGAAGAGATCTCGATCACCGGTCTCGGTGTCATCGAGGAGGCGCAGGCGCGCTTCCATCCGGGATTCACGGTGCTCACCGGCGAGACCGGAGCGGGCAAGACGATGATCGTCACCAGCCTGCACCTGCTGTCCGGGGCCCGCGCCGACGCGACGCGCGTCCGGACCGGCAGCCCCAAGGCGGTCGTCGAGGGCCGGTTCCGGCTCGCGAACAACGGCGGCGCGCACCGGGATCCGGTCGTCGCCGACATCCTGGACTCCACCGGGGCCGAACTCGACGACGACGACACCGTCATCGCGGTCCGGTCGGTCAGCGCCGACGGACGATCCCGCGCCCATCTGGGCGGGCGGTCCGTCCCGGTGGGCGTCATGGGCCAACTCACCACGGCGGTCCTGGCCATCCACGGCCAGAACGACCAGTTGCGGCTCCTCCGACCCGAACACCAGCGCGCGGCACTCGACACCTTTGCCGGCCCGAAGGCGGCTGCGGCGCTGGACTCATACCGGAAGGCACGAACGGCCTGGGTCGAGGTCCTCGACGAACTCGACGCCCGGCGCGCCAACTACCGGGAACTCGCGCAGGAAGCCGACCGGCTGCGGTTCGGCATCGACGAGATCGCCGCCGTCGATCCGGTGCCCGGCGAGGACGAGGAGCTGACCGCGACGATCCGTCGGCTCTCCGACCTGGAGTCCATCCGTGGTGCCGCCGACCAGGCGCACGCCATCGTCGCCGGGGATTCGGGATCATCGGTCATCGAAGGCCTCGGAACGGTGCGCACGCTACTGGAGACCGCGGCCGACGACACGCTGCGTGATCTCGTACCGCGCGTCGCCGAGGCGCTCACCGTCATCACCGATGTCGGCGCCGAACTGACCGCCTTCACGTCGGGCCTACCCGCCGACGCCGAGGAGCTCGACAAGTTGCTCGCCCGTCAGGCCGAGCTGAAGACGCTCGTCCGCAAGTACGCGCCGGATGTCGACGGGGTGATCGACTGGCGCCACAAGGCCGAGGTGCGGCTCGCGGAGATCGAGGACCCACGGGCCTCCATCGAGGAGCTCGAGGTCGCCGCGACGGCGGCCCGGGACAAGGTGCAGGCCGCGGCGGACAAGTTGCACACGCTACGGGCGAAGGCTGCCAAGTCGATGGCCGACAAGGTCTCTCGCGAGCTCAAGGGACTGGCGATGGGGGACTCGGCGCTGGCGGTCGCGGTCAACCCGGATGCGGCGCCGCCCGACGACCGGCTGACCGTCACCGTCGCGGGCACCGCCGCGCACGCCGGCGCCGACGGCGCGGACAAGGTCGAGTTCGCACTTCTCGCCCATCCCGGAGCCACGCCGCTGCCCATCGCGAAATCGGCGTCGGGCGGCGAACTCTCGCGGGTCATGCTCGCCCTCGAAGTCGTCCTCGCCGCACCCACCTCGGGATCGGTGATGGTGTTCGACGAGGTCGACGCCGGGGTCGGTGGTCGCGCGGCCGTGGAGATCGGCAAGCGGTTGTCGAGGCTGGCCCGGGCACACCAGGTGATCGTGGTGACCCACCTCCCGCAGGTGGCGGCGTTCGCCGACAACCACCTCGTCATCGGCAAGAGCAAGAAGGGTGCGCTCGTCACCAGCAGTGTGCGCACGCTCGATCGGGGCGAGCGAGTGGCGGAGTTGGCCCGCATGCTGGCGGGCCTGGGGGAGTCCGACACCGGGCGCGCCCACGCCGAGGAACTGCTGGCCACCGCGGAGGCGGAGCGCGCCGCCGACTGAGCACCGCAGACGGTGAAACACATGGTGCGTGTGTGACAAAAGTTGCTGTTGTTACGGCGCGCCTCCCCGGCTGAGGTGTGCCTTCGGCCGATCATGGCCGTCATGAAGATGCCTGCACTGCTCGCGCGTAACACCGAAGAACTGCCTGGCGTGACCGGTATCGCCAGAATCGACAAGAACACGAAACGGCTGCTCAACCGCGTCGGGCCGGGCGACATCGCCATCCTCGACGAGGTCGACCTCGACCGGGTGACCGCCGACGCGCTTGTCGAGGCCAACGTCGTGGCGGTGGTCAACGCCTCGCGGTCGATCACCGGCCGCTACCCCAACCTCGGACCCGAGGTCCTGGTGGCCTCCGGCATCGTGCTGCTCGACGATGTGGGTCCGGAGATCTTCAAGCGGGTCAAGGACGGTGCCAAGGTGCGGGTCCACAACGACCGGCTCCTGGTCGGCGAACGGCGACTCGCCCTCGGTACCGAGCTCGAGGAGCGCGACATCGCCGACATCATGATCGGTGCCAAGGCGGGCCTCGTCGACCATCTGGAGGCGTTCTCGGGCAACACGATCGAGTTCATCCGCAGCGAGTCGCCGCTGCTGATCGACGGGGTCGGTGTGCCGGAGATCGACGTCGACGTCGCAGGCCGTCACGTCGTCATCGTCGGCGAAGGTGCCGACCGTGCTGCCGACCTCCGCTCGCTGAAGCCGTTCATCAAGGAGTACCAGCCCGTCATGGTGGGCGTCGGAGCCGGTGCGGACACGCTGATGAAGGCCGGGTACAAGCCGTCGATCATCGTCGGCGATCCCGAGACGATGAAGACTCCGACGCTGAAATCCGGTGCACAGCTGGTGCTTCCGGCCGACACCGACGGACATGCGACCGGGCTCGAACGCATTCAGGACCTCGGCATCGGGGCCACCACGTTCCCGGCCGCCGGGTCGGCCGGCGACCTCGCGTTGCTGCTCACCGACTACCACGGCGCCGACCTGATCGTCACCGTCGGCTACCCGGGAACGCTCGACGACTTCTTCGACCGGTCGCGCCGGGAGAGCAATCCGTCGATGTTCCTGACCCGGCTGAAGGTGGGCCAGAAGCTCGTCGACGCAAAGGCGGTCGCCACGCTCTACCGCAGCCGGGTGTCGGGTGCCGCCATCGCGTGTGTCGTGCTGGCGGCACTCGTCGCCGTCATCGCCGCCGTGCTGCTGTCGAACGCCGGCACCGACATCACCGACTGGATCGTCGTGCAGTGGAATGCGCTGCTCGACTGGGCTCGAGAGGTCTGGAACCGGTAGCCGATGATCTCGTTACGACAGCATGCGATCTCGCTGGTCGCGGTCTTCCTCGCGCTCGCCCTGGGACTGTTCCTGGGGTCGGGATTCGTCGGTGACCGTGTCAACTCGATGACCGGCACGAGTCGTGACCGCATCGGCGACCTGGAGAGCGAGCGCGACGACCTCAACGCAAAGCTCAACGCCTCCAACAGCTTCGACCTCGCCATCACGCCCCGGCTGATCGCGAACAAGCTCAGGGGGCAGTCTGTGCTGGTGGTCACGGCACCGAACGCGGCGGATGCCGATGTCGATGCGGTCAAGGAATCGATCTCGGGTGCCGGTGCCCGCTTCGGCGGACAGATCGGTTTGACCGACGCACTGCTCACCGACGGCAAGTCCGAGGAGCTGCGGACGATCGTCGACCAGACCATTCCGCCGGGCACGATGCTGCGCGCGGAACTGACCGATTCCGGGGGTCGGGTCGGGGACCTGCTCGGGGCCCTCGTGCTGTCGAACGAGACGGCACGGCCGGCGTCGTCCGGGGACCGTCGGACCGGTCTGGCGACACTGCGCGACGGTGGGTTCATCGACTACGCCGACAACGCGATCACCCCGACCGATCTGGTGGTGGTGGTGACCGGTGACGAGTTCGGTCCGGACTCCGGTGCGCAGGGCACGCTGGTCGGCCGCCTGGCCGCCACGCTGTCGGCACGCGGGGTCGGCGGGGTACTGGTCGGACGCACCGGCTCCGCGGCGGGCGGGTCGCCGATCGCCATCGTCCGCTCGGATCCGTCGCTGGCCAACGCGGTCTCGACCGTCGACAACATCGACCAGCCGACGGGTCTCATCACGACGATCCTCGCCCTGGCCGCCGAGGCCGACGGGACGACCGGCTCCTACGGCACCGGCCCGGGCGCGACCGCGATCACCGTCGGTGCCGACGGACGACCGGCCGCCTGAGATCGAGTCCGCCACCGCACGCGAGTACCGCCACACCCGTCGACGGTGTGGCGGTGCGGCATCGGGCGTCGGTGGTGTTACCCTGGAGTCCCGTAGGTAATCAGGGCATCGGCCCCGATTCGGCCGACGGGAGACACTTCTTTTGCGACCACTTCGCCATGTACACGACACCAAGCACATCTTTGTGACCGGTGGCGTCGCCTCTTCGCTGGGCAAGGGCCTGACGGCCTCCAGCCTGGGTCAGCTTCTCACCTCGCGGGGCCTGCGGGTCACCATGCAGAAGCTCGATCCGTATCTGAACGTCGATCCGGGCACCATGAATCCGTTCCAGCACGGTGAGGTGTTCGTGACCGAGGACGGCGCCGAGACCGATCTCGACGTCGGGCATTACGAGCGTTTCCTGGACCGCAATCTCTCGCAGTCGGCGAATGTGACCACCGGACAGGTGTATTCGTCGGTCATCGCCAAGGAACGTCGCGGCGAGTACCTCGGTGAAACCGTTCAGGTCATCCCGCACATCACCGACGAGCTCAAGTCGCGCGTGCTGGCCATGGCCGAACCCGACGCCGACGGTGAGGTGCCCGACGTGGTCATCACCGAGATCGGTGGCACGGTCGGCGACATCGAGTCGCTGCCGTTCATCGAGGCCGCGCGACAGGTGCGCCACGACGTCGGCCGTGACAACGTCTTCTTCCTGCACGTCTCGCTCGTGCCCTACCTCGCGCCGTCGGGGGAACTCAAGACCAAGCCGACCCAGCACTCGGTCGCCGCGCTGCGCAACGTCGGCATCCAGCCCGACGCGCTGATCCTGCGCTGCGACCGCGACGTGCCCGAAGGGCTCAAGAAGAAGATCGCGCTCATGTGCGACGTCGAGCTCGACGGCGTGATCTCCACCCCCGATGCCCCGTCGATCTACGACATCCCGAAGGTGCTCCACAGCGAGCACCTCGACGCCTACGTGGTCCGCAAGCTCGGTCTGCCGTTCCGCGACGTCGACTGGGCGGTGTGGGGCGAGCTCCTGCGCCGTGTGCACGAGCCGCGCGAGACCGTGCGCGTCGCGCTGGT
Source organism: Gordonia sp. NPDC127522 (assembly GCF_042672305.1). Lineage (NCBI taxonomy): Bacteria > Bacillati > Actinomycetota > Actinomycetes > Mycobacteriales > Gordoniaceae > Gordonia > Gordonia sp. NPDC127522. The sequence goes on from NZ_JBHXVK010000016.1 coordinate 9,809, forward strand.
CGGCAAGTACGTCGATCTCCCGGACGCCTACCTGTCGGTGACCGAGGCGATCCGCGCCGGCGGCTTCGCCTGGAAGGCGCGCACCGAGATCAAGTGGGTGCCCTCGGATGAGTGCGCCACCCCGGCCGGCGCGCAGGCCGCCCTCGGCGACGTCGACGCGATCCTGATCCCCGGCGGCTTCGGCATCCGCGGCATCGAGGGCAAGGTCGGTGCCATCTCGTACGCACGGCGGCGCGGGATCCCGCTGCTGGGCTTGTGCCTCGGGCTGCAATGTGTGGTCATCGAGGCGGCCCGCTCGGTCGGCCTCGACGAGGCCAGCTCGACCGAGTTCGACCCGGAGACCCCGCACCCGGTGATCTCGACGATGGCCGATCAGGCCGACGCCGTGGCCGGCGACGCCGACCTGGGCGGCACCATGCGACTCGGTGCCTACGACGCCGTGCTGAAGGCCGGGTCCGTCGTCGCCGAGGCCTACGGGACGCGTGAGGTGTCCGAGCGTCACCGTCATCGCTTCGAGGTCAACAACGCCTACCGCGACAAGATCGCCGACTCCGGACTCGTCTTCTCGGGTACCTCGCCCGACGGGCACCTCGTCGAATTCGTCGAGTACCCCAAATCGGTGCACCCGTATCTGGTTGCCACGCAGGCACACCCGGAGCTCAAGAGTCGGCCGACCCGGCCGCATCCGTTGTTCCGGTCGTTCATCGAGGCGGCCCTGAAGTACAAGGCGGCCGAACGTCTCCCGGTCGACCTCGGCGACGACTACGAGTCGAACGACGCTCCCGCGGACGCGGTGGCCGCCGTCAACGCGGTCACGGTGGAACCGGTGGCCGGGCTGGGCGAGGCAGTCCTCGACGACCCTGCCGGCAGGGACTGACCGCGTTGGGCCACGACTTCGAGGTCAAGGACAGCCGTACCGTCTACGACGGTGCGATCATCACCCTCCGGGTCGACGACGTCGAGATGCCGGGCGGGCGCGTCGCCGAGCGTGAGGTCGTCGAACATTTCGGTGCCGTCGCGATTCTGGCGCGCGACGATGCCGGCCGGGTGGCGATGGTGCGGCAGTACCGTCACCCCATCGGCCGACGCCTGCTCGAGTTACCCGCCGGGCTGCTCGACCAGGCCGACGAAGAACCCCTGGCCGCCGCGCAGCGCGAGTTGGCCGAAGAGGCCGACCTCGCCGCCGACTCGTGGCACGTCCTGGTCGACCTCGCGCTGTCACCCGGTTTCACCGACGAGGCCTTGCGGCTGTATCTCGCCGAGGGGTTGCACCATCTCGACGCGGCCGAACGCGTCGACGAGGAAGCCGACATGTCGATCGAGTGGGTGCCACTCGACGACGCCGTCGCGAAGGTGTTGTCGGGGGAGATCGTCAACGCGACCAGCGTGGCCGGCATCTTGGCCGCGGCCGCAGCCGGCGGCTCGACGGCCGGTCTACGCGGAGTCGACGCCCCGTGGCCGGACGAACCGACTGCCTTACGGAACCGACGTGCCGACGATCGGGGCCGCCGGTCGTGACCCTGGCCGCCGACATCGCGCGCTACCTCGATCACCTGACGGTGGAGCGGGGTGCGGCGGCCAACACGGTGTCGTCCTACCGGCGCGATCTCGAGAGGTATCGCGGGTATCTCGACCGGCGGGGGATCCCGTCGCTCGACGCCGTGACCGAAGAGGACATCCGCGAGTTCCTCGTCGAACTCCGTCGCGGTGACGCCGAGGCGGGCTTCGCCCCGCTCGCCGACAGTTCGATCGCGCGAACTCTCGTCGCCACCAGGCGTTTTCACAAGTTCGCGGTGGACGAGGGGATCGTGCCGACCGACGTCGCGCACGATGTCCGGCCGCCGCGCGCGGCGCGGCGCCTGCCGAAATCCCTGCCGGTCGACGAGGTGCTCGCCATTCTCGATTCGGCCGGCGTCGAGGACCATCCGCGCGGGTTGCGGGACCGCGCGCTGCTGGAGTTCCTCTACAGCTGCGGGGCGCGGATCTCCGAGGCCACCTCCCTCGATCTCGACGATCTCGATCTCGACGACATGCGCGCGGTTCGCCTCCGGGGCAAGGGCGGCAAAGAGCGTCTCGTGCCACTCGGCGGGCCCGCCGTCCAGGCACTCGAGGCGTACCTCGTCCGCGGGCGACCCGCGCTGGTGTCACGGGCGACGCCCGCGGTGTTCCTGAACGCGCGCGGCGGGCGGCTTTCGCGGCAGAGCGCCTGGCAGGTGCTCGTCACCGCGGCCGAGCGCGCCGGCCTCGACAAGGCGGTCTCGCCGCACACCCTCCGGCACAGCTTCGCGACCCATCTGCTCGACGGCGGCGCCGACGTCCGCGTCGTGCAGGAACTCCTGGGCCATGCCTCGGTCACCACCACGCAGGTGTACACGCTCGTGACGGTCAACACGATGCGGGAGGTCTATGCCGTCGCCCATCCGAGGGCGCGTTGACCCCGCGGATCCCCCGGGCGCGCCGACGCCGGCATGGCCGGGGAGATGTCCTAGGCTGATACGAGGCTCGGCCGTGGACGGACAGGACGACTGAACCACCGAGAAGCGGCATCGAACAGCGAAGGGAGCGGCGGACACGTGACCACTCCGAGCGCACCCCTGTCTGGCGCCCGTCCGGGAGGGTCTGGCGCCCGTCCGGGAGATCAGTACAGCATCCAGGTGTCGCCCGGAAACGACACCGACGAGGCCGACTCTGCACACCCTTCTGGGGATGCCGACGAGATCGGCCCCACCGGGCGGCCGTATCGCGACGTTCCCGAGCCCGCTCCGCTGGACCGTCACGGACCCGCCACGGTGATCGCGGTCTGCAATCAGAAGGGCGGCGTCGGCAAGACGACCTCGACCATCAATCTCGGTGCGGCGCTTGCCGAATACGGTCGTCGGGTCCTGCTCGTCGACCTCGACCCGCAGGGTGCGCTGTCCGCGGGACTCGGTGTGCCGCATCACGAGCTGGAACAGACCGTCTACAACCTGCTCGTGCCGCCGCAGGTGGCCACCGACGAGGTCCTGATGCGGACCCGCGTCGACGGTCTCGACCTGCTGCCCAGCAACATCGACCTGTCGGCCGCGGAGATCCAGCTGGTGACCGAGGTGGGTCGCGAGCAGTCGCTCGGTCGGGCACTGCATCCCGTGCTCGACCGATACGACGTCGTCCTCATCGACTGCCAGCCGTCGCTGGGTCTGCTCACCGTCAACGCGCTGGCCTGCGCCGACACCGTGCTCATCCCGATGGAGTGCGAGTACTTCAGCCTGCGCGGGCTGGCTCTGCTCACCGACACGATCAACAAGGTGCGCGACCGGCTCAACCCGCGCCTGGACCTCGGCGGCATCCTGGTGACCATGTTCGACGCCCGCACACTGCACTCCCGTGAGGTGATGGCCCGCGTCGTCGAGGTGTTCGGCGACGCGGTCTACGACACCGTCATCGCCCGCACCGTCCGGTTCCCGGAGACCAGCGTCGCCGGAGAACCGATCACTTCGTGGGCGCCGCGGTCGGCCGGCGCGAAGGCGTACCGGGCACTCGCACGCGAGGTGATCGCCCGCAACGTCGCGCCCGCATGACGACCGGCACGAACCAGGTAGTCCCCGAACCCGCCGTGTCCGAATCGGCGGTGTCCGATCCCGGCGCGTCCGATTCGGTTGTGCCGCAAGCTGCTTCGGCCTCGGCGAAGGTGTCGTCCGAGGTCGGTGCCGAGGAGTCCGGTTTCCGGGTCAAGCTGCGCAACTTCGAGGGTCCGTTCGACCTGTTGCTGAACCTGATCTCGCAGCACCGCCTCGATGTGACCGAGGTGGCGCTGCACGAGGTGACCGACGACTTCATCGCCTACACCCGCGAACTCGGCCCGGAGATGGGGCTCGACCAGACGACCGAGTTCCTCGTCGTCGCGGCGACGCTGCTGGATCTCAAGGCGGCTCGCCTGCTGCCCTCCGGCGAGGTCGACGATCCGGAAGACCTCGCGCTCCTCGAAGCCCGGGACCTGTTGTTCGCGCGGTTGCTGCAGTACCGCGCCTACAAGCAGGTCGCGGCCCTGTTCGGCGAACTCGAGGCCGCCGCACTGCAGCGGTATCCGCGGGCGGTGTCGCTGGAGAAGCGCTTCGAGGATCTGCTGCCGGAGGTCACCCTCGGTGTCGACGCCAACGGCTTCGCGCAGGTCGCCGCGGCGGGGCTGACGCCGCGTCCGGTGCCCACCGTCGGCCTCGACCATCTGCACGACGTCCAGAAGGTGTCGGTTCCGGGCCAGGCACGTCGGATGGCATCTCTCCTCAGTGCCGTACCGGGCACATGGCTGACCTTCGGCGAGCTGACCGCGGACTGCGAGAACGTGCTGGAGATCGTCGGTAGCTTCCTCGGCCTGCTGGAGTTGTTCCGGGAGCAGGCCATCACCTTCGAACAACCCGAGGCACTCGGCGATCTCGCGGTGATGTGGACGGGGGAGCGCGGTGCCGACGACCTGCGCATCGACAAGGCAGAGGACTACGGATGACTGATCACGCTCCTGAGGTCGACCACCACGACCCGACCGGCGCAGCCGAGGGCGAGGACCGGGGACCGGCCGAACCCGAGCAGACCGCTCTGCACGGGGACGGGGAGTACCTCGATGACGCGCGACTCCGTTCCGCCCTGGAGGCGGTGCTGCTCGTCGTGGACACACCGGTCACCACCGAAGAACTCGCGAACGCCGTCGACCAGGACCGCACGCGGGTCCGGGAGACGCTCAACGCCATGTCGTCGGAACTCACGGCGTCGGGCAGCGGCATCGATCTGCGCTTCGCCGGCGACGGCTGGCGCTACTACACCCGGGCGGAGTACGCCCCCTACGTGGAGCGGCTGCTGCTCGACGGCGCGCGGTCGAAGCTCACGCGGGCGGCGCTCGAGACGCTGGCGGTCATCGCCTACCGGCAACCGGTCACCCGGGCACGGGTGAGCGCCATCCGCGGCGTCAACGTCGACGGCGTGATCCGCACCCTCGTCGCTCGCGGACTGATCAACGAGGTCGGCAGCGAACCGACCACGAACGCGACGACCTACGCAACCACGGAACTCTTCCTGGAACGGCTCGGGCTGGCGTCACTGTCGGAACTGCCCGATCTGGCGCCCCTGCTGCCGGACGTCGACCTGATCGACGACCTCGACGAGGAGCTGCTGTCGGATCCCCGATTCGCCAAACTGTCCTCACAACCGTCAGACTCGAAGGAACTGATCATCGACGGTGGCACCACCACCGACTCACAGGACTGAGAGAACATGGCATCCGCTGGCCGAGATGGCTCACCGGGAAAACGCCGCAAGGGCGCGCCCGCACAACAGCCGCGAACCAAGAAGACCCACCGCAAGGGGTCGTCGAAGCCGAACGCCGAAGTGGGCCGGATCCGGCTGAACAACGCCCGACCGGCGCGGCACCAGACACCTGAGCACGGCGAGGGTACCGGCGCCAACTACGTCGAAGACGGCGTCCGCCTGCAGAAGGTGCTCGCACAGGCGGGGGTGGCCTCGCGTCGCGGCGCCGAGGAACTGATCGCGGCGGGTCGTGTCGAGGTCGACGGGGAGATCGTCACCGAGCAGGGTCTGCGCATCGATCCCGACACCGCCATCATCCGCGTCGACGGTGCCCGCGTGATCATGGACGAGACCCGTCAGTACCTGGCGTTCAACAAACCCAAGGGCTGGCAGTCGACCATGTCCGACGATCAGGGCCGTCCCTGCGTCGGTGACGTGGTAGCCGAGCGGGTCATGGCCGGTCAGCGTCTGTTCCACGTCGGCCGCCTCGACGCCGACACCGAGGGGCTGCTGCTGCTGACCAACGACGGTGAACTCGCGCACCGGTTGATGCACCCGTCCTTCGAGGTGCCCAAGACCTACCTCGCAACGCTCAAGGGCGAGGTGCCCCGCGGGATCGGACGTCGCATGCGCGAGGGCGTCGAACTCGACGACGGCCCGGTGACGGTCGACAAGTTCACCGTGATCGAGGTCCACGAGGGCCAGTCGCTGGTGCGGATCACCCTCCACGAGGGTCGCAACCGCGTGGTGCGGCGCATGATGGACGAGGTCGGTTTCCCGGTCGTCAAACTGGTTCGCACCCATGTCGGTTCGGTCGCGTTGGGTGAGCAGCGCCCGGGCAGCCTGCGCGTCCTCGGCAACGACGAGGTCGGCGGACTGTACAAGGCGGTCGGTCTGTGAGCGACGGAGCTTCGGGGTCCGCCGACGGGACCACGCATGTCGTGGCGATCGACGGTCCGGCCGGTACGGGCAAGTCCTCGGTGTCCAAACTCCTGGCCGCCGAGGTCGGCGCCAGTTATCTCGACACCGGCGCGATGTATCGCGCGGTGACCCTCGCCGTTCTCGATGCCGGTGTCGCGCTGGATGATCCGGCCGGAATCGCCCGCGTGGTCGCCGACGTCGCCATCGAGTTGGTCCCGGATGGGGACGGCGCCAAGGTCTTCCTCGACGGGCGCGACGTCTCCGGGCCGATCCGCACCGACCACGTCACCAGCGCCGTCTCCGCGGTGTCGGCGGTGCCCGAGGTGCGCACCAAACTGGTTGCGCTACAACAGCAGAACGCGCAGGGTCGGTTCGTGGTCGTGGAGGGGCGCGACATCGGGACCGTGGTGTTCCCCGACGCCGACGTCAAGATCTTCCTCACCGCGACACCCGAGGCGCGGGCCGAGCGCCGGCACAAGCAGAATCTCGCCGGCGGTCGCGACAGCGACTACGACGCGGTGCTGGCCAGCGTGAACCGGCGCGACCATCTCGACTCGACACGCAAGGTCTCGCCGTTGTGCGCGGCCGACGACGCGACCGTCGTCGACACCAGCGACAAGACCCTCGACGAGGTGCTCGAGGAACTGAGCTGCCTCGTCGCGACCCGGATCGGAGCAGTGGAACGGTGAGTGACGACTACTCGAACGACCTCGCGGCGCTACCCGGCGACGGTACCTGGTCGGACGAATCCGACTGGCAACTGACCGATGTCGGGGGAGCCGACGACGCGTCCGGTGTCGAACACATGCCGGTGGTCGCGATCGTCGGGCGGCCGAACGTCGGCAAGTCGACGCTCGTCAACCGCATCCTGGGGCGTCGTGAAGCCGTGGTCGAGGACATCCCCGGCGTGACCCGGGACCGGGTGTCGTACGCGGCGTCGTGGTCGGGCCGGCGATTCACCGTCGTCGACACCGGCGGCTGGGAACCCGACGCGAAGGGCCTGCAGCAGGCCGTCGCCGCGCAGGCCGAGCTGGCCATGCGCACCGCCGACGCGATCGTCGTCGTGGTCGACGCCACGGTCGGCGCGACCGCGACCGACGAGGCTGTCGCACGGGTCCTACGGCGTTCGAAGACCCCGGTCATCCTTTGTGCCAACAAGGTCGACAGCGAGCGACTCGAGTCCGACACCGCATCGCTGTGGTCGCTGGGACTCGGTGAGCCGTACCCGGTGTCCGCCGCACACGGCCGCGGCGCCGGCGATCTGCTCGACATCATCCTGGACAAGCTGCCCGAGACCCCGCGGGAGGCACCGACTCTCGGTGGTCCGCGTCGCGTCGCCCTGGTGGGCAAGCCGAACGTCGGCAAGAGTTCGCTGCTGAACAAGCTCACCGGCACCGAGCGGTCGGTGGTCGACAATGTCGCCGGGACAACCGTGGATCCGGTCGACGAACTCGTCGAACTCGGCGGCAAGACCTGGAATTTCGTCGACACCGCCGGTCTGCGCCGCAAGGTGCGGACCGCTAGCGGCCACGAGTACTACGCTTCGTTGCGGACGCGGTCGGCGCTCGATGCGGCCGAGGTGGCGATCCTGCTGATCGACGCGTCGGAACCGATCACCGAACAGGATCTGCGGGTGCTGTCGCTCATCATCGAGAGCGGCCGCGCCCTCGTGATCGCGTTCAACAAATGGGATCTCGTCGACGAGGACCGTCGGTACCAGCTGGACAAGGAGATCGACCGCGAGCTGGCCCGCGTGCCGTGGGCGCGTCGGGTCAACATCTCGGCGTCGACCGGCCGGGCCGTCCAGAAGCTGGTGCCCGCACTGGAATCGGCGCTCGACTCATGGGACAAGCGCATCTCGACCGGCCCGCTGAACAACTGGCTCAAGGACGTCATCGCCGCCAACCCGCCGCCGCTGCGCGGGGGCCGGCAGCCGCGCGTGATGTTCGCGACCCAGGCCTCGGTGCGGCCGCCGACCTTCGTGCTGTTCACCACCGGCTTCCTCGAGGCGGGCTACCGCCGGTTCCTCGAACGGCGCCTGCGCGAGGAGTTCAACTTCGACGGATCGCCCGTCCGGATCAACGTCCGCGTCCGAGACAAGCGGGAGCAGCGCCGCAAGCGCTGAACCGCCGTGTAGCTGTGGCGCACGACACCTGCTGTGAGATACTGCGTCTCGTGCTCATCCTGGCAATCATCGTTTTCGGCATGGTCATCGGCGCCCTGGCGCAGATCCTCCTCGGCGGCAAGAACCTGCGCACCGTCGACTGGGGTCTCGCCCTGGTGGCCGGCATCGTCGGCTCCTTCGTCGGCGGACTGCTCATCAGCCTGCTCTCCGGCGACGGCCTCGAGCTCCGCCCGAGTGGCATCATCGGCTCCCTCGTGGGTGCCGTTCTGGTGACCGCCGGGTGGATCTTCTTCAAGAAGCGTTCGACGGTCTAGCAGCCGGTGTCAGATGTAGCGCTTCGTGGCGGCAGAAGCAACGACACACTACATCTGGCCACCGGCCCGAAATGAGGCCTGACCAGGCGATTGGTTCGGAACCGTCCTTGTCGGCTAGGCTTTACATCGCTCCGCTTCGCCAGGGAGCAACGGGCTGTGGCGCAGTTTGGTAGCGCACTTGACTGGGGGTCAAGTGGTCGCAGGTTCAAATCCTGTCAGCCCGACAGAAAACCCCGGTGAGCGTCGCTCACCGGGGTTTTGTTCTCGGAACCATCGACCGCTCACACGACCAGCGGCACCGCGACGTCGGCGCCGCCTTCCTCGGTGATCCGGGCACCCATCTGCGTGTACGTGGGCGCGGTGATGAACCCACCGGCGAGGAGAGCCTCGCCCTGGCGGAATCCGGGCGACTCCGCCAGGAGGTGTTCGGGTACGAAGCCGAAGGTGTCGGCCAGCTCGGCGAGATCGCGTGGGGCGTTCATCCGCATCAGGCACAGGTTGTCGCACTGGGACAGGACATTGGGGTGGATCTTGGTCGGCCGCTGGGTCGACAGCAGCAGCCAGAGGCCGAATTTGCGGCCCTCGGCCGCGATCTGCACGACCCGGTCGATCAGCGCCTGCTCCACCGCGCTGGTGGCCTGCGGTGGGCAGATGTTGTGGGCCTCGTCGATCACGATGAGTATCGGGCGCCGCTCGTCGCGGTGGGCCCAGAGGTGTTCGAGCACACTGAGAGCGGCGACCTTCGGTTCCGCTGGGTGGGCGAACCCACCCAGGTCGAGCACGGTCGCCTGGGGTCGCTCGTCGATGACGTCGGTCGCCGCGAGGTCACCCCGCGCCCAGAGTGCCCAGTCGAGGACCTGCAGATTCTCGATCCGCTTGGCCAGCCGCTGATGTCCGGGGTCGGCGGAACTGCGCAGCGCATCGAGGTAGGTCGTCTGGTCCGATGTCTCGGTGAGCGTGGCGTCGGCGTGCAGCAGGACGTTGTACTCGTCGGCGTCGGCGATCGGATCCAGCTGCAGGACCGCGGCCTTCGCGGCCAGGGGCAGGGTCAGGAATCGCGTCCGCAATTGCGGTCCGTCACGTCGCGTCGAGTGCAGGACCCGGATGTCGGAGGCCGCGATCGCATCCGCGGCGGCGGGGTCGGCGGTACCCCGTGTCTCGGGCAACCGGGTGAAATCCGCGTTCGGATCGAGGATCAGCAACGGGAGTCGGGTTCGAAGCAGCAGCTGTTCGAGAACCACCCCGAGCGCGTAGGTCTTCCCGGAGCCGCTCTGGCCGCACCAGAAGGTGTGCCGATTGAACTTCTCCGCGGTGAGGAGGACGTCGGTCGTCGCGTTGTCGCGATGGCTTCCCACTGTCAGCTGAACCACGCCCGTACCTTACTGGCACGGGCGGGATTCCATCGGACTTACGGAGCGGTCAGCTCCTTGCGGAGAACGAACGCCCGGTCGCCGGTCTCGGGGTCGCGCAGCGGGAACCCGTGGCGGGCATAGAAGCGGTGCGCGTCGACGTCGGGTTCGTCGACCTCGATCTCGAACTCCCCGGCACCCCGTCGCGCCGCCTCGGCAACCGCGGCGGTGAGGACGGCACCACCGAGTCCGCGGCTACGTTGGGCGGGCGTGGTGTACATCTCGTCGAGCAGGGCGATACCGCCGTCGACCCAGACGTTGGTCCGGATGGTCACGAGGCCCAGCGAGGTGATCGGGTTGCCGGCCACGATCGCGAAAGTCGAACTGCGCGCGAGCAACCCGGTCAGCCGACCAGCCAGGACGGCCGGTCCGGGAGACGGTTCGCCGTACTCGCGGTTGAAGGCGTCGAGCAGTTCGGCCATGGTCGCCGCGTCGGCCGGTGTCGCCACTCGCGGGCTGTCGGGCTCGTTCACGGTCACCACCGTAACCGCCCACCCGACGATCACCGGCGCAGGTCAACCCAGGGCGCCGAACCGGGCGAGTAGCCGGTCGACCGCACTGCAGTCCTGCAGGACTCGTCGTCGATCAGGATCCTCGGCGGACTCGCGCAGCATCGTGGCGCCGTCCGGGATCCGCTCGGCGGCGAGGATGGCCGACCAGGCGGCGGTGTCGGTCGCCGTGAACGCGTCGACGCCGTCGCGCAGCGCATGCGCAAGGATGAGCCGGTCGTCCGGGCCGAGCCGGTCGTGGACCATCGCGATCATCTCGCCGGCGACCGAGCCGTGCGCGCGCTCGTCGCGGCGATGCAGGGCGACGGTGGCTTGGTGAACCGGTTGGATCGTCCGATCCTCGGCGATCAACGTGAGATAGTCCCCGATGGAGGTCTCGGCGACCGTCGCGTATGCCAGGGTCGTGAGCGCCGCGGCTCGTGCCGACTCCGCACGTGCGAGCGCCGCCCGGTGGCGGCGCACCATCAACGACTCGGGCAATGTGGCATCCGGAAGCGTCCAGGCACGCCGACGGCGGGTCAGCGCGGATGCGTTCAGATGCATCAGCGTGTGGTACTCCTCGTCGACCATCGACTGGACGACCGCCGCCCTCCCGGCGTCGGAGAACCCGGTGCCGAAGGCGTCCCGGAACAGCAAGCCGAAACCGGGTGTGACCACGTCTTGTTCGATGTCGACGACGTTCCTGTTGTACGCGATCCACCCCCACGCCCGGACCCGGGACCGGCGGTCCTCGTCGAGCCCGTTCCATCCCGGATGTCCGGCGAAGGGGAGCAGTGTCTCGGGATAGTCGACGCACTCGTCGTCGTAGAGATCGTCCATCGTGGGTCCGTCGAGTGCGGGCTCGGTGCGGCGCACCGTGGCCCGCCGCGGCCAGCTGCGCACCAGCCCACGGATCACCGCCGTCTCCACCGGGTCGGCGGCGTCGTGGTCGGGCAGCGTGCCGGTCACGACGGCAACCCGGCGAACAGTTGCGCGCACAGCCCGGCATACTCGCTGCCGCGATCGCCCAGCGGCGCTCCGGCCCGGGCCAGCAGCGCCGTGAACTCGTCGGTGTCGCTGTCTCCGTCGCAGGTGGCGGAGACCCGGGACACCGCACGCGCCAACGCATCCCGGGCCGTCGACGCGCACGGGTTCGACGACTGCACGTCCCGGTACACCTCCGGTGTCCCACCGGCGACGCGCGCCAGCATCGCCGACATCGTCATGAACGGTGGGGTGGCCAGTGTCGCCGCCTCGTCGGCCTCGACGCCGAGATCGGCGAGCGCGACCCCGAACGACAGGATGGTCGCATGGGTGAGGGCCTGCACCGCGGCGCACAGGCGGTCGTGCCGATCGACGGTGGTGACCTGCACGCGAGCGCCCCACCTCGCCAGGTCGTCGATCAGGCGGTCCACGCCGGGTCCGTCGCGATGGACGACCACCGCAATCGCCCGGCCGGGCAGACCGAGGGACGGGGCGAACATCGGGTTCATGCCGACGACCGGGCCTGTTGTGGCGCAACGGCTCTCGTCCAGTCCGCCGACGGCCGCCGCGAACCGGGTCTTCACCGACAGCGTCTCCACCAGCATCGCGGTCGGGCGCATCAGTGATCGCACCGTCCCCAGCGAGGCGACCGCGACATTCTCCGGTACCGCGAGGACCACGATGTCCGCCGCGCGCACCCGCGCGGTCGCCTCTGGGCCGGGGGCACGGATGTCGTCGCCGGAGGTGGCGTCCAGGATGTGTACGAGGTCGCCGCCACTGCGCCACCGGGCCGCGAACATGGATCCCACCGCCCCTGCTCCGCCGGCCACGACCACCGACCGCGCACCGGGGGCGGCCGATCCGGTCACGGGCCGCTCTCCTCGGCGACGGACAGGCAGCGTCGCATGGTCAGGGCCTTGACCATCGTCTCCTCGAACTCCTCGTCCGGATCCGACAGCGCGACGATCGCGCCGCCGACCCCGAAGGTCACCTCGGAACCGGTCGCCACCATCGTGCGGATAACGATCGACAGGTCGGCGGTTCCGGTGAGCGAGAAGAAGCCGATCGCCCCCGAGTACACGCCCCGCGGACCCGCCTCGAGTTTGTCGATGATCTCCATCGTGCGGATCTTCGGTGCGCCGGTCATCGAACCGCCGGGAAAGGCCGCCCGCACACAGTCGACCGCCGACACCCCGTTCCGCAGCGTCCCCCGCACGGTCGACACCATTTGATGCACGGGTGGGTAGGTCTCGATGTCGAACAGTGACGGCACATGCACCGACCCGGGGACGCAGACACGCGACAGGTCGTTACGGACGAGGTCCACGATCATCAGGTTCTCCGACCGGTCCTTCTCGCTCGCCCGTAGCGCGCATCGCAAGTGGTGGTCCTCGGTGGGATCGGCCGACCGCGGCCGTGTCCCCTTGATCGGCTTCGACTCGACCGTCCCGTCCGCACCGATCTTCAAGAACCGTTCCGGCGACGCGCTGAGCACCGACATCCCGGCGAACTGCAGAAGGGCGTTGTAGGGCATCGGGCTGATCTCCCGCAGACACGAATACCCGGACACGGGGTCGAGGCTGCGGTGCACGGTCGCCGAGTTCGTCAGACACACCTCGTACGACTCCCCGGACCGGATCTCCGCCAGACAGTCCTCGATGAGCCTCAGGTACGTCTGGCGGTTGTGGCGGAACACGATCGGCACCTCGTGGGGCGCCGGGACCAGCGGGGGAGTCGTCGCCGGAGCGGGCGTGGCGGTTCGCATCTCCCGAATGGTCGACGCCGTCTCGTCCAACCACGTCGCGGCATCGGGATCCGGGCTCTCGACCGGTTCCAGTGCGAGCACATACGCACACCCGTGTCCGTGGTCGATCACCACCGCGCGGTCGGCGAACACGAGCGCCGCGTCGGCCTGCTCGGAGGCATGCGCCAGCTGGCCGCCGGTGTCCGCTTTGAGCTCGTAGCCGAGATAGCCGACGTACCCCAGACAGAACGCGAACGGCAGCTCAGGCTGCGCAGCCACCGCACGCGCCCGCAGCTGGGCGTCGAGGTAGTCGAAGAAGGTGCTGCGGACCTCCTCCGCTGTACCGTCCGAATATTCGACTCGCACAGTCATTTCCGGAACCCGGTAGGTCACGTATTCGGCTCGCGGACCCGAGCAGTCTCCCATGACGGAGAAGCGGCCGTCGGTCTCCTCGGCCGCCGACCGGTCGAGCCAATAGCTGTTCGGGCCACCGGCGAACAGTCGTTCATAGACGCTGTTCGGGTCCACCACGTGGTCCACACGAACCGATCGGACCCGGTAACCCTCGTGCCGATTCCCCGCCGATTCACTCCCCGCCGATTCACTCCCCGCCGATTCACTCGTCGACGCCTCACTCGCCGGCCGCTCCGTCGTCGCCGACGCCCGACTCGCCCCGGCCGGCACCCCGCGGTGCGCTCGCACCCGTGTGGCCGCCGCGAAGTTGGCCAACAGCTCCCGGCCGTACTCGCTGCAGATCGACTCCGGATGGAACTGCACCCCCCACATCGGCAACACCCGGTGGCGCACCGCCATCAGGACGCCGTCGTCGGACCACGCCTGCTCCTCCAACTCGTCGGGGACATCCACCACCGCCAGCGAGTGATACCTGACCGCCCGGAACGGGGAGGGCAGTCCCGCGAACAAGCCGCGGCCGTCGTGGTGGACGGCGCTGAGTCGTCCGTGCCGCGGCTCGGGAGCCCGTACGACCGGGCTGCCGAACAGATGGCACAGGCCTTGGTGGCCCAGGCACACCCCGAGCACGGGTAGTCCGCTGTCGGTCAGAGCCCGTGCGCTGATCCCGAAGTCGCGGGGGTAATCCGGACGGCCCGGTCCGGGGGAGACCACCACGTTGTCGAAAGCTGTCAGGTCCACCGACGTCCAGGGCACATCGTTGGCGACGACGGCCGGCTCCCGGCGGTTGACCTGGGTCAACAGCGCGTACAGGTTGTACGTGAACGAGTCGTAGTTGTCGATCAGCAGTGTGCGCACCGGGTCCACCTCAGTCCGCGCTCGCGACGGCGGACGGGTGTCGGGCGGGGTCACGATCCGGCCCCGCTCGCTGCGACGTCTCGGTCCCGACGATCAGATCCTCGACCCGGCAGGTCTCCGAGATCATGAGGTCGTAGAGGGCATGCAGGAAATCGGTGGACAGATCGTGATCGATGGCGAACCGGTGGGCGTGTTCGTGTACAGCGCCGACCCGGCGCGGCTGCATCACCGGGATGGCATGCCGTCGTTTGAGTTCCGCGATGCGTGTGCAGACCTCGATCCGGGCCCGCACGTCTTCGAGCAGACGGTCGTCGATCCCGTCCAATTCCGTTCGCAGGGCTTCCAGTTCGCGTGCGGTGGGGTCGTCTCCACCCGGCGCACGGCTGTTGATGTTCGTCGATCGGGTCATGGCGCGACCACCTAGCAGTGTCCGAAGGTGCGGCCCGCCGACTTGACCCGCCCGACATGCGGCGCCTGCCCCCGTTCGGCACTGCGCCCGGCCCGCGTTCGCGAACCGCATCCCCCGACTCGGTCCATGGTCGCACCGAGCGTGCGTGTCGCGAGGGGCGTTGACGTCACCAGGTGATCACGATTCGCCAACGACCAGTACGTCAGCACACGAGATCCGTTGCCGGGGCGGCGGTTCGATTGCGGCAAGTCCGACCTTCCGGGCGTCGTTACCGAGACCCTTTGCCGCGCTTACTTTCCGGCGTGTCGGAGGTGTCCGTAGAGGGCGGCGCGATAGCCGCGTGTGTAACTCGGTTCCTCGTCGTCGGGGTCCGGCGGACACGCGAGCGTCGACGATGCCAGTTGTCGCGCCCACGGCGGGGGAAGCGCACCGAGATCGGCCGCGGCATCGACAAAACCCTGCTGGAACAGGTCCGGATCGAGGTGCTCGTCGAGTTCGGCGTCGAAGATCGGGAACGACGTGGGCAGGCGCGTGACGACGCCGTACTCGGTGACGATGTCGAGTTCGGGGAGGTCGGAGTCGGGATTCTTCAACGGACCGAACGCCTCTCGGCCAGGGTGCGATACAGGGTCGCGCGGCTCACCCCGAGCTCTTGCGCGATCCTGGGTACGGAGACTCCTTGCGCGCGCATCTGTTCGGCGAGCACCACCTGATCGGCGTCGAGCGCCCGCGGCCGGCCGATCGCCGACGTGGACCCACGCAGGGTTCTCGGCGTGGAACGGTCCGACCGTCTCGGCGCGTCGTCGTCGAGTTCGGCCAGCGACGCCAGCACCGCGACGATCATCGCTCCGGCCGGGTCGGCGGTGTCGATTCCCTCGCGGAGCGAGCGCAGTCCGATGCGGCGCCCGGCCATCTGATTCGTGACCTCCATGACCTCGCGAACGTTCCGGCCGAGGCGGTCGATGCCGACGACCACCGTGGTGTCGCCGGCTCGCGCGTAGTCCAGGAGGGCGGCCATCCCGGGCCGCTGACCCGCGGGCGCCGAGCGATCGGTCGCATCGGTGTAGATCCGCGCGGGGTCCACCCCGGCATCGGTGAGCGCGTCGATCTGGGGCGCGAGTGCGTGAGCACCGGGGGAGTCGCGTGCGTAACCGAGGGCCATCCCCGACGACTCTGTTGCGTCTGCTGTCACCGCGAGAGCGTATCTCAGAAGTATCGAGACAGCCTCAAAAGACTCGCCGGTGTTTCGAGACGTTCAGTAGAGCGGGGATGTCGGGTCTTGATAGTCGCAAAAATGGTCTCGAAATAGGCGAGACGACTCATGTGCGGCCGCGTTCGGGGTTCACCTGCTCGCACCGTTTCACCGCGTTGTGCCGCGCGGGGCGCTGCGCCGGCGCTACCGTCGCACCACGGTCGTCGGAGGAGGACATCCATGGGGCTCGCTCACTCGGACAGTCACTCGCGGGAACCGCGCCTCATCGAGGCGCCGACCGGGCCGGTCGAATATGTCGACGTCGGGTCCGGGCCGCCGCTGGTGTTCGTGCACGGGTCCCCGGGTGGCTGCGACCAGGGGGTCCTGATGACGCGCTTCCTGGCCGGGGCGCATCGCGTCCTCGCGGTCTCTCGACCGGGCTACCTGGGTACGCCCTTGGGCGGCGACAATCGAGATCCGGCCGCCCAGGCGGCACTGGTCAGGGCGGTGCTGGATTCGGTGGGGATCGATCGTTTCGGGCTGATGTGCTGGTCCGGTGGCGGTCCCGTCGCCTACTCGTTGGCGGCTTCCGTACCCGAGAGGGTGTCCGCTATCGTCGCGGTCGCCGCGGTCAGCACTCGCTTCGATCCGCGGAGCAGCCTGCGCGGACGACTCGAACTGTCCGAGGAGAAGCTTCTCTTCAGTCGTTTCGGGCATTGGGTGGCCACGACGCTTGCGTCACATGCGCCGTCCACCGCCATCTCGACGCTGCTCTCCGGCGAGGCTGAGCTGTCGCGCAACCAGATTCGCGCACTCACCGCGGACATCATCGCCGACGACGACGAGCGCGCGCTGGCACTCGACCTGTTCGACACCGTGTCCGGTGCCCGCAAGGCCGGGTTCGACAACGACTTCGATCAGTTTCGCGAACTCGACCTACCTCTTGCGCACGTCGCCGCACCGGTCCTGGCGATCCATGCCCGGACCGACGCCGACGTCCCGTTCGATCAGAGTGTCCATGCCGCGCAGACGCTGCCCGATGCTCGCCTCGAAGCCGTCGACGAAGGAACGCACCTGTCGTTGTGGCTCGGCTCGGACGCTCCAAGGCTGCAGTCGCTGGTCGTCGAGCATCTGTCCGGGGCGTCGCGCACATGACGCTCGACGTTCGAGGATGCCGGATCGCGAACTCACGTCGCGTGCGACGTGAGTTCGCTGATGCGACTTCGATCGAGGTCGCGTAGACGGATTGATGTCGCATGCGACATCGATCTCAGGGTCGGCGTAGTCGGCTGGGTTCCTGATCAGAACAGCGTCGGCGGGAGAGCGCCCTCGAACTCGAGCAGCCAGCGTTTGGTCGCCAGACCCTGACCGTCCGCGCCGCCCGAGTAGCCGCCGAGTCCGTCGCCGGCGACTACGCGATGACACGGGATGATCAACGGCAGGGGATTGATCCCCATGATCGTGCCGACGCCGCGCGCAGAGACCCGCGTGCCGCTCATCGCCGCGAGTTCGCCGTAGGTGACCGTGTCGCCGTGGGCGACCTTCCGGTAAAGCGTCGACAGGACCGCCCGGGCGGCGTCCGACATCCGATCGAGGTCGACAGGCAGGTCGAACTCGGTCAGCTCACCGGCGAAATAGGCGCGGATCTGTCGAATCGCCTCTGCGAGAACGGGATCGATGGTCTCGTCATCGGTCGGTACGTCGGTGGTCACTCGCCAGGCCACGCGCACGACGGCCGATCCATTGCTGTCGACGGCCACGGTGCCGACCGGCGTCGGTACGAGAGCGCGGCATGGTGTGGTCATCGGTGAGATCTCACGGTCGAGGTCAGGTCCGGCCACACAGTATCGGAGAGTCATCACGCAGACGGCGACGCGGGGAATACCCGTCCCGGCCGTGGTGTTCCGCCCACCATGAGTGCTAACGCAGAGTTGAGTCCTGAAGGCTGGGTCCGCGAGCAGACCGAGAAGATCCTCGAGCAGGGCACGACCGACGCTGTGACCGTGATGGACCGTCCGATCGTCCTGTTCACCACGACCGGCGCGAAGTCGGGCAAGAAGCGCTACGTCCCGCTGATGCGCGTGGAGGAGAACGGCAAGTACCTCATGGTCGCCTCGAAGGGCGGCGCGCCCGAGCATCCGGCGTGGTACCACAACGTGAAGGCGAACCCCCAGGTCACCGCGCAGGACGGTACCGAGGTGAAGGAATTGACCGCGCGCGAGCTGAGTGACGGCGAGGAGCGCGATCACTGGTGGGAGCTGGCAGTTGCCGCCTACCCGCCCTACGCCGAGTACCAGACGAAGACCGATCGGCAGATCCCGGTGTTCGTCCTCGAGTGAGTCGCGTCGAACCCACAGAGCCCCCGACTCGTCGTCGGGGGCTCTGGTCGTTCTCAGGTGTGCGAGCAGAGGGGTGCGCGGACCCCCGGGGTCACGAGAAGCGGATGTTCATGGTGGCGAGACCGAAGATCTTGCGGCCGCCCGACTTGGCCACCACGATCACGACGCCCGTCCGGGTCGCCGGATCGAGCGACTTGATCCGCCCGCTGTACTCGATCTCGCCGCCCTCGGCGCCGGACACGACAGCGGGCTGGGACAGGCGCACCGCATAGCGTGTGACGGCACCAGGGTCGCCCGACCACGACGACACGAAGGCGGCCCCGAGCCCCATGGTCAGCATGCCGTGCGCGATGACATCGGGCAGGCCGGCCAGTTTTGCGCTCGTCTCGTCCCAATGGATGGGGTTGGCGTCGCCCGCGACACCGCCGTAGTTGACCAGATCGCCGCGCGACAACCTGATCTTGTGCAGAGGCAGTTCGTCGCCGACGTTCAACTCGTCGAAGTTCCGTGCGCCCGAGGTGCGCCCGCTGTCGTCAGCGGTGCGGACGTCAGCGTCGGGACGGACCGTCCGCACGTATCGTGCCGCAGCCTCGTCGTGGCTGAAGATGTTGACGTCGTGCATCATCACCTTGCGGACCGCACTGCTCAACTCGGGGTCGACCTCGTCGGCGGTGACCCCGACGACCGTCGTGTGCATGGTGTGCACACGCTCGCCCGAGGCGTCGGTCATGGTGTTGGTCACGGTGATCAGGTCTTTGCCCGCGATCCGGCGGACACTCGTCAGCTCCACGTCCGTCGTCAGTTCGTCGCCGGCGACGATCGGGCGGTGCTGCTCGAAGACCTGCTCGGTCTGGACGTAGGTGTCGTAGCCGACGATGACCTTCTCGAACAGCTCTCGGTTCGCCGCCATCGCCGGGATGGAGGTGAAGGTGAGCGGCGCGACGAGACCGGAATAGCCAAGGGCGGCTGCGGCTTCGGGCTCCCAGTGGGCGCCGTGGTAATCCTGGACCGCGCGTGCGTACTCACGCACCTTCTCGCGGCCGACCTGATACGAGCCGTCGAGCACGTAGTAGTGGCCGACGCGGGATCCGATCCCGGAGGGATCGTCGGTGGTCGTGGCGGTGGTCGTCGGGGTGTGCGTCACCCCGAACACGCTAACGGTGTGCGCATTCGAGTCCAACTCCGGAGTAACTCTCCGACGCCGCGGTCAGCGCCGGAGACCTTTCCCGTGGGCGTACTCGGCCGGGCGACCCGAGGTCTGCCAGTCGTGCCAGTTCTCCCGGTGGCGGCACATCCACGTCTCGTGGAGTCGACGGAATCGAGGTGAGAGTCGACGGGTGGTTTCGACGACGACCACCACCGGTAGTCGGAGCACGATGACGAGCATCCCCGGAACCGGACTGGGCATCCGGTAGCGCAGCCGCGTCGTGGGCAGCATGTAGATGCTCGAGTACGCCGCGTACATCGCCGCGTTGTATTCGCCGCGCAACCGCTGCAAGCCGGTCGACCCGCTCTTCGCGAACGCGGCCGGGAACGACTCGATGAGCTCGGCGCCGTCGGCCCCGGCGTCGTAGGTGCGGGTGGACGTGACGAAGGCCAGCAATCGCAACGAGTCGGCGATCGTTTCCGGATACCACTGCGTGCGCACCCCGAGTAGGTGGCCGAGGTAGCGCTGGTAGTGCAGCAGGACGCGGATCTCGCGGGGTGTCGTCTGTACTCCGGTCAGCCACAGCGCCATCGCGGGCACCACGCTGCCGCCCAGCAGGGTCAGTAGTTGGTAGGACTGACTGATCGGCTCGCCCCAGCGTTGGCGATCCCATTCCGGATGTTCGGCGACGGTGCGCCGGACCCACACGTGCATGATGCGTACCCGCATCGCCGTCGCACGACCCTGTGACCCCGACGTCAGCAACGCGCCGGGTTGCGAGACGTCGATCCAGAACCGCGAGGTCTCCAGGAACCGGCGCAGAGCGTTGTCGCCCGCATAACCCCCGGCCAGCGAGAGCGGTTTCGCGACCGCAGCCTCGGTGTACATCTCCAGGGTGATCCCCCCGGCGACGCTGAACAGCCCGGTACCCCACCGGCGCCAGATGGCCTCGCCCTCCGCGATGAGTTCCGGGTCGACCCAGTCGGGGACGGTCTCGAACTCTTCGAACAGGTCGACCAGGGCCGGCGGGGGATCGTCGATGCTGTCCAGGCCGTCGGTGAGTGCCTGATCGAGAAGGGCTCGCGCGGCCTCGCCGCCCAGCGTGCCGTAGACCTCGTCGACGAAACGTTCGGCCACGGGGTCGGTGCGGAACATGTCCTCGGCGAAGGTGCGGAGGTTCTCCGGTTCCGGGAAGAGGTCTGTGCGGGTGAACTGCCGTACAAGCGCCCGTACGCCTCGCAGATGCCGGTTGGCCATCGCGGACTCATAGGCGACTGCCGCCGGGAAGGCAGGAGTGTCGGGTGACGGCGAGGTGGACACAGGACTCCTGACGTGAGACGGATTCCTAGATGTGTATCACCCGCGGTGCTCCGCTGACCAGTCGGCGACGGAGTCTTGACTTCAAGTGAACTCGAAGTTGCACCGTGGTGGGACATCCAACCAACTCGTGGAGGTATCGATGCGCCGCGTATTCGCCGACCTGTGGGAGACCAGCTCCGACAACCCGTTCCCGGGACTGACCACGCATGCCTACCTGTGGAGGTCGGCTCGAAACGTCCTCTTCTACTCGGTTGCGTCGGATTCCGAGTTCGATGAGCTCTACCGCCTGGGCGGGATCGACGAGCAATATCTGTCGCATCAGGATGAGGCCGGGCCGCTGCTGGCCGCGATTAACGAACGATTCGGGACGACACTGCACGCTCCTGCCGCCGAAGCGGACCGGATCGGCCGCTACGCGCGGATTGGGGTGGGGCTCGCGGACCGGCACACGGACGGCAACGGGGTCGAGGCGATCCCGACACCCGGCCATTCCCCGGGTAGCACGAGCTACCTGGTGCACGGCGCCGACGGCGACCGCTACCTGTTCACCGGGGACACCCTCTATCGAAGCGAGTCGGGGCGGTGGACCGCCGGGTATCTCCCGGGCATCAGTGACCCCGTCCAGCTCGCGGCGAGCCTCGAACTGCTGGCCACTCTTGCCCCGGACGTCGTCATATCGAGCGCGTATGCGGGGGAGTCAGCCGTTCACCGTGTCGACACGTCCACCTGGACAGCCGGTGTCACCGAAGCGATTCTCGGCCTGCAGGTGGCTGCGGACCGAAACGCCTAGTCGAACAGCCGCCGGAAGAGATTGGTCTCGGCGAGGTCGACCAGTTCGTCGCCGCGTCCGGACAGTACGGTGCGGAGCGCGTAGAGCGTGAAGCCCTTGGCCTGGGCGGCGGTGATCGTCGGCGGGATGGACAGCTCCTGGCGAGCGGTGACGACATCGAGTAGCGCCGGACCGTCGTGGGCGAGGAACTCGTCGACCGCACCGGCCAGGTCGTCCGGCCGCTCGACGCGCCGACCGTGGATACCGAGCGACTCCGCGAGCGCGGCGAAGTCCGGATTCTCCAGATCGGTTCCGTAGTTGACGAATCCGGCCGCCTTCATCTCGACCTCGACGAAGTTCAGCGACGAGTTGTCGAAGACGACGATCTTCACCGGCAGGTTGTTCTGCGTGATGGTCAGCAGCTCGCCGAGCAGCATCGCGAGCCCGCCGTCGCCGGCGAGCGCAACGATCTGGCGGTCCGGGAAGGCGGTCTGTGCGCCGATCGCCTGGGACACGGCATTGGCCATCGAGCCGTGGGTGAACGAGCCGATCAGGCGACGGGCCCCGTTCATCTCGAGGTAGCGCGCCGCCCACACCACCGGTGAGCCGACGTCGGGGATGAACACCGCGTCGCGGTCGGCTTTCTCGCTGATCAGGCGAGTCAGGTACTGCGGGTGGATCGGTGCCCGGTTGCGGTCGTTGTCGGCGAGGTCGTCGAGGCGGCGCCGTGCCGTGGCGTAGTGGGCCAACGAGGTCGACAGGTGTTCGGAGTCGCGGCCGGTGGAGATCTTCGGCAGGAGCGCGCGGGCGGTGTCGCCGACATCGCCGACGAGTGGCAGGTCGACGGGGCAGCGTCGACCGATCTGCTCGCCACGGATGTCGACCTGGATGATCGTCGCCTTCGACGGATAGAACTGTTCATACGGGAAGTCGGTGCCCAGCATGAGCAGCGTGTCGCACTTCTCGATCGCCCGATACCCCGACGAGAAGCCCAGCAGCCCGGTCATTCCCACGTCGTAGGGGTTGTCGTACTCGATGAACTCCTTGCCCCGCAACGCGTGCACGACGGGGGCCTGCAGGGCACGGGCGAGCTCGACGACCTCGTCGTGGGACCCCTGCACCCCCGCCCCGGCGAGAATCGTCACGCGTTCGGAGGCGTTGAGAGTGTCTGCGGCGCGGGCGATCTCGGCATCGGTGGGTCGGGTGACGCGGGGGATACGGCGGATGGGGGCGCCGGCGCGCCGTTTCGGGCACGGCGCCAAAAAGGTCTCGCCGGGGATGACGAGAACCGCCACATCCTGCTTCTCGACCGCGGTGCGCAGGGCGATGTCGAGCAGGCGCGGCATCTGGTCGGGCGTGCCGACCATCTCGCAGAAGGCGCTGCATTCCCGGAACAGCTGCTCGGGGTGGGTCTCCTGGAAGTAGCCGGTGCCGATCTCCGTCGCCGGGATGTGCGCGGCGATCGCAAGGACCGGGACACGACTGCGGTGCGCGTCGAACAGTCCGTTGATCAGGTGCAGGTTTCCGGGCCCGCAACTTCCCACGCACACCGCGAGTTCACCGGTGAGCGCAGCTTCGGCGGACGCGGCGAACGCCGCCGACTCCTCGTGTCGGACATGCCGCCATGAGATGGTGTCGTTTCTCCGTAGGGCATCGGTGAAACCGTTGAGGGAATCACCGGGCAGCCCGTGGACGTGCCGGACTCCGGCACGCTCGAGTTCCTCGACGATCCTCTCCGCGACTGTGAGCGACATGGCGATCCGTTCGGTCGGCGTCGGTGTGCCCCGACTATAGACGCGCGGACACCCGGCCGGCCGACGACGCACACGCGTCGCCGGCCGGTGGTGTGAGTCAGGACTCTGCGTGATCCGACGTCATGGCCAGGACTCGTGCGGCGTCGAACTCGGCCCGAAGAGTGTGCAAGCGTGCGTCGGCGAACTCGAGGGAGTCCGATCCGAGGAGCTGATGCAGGGGGGCGTCGCCGGCGGTGACCACCGTGATGATCGCCGACGCCGCGCGCACCGGATCGCCGAGTTGGGTTCCGGGCATGGCCTGGTGCGCGCCGGTCATGTCGCGGATGGCGGGATAGGCGTCGCTCGCGTTCTCCGGCAATCCCAGCGACGTGGGTCGCAGGAAGTCCGTTCGCATGTAGCCGGGTTCAACCAGGTTGACCGCGATCCCGTGGTCGGCGACCTCGGCCGCGAGTGACTCGGTGAGTCCTTCGAGGGCGAACTTCCCCGCACAGTACAACCCCCATCCCGGGAATGACGTCAGTCCCAGGATCGAAGAGACGTTGATGATGTGCCCACCTCCCCGCGCCCGCATCCCGGGCAACGCCGCGCGCAGCACATTCCACACGCCGAAGATCTGGACGTCGAACATCCTGCGTGCCTCGGCGTCGGTGACCTCTTCGACGGCGGCGAGGAAACCGTACCCGGCGTTGTTGACCACCACGTCGAGTCCGCCGAAACGTTCCTCGGTGGCGGTGACCGCTGCGCGGACGTCCTGCTCGTCGGCGAGTGAGACCTCCAGTGGGAGCAGGTTGGTGGTGTCGTTGCCGGCCAACGCCGTCTGGAGTCGTTCCGCGGAACGCGTGGTGGCGGCCACGTTGTCGCCGCGGCGCAGCAACTGGGTGACCAGTTCGAGTCCTAGACCGCGCGAAGCGCCGGTGACAAACCAAGTGGCCGGTCGGTTGGTGGGATGGGTCATGAGCTCCTCCTGTGTGTCCGTTTCGGTTCGGCTGCGAACCGATGAGTCGAGAATGTCCCGTCCAAAGCGTCTGTGGGAGCGCGTAACCGGCCCCCATGCACCCAGTCCGGGCCAACCCAGGACTCGCAGACCCAGGCGCGGACCGCCGGACCGTCGCAGAATGGGACCATGTCCGATCTCAACCGAGAACTCGCCGACTTCCTCCGTCGTGCCCGATCCGCACGGGATCCCCGGGAGACGGGACTACCCGACGACGGGCGGGTGCGACGTGTCAAGGGACTGCGACGCGAGGAGGTCGCACTTCTGGCCGGCGTGTCGACCGACTACTACACCCGCCTCGAACAGGGTCGGCGCATCGTGCCCTCGACGCAGGTCATCGATGCGATAGCGCGGGCGCTGGGACTCGACGACGTCGGGCAGGGTCACCTGCGGAATCTGGTGTCGGCGACACGACCACCGCGCGCATCTGGCCGGTCGCGTACCGCGCCACAACGAGTCCGACCCGGATTACGACAACTGCTCGACTCCTTCGACGCGCACCCCGCACTCGTTCTCGGCCGTCGTACCGAGGTCCTCGCCGCGAACCGGATGGCGTGCGCGCTCTTCGCCGACTTCGAACGGATGCCCGGCCGGGAACGAAACTACGCTCGCTGGATGCTTCTGTC
This sequence comes from Gordonia sp. NPDC127522, assembly GCF_042672305.1. Lineage (NCBI taxonomy): Bacteria > Bacillati > Actinomycetota > Actinomycetes > Mycobacteriales > Gordoniaceae > Gordonia > Gordonia sp. NPDC127522. Next base: position 34,887 of record NZ_JBHXVK010000016.1, read on the forward strand.
CGAGTCGGCGCGCGACCTGTTCATCGACTGGGAGACGCAGGCGCGCAACGCCGTCGAGAGTCTGCGGCTGGAAGCCGGACGGATGGCGGGCGACCGCGACATCATCGAGCTCGTCGGTGAGTTGTCGCTGTCGAGTCCGGAATTCCGGCAGTGGTGGTCCGAGCACGGGGTCCACCAGCGCACGTTCGGCGCCAAGCGTCTGGCGCACCCGATCGTCGGTGAGCTGACCGTCGACTACGAAACCCTGACCCTGCCCGGAGACGACGAGCAGACGCTGTTCCTCTACACCACCGAACCGGGATCTCCGTCGCGTCAGGCGATCTCGATCCTCGCGAGTTGGAGCCAGCCCACTCCGACCCCCTCCGAGTGAGAGGTGCGGATGGTCAGAGATGCTCGACGGGCTGGCGCAACAGGGTCCGCAGCCTCTCCGGAGCGACCCGGCGGAAGTCGCTGAAGTAGATCTCATGATGACGGCCCGACATGCGTAAACCGTTGTCGGGTATGAACCGATCGTGCATCTCGGCCAGCACCGGCCCCTCGTCGTCGAAGGGCCCGTGGTGCAGCGTCTGAACGCACGACCCCTCGTCCAACGACTCCGTGCGTAGGTCGGCGAGACGCGGCGGCGGCTTCTTCGCGCCGGCCTCGAGAACAGCGGCGTCGAGCAGATCCTCGCCGATCCACTCGGGGACCATCAGCATGAGCGTCCAACTCCAACGGCCCTTGTCGCGGGCGCCGGTGAAGGTGCTCATGTCGTCGGCCCACCAGAGCCCCTCGAGTGGCGGGACGACGTAGTCGCGGCCGAGTTCACGACTGCTCGCGAACTTCAGCTTGTACGCAACCGGGTACAGCGTCTCGATCGACGCCGCGAACTGCGGTGTCGAGTTGGGGTCGCCCGATCCGTCGATCATCAGATAACGCAGGGACGGGACGTCGAGAATGCGGAAGTGGCCGCGCCGCGCCTGGTACGAGTCCAGCGTCTTCTTGAAGTCCACCTTCTCGGGCACGCCCCCGACACTATCCGGGAATGCGTCGCCGCTCATAGGTTCGGAGCGCGAGAAGGTATGCCGCCCCGCCGATGGCGAGACTCCAGGCGATCGAGGCGACAACGCTCGCGGTGGGGACCGGAGCGTCGGTGAGGGTTCCGCGCAGGACCTCGATGACGGGGGTGAAGGGCTGGTACTCGGCGAATTGCCTCAGGCCGGCGGGTAGGGATTCGGCCGGTACGAAACCCGTGCTGAGGAACGGCAGGAGCGTGAGAAACATCGGTGTGTTGCTGGCGGTCTCGACGCTCTTGGCCGCCAGCCCGAGGTAGACCGACAGCCAGATCAGGGCGATGGAGAACACGGTGGTCACGCCGAACGCGCCCAGCCAGTCGAGCGGACCGGCCGACGGCCGGAATCCGATCGCGACGGCGACGACCAGCACCACGACGATGCTGAACAGCGCCTGCAGGAGGCTGGCGAGTACGTGACCGGTGAGGACAGCGGAGCGGGCGATGTCCATGGTGCGGAAGCGGTTGATGATCCCCGAGGTCATGTCCATGGCAACGACGATGGCGGTCCCCTGGACCGCCGACGCGACGGTGACGAGCACGATCCCGGGCACCACATAGTCGAGGTAGGCGGCGCGCCCACTGTCGCCGGACTGCGTGGTCATCCCGGCGCCGAGCTGGCCCCCGAACACGAAGACGAACAGCAGCAGGAAGACCACCGGGATGCCGACCAGCATCACGGTGAGCACGGGGAACTTGATGAGCCGCCGAACGTTGCGGCGGACCATGACCCGCGAATCCGACACCGTGTGTGCCAGGGTCGTCATGAGGCTGCTCCGGACGGATCGGGGTCGGTGGCACCGGGTTCGGCGATCTCGGCATCGGCGGCCGCGGAAGCGGGATTGCCGGTGAGCGCGAAGAACACATCGTCGAGGGTCGGGGCGTGGACACCGACGTCGGTGACCGTGATGCCGGCGGCCTCCAGTTGGTTCAAGGTGGTCCGGACAGTGGTGACGGTGTCGTCGGTCGCGATGTCGAGGCGTCGTGCTTCGGGAACCGGACGCGCATCCGGCAGGAGCGAGGCCGCCTTGTCGAAGGAGTCGCGGTCGGCGAAGGTCAGGCGCACCTCGGAGTCGTGCACCCGGCTCTTCAATTCGGCGGCGGTGCCCTCGGCCACGATGTGGCCGTGGTCCAGGACGGCGATGCGGTCGGCGAGCTGGTCGGCCTCCTCGAGGTATTGCGTGGTGAGGAAGACCGTGACGCCATCGGCGGCGAGCCGGGAGATGGTCTCCCACAGCATCCGTCGACTCCGGGGGTCGAGTCCCGTGGTCGGTTCGTCGAGGAAGATCACTCGCGGAATGGACACCAGAGTCATGGCGAGATCGAGGCGCCGACGCATGCCGCCGGAGTAGGTCGACACCGCGCGGTCGGCGGCCGCGACCAGATCGAACTGCTCGATCAACTCCTGGGCGCGGGCCTGCCCGTTGCGTCGGCCCAGCCGTCGTAGGTCGGCCATGAGCACCAGATTGTCCCGCCCGCTGAACAATTCGTCGACCGCGACCGACTGGCCGGTGACACCGATCATCGCGCGCACCGCCCGCGTCTGCGCGACCGTGTCGTATCCGCCGATCGTCACCGTCCCCGAGTCGGCGGGGAACAGGGTCGACGCGATGCCGACGGTCGTGGTCTTGCCGGAACCGTTCGGCCCCAGCAGGGCGGTCACGCTGCCGGCGGGTATCTCGAGATCGATGCCGTCGAGAACGCGCTGTCCGCCATAGCTTTTCGTCAACCCGCGGATCTCGATGTCGGCGCCGGCGGTCAACCGGTCGGGTCCGTCCGGCGGGCCGGTGCGCTCATCGGTCCTGAGCGTCGAGCCGGGCCGCGACGCCGGCGGGGAAACCGCCGGTGGCCACCGGGCCCCACCTCGTGGGCGTGATGCGGATCAGCGACTTGCCCTGGGTCCGCATCGCCGCTCGATACTCGTCCCAATCGGGGTGCTCACCGGAGATGCTGCGGAAGTAGTCGACGAGCGCGTCCTCGGCCTCGGGCATGTCGAGGACCTCGGCGTCGCCGTCGACCTGGACCCAGGCGCCGTTGAAGTCGTCGGAGAGCACCACCACACTGGCGACCGGCGTGTGCCGGAGGTTCGCCGCCTTCGCCCGGCCGGGATAGGTCGAGATGACGATGCGGCCCTGCTCGTCGACCCCACCGGTGACCGGCGACATCTGCGGGCTGCCGTCGGAACGGATGGTGCTGAGGATCATGTGGTGGCGCGGCCGGATGAACTCCAGCAGTTCGGCACGGTCGACACCATCGGCTTTCGCGACTGTTCTGGCCATGTGCCGACCTTACGCCGGGACTCGAAGTCTCAGGGGAGCGCGGCGATGAGGCCGGCCTGGACGGCGCTGACCGGGGTCGTCGACTTGCCGTCGACCGTCATCGCGTCGTCGGTGTTGATCACGATGATGATCGTCGTGTCCGAATCGTAGTTGTGGAACAACGAGGTGTTGTATCCGGGGAAATCCCCGTCGTGACCCCACCATCCGTCGCGGTTGCCGATACCGATGCCGTATCCGGAGGTGGCGGTGTTCGGTGGCGGCGAGGTGAGAACAGAATCCCGGCGCAGTTGCTGGGTCGCCGGATTCAGGACGCCCTGCCCGGTGAACAAGGCCTCACCCCAGGTCTGCAGGTCGTCGACGGTCGAGATGACGGCACCGGCGGTGGACGCGAAGGACGGATTCCAGCGCGTCGAGTCGACCGTCTGCCCGTCGGGCTGGCCCTGATCGGTGAGGCCGTCGAGATGTGGATCGGGGATCGCGACCGACCCGCCGGGCCACGAGGACTCGTCCATGCCCAGGGGCGTGAAGATCCGGTCGGCGAAGACCTCGCCGACGGGTTTCGCCAGCACCTTCTCGATGACCAGGCCCAGCAGGACGTAATTCGTGTTGGAGTACTCCCAGCCCTGCCCCGGCGGAAAGCTCGGTGGCAGCGCCTTCGCGGTGTCCACCAGTTCGGTGGGCGTCCAGACGGATTCGGGGTCGGCGAAGAACTTTCGGTCGAAGGACTCGGACGCGGTGTACGACGGGATGCCGCTGGTCATGTCGGCGACCTGGCGCAGCGTCGCGCTGCCGTTGGGGGCGTCCGGGACGAACCTGTCGATGCGGTCGTCGAGTGAGACGCGGCCCTCCTGGACGAGCTGCAGCAGCAGAGTGGCGGTCATCGTCTTGGTGAGCGAGCCGATGCGGGTGTGATCGGCCGTCTGGATGGGATCGTCTCCGCCGGCCGCCCGGACCCCGGATGTCCCCGTCCAGGTTCCGGCCGGTGAGATGACCCGGGCGATGACGCCGGGGAGATTCCCGGCGGCCCGGGTGTCGTCGATCGCCTTCTGGAACGCCGCCGCGGTGTCGGCCGGCACCGAGGTCGTCTGACCCGAGCCGGGCGCGGCACTCGACGATCCCGCACCGGATGCCGTCTCCGAGGGTGAGCAGGCGGCGAGGCCGAGTACGGCCGCTGCACCGATCGTCACCATGCGGAGGAGGGCCGTGGCGCGCACGGGGTTTCGGCTCATGTGGTCACTCTAACGGCAGGTCGGCGCACCGAGGCGACTTGGCGTAAATGGGACAACGTCCGGGGCGCGTGTGTCAGATGCGGTGCGCCAGCGCCGGCGAGACCGGGTAGATGTCGACGGCCGTGGCGAGCTTCGCGGCGACGGCCCGCTCCCGCGCCGCCGGGTCGAAACCCCGCCCGTGCGGCCGCTCCGGGACGGACGTGCCGGAATCCACCACGGTCCAGTCCGAGCCGGCTTCGACCAGTGATCGATGTTTGGTGCTGTAGTAACCCGGCATCGCCACCACCGCGATCCCGGGATCGCCGGCGGCCGCGGCCATCAGGTGCGGGTGGAACCGGGTGCTGATCCAGGTGCTGCGGTGTCCGGCGGGCAGCCCGTCGTTCCAGACGTCGCGGAAGGTGAGCACGGTGGCGCCGGCCAGCCGCGCGCCGAGCCGGTAGGGAACCTCGTTGTCGTGCCCCGGGATTCCCTCGACGACGGTGACCGCCGAACCGGGTACGTCCCAGGCGTCGAGCGTCGCGCGCACGAAGTCGGCCAGGGCTTCGACGCCGGTCGCCCGCGGTCCGGTGAACCGCTCGGTGAGATCGGACTGCAGGCACAGGACGACGCCGTTCTCGGCTGGTGCATCCATCTCGCGGTAGAGCGGAGGTCGCGGCCGGTGCAGGGCCAGCCACGCGTCGTCGCCGGAATGCCGTGCGCCGACGACGCCGTCGAGCACGTCGTACGACGCGGTGTCGCGCACGTCCACGACGTCGAATGCGGCGAACGCCTCGGTCAACGCCGCCCACGCGGGGCCCTGCAGCGCGGGAACGAGTCCCTGACCAGTCGCGGCGAGGCGCGCCCCAGAGTGCCGGGCCACCGCAGCAGCTGCGACGAACAACGAGACATGGTGTGGCCACACGGTATTGAGGTAACCGCCGCCCAGGAGGTGGATGGTGGTCGCCGACTCCAGGAGGTCGATCCCGGCGGTCAGTCGCGGCGCCAGACCGGAGTCGAGGGCGGCGGCGCCGACCCACTCCCAGGGCGCGGGTTGTTCGGCCTCCGCGGCGTATGTGGTCAATTGCCACAGGGTGTCGACGACGAGCATGTTCGGGTGGGCATCACGCAGCAGCGTCGTGGCCGTGCCCGGGCTGTGGCAGTCCAGCACGATCGTGGCATTCGGACGCACCCGGGTCAGGTGCCGCAACCAGGTTCTCGCGATCAGTTCGTCGCCGTAGTTGGGGTGGCCGGTCGGTGCCACCAGGTAGATCACCTCGCCGGCACCCATCGCGCGGCCGAGACGTGACTCGGCGGAGCGCTGGCGGACCGAGGTGCCGATGCGGTCGGCGAGCACGCCCGCGGCCCGGAACAGGGGGCGGTTGGGTGCCGGTCTGCTGGTCACGATCCCCAAGGTTACGGCGTGCGGCGGCCGGTGGCCCCGGTCGGACAGAGATCGAACGACATGGCCGCGCGCCGGTACGAGGTGCAGCCGCTACCCGAAGGTGCCCTCGAGATGACGCAGCGCGGCCTTGCCGTCGGTGGTCGGCCCGCGGTACCCGACATACCCGTCGGGCCGGATGACGAACACCGTCGAGCCGTCGGGGCGGTAGCCATCGGCGAAGCGGCCGTCGGTGTCCCGGAGCAGCGGTAGTTCGGTGCTGCCGACCTGCGCGGTCGACGCGGCGATCACATGGATGTCGATGTGGCCGTGCGCCTTCGCCGACATCTCGTCGGCGAGTGACTCAAGCACCGCGACCTCGTCGGCCCCGGCGGTGGGGTCGGCGTACAGGACGAGCGAATGGTCGACGCCGCCGATCACGTCGAACAGTCGCAGCGGGAAATTGACGGAATCGCGGCTGAGGCCGGCGGCATCCGGTGCGCGTTCACCGGCACGCGGCGCGGCCGGCGCCGTGGGCACTGCCGACCCGGCGACGAGCGGACTGTCGGCGTAGGAGATCAACAATTGGCCCTCGCGCCGCATGATGAAGTCCAAGTCGTTGGAATCGGCGCCGATGCCCTCGCGGGCGTCCCGGACCGTGCGTCCCACGACCTCCTCGCCGACGGGCCGACGTTCGAGGTCGTAGCTGTCGAGGAGCACATCGGAGCCGACACCCGCGACGGCGAGGGCGAGCTTCCAGGCGAGATTGTGTGCATCCTGCACGCCGGTGTTCATCCCCTGCGCACCCGTGGGCGGGTGGATGTGGGCGGCGTCGCCGGCGACGAACACGCGTCCACGACCGTAGGAATCGACGATGCGGTGACTGATCCGGAACACCGAGGACCAGCGCAGGTTCGACACCGTCGCGGGTTCCGGTGCGAGGCGGTCGACCACGGCCTGGATGTGGGACAGTTCCGGCGCCCTGGTTCCCTCGAAACCGTGCGCCACACCGTCTCCGCCGGTGGTCGGTGCGACCGCGAGTTCGTCGGGGACGAGCATCGACATCCGGTAGCGGCCGCGGCCGGGAAGGGGGATGCACACCAGTTGGTCGTCGGTCGTGCCGTCCGCGGTCTGGTGCATCGAGCGGATCGCGTACCCCTGGGGCATCGACCAGTCCGCCACGACGTCGCCGAGCATGTACTGCTCGGTGAAGGCGGCCCCTTCGAAGGACAGCCCGAGACCCTTGCGCACCACGCTGTGGGCGCCGTCGGCGCCGAGCAGATAGCCCGCACGGACGGTGGTGTCCCCGCGCGGACCCGTGAGGGTCACGGTCACCCCGTCTGCGTCCTGGTCGAACGCGGACACGGCGGTGCCCCGGTCGATGTCGGTACCCAGATCGGTCAGGCGCTCACGCAGGATGCGCTCGGTCGCGTACTGGGGGAGCAGGTGGAATCGGTAGGGCACATCGGGTGGCGTCGACAGATCGACCCGCGAGACCTGACTTCCGTTGACGTAGACGAGTTGTCCGCGCATCTCGAGCCCGGCGTCGAGCACCTGTTCCACGACGCCCATGCTCTCGAAGACCTCGAGCGTCCGCGGTTGGATCCCGACCGCCTTGGCGTACTGCGGGGGTTCGAGGAGCGGATCGACGATCCGCACGCGAACTCCGCGCCTGCGCAGCTCGATGGCGGCGGTCAAGCCGATGGGGCCGGCGCCGGCGATCAGGACATCGACTTCGGTCATGGAATCCTCCCGTTGTCGGCAGTCGCCGACACTCTGAGGATTATCGGGCGGGTGGCATCCCACCGCCACCAGAACGGAGAAATCGGACGTCAAGAGGACGGTCGATTCCGGCCCCGGTCATCTCGGGATGGCGGCGGGGCCGATCGTCTGGGCGCCGAGTTGCGCGACTCTGGCCCGCAATTCACGGTCGGCGGTGACCACGATGCGCTCGCGACGAGGATCCGAATCCGCGACGACGCCGACGATCGTGTCGTCGCCCGAACCCGGCGCATCGACGATCCGGACCTGTTCGCTCGCCACGACACCGCGGGCCCGACCCTCGACGACGAGCACCACCTCGAGTGGCCCCGGCAGCCCTTCGAGTCCGCCGACGGCGACGGACTCGAGCCGTGTCCGCAACCGTTCGGTGGCTCCGCGGCGATCGCGCCACCACCCGTCGGGCACCGAACCCACGACGTTGGCGGCGTCCACGACGAGCAGGGGCCGGGCGTCTGGCGTGCGATCGTGTCGGGGTTCGGACGTTTCAGACATGCCGACCATCAGTCCACATCCGGCCACCCTGGGCAAGTGCGCTGTCCGATTGGCCGATCACAGGTCGCCGTGACAGAAGCGATTCGCCGGGTCGAGGGCGGCCTTGATCTCGTCGAGCCGGCGACGGTTGTCCGCGCTGAATGCGTCCGCGGCCCGGGCGATGCGTTCGGAGCCCGAGGTGAAGTTGAGGTAGGCGGCGCCGGTCACGTAGGGCTCGAGCTCGGCGCGGGTCACCCGCAACGTCGACTCGACGGCCAATGCGACGTGCGGATCGGCTACCGCCGCAACGAGTTCGAGAAGGAACCGGCCCTGTCGCCCCCGATCGTCGGGCGCGTTGTCCGCGCTGCGAGCGATCGCTCCACCGGCGTGGCGGATCTCGCCGCACACGATGAGCGGCGCCGACGCCGGGGCCGGCCGGACCCGCGCGGCGACGATGTCGACGGCCTCGTCGGGGAGATCGTCGAACCATTCGGTGGTGACCATCACCGGCATCGGCTCGGTCGGGTCCATGCTGACGGCGTCGATCGCCGCGAACGGCAGCGCACCCCACATGTCGACGACCGGCGTGCGCCACTCGCGCCATTCGTCGACGATCGCCCGACCGGTGTCGAGATCCCCCGACCAGCAGCCCCGCACGACGGCGAAGCTCCGGCCACGGAGCGGCGCCGGGACGTCGTCCGTGGGCGGCAGGTTGAGAATCGCGACGGCCGACGTCAGCTCCTCGGACTGGGCGGGCGCCCAGTCACGGAACCGGCGGATGACCTCCTCGGCGTCGGCGGCCGGATAGAAGAGGTTGCCGGCGTACACGGTCGACACCTCGACGAGCGCGATCTCCATGGACGTCACGACACCGAGACCGCCGGCGCCGGCGCCGCGCAACGCCCAGAAGAGGTGCGGGAAACTGGTATCGGTGACCCGGATCGGCGTCCCGTCCGGAGTCACCAGGTCGAACGAGAGCACGCGGTCCGACGAGAGGCCGTAGCGCCGACCGAGCCAGCCGAAACCGCCCCCGAGGGTGTAGCCGACCGCCCCGACCCCGCCGGCCGAGCCCATCAGTGGCGCGAGACCGTACGGCGCCGCCGCGTCGACGACCGTCCGCCATGGGGCGCCGGCGCCGACCCGGGCGGTCCGGGCGACGGGGTCGACGCTCACCGACGAGAGCCGGGAGGTGTTGATCAGCAGTCCGCCGTCGGCCGGTCTCCCCGTGCCGTGACCGGTCGCCTGGACGGCGACGCGTAGATCTTCCTCGACGGCGAAGCGGACCGCCTCCACGACGTCGAAATGGTTATCGGGCACGGCGATCACGGCCGGGCGGTGCACGTCGAGTCGGTTGAAGCCGGATCGCGCGTCGAGGTAGCCGGCATCGCCGGGGCCGAAGACGTCGCCGGCGATCCGGTCGCGTAGTTGCGCAAGGACCGAGGTACGGGTCCGGACGGTGAGGCGCTCGGCGTGCTCGGGCAGGGAGGAGGCGGGTGTTGCGGGCATCGGCAGGTCCTCGGTCGCGGCCGGAACGATCCGGCGGAATTCGTCGGGCTCCGGACGACGCCGGAGTCCTGATCAGGGTCGCCGACGGGCCTTGAAGGCGACTTGAGACGGACTTGGCGACTCAGGTCGGGGACGTCAGACCCCAGGTCGTGGCCAGTGAGTCGATTCGTCGGATCAACCCGTCCGCCTCCTGCGCGAGGGCGGTGTCGCGCGCGGTCGCCAGCGTGGCGCCGACCACGGACGCCGGACGCCCGTTGGCGTACTCGTAACGTGCGCGGACGAGGAGGCGGTGGGCGTCGGCATAGCGTTCACCGGTGCGGTCGGCGAAGTCGTCGGCCCGGTCGAGCAGTGTGGCGGCGTCGGTGAGCTTGCCGGCGACGACGAGGACCTCGGCGTGCAGACCCAGCCAGTAGCCCTCACCTGTCCGCGGGTGATCCTCCATGCCGACCTCGTCGGCACCCAGTCGCTCGATGTGCTCCAGGGCGTCGTCGAGGTCGCCGGTGAGGGCGCGCGCCCACCAGTACATGCGTTCTCCGCCGCGACGGAGGTAGGCGAGGGGCCCGACGCCGTCGGACGTGATGGCCGGGCCCGCGTCCAGAACCCACCTCGTGTCGCCGAGCATCGACGCCGCGCCGACGGCGAAGATGGCCATGGCGAGCCGGGACCGTGGATCGGGATGGGCATCGGCCATCGCGGCGAAGAGGTCCCGGCCGGCGTCGACACCGCGATGCACGGTCACCGCCCAGGCGCGGAAACCGCGGGCCATCGCGAGCTGATCGTCACGGAGACCGTCGACGACGACGTCGATCGGCGCATAGTCCTCTAAGATGCGATGCGCCGCACCGAAATTGCCGCGTGTGAACTCGTCGATGCCGGCGGCGTGCATGCCCAGATGGGTGACGACCGGGTCGTCGGATCTCTCGGCGCGCCGACGCAGATCCTCCGCGAGGCGGTGACCGGTGTGTGCATCCGCGATCTGGATGTGGGCCGCGCAGCGGGCGTAGTCGAGTGTGGCGAGGAGCCGGGCGTCGCCGAGGGCGGAGGCGAGTACACGAGCGCGGTCCTGCAACTCGGGATCGGCGGCGAAGTACCCGTGCGCCGCGACGTCTCCGGCCAGTTGGGTGGTGATCGCGACGAGCTCCGCCTGCTGGTCGCCGGTCGCGCGGGCGAGCGTCGCCGCATCCCCGAGATGCCGGCGCGCCCCGTCGAAGTCGTAGGTGCGCAGGGCGATGTTCCCCGCCGCGAGGAGGGCGGTCGTGGTGCGCTCACGGTCGGCCAGCGGCCCGGCGGACCACAGATGCCGCGCGACTCTCGCCACGGCATGCGGTGAGGAGTTGCCGGCGAGGGCGTCGGCGATCGCGAGATGCAGTCGCCGTGCGCGCATGGCGGCGATGCCGTCCGCGATCGCCTCCCGGATGATGTCGTGACTGAAGCCGAATCCGAACGGGTCGTCCGGTCCGAGATCGATGACACCCGCCTCGCCCGCGGGTTCGAGGAGGTCGAGCGCCTCGTCCACCGGGCGCTTCGCGGCGGTCGCCAGCAGGACCAGGTCCACGCGGGTCCCGATGAGGGACGCGAGTTCGAGCAGTTCGGTCGTCGCCGCGGACATGCCGACCAGTCGCTGGCGCACCACATCACGGATGCCGGACGGGACGGCGCTGCCCGCGATGGACCCCCGGTCGGCCAGGATGCGGGCGAGTTCGCGCACGAAGAAGGCGTTGCCACCGGTGCGTCGCTGGATCGACGACACGGTGGCGATCTCCGGCCACTGCCGGGTCTCGCGCCGGATGAGCTCGGAGATGTCGTCGCCGCCGAGCGGGCCGACGTGGAGGCGGCGATGCTCCGGCAACCGGGCCAGCGTCGCCAGGGTGGTGGCGACGACGGGCCGGTTCGACGGCGAACGCAACGAGGCGAAGAACGTGACCCCGGCGGTGCGTCGTGCGGCCATGTGCGCGAACAACTCCAGCGACGCACCGTCGGCCCACTGCAGATCGTCGAGCACGATGATCAGCTTCGACGTCGCGGCCACCCCCTCGAGCAGATCGGCGGCCTGGTCGTAGAACTGGAATCGAGCGGCCGCGTCCGGCATCTGCCGGGGCGGCGGGATCACGTTGACGCCCTCGGTCACCATCCGGCCGAGTGAACTGTCGAGGAGTCGTTCCCGATCGGCGGGGTCGAGCCGGGGGAGGACCGCACCGAGGATCTGCACCCACGGCCACATCGAGGGTGCGGCCGGGTCGTCGACGCAGCGCCCCCACAGCACCCGGAGATCGGCGGCGCCCGCGGCCCGGCGGCCGGCTTCGTCGATGAGCGCTGTCTTGCCCGCGCCCGGTTCGCCCTCGACCACGACCACGCCGCCGTGTCCTGTCATCGAGGCGAGCACCGCCCGATGCAACGCGGCGAGCTCGTCGGTCCGGCCGACCACCGACGGGGCGTCGTCGAGGTCGGCGTCGTCGACCGATTCGTCCGTCATCGACTGCGTCGATGTCCGCGGGCCCGGTGCCGGGACGTCCGGCGCGTGCGCCACCTTGCCCGCGGCGGTGGCGGCCGGGGCGTCGAGATGCGGAGCGTGGTCGAGGATGTCGCGCTCGAGGGTGCGGAGACGGGGTCCCGGGTCGACGCCGATCTCCTCGGCGAGGGTCCGGCGGGCGGTGGCGATCGCCCCGAGTGCGTCGGACTGACGGCCGAGTCGGTAGAGGGCGGTGGCGAACAGCACCCACAAGCCCTCGTCGAGCGGCGCGCGTTCGACCTCGGTCTCCAGTTCGGTGACGAGCAGGCGGTGGTCGCCGTCGGCCATGCGGGCCTCGAAGGACATCTCCCGCGCCGCCTGCAGCATGCGGTCGAGGTGGTCAGCGGCCTCGTCCCGGAAGGCGAGGCCCTCGAACTCGGGGAGCAGGGGGCGATAGTCGGCGAGCACCTGGTGCAGCAGCGGTGCGGCACCCGCCGCGTCGCCCTGTTGCATCAGGGCACGAGCATCGCCCACCCGGGCGGTCAGCCTGCGCACGTCGACGTTGTCGGCGGCCGTCGGGAGGCTGTACCCCGTCCCGTGGGTGAGCAGGACCGTGGAGGGAGTCCGAGGCTTCCGATGCGGCTCGAGGACCTTGCGCAGGCCCGAGATGTAGGACTGGAGCGACACCTCTGCGCGCTCCGGTGGCGAATCGCCCCAGATGCCCTCGATCAGACTGTCGGCGCGCACCGGGACGCCCTCGGCGAGGATCAGCTGGGCGAGTGTCGCGCGCTGCTTGCGCGTGCCGAGTTCGACGGGGTCGGAACCGATCTGAGCCCCGAGGCCGCCCAAGACCGTATAGGAGATTTCGAGCATCAGCGTGAGTGTAAGTGGTGACCGGGTCCTTCCGGGCGGCTAGCGGCGAACGTGACGACGATCCGCCCGCGACCGCCCGGGGATGTCGGTGGCCGAGAGTAGCTTGGCAGCCATGAGTCTCGCACTGGGCATGATCACCGTCGACGCACTCGCGCCCGCGCCCCTGGCGACGTGGTGGGCCGAGCAGCTCGGCGGCCGCATCGTCGAGGACAACGACGGTTACTTCGTCGTCGTCGCGGTCGGGGAGGGCACACCACTACTCGCGTTCCAGCAGGTCGAGGACCCCACACCCGGCAAGAACCGCATCCATCTGGACCTGACCACCGACGATCTCGAGACGGAGGTGGATCGACTCGTGGCGGCGGGCGCGAGCCGGATCGCCGATCGTGAGATGCCCGGCTTCGTGTGGGTGACGCTCGCCGACCCCGACGGCAACCAGTTCTGCGTGTCGGCCCGGCACGATGCGGAGACGGCATCCTGACGCGTCCCCGCATCGGCCCGCCGAATACCGGGTGCGCCTGATGGGATTCACCCGGGCCGAACTGCTCGCCTACCGAGACCGCACCGTCGACGACCTCGTGGGCGACGGTTGCAAGCTGCTGTTCGTCGGCATCAACCCCGGCCTGTGGACCGCGGCCACCGGTGCGCATTTCGCCCGGCCCGGCAATCGGTTCTACCCGGCGCTCGCCCGGGCCGGCATCGTCGACCACGTGATCGACGCATCGACGGGCATGTCCGACGCCGACCGGACGATGCTGCTCGACCGCGGCGTGGGGATCACCAACGTCGTGCCACGCGCCACAGCGACCGCCGCCGAACTGACCGTCGACGAGTTCCGCGAGGGGGGACGCCGCCTCCGCGAACGGGTTCGTGAGATCCGCCCACGGGTTGTCGCGGTCGCCGGGATCACCGCGTATCGCAGCGCGTTCGGGCGCCGCGATGCCGTGCCGGGACGGCAGGACGAGACGTGGGACGGGGCCGAACTCTGGGTGGTCCCCAACCCGAGCGGACTGAACGCGCACGAGACGGTCGAGTCCCTCGCCGCCGCCTACCGCCGGGCCGCTGTTGCCGCCGGGGTCGTCGACGACCTCAGAAGTCCTCCGAGCTGACGACCCGGCGCCGCACCGACAGCAACTCGACTTCGGGATGGGCTGCCGCAGAACGTTCGACGGCGTCGAGCACGTCGACGACATGTCCGCGGTCGGCGGCCACCGCGCTGACGCCGATGACGGTTCGCCGATGGACGTCGAGGTGTCCGACCTCGGCAGCCGAGACCGTGTAGCGCTTGCGGAGATCGGCGACGATCGGTCGCACCACGGACCGCTTCTGTTTCAGCGAGTGCACGTCACCGAGCAGATAGTCGAACTCGCAGAACCCGATCCACATCAGTGATCGGTGCGGATCAGCGTCGCCACGTGGTCGGGTACGTACTTGGACAGCGAGCGCGGCGGGCGGTGATAGTTGCCCGACTCGATCGGATGTTTGGGCAGGGACACGCGGGGGCGGGGGACCTCGGCGTAGTCGATGGTCGACAGCAGATGCGAGATCATGTTCAGGCGAGCATGCTTCTTCACGTCGGATTCGACGACGTACCAGGGACTCAGCGCGGTGTCGGTGTGGACCATCATCTCGTCCTTGGCGCGCGAGTAGTCCTCCCACCGGTACACCGACTCGAGATCCATCGGGCTCAGCTTCCACTGCCGCACAGGGTCGTTCATGCGTGACCGGAACCGCTTGAGCTGTTCGTCGTCGGACACCGAGAACCAGTACTTGCGCAGCAGGATGCCGTCGTCGATGAGCATCTGCTCGAAGATCGGGGTCTGCCGCAGGAACCGCGAGTGCTCCTCGGGCGTGCAGAAACCCATGACCTTCTCCACGCCGGCGCGGTTGTACCAGGACCGGTCGAACAGGACGATCTCACCGGGCGCGGGCAGATGTGCGACGTAACGCTGGTAATACCACTGTCCGCGTTCGCGATCCGTCGGCGCCGGAAGCGCGGCGACCCGCGCGATCCGCGGGCTGAGGTACTCGGTGATGCGTTTGATCGTCCCGCCCTTGCCGGCGGCGTCGCGTCCTTCGAAGATGACCACCACGCGAGCGCCACTCTCGCGGACCCACTCCTGGAGCTTGACGAGCTCGGTCTGCAGCCGGAACAGCTCCGCTTCGTAGACCTTGTTCGCGACCTTGGGCTGCTTCGGTTTGTCCTTCTTCGACATGGACAGAAAGACTACGGGGTGCCGACGGCCTCGCGCTCGGATTGCAGTTCGGCGACCGACGCGTCGATCCGCGAACGGGAGAAGTCGTTGATGTCGAGTCCTTCCACGATCTGCCATCTGCCGTCGACCGAGCGGACCGGGAACGAGCAGACGAGTCCCTCGGGCACGCCGTAGACACCCGGCGACGGCAGCGCCACCGACGTCCAGTCGTCCGGCGGTGTACCGAGAACCCAGTCGTGGACGTGGTCGATGGTGGCGTTCGCGGCCGAGGCCGCCGACGACTGTCCGCGGGCCTCGATGATCGCGGTGCCGCGTCGGGCGACGGTCGGGATGAAGTCGTCGACGAGCCACTCGCGGTCCGCGGCGATGTCCGACCCGCTACGGCTGCCGACCCGGGCATGGAAGATGTCGGGGTACTGGGTCGCGGAGTGATTGCCCCACACGGTGACCCGGCTGATCTCGTCGACGCCCGCGCCGGTGCGTCGGGCCAACTGGGCGATGGCGCGGTTGTGGTCGAGACGGGTCAGGGCGGTGAACCGGTCGGCCGGGACCTCGGGCGCGTTGGCGGCGGCGACCGCGGCGTTGGTGTTGGCGGGGTTGCCGACGACGATCACCCGGATGTCATCGGCGGCAACGTCGTTGATGACCGAGCCCTGGGCGGCGAAGATGTCGGAGTTGGCGGCCAGCAGGTCGGCGCGCTCCATGCCCTTGGTGCGCGGACGGGCCCCGATGAGCAGACCGAAACTCGCCCCGTCGAATGCCTTGCGCGGATCGTCGAGGACGTCGACGGACTTCAGGAGGGGAAACGCGCCGTCGTCGAGTTCCATCGCGGTGCCCACTGCGCCCGAGACCGCCTGCGGCAACTCGAGAAGGCGCAGGGCGATGGGCTGATCCTTGCCGAGCATCGCCCCGGCGGCGATCCGGAAGACGCTGGCGTACCCGATACTGCCGGCCGCGCCGGTCACGGTCACGGTGACCGGTCGGCGGTTCACGAGGGCTTCTCGGTGAGCAGGACCTGCGCCGCGGGGCCGACGAGGACGAGCGCGTGGCCCACCGAATACCAGGTCAGCGGTTCCTTGGTGAACGCGGTCACCCAGGCGTCGGCGCCGGCGTGCGGACCGGGGCAGGCCATCATCGTCGAGGCGAGGGAGCCGAGACGCAACAGTGAGTCGTCGACGCGGAGATCCCCGATGTGCCGGTTGCAACCGGCCGACAGCGCGATCCGATTGGCGGCCGGGAAACTCACCTCCAGCGGTCCACCGCCGGGGATCTGTTCACCGGTCACCGCGGTCGAGGTGTAGGTCTTGCCCACGAAGGCGGGAGCCGGTGGCGCGGCGGCAGCGGACCCGACACCGACGATCGTCGTGCCGAGCGCCACGATCAGTGCGCTGAGCAGCAGGGTCATGCGTAAGCTGATGCGGTGTTCGCCGGAACTCACGTGCACAACGGTAGCCGACCGGACAGAGGATGGATATGACGAATGTGGGGGATCCATGGTCCCGGTGACGTGTCGGACCGAGTACCTGACCGGTCGCCACCATCGTTCGGCCACCGCCGCCTGGGTCCTCATGGCCGCCGGGATGGTCGCACTCGTCGCGCTCAACATCGCCGGGGTCGACGGTCTCATCACGTCGGCGGTGGTCGGTGGCGCGATCGCGGCGTCGTTGCTCGGGGCGGCCTTCGGCCGGCTCGGTGAACGAGGCGCGGTCCTGCTGACCGTCGACGACGACACGGTCTACTTCGGGAACGAGGACCGCACACTCGTCAGCTACCCGCTCGACTCGCTCGTCACGGTGGCCGTGGGTGGGCCGGCGGACGCGACTTCGGAGATGGCCGGCGAGCGTGCGCGTCACCTGACGGTCGTCGGGCAGAAGTATCTGAAACTCACCTTCGCGAGCCGGGACGGTGAGCCCGTTCCCGCCGACCGGACGCCACCCAGCTCGCGGGACGAGTCCGACGACACGCCCGAGACGGAGTTCTGGCGGGTCGCCGTCGTCGAAGGAGACCCGGCGGTCGCGGAGATCCTGGCCCGGCTTCGGCGGCACGCGCCGGAACGCATCGCCACGAAGAAGAAGGGCGCCCCGACGCCGGCCGGGTCGCGGGCGGCAGCGGCGAGTGCCCCGCCGGACGAACCGGTCGACCTGACCCGACCCGCATCCGGCGGGCCCCGGATCGCCGACGCGGGCTCTGACGAAGCGGCGCAACGGTTGTGGGAGGAAGCGGCGCGTCGCCACGACGAGGTCCTCGGCGCCTACGGAACCTACGAACTCGATCCCGCCATGCTGCTGAGGTATCCGGCCGTGACCGACGTGACGGTCGAACAGACGCAGACCTTCCATC
Source organism: Gordonia sp. NPDC127522 (assembly GCF_042672305.1). Classification (NCBI taxonomy): domain Bacteria; kingdom Bacillati; phylum Actinomycetota; class Actinomycetes; order Mycobacteriales; family Gordoniaceae; genus Gordonia; species Gordonia sp. NPDC127522. The sequence goes on from NZ_JBHXVK010000016.1 coordinate 52,440, forward strand.
TCGCGCTCGACGAGGCGATGGCCCTGCGGACCGACGACTACCCGGGCAACCGCTCGCGCGCCGACGCCTACCAGCAGTCCGTCGCCAGACTGCGGCGGGCCTGGATCGCCTGCGAGAAGAACGGCCGGCGGGTGGGCGCGAGCTACCTGGAGCAGACCGATCAGGACGACCTCGACCGCGCGCTCAAGCTCTACAACCACGCCGCCGCCAGCAGCACGCCGGCCGAACAGGCGACGTACTACGGCCGCGTCCGCGACATCGTCACCACGATGACCGATCGCGGGGTGCTGCATCCGCCCGAAGCGGCGGTGGCCGAACTGCAGGCCGTCACGCGGAGGGCGCTCGCAGCGGGTACGCCGAAGGTGTGAGGCCGACCGGTGTGGTCGCGCCGGCCGGGTTCCGGTGTCAGTACCGACCCTCCTTGATGAAGCGTCCATCCAAGGTATAGATCGCTTCGGCGTCGTCGGTGTTGGCGATGTCCATCCGGATGACGAACTGCGGAGCCTCGTCGATACGGTTGCGTTCGACCTCGACGCCCACCGCGTCACGGTCGTACTCGGGCACCGACGCACGTCTCATCAAGTCGGCCCTGACCTGGTCGAGGGTGTCCGCCGAGATGCTGTCAAAGCGGAAGCCCACGCTTCGGTAACGACCCTCGCTGACGGTTGCGACCGGGAATTCGCCGGGTGCGACGGCGACTTCGCCGCCACGGTCGCCGAGCCGGTACCTCACTAGGACCCCGCCCGAGTTCTGGATGACGCTCGCCGTGACCGGGGACACACCGTCCGCCGTCCCCTGGATGATGAACTCCTCGATGACGGGCGCGTCGACGGGGACACGAGCAGCCGCCAGTTCACGACGCGCCAGTTCGAACGACTTGGCGAAGTCCGCGGGGTCGAAGAACTCGGCGATGGTGCCGTCCGGTGTCGCCTGGACGACGTAGTCGTCGATGACACCCTCGTCGGGTTCGATGGTCCCGGTGATCAGTACCGGACCGTCCGGTCCGCGCCGCTCGATGACCACCTTGTCCAGTTCCGGTTCGGTGGCGTACGGCCGGACCGCCGCCACCATCGGGTCGGCGAGTGAGCCGAGTGTGTTCGGTTCGATGGCCGCGGCGTCGAAGGTCTTGTTCGCCCGTTCGGTGTTGGGCACGACTGACGAATTCGAGTACCCGTCACCGATGTTGATCGTCCTGGCGCGGCCGGTGTCGGGATCGAAGACGCGCGCGGAGGCCGACGGAGAGCCGACCTCGTAGTCGAGTTGCAGCACGTTGTGTACGCCCTGCGGGCCCGCGTATTCGGCGATCGCGTCCAGCATCTGCCGATGCTGATCGGCGAGAGTCGCCGCGTCCTCTTCGCCGTCCTCGTCGTCGGAGTCGATCGCGGAATCGAACCCCGAGAGCGACGGCCCCTCGACGTGCCACCCGCCGGCGACACCGAACAGCAAGGCGCCGGCCACGAGCAGGGTGACCGCGGGATAGACGAGCGCCCAGCGGCCGGGCTGGTCGTCGAATTCGGGGGTCTCGGGCTGGTCGCGGGGCGGGAGAGCGTCCGGCGGCAGTGTCGTGAACGGGGTGTCGGTCAGCGACTGGAAATTCCCCTTGGTCATCGAGGTGATCCAGCGCGCACGGTACGCGGTGTCGTTCGGTGGGTTGATCGTCGCGGTGACCATGGTCGGTTGCGAGTCGTCGGCGGTGAGGCTGCTGCGGGTGAGCGCCTCCACGTCGACCTGCGGGGCGTCCGGCGACGTGGCGCGCCGGAACTCCGGCAGTTCCGACACCCGGGAAGCGCGGGGACTGACCGCGATGCCCGCGAAGACCAGGGGGATCCCGAAGAACAGCGCGACCCACCAGTCGTTGAATGCGCCGAGGCCGACCCCGACCGCGATCAGCGACCCGGCGATCGTCGCGCGCAGGAGGCGGAGTCGAACCCTGGTCCGGCGAGTCCTGGTCATGGGCCGTCCTTAGTCCTCGAGCCGAAACGGGTGGACTGATCATAATGTCGGCGTCCTCGGTCGACCAGCGGCCGCGTACCGTTGTTGCTGACCTGACCGCCCGGAGGGGGTGGGTCGCGACAAAACCGGGAACGATCAGGAGAAATGTTTCGGTGGGAAAGCTGAGCAACAGCATGTGGCGCCTTCTGGGTGCCCAGTCGACTCGTAACCAGTCGAAGTCGTTGGGTGTGATCAAGGATGCCGAAGCCCACACCGACTGGGCCGCCGAACTCGCCGACGGCGCGTTCGGTGCGGAGGCCGAGAAACTCGACATCGCCGAGAAGCCCGCGGACCGCGCGAAGTTCCTCGCCCTGGTCCGGGAAGCCGCTGACCGCACCATCGATCTGCGGCCCTTCGATGTCCAGTTGCAGGGCGCCCTCCGGCTCCTGGAGGGCGACATCGTCGAGATGGCCACCGGTGAGGGCAAGACGCTCGCCGGCGCCATCGCCGCGATCGGCCATGTCCTGCAGGGACATCAGGTCCACGTGATCTCGGTCAACGACTACCTGGCGACCCGCGACGCGGAGTGGATGAAGCCGCTGTTCGACGCCTTTGGCATCACCGTCCACGCGGTTTCGGAGAACTCGAGCCGCGAGGAACGGCGACGCGCCTACACCGGTGACGTCACCTACGGGTCGGTCAACGAGATCGGCTTCGACGTCCTCCGTGATCAGCTCGCCCTGTCCGAAGCGGACCTCGTCTCACCGACACCCGACGTGGCGATCATCGACGAGGCCGATTCGGTGCTCGTCGACGAGGCGCTGGTGCCGCTGGTGCTCGCCGGTTCGACCGAGACCGAGGTGCCGGACGCGGCGATCCACGACGTCGTGTCTCGGATGAAGAACAAGCACTATGAGGTCGACGCGGAGGGGCGCAACGTCACCCTGACCGACGAGGGTGCGGTGTTCGTCGAGGAAGAACTCGGCGGCATCGATCTCTACAGCGAGGAGCACGTCGGCACGACGCTCGTACACGTCAGCATCGCCATGCACGCCCACTATCTCCTCGAACGCGACATCCACTACATCGTCCGCGACGGCGGCGTGCACCTCATCAACGCCTCGCGCGGCCGCGTCGCGCAGCTCCAGCGCTGGCCCGACGGGGTGCAGGCCGCGGTCGAGCTCAAGGAAGGGCTGACCCAAACCGATTCGGGTGAGGTGATCGACACCATCACGGTGCAGGCCCTGATCGGCCGCTACCCGAAGGTCTGCGGCATGACCGGCACCGCGCTCGCCGCCGGCGAGCAGTTCCGCCAGTTCTACGAACTGCGCGTCTCGCAGATCCCGCCGAACACCCCCAACGTCCGGACCGACCTGCCCGACCGGGTCTACGACACCAAGGCCAACAAGGTCGAGGCGATCGTCGCCTACGTCAAGGAGATCCACGAGACCGGACAACCCGTCCTCATCGGTACCCACGACGTGGCCGAGTCCGAGGAACTCGCGTACTTCCTCGACAAGGCCGGGGTGTCGTCGGTCGTGCTCAACGCGAAGAACGACGCCGAAGAGGCGAAGATCATCGCCGAGGCCGGCGCCCGGGACGCCGTCACCGTGTCCACCCAGATGGCCGGACGGGGCACCGACATCCGCCTGGGCGGATCGAAGGACGACGCGGACGCCCACGAGGAGGTCATCGAACTCGGCGGGTTGTGCGTCGTCGGAACGGGCCGCCACGACACCGAACGCCTCGACAGCCAGCTGCGTGGACGCGCGGGCCGTCAGGGCGATCCAGGTACGTCGGTGTTCTTCTCCAGCCTCGAGGACCCGGTTGTCACCAAGAACCTCGCGTTCAAGCGAGATCCCGTGTCGCCCAACGAGGACGGTTCGATGGGCAGCAAGGGCGTCGACCTCATCGAGCAGGCCCAGCGGATCGCCGAGGGCGTGATGCTCGAACTCCACGCGAACACCTGGCGTTACAACAAGCTGGTCAATCAGCAGCGGGACATCATCGTCGAACGTCGTATGCAGATCCTGACCACCGACGCCGCGCTCGAAGAGCTGGCGGATCTGGAACCGGACCGCTACGCGCAGTTGACCGGGAGCACGAGGACCGTGGAGACCACCACCGACGAGGCCGACGCCGAGAAGGCCGACGCCGAGAAGGCCGCGGCCGATCACGAGGCCGCCCCGGCGGTCGCGCCGGTGCCTCGCGAGGTGCTGTCACAGGCCGCGCGCGAGATCGTGCTCTACCATCTCGACCGCGCCTGGGCCGACCATCTCGCGTTCGTCTCCGACGTCCGCGCCAGCATCCACCTCCGGTCGCTGGGCAAGGAGAGCCCGCTGGACGAGTTCCACCGGCTGATCCTCGCCGAGTTCGCCGATCTACCCGGTACGGCCCTCGCGAAGGCGCGCGAGACGTTCCGGGAGGCCGACATCACCCCCGACGGCGTCGACCTCGGGTCGGCGGATCTGCACCGGTCGACGACCACCTGGACCTACATGGTCCACGACAACCTGTTCTCCTCGGGCGGAGCGAAAACCTTGCAGGGCATCATCGGGATCTTCCGGTGACCGAGCCGGAGGCGGCGACCACGCCGGCTCCGGACCGGATCGTCACGGTCCCGAACGCGCTGAGCGTGCTTCGGCTCGCACTCATCCCGGTGTTCGTGTGGCTGCTCCTCGTCGAAAAGGCGGACGGATGGGCCTTCGCCGTCCTCATGTTCTCGGGCTTCTCCGATTGGGCCGACGGCAAGATCGCGCGGCTCCTCGACCAGTCGTCGAAGATCGGTGCGCTGCTCGACCCGGCCGCCGACCGGCTCTACATCGTGATCATCCCGATCGCGTTCGGCATCCGGGAGTTCCTGCCGTGGTGGCTGATCGGTGTGATCATCGCGCGCGACGTCCTGCTGTTCGCGTCCGCGCCGCTGTTGCGTTCGCGGGGCGTGCTGGCGCTCCCGGTGCTCTACATCGGCAAGGCGGGGACCTTCGCGCTGATGAGCGCATTCCCGTGGCTTCTTGCCGGACAGCTCGATTCGATCGTGGGCACCATCGCCTACCCGATCGGCTGGGCTTTCATGATCTGGGGCGTCGGACTGTATCTGTGGTCCTTCGTCCTGTACTGGTATCAGACGATCCTGGTGATGCGGCTCATGCCGCCGCGTCACCCGGCAGGCGACTCGGCAGACAGTAGAGTCTGACGAGGACGAAAGGGGTTCGCGTGACCGACAGCAAAGTGCCAGAGACCTTGCGCTACACCGCGGAGCACGAGTGGATCGAGCGACTCGGGCCGACGACGGTGCGCGTCGGGATCACCGACTACGCCCAGGACGCCCTCGGCGACGTGGTGTTCGTCCAGCTACCCGAGAGCGGTGCGGAGGTGACCGTCGGCGAGTCGTTCGCCGAGGTCGAGTCGACGAAGAGTGTCTCGGACATCTTCGGGCCGCTCGCAGGCACGGTGTCGGCGGTGAACGACGCCCTCGACGCGTCGCCGGAACTGGTCAATTCGGACCCATACGGCGAGGGGTGGCTGGTCGAGATCGAGGCGGCCGACGAGGCGACCCTCGACGAACACCTGGGCGAGGTACTCGACGCCGCGGGTTACCGCGCCGTCATCGAGGGGTGAGTTCTCCCGGCCGTGAACGGCCGGTGCCCCGATCGACCCGGCTGATCGCCTCCGGAACGATATGATCGTCGATGCCGGAGTCGACTCGCGCGCCGGTGGGATCGGCAGGACCGGTACGGTTACGGCAGTGGGAACGAGGCGCGACGTGACACCGATGCTCACGATCTCGCGCCGAGAACTACCCGGCCGCACAAGTCATGTAGATTCGACCGGCCATCGTGGCGAGAGCCGACGGGCACCGTCCCAGGCGATGCCGGCGGTTCCGAGAACGGGGTTGGCGACTGTGCGGTCGGCACTGACGACGACGAAGGAGAAGTGGTGAGCGAAAACGACAGGGACTTCGAGGCGCCGGTGGAGACCACATCGGTGTTCCGGGAGGAGTTCATCAATGAACTCGATGCCGGGACCAGCACCTCGAGTGAGCCGGCCGACACGGGGGTCGAACGACTCGCTCCCGGGACCGCGCTGCTTGTCGTGAAGCGAGGGCCCAATGCGGGGTCGCGGTTCCTCCTCGATCAGCCGACGACCTCGGCCGGCCGGCACCCCGACAGCGACATCTTCCTCGACGACGTGACCGTCAGCCGTCGTCACGCCGAGTTCCGTCTCGGCGACAACGACTTTCAGGTTGTCGACGTGGGCAGCCTCAACGGCACGTACGTCAACCGCGAGCCGGTCGACACCGCGTCGCTGAGCAATGGCGACGAGGTCCAGATCGGCAAGTTCCGTCTGGTGTTCCTCAGCGGTCCCCGCGACGAAGCAGACGCCTGACACCCGTGACGGCGTCCACGGCCCCCCGCGGCGAAGGATCGATGTCGATCGGCACGGTCCTCGCCCAACTGCGTGATGACTTCCCGGACATCACGATCTCGAAGATCCGATTCTTGGAGTCGGAGGGTCTGGTGACCCCGGAGCGGGCTCCGTCGGGGTATCGGCGGTTCAGTCAGGCCGACTGCGAACGGCTGCGGTTCGTGCTGACCGCCCAGCGGGATCGATATCTCCCGCTGAAGGTGATCAAGGAACAGCTCGACGCGATCGACAACGGCAACGGCGGCTTCGGTCCCGGCGGAACGCGCGTGCTGTCCGCGGCCCGCGGGACCGTGGCGCCGGCCACCGACTTCGGTGCGCGCGCCGGACGCGTCTCCCGGGAGTCGCTGATCGAACGCACCGGGGTGGATTCGGCGTTCGTCACCGAACTCCAGCGCAACGGCCTGTTGACCGCCGGGCCCGCCGGGTTCTTCGACGAGGACGCCGTACGGCTCGTCGAGGCGGCCGCGGCCCTGGCCAGTTACGGCCTGGAGACGCGCCATCTGCGGGCGTTCAAGGTGTCCGCAGATCGCGAGGCGGGCCTCGTCGCCCAGATCGCCAACCCGATCGCCAAGGGCAAGGGCACCGGTGCGCGCGACCGTGCCGAGGAACTCGTGCGCGAGATCGCGGCCTTGTCGGTGACGCTGCACACGCAGTTGGTCAAGGCGGCCGTCAAGGGTGCGCTGGACTGAGATCGCGGTGCGCGCGTGCGGCCGCCGCACCGGACTGAACAGCGACGATCCGTCGAGGGCGCCCGCTGAGGGGATCCGCTGGGGTGCCGCGAGTCGGCCGCCGCTGTCCGCTCAGTCGGTGTAGCGTCGAGGTCACTGAATCGAGCGCCGTACAAGGCGTCTGGGAGGTGCGAGATGAGCGAGATGCGTGTGGTGGGCATCAGGGTCGAACCCCCGCAGAGTCAGCCGGTGTTGTTGCTGCGCGAGGTCGAGGGCGAACGCTACCTGCCGATCTGGATCGGGCAGAGTGAAGCTGCGTCGATTGCGTTGCGGCAGAAGGGGATCGAGCCCCCTCGTCCGTTGACCCATGATTTGATCGTGAACCTCATCAAGGAGTTCGGGCAGACCCTCGTCGAGGTCCGGATCGTCGACATGCAGGAGGGCACCTTCTACGCCGAGATGATCTTCACCGGCGACCTGCGGGTGTCGGCGCGGCCGTCGGATTCGATCGCGGTCGCGATGCGTGCCGAGGTGCCGATCATCGCCGACGAAGAGGTTCTCGCCGAGGCGGGGTTGCTGATCCCGGACGAGGATTCCGACGAGTCCGCCGAGGTGCAGCCCGAAGAGGTCAAAGAGGACGAGGTCGAGAAGTTCAAGGAGTTCCTCGACAACGTGTCCCCGGACGACTTCAAGGCAAGCGGCGCCTGACCGGTTCGTGGACTCCGTCGACGAACGTGTTCGCCGACCGGAACCGAAACTCAGATCACGGAATCGACACCGCCCGATCACCATTTGTCTTGATCTCAAGTTGAGGTTGAGTGTCGTGGCGAGTCGCGTTGATCCACCGTCCTCCGCCGCATAGCGTCATCAGCGACATCGAGCACCGCACACGGGCCGATGAAGATGATCGGCCGACCCGAAACAGCCTGGACCGCGTACTGTGGACGTGGACGTCAGGCACCGTGGTGCGGCGTCCGATCCGAGCTTTGCGAGGGAGTCAGAAGTGGGCGATCGTCCGGTCGACAGCGAAACGACGTCGAGCGACCAGTCACCCGATCGTCCGGTGGGCGAGCGTTCCGACGCCGTCCCGACCCAGGGCAGTCTCGGCGACATCGCCCCGGGCCTCTTCCCGGACGACACGGTGCCCGACGAGCTCGTCGGCTACCGGGTGCCGAGCGCCTGCCAGATCGCCGGGATCACCTATCGCCAGCTCGACTACTGGGCCCGCACCTCGCTGGTCGTCCCGTCGATCCGTGGAGCGGCGGGTTCCGGTAGCCAGCGCCTGTACTCGTTCAAGGACATCCTCGTCCTCAAGATCGTCAAGCGTCTGCTCGACACCGGGATCTCCCTGCAGAACATCCGCGTGGCCGTCGACCACCTCCGTCAGCGCGGGGTCGAGGACCTCGCGAAGATCACCCTGTTCTCGGACGGTACGACGGTGTACGAGTGCACCTCGGCCGAAGAGGTCGTCGACCTCCTGCAGGGCGGGCAGGGCGTGTTCGGCATCGCCGTCAGCGGCGCGATGCGCGAACTCACCGGCACCATCGCCGACTTCCCCGGCGAGCGGGCCGACGGCGGTGTCAGTGAGACCGCACCCGAGGACGAACTGGCCGCGCGGCGCAAGAACCGCGCCCGTCGCACCGGATAGTCGAGACTCCGCGTAGACTGGCCCCGCGTCGCTACGCTGCGGGAGAGCGCCGTCGGATACTCATCGCCGGCGGCCGCCGAAGGAGCAACACCTCTCCGTCAAACTCTCAGGCACCCAGGACCGCGGTGGTGACGACGTCTCTGGAAAGTGACGATCCGTCGTCCGCCCACGGTGAAAGGCGATCGCGCAGAGTTGCGCGGCGCCGAATCTCTCAGGCGTCACATCGGCTGTGGCCGAAGACATGACAGAGGGGGAGGGCCAGCAGCCGGTCCGTGTACCGGCGCCTGCGAGAGGTTGCCCGCCACCGTGTCCACCACTGAAGCGACCCCGTCCGACGCCCCAGAAGGATCCCGCCCGGATCCCACTCCGGCCGTCCCCCAGCTTTCAGCCGCCTTCGTCGACCGTCATGTCGGTCCGGACGCCGACGAGACCCGCCGGATGCTCGAGGCGATCGGCGCGGCTTCCCTCGATGATCTGGCGCACCGCGTCATACCCGCCGTCATCGCCGACGAACTCGATTCCGACGTCCTGGGGGCGCTGCCCGAACCGCTCAGCGAGAGTGCGGTCCTCGCACAACTCGGTGACCTCGCAGCCCGTAACACCGTGGCCCGGTCGATGATCGGGCTCGGCTACTACGGAACCGACACGCCCGGCGTCATCCTGCGCAACGTGCTGGAGAACCCCGCCTGGTACACCGCGTACACGCCGTATCAGCCGGAGATCAGTCAGGGACGTCTCGAGGCGCTGCTGAACTTCCAGACCATGGTCGCCGACCTCACCGGCATGGAGGTGGCCAATGCCTCCATGCTCGACGAGGCCACCGCGGCCGCCGAGGCGATGACGCTGATGCGTCGCGCGGGCAAGTCGAGGTCGAACCGCGTGATCGTCGACGCGGACCTGTTCCCGCAGACGCGCGCCGTCCTCGACACGCGCGCCGAGCCCCTGGGCATCGAGGTCGTCGAGGCCTCGTTGCACCCCGATCTGCCCGGATGCGGACTGCCGGACGGCGACTTCTTCGGCGTGATCCTCCAGGTGCCGGGCGCATCGGGTCGCATCGTCGACGCCACCGCGATCGTCGACGCAGCGCACGAGCGCGGCGCTCTCGTCGCGGCCGGTGCCGATCTCCTGGCGATGACACTGGTCACGCCGCCCGGCGAGCAGGGAGCCGACGTCTGCTTCGGCACGACGCAACGCTTCGGTGTGCCGATGGGCTTCGGTGGACCGCACGCGGGTTACCTCGCCGTCGGGTCGAAGCACGCCCGACAGCTTCCCGGGCGGCTCGTCGGCATCTCCAAGGATGCCGACGGCAACCTCGCCTACCGGCTCGCGCTGCAGACCCGCGAGCAGCACATCCGCCGGGAAAAGGCCACGAGCAACATCTGCACCGCGCAGGTGCTGCTGGCGGTGATGGCCGCCATGTACGCCTCGTACCACGGAGCGGACGGCCTGCGTGCCATCGCACGACGCACCCACGACGCAGCGGCCCGAATCGCCGACTCGATCGCCGCGGGCGGATTCTCGGTGGCACACGCGAACTTCTTCGACACCGTCGAGGTGCACGCACCCGGTCAGGCCGACACGATCCTCGCCCGCGCCCGCCACGACGGGATCAACCTGCGACGCGTCGACGCCGACACCATCGGCATCGCCTGTGACGAGACGACGACCGACGCCGACATCGATGCCGTCCTGCGGGCCTTCGACGTCGCCGGCGTCACCCCGCGGGCACTCGCGCAGCCCATCGAGAATCGCACCAGCGAGTACCTGACCCATCCGGCGTTCAACCGGTACCGCACCGAGACCGCGATGCTGCGCTACCTGCGGGCCCTGTCGGACAAGGACATCGCGCTCGACCGCAGCATGATCCCGCTCGGGTCGTGCACGATGAAACTCAACGCGACGACCGAGATGGAACCCATCACGTGGCCCGGCTTCGCCCAGCTGCACCCCTTCGCTCCGGCCGACGACACCACGGGCATCCGCGAGCTGATCACCACGCTCGAGGGCTGGCTCGTGGCGGTCACCGGTTACGACCGCGTCAGCCTCCAGCCCAACGCGGGTTCACAGGGGGAGTTCGCGGGACTGCTCGCGATCCGCGGCTACCACCTCAGCCGCGGCGACGTCGACCGGGATGTCTGCCTCATCCCGTCGAGCGCCCACGGCACCAATGCCGCGTCGGCGGTCATGGCCGGGATGCGCGTCGTGGTGGTCGGGTGCCGCGAGAACGGCGACGTCGACCTCGACGATCTGCGCGCCAAGATCGCGGCGAACGAAGGCCGGGTCGCGGCGATCATGATCACGTACCCGTCGACGCACGGCGTCTTCGAGCACGACGTCCGCGACGTCTGCGGTGCCGTGCACGACGCCGGCGGCCAGGTCTACGTGGACGGCGCCAACCTCAACGCGCTCGTCGGTGTCGCACGGCCGGGTCATTTCGGCGGTGACGTCAGCCATCTCAACCTGCACAAGACGTTCTGCATCCCGCACGGCGGCGGCGGGCCCGGCGTCGGACCCGTCGCGGTCCGGGAGCATCTGGCCCCGTTCCTCCCCGGACACCCGCTCGCCGACGAACTGCCCGGGTCGGCCACGATCGCCGCGGCCCCGTACGGCTCGGCGGCGATCCTGCCGATCACCTATGCCTACATCGCGATGATGGGCGCGGACGGTCTCCGGCGGGCGACGCTCACGGCGATCACCGCCGCCAACTACGTCGCCAAGCGGCTCGGTGAGCACTATCCGGTGCTCTACACCGGCGAGGACGGCTTCGTCGCCCACGAGTGCATCCTCGACCTCCGGGCCATCACCAAGGCCACCGGCGTCACCGTCGACGACGTGGCGAAACGACTCGCCGACTACGGTTTTCACGCACCGACCATGAGTTTCCCGGTGGCCGGCACGCTGATGGTCGAGCCCACCGAGAGCGAGAACCTCGACGAGATCGACGCGTTCTGCGATGCGATGATCGCCATCCGCGGCGAGATCGAACTCGTCGGACGAGGGGAGTGGCCCGCCGAGGACAATCCGCTCCGCGGCGCCCCGCACACGGCCGAGTCGCTCGTCGGCGAGTGGGACCACCCGTACTCGCGGGAACTCGCCGTCTACCCGCAGGGACTGCCGTCCGCGGGTGGCCGGGCGAAGGTGTGGCCGGCCGTCCGGCGGATCGACGGGGTGTACGGCGATCGCAACCTGGTGTGCAGCTGCCCGCCGATCGAGGCCTACAGCTGAGACGGAGGGGTTTGACGGTGGTGGCCGCGAGAGCGGTCACCACCGGCCGCTAGCCCCCCGCGCTTCCCGACGGCACCGAGGGCGGCGTGGAGCTCGCCGGGACGCTGGCCGGCCCGTAGACGAGCCGGTTGATGGCGACGATCGCGCCGTTCTCGGGCGTCGGCATCGGATTGGGCGTGCGCGGGAACGTCACGGTCGGGGTCGGGGAGGGCATCGGGGCGTCGCCGCGGAAACCGAGCTCGGTCAGCAACTGCAACTGCTCGGGCTCCGAGGCGAACTGGATGAACTCGGCGACGGCATCGGCTGCCGACTCGGTGACCTCGGGACCCGACATCCGGATGACGGGGTAGTCGGCGATCGGAGTCGGACCCGACGGGATGAGTTCGGCCAGGCGTGCGCGGTCGTCCTCGCGCGTCATCTGGAACAGGCGTTGTTCGGTGATGGGCACGACGTGGATCTCCGCTCGGGCCGCGTCCGGTGCGTCGGCGATGGCTGTTGCCGCGCCCTGGGGTGTCCCGTCCGGGGAAAGCGGCGCGCCCTCCAGCATGGCGCGCACACTGGAACTGGCCCGCGGCGACTCGGCGTCGGCGGTGGTCAGCGGTCCGGTGGTCCGGGTGACGCGCGTCGCGACCGCCTGGGCGGCCAGCGCGCTGGCGTCGGACTGTGCGCCGATCGGCATCGCCATGCGCAACGATCCCCAGCCCTGGAGTCCGAAGTCGGCAAGTGAGTTGTCGCGGCGCTGCAGGGTGGGGATCTGGGACCAGTCGAGACGGCCGGCCAGGGAGCTGTTGAGCTCGGGGGACACCGCCAGTACGACCGGCGTCGAGACCAGCGATCGGGTGTTGCCCTCGATCGCATCGGGTTTCGCCGCCGCCAGATCTGCCGACCACACCGACGACTGCGGCACCCAGGCGGCCGGGTACGCGCCCATCGACTCGGTGTCCCACGACCCAGACAGACCGTCGAGGGTGATCTTCGCGTCGCCCGGCCGGACGTCGACGGTGACGCATTTGTCGCGCACGACGGGGTTCGTCTCGCCGAAGTTGCGGGCGACGGCCGCCAGTCCCGGCGCGATGTCGGGATCGGCGACGATCGGTACCGACTCACGACCCTCGACGCACTGCGCGGCGGCCTCCTCGGCCTGGCGATCGATCTGATCGCCGAGGTCCTGCCAGGTGACGACGACGGCCGCGACGAGCAGGATCGACAAGAGTGCGGCGACGACACCTCGGCTCACGCCGCGGCTTCGGATGCTCTCCCCGCCGCTACTCCGGTGATGTGCCAACGCCGATGCCCTCCCTGCTCGGTGCGTCCCTCGCCCGGTCGGCCGTGGCGAACCGGTGCGCAGTGCAGGGTACGACGATACGCCGTGCCGATCCTCGGCGGTTCGGCACGGTCGTATCGCCTACGTGGAACCCGGTGCTCAGCCGGCCGGGTTGGCCGCCTTGTACTCGCGGCGGCGGCGGTGCAGGATCGGCTCGGTGTAGCCGCTCGGCTGCGTCGTGCCCTCGAGGATCAGCTCCTTGGCCGCCTGGAAGGCGATGTTGGAGTCGAAGTCCGGCGCCAGCGGCCGGTAGGTCGGGTCACCGGCGTTCTGCCGGTCGACGACCGGGGCCATCCGCTCGAGCGATGCGACGACGTCGGACTCCGCCACGATGCCGTGGCGCAGCCAGTTCGCCAGTAGCTGGCTCGAGATCCGAAGCGTCGCACGGTCTTCCATGAGGGCGACGTCGTGGATGTCGGGCACCTTGGAGCAGCCGACACCCTGGTCGATCCATCGCACCACGTAACCCAGGATGGACTGGCAGTTGTTGTCGAGTTCCTGCTGCTTCTCCTCGTCGGACCAATCCGTCTTCGGCGCGAGCGGGATGGTGAGGACGTCCTCGACCCGGGCGGGATCGCGCTTGGCGATCTCGTCCTGGCGCTCGAAGACGTCGACGAGGTGGTAGTGCAGCGCGTGCAGTGTCGCAGCCGTCGGCGAGGGGACCCACGCGGTCGTGGCGCCGGCCTTCGGATGTCCGATCTTCTGCTCGAGCATGTCGGCCATCAGGTCGGGCATGGCCCACATGCCCTTGCCGATCTGCGCCTTGTGCTGCAGGCCCGCGTGCAGACCGGTGTCGACGTTGAAGTTCTCGTACGCGCCGATCCAGGTCTGCTGCTTCATCTCGGCCTTGCGGACCATCGGCCCGGCCTCCATGGACGTGTGGATCTCGTCGCCGGTGCGGTCGAGGAAGCCGGTGTTGATGAACACCACGCGCTGCTCGGCTGCCTTGATGCAGGCCTTGAGGTTCACCGTGGTGCGGCGCTCCTCGTCCATGATGCCGACCTTGAGCGTGTTCTCGGGCAGGCCGAGGACCTTCTCCACGCGACCGAACAGTTCGACGGTGAAGGCGACCTCGTCGGGGCCGTGCATCTTCGGCTTCACGATGTAGACCGAACCGCTCCGCGAGTTCTGTAGACCCTCTGCTTGCGATCCATTCGGCCCGCTCGCTTCGCTCCCGGCGCCGCTCAAACCGTGGATGCCGATCAGTGACGTGATCAGACCGTCGAGGATTCCCTCGGGGACCTCGTTGCCGTCGGCGTCGAGAATCGCGTCGTTGGTCATCAGATGGCCCACGTTGCGGACGAACAGCAGTGAACGCCCGTGCAGGTCGAAGGTGGTGCCGTCCGGCGCGGTGTACTCGCGGTTGCCGTTGAGCACGCGCGTGAAGGTCTTGCCGCCCTTGGTGACCTCTTCGGACAGGTCGCCCTTGTTGAGGCCCAGCCAGTTCCGGTACCCGACGACCTTGTCCGCGGCGTCGACCGCGGCGACCGAGTCCTCGAAGTCCATGATCGTGGTGATCGCGGATTCGACGACGACGTCCTTGATGCCGGCCGGGTCGGTGGAACCGATGGGCGAGGACGGATCGATCTCGATGTCGAGGTGAAGACCGTTGTTGCGCAGCAAGATCGAGGTCGGCGAAGCCGGGTCGCCCCGATAGCCGACGAACGCGGTCGGGTCGGCCAGGGTGGAGGTCTTGTCGCCGTCGAGCGTCACCTGCAGCGCACCATCCCGGACGGCGAACGCCCGCACATCGGTGTAGCTGCACTGTTCGAGCGGCACGGCCTGGTCGAGGAAGTTCTTGGCGTAGGCGATGACCTTGTCACCGCGCACCTTGTTGTACGACGAACCCTTCTCCGCACCGTCGGCCTCGGAGATCGCGTCGGTGCCGTAGAGCGCGTCGTACAGCGAACCCCAGCGGGCGTTCGAGGCGTTCAGGGCGAAGCGCGCGTTGAGGATCGGGACCACGAGCTGCGGGCCCGCGGTGTCGGCGATCTCGCGGTCGACGTTCGACGTGGTGATCTGGAAGTCGGCGGGGACCTCCGCGAGGTAGCCGATCTCGGTGAGGAACGACTTGTAGGAGTCGAAGTCGGCGCTGCCGGGGGTGAGGTCGGCGTCCTTGTGATCGCGGTGCCAGGCGTCGAGCTTGGTCTGCAGGTCGTCGCGGACGGCGAGCAGTTCGCGGTTGCGCGGGGCGAGATCGGCGATGACCGAGGCCGCACCGGTCCAGAAGGCGTCCGCATCTACACCGGTACCGGGCAACGCCTCGTTGTTGATGAAGTCGTGCAGGACGGTAGCGACCTGCAACCCGTTGACGGTGATCCGGTCAGACATGGCAGCCTTTCTCGAGCGAATGACGACGCATACATGCTACTCGCCGGTAACGGCGGACGGCAGGCGCCTCCCGCCGGGTACGGTCGCGAGGTCCGCGAGCTCCGTACAGATGTTGAGCAGCCGCGTCCGCAGGGTCATTCCCCGTTCGGCGATCGCCGACTGCTCGCGCACGTAGTCGGCCCTGCCGGCGGCTGTCTCGATGCGGACCGGCTCGTAACCGAGGTCGCTGAGATCGTAGGGGCTGGCGCGCATGTCGAGGTCGCGGGCTCGGAGTGCCAGCGCGAAGCAGTCGAGCGTCAGGTCCGACGGCACGAGCGGCGCGAGGGTGAAGCAGTACCGGTAGAGGTCCATCGTCGCGTGCAGGCAACCCGGCTGTTCGTGCGCGATCTGCGACACCCGGCTCAGCGTGGTGTCGTTGCGCGGACGCGCCGGGTCGGTGAAGAACCGGAACGCGTCGAAGTGGGTGCAGCGCAGCGGCATGGACTCGACGACCGCGTCGGTGCCCGCGGACCCCAATCGCAGCGGCAGGTCGTGCCGGGTGTCGTCGGTGCGGTAGACCATCGCCCACTCGTGCAGCCCGAAACAGCCGAGCCGAGCGGGTCGTCGAGCGGTGGCACCGAGCATGTCCACGGCCGCGGCGAGCGCTTCGCCGCGGTGCCGGAGATAGGCGTCGCCGACGCTCACACCGGCGTCGGTCCGCTCGTAGCCGCGCAGGCCGAGGAACTCGTCGCCGTCCTCGAGCGTCACGCCGAATCCGGGATGCCAGCGCAGTACGTGCGCCGGACGTGACGAGTAGTAGGTGAACAAGAAGTCGATCACCGGGTGACGGGCGCCGCGACGTCGGGCGTCGAGGTAGGGGCCGATCAGCTCGTCCACCGCCTGCCGATGGGCGTCGCGGCGTGCTCGCCACTCGTCGGCGTCCAGGACCTGCGCCGCCAGGCCGTGATCCGGATGTTCCAGCTGCGCGGTCATCGTGGTCACACCCGGTGTGTCTCGTCGCGAACGTTGCCGACGAACTCCTCCACCAGATCGGCGAGCGGGACGATGCCGATGGTGCGGCCGCTGTCGTCGACCACCGCGCCCAGATGCGAACTGGTCCGCCGCAGCACTCCGGTGGCCTCGTCGAGGGGCGTCGTCGAATCGATGACCGGCAGCGGCCGGATCTTGTCGACGCCGATGATCGTGTCCGATCCGACGTGCTCGTCGAGGATCTCGTCGAGCACGTCCTTGAGGTGCAGATAGCCGGTGAAGGTGCCGTCGGGTCCGCGGACGGGGAACCGCGAGAACCCCGTCTCGCCGACCGCTTTCTCCACGGCACCCAGGGTCGGTCCGATACCGCCGGAACCGGACACCTGCACACCGACACTGCGCATCTGGTCGAGCGGGATCATCACCTCCGCCACGGTGCGGCCGATGGACTGCAGGGCGCGGGTCAGGCGTTCGTGTTCCTCGGCGTCGATGAGGCCTTCCTGCTTGGACTCGCCGACCATCTCGGCCAGCTCGCCCAGCGACACCGTGGACTCGAGTTCGTCCTTCGGTTCCACCCGGAGGAGCCGCAGCGAGATGTTCGCCAGCCAGTTGTAGAACGCGATCAGCGGCCGGACCAGACGGATGAACAACAGATGTGCCGGCACGAGGAGCATCGCGGACGACTCCGGGCCGGCCAGCGCGATGTTCTTCGGGACCATCTCGCCCAGCAGGATGTGCAGCACCACGACCAGCGACAGCGCGATGGCGAACGAGATCGGGTGGAGGAGGGCATCGGGAACGTGCGCCAGGTGCAGCGGCGCCTCGATGAGATGCGCGACCGCGGGCTCGCCGACCCGGCCGAGCAGGATCGAGCAGATCGTGATGCCGAGCTGCGCACCGGCCAGCATCAGCGACAGCCGTTCGCCGGCGTAGATGACGGTCCGCGCGCGGCTCTTGCCGCTCTCGGCGAGGGCTTCGAGGCGGTCGCGTCGAGCCGAGATCAGGGAGAACTCGGCACCCACGAAGAACGCGTTGCCGGCCAGGAGGACGACGGTCAGCCCGACCGCCCACAGATCACCGCCCATGCGGGTCCTCCTGGTTGTTCGACGGTTTGCCGTTTCGTTCGGCGGCGGTGGAGAGGTCTCGATCCGCGTGAGCCGGCCGGACCTGATCCGCGGGCGCCGGCCGGATCGCGACCACGTCGACCCGGCGTCCGTCCATCTGGGTGACGGTCGCACGCCAGGTGACGTCCGGGCCGCGGTCGGGCGATTGGGCGGTGTCGTCGTCGGTCTCGCCGACGGCCGAGCGTCGTGGGAGGTCCACCTCGTCATCGACGGTGGGAATGCGGCCCAGGCAGTACATGACGAGTCCACCCAGCGTGTCGTAGGGCCCTTCGGGGGCGTGGTAGCCGACGGCGTCGTACAGCTCGTCGATGCGCAGCAGTCCGGCACAGAGGTAACCGTTGCCGTCGACCGCGACGTCTGCTCGTTCGTCGTCGTGTTCGTCGGTGACGTCGCCGAGGATCTCCTCGATGAGGTCTTCGGTGGTGACGATGCCGGCGGTCCCGCCGTATTCGTCGATCACGACGCACAGCTCCATCCCGTCGGCGCGGATGCGTTCCATCAGCGCGTCACCGTCGAGGCTGGCCGGCACACGTGGCACCGGCCGGGCGATCGAGGTGACCGAGGTGGTGGCCTGTCGCTCGGGGGGAACGGTGAAGGCCTGTTTGATGTGCACGACCCCGACGAGGTCGTCGAGGTCGCCGTCGATGACGACCGGGAAACGGGAATGCCCGGTGCGCGACGACGCCATGACGAGGTCGCGGACGGAGTCGGCGCGGTCGAGACAATCGATCGTCACGCGGGGGGTCATCAGGTCCTCGGCGGTGAGTTCGCCGAAGCGCAGCGAGCGGTCGACGAGGGTCGCCGTCTGCTGGTCGAGGGCACCGCGACGTGCCGAGTTACGGACGAGCGAGACGAGTTCCTGGGGCGACCGCGCGGAGGCCAGCTCGTCGGTCGGCTCGATGCCGAGACGGCGGACGATCCAGTTCGCCGTGCCGTTCAATCCGTTGATCGCCCAGCGGAAGACCGCGGAGAACACGGTCATCGGGCCGGCGGTGGCCCGCGCCACCGCGAGCGGCTTGGCGATCGCGAGGTTCTTCGGGATGAGCTCGCCGAGCACCATCGACAGGGAGGTCGCGATCACCAGTGCGAGGATCAGCGAGGTCGCCGAGGCCACCGACTCGCCGACGCCGAGTGCGGTCAGCGGCGGCCGGAGGATCCGGGCGAGGACCGGTTCGGCGATGTAGCCGGTGATGAGGGTCGTGATCGTGATGCCCAGCTGCGCGCCCGACAGTTGGAACGACAGGGTGGAGTGCGCACGCTGGACCATCCGAGAACGACGGTCCGCGCGATCGGCCACGTCGGCGGTGATCGTCGACCGCTCCAACGCGGTGAGGGAGAACTCGGCCGCCACGAACAGCGCCGTCCCGAGCGTCAACGCGATGAATCCGACGAGACTCGCGACCAGGAGCAGGATCTCCACGTCACCACCCGCCCGGCAGGGGCCGTCCTTCGGCGAAGCCGGCGGGCGACTGGATGCCCAACACCACCTTGTCGTGGAGTTCGCGCAGGTTGCGGGCGCCGGTGTAGGTGGCCGTGCTGCGGACGCCCGCACAGATGTGGTCGATGACGTCCTCGACGCCGGGCCGCTCCGGGTCCAGGCGGATCCGTGAACTCGAGATGCCCTCTTCGAACAAGCTCTTGCGTGCCAGGTCGTAGGTGCTGTCGCCGCTCGACCGGGCTGCGACCGCCCGCTTCGAGGCCATGCCGAAACTCACCTTGTACGGGCCCCGCTCGTCCACGAGCAGGTCGCCCGGTGACTCATGGGTCCCGGCGAACCACGAGCCGACCATCACGTTCGACGCCCCGGCGGCCAGTGCGAGCGCGACATCGCGCGGGTGCCGGACACCGCCGTCGGCCCAGACCGCCGCACCGTGACCGGCGGCGACCGCGGCGCATTCGGCGACCGCCGAGAACTGGGGACGCCCGACACCGGTCATCATGCGGGTGGTGCACATCGCGCCCGGCCCGACACCGACCTTGATGATCGACGCGCCGGCGTCGATGAGGTCGAGCGTGCCCTCGGCCGACACGACATTGCCGGCCGCGATCGGGACGCCGAGGTCGGCGTCGGCGACTGCGGACAGCGCGGTGAGCATCTTCTCCTGATGGCCGTGCGCGGTGTCGATCACCAGTAGATCCGCTCCCGCGGCGACCAACGCGCGAGCCTTGCCCACGACGTCGCCGTTGATGCCGACGGCCGCCGCGATCCGCAGGGCACCGGCGGAGTCGAGGTTCGGCGTGTAGATCGCATGCCGCAGGGCACCGACGCGGTTGAGTACCCCGGCGAGCCGCCCGTCGGGTTCGACGAGCACGGCCAGGCCCAGGTGCAGGTCGCCCAGCGCGTCGAAGACCTCGCGGGGCGGGGTGTCGACGGGCAGCGTCACGATGTCGGGGTCGGCGATCTCGCTGACCCGGGCGAACCGGTCGACGTCGCGGCACCGTCGCTCGGTCACGACACCCACCGGCCGGCCCTCCCGGACCACGACGGCCGCGCCGTGGGAACGCTTCGGGATCAACGCGACCGCATCGGTGACCGACGCATCCGGGTCGAGGGTGACGGGTGTGTCGGCCACCAGGTGCCGTGACTTCACGAACGCGATGGACGCGGCGGCCGCCTCGATGGGCAGGTCCTGGGGGAGGACCACGAGTCCACCGCGGCGGGCCACCGTCTCGGCCATGCGCTTGCCCGCCACCGCCGTCATGTTCGCCACGACCAGCGGGATCGTGGTACCGCTGCCGTCCGACGTCGACAGGTCGACGTCGAAGCGCGAGCTGACGTCCGATCTGCCCGGGACGATGAACAGATCGTCGTACGTCAGATCGTGTGTCGGCCGGTGGCCTTCGATGAATCGCACGGGGTTTCGTGGGCTCCTAGTCGGTCACTTCCGAGCGGTCACCGCTCCACAGCGTGTGGAACGTGCCCTTCTTGTCGATGCGCTGGTAGGTGTGCGCGCCGAAGTAGTCGCGCAGGCCCTGGGTGAGCGCGGCCGGCAGGCGTTCGGCTCGCAGACCGTCGTAGTACGACAGCGACGACGCGAACGCCGGCACGGGGATACCGAGGAGCGTCGCGGTCGAAACCACCCGGCGCCAACTGTCGATGCCGACCTCGACGGCTTCGCGGAAGTACGGCGCGAGAAGCAGGCTCGGGAGGGCGGGATCGTCGTGGTAGGCCTCACGGATGCGGTTGAGGAACTGTGCCCGGATGATGCAGCCGCCGCGCCAGATGGTGGCCAGCGCTCCGCGGTCGACATCCCAGCCGTACTCGGCGCTGCCGGCCGCGATCTGATCGAAGCCCTGGGCGTAGGCGACGACCTTGGAGGCGTAGAGGGCGGTCTTGATGTCGTTGACGAAGGTCTCGCGGTCGGCGGGGGCTGAGCCGAGGTTGCCCGACGACAGGCCGCGCGCGGCGACGCGCTGATCGGTGGCGCTCGACAGGGCGCGGGCGAAGACGGCCTCGGCGATACCGGTCGTCGGGATGCCCAGGTCGAGTGCGGACTTCACGGTCCAGCGACCGGTGCCCTTCTGACCCGCGGCGTCGACGATGACGTCGACCAGCGGCTTGCCGGTCTCGTCGTCGACCTGGCTGAGGACCTCCGCGGTGATCTCGATCAGGTAGCTCTCGAGTTCGGTGGTGTTCCAGTCGCGAAAGACGTCGGCGATCTCCGAGACCGGCATGTCCAGGGCTTTGCGCATGAGGTCGTAGGCCTCGCCGATGAGCTGCATGTCGGCGTACTCGATGCCGTTGTGCACCATCTTGACGAAGTGGCCGCTGCCGTCGGGCCCGATGTGGGTGCAGCACGGCTCGCCGTCGACCTGGGCGGCGATCGACTCGAGGAGGGGCCCGAGCGACTCATAGGACTCGGCTGGTCCGCCCGGCATGATCGACGGGCCGTTGAGCGCGCCCTCTTCGCCGCCGGAGATGCCCGCGCCGACGAAGTTGAGTCCGCGGGCCGACATCGCGGCCTCGCGCCGGATGGTGTCGGTGTAGAGGGCGTTGCCGCCGTCGATGATGATGTCGCCCGGCTCCATCGCGTCGGCGAGTTCCTCGATGACCGCGTCGGTCGCGTCGCCCGCCTTCACCATGATGAGGACCCGGCGCGGACGCTCGAGTGCGGCCACGAACTCGGCCACCGTCTCGGTACGGATGAAGTTGCCGTCGCCGCCGTGGTTCTCGATCAGCGCGTCGGTCTTGGCGATGCTGCGGTTGTGCAGCGCGACCGTGTACCCGTGACGGGCGAAGTTGCGTGCGATGTTCGAACCCATGACGGCCAGGCCGGTGACACCGATCTGGGCCTTCGCGGAGGAGGACGATGAGTCGACGTTGTTCATGCGGACAGCCTATTGCCTCTGTGTCCGAACCGGCGATCTGCCTCCATGTGTGACGGCGGGCAGATGATGCCGGGGGACAGGAGTCGTCAGAATGCCGACATGAGTCGGTTGAGCTCGGTCAGCCACGGGATCGCGACCGCGAGGGTCGGCAGGACCAGGATCGCGGCGGCGGCGATGTAGGCGCCGGCCGCGAGAACGCGCGCGGGACGGTCGTCGCGGAGCCGGTGGACACGGGTCAGGGTGGTCGGCCCGCCGACCGCCATCGCCCCGCGCGGAGCCACCGCGTCGGCGCAGGCGACCAATGCGCGACCCAGTGTCGTCGGGGTGGTCGCGCGGACGGCCTGGTCGTCGGCCAGTGCCTCGACGAGCAGTTCCGCGGCGCCGAGCGCCGAGCTGCTGCGGACGAAGCGGGGGAACGCCTCGTGCAACGCGATGAAGGCCTCGAGGACGAGGTCGTGGCGTGCGCGGAGGTGCGCGCGTTCGTGGGCGATCACCGCGACGAGTTCGTCACGGGTGAGGCGATGCACCACGCCTTCGCTGACCACGACGCGCTGCCGCAGCCCGGGCAGGCAGTAGGCGAGGGGTTGTTCGACGTCGATCATCCGGACGTCGCGGGCGTAGAGCGGATCGTCGGCGTCGTCGGTCCGGTCGCACCGGTCGAGGATGTCGATGAGTTGGCGGTGCGCCTTGCGCCGGGCGCGGGTGCGCAGGCCGACGCGGATCACGGTGTAGAACAGCCGCGCGCCGACGAGCAGCGTCAGGACGAAGACCCCGACGCAGAGGAGCCACAGCGGCCAGCCGAGGCGTTCGATCTCGCGGACCGGGTGGGTCGTCGGGGTGCCGTCGGGTCCGATCACGAGGATGTTCGCCGCGATCGCCAGGCCACAGCTGAACGCCGACAGCACGGCGGCCAGGGCAATGGCCTGCCACAGCGTCATCGCCGCGCGTGGTGCTCGGATCGGCCAGCGGGCCCGGGACAGTGCCTCGGGTACGGGTCCGGCGAGCACCAGGCTGACGATGCCGAAGAGCAAGGCGGTCATCTGGTGATTCCTCAGGGTGGGCTGCGAGTGGTGGTGCCGCGAATCTAGCCGGTGTCGCTCGTTCCGCGGGCGGCTTCGAGTTCATCGAGTGCGGAACGGAGGGCGGCCGCCTCGTCGGCGCCCACGCGCCCGACGAAGGACACCAGCGCCGCGTGTCGGGAGCCGGGGGCGGCGGCCTCACTGAGCGCGTCGACCATGAGACTGGCGACCAGGTCCTCGCGGGGATGGGTGGGGACGTACTTGTGCGCGCGGTCGTCGCGGATCTGCGTCACGAGGTTCTTCTTCGCCAGTCGCTGCAGGACCGTCATGACGGTCGTGTACGCGAGGGAGCGGTCCCGGGACAGTGCGGCGTGTACCTGCCGCACGGTCTGCGGGGTCGAACTCTCCCACAACGTGTCCATCACAGCGCGTTCGAGGTCGCCCAGGCCATTCATCTTTCGCATTTTACTGCTGTGCCTCCGTTTGTGGGTCCGGTGGATACCCAGTTGTTGCGTGTCGGTGTGCCGAGCGACGCCGTTGTCGGTCACCACGCTCCTGACGTGGCCTTTTCCCGAACGCTTGACAGGTTGGTAAGGCTAGCCTACATTAAGTGTCACGTCGGACCGCGCGAGAGTCCTGAGGGCTGCAGAGACCCCCGGTCCACGGCACGGAAGGCCCCGCATCTCCCAGAGATGCGGGGCCTTCTGGGATCCTCGGGGGGCCAACGATCGACGGTCGAGCCCGGTTCCCCGCCGAGTCCCGGACTGCTGTCGCGACGACCCGACCGGCATGCGACTGTTGACGTCATGACTGCTGACAGTGCGGACGATGTTCTCCGGGATTCATTCGGCAAAGGACTCGACGGCGTCCTGGGACTCGAGGTCGTCGAGGCCGGGCCGGACCGGATCGTGGCCACGATGGAGATCACCGAGCGTCATCATCAGCCGTTCGGCATCGTGCACGGCGGTGTCTATTGCGCGGTCGGTGAGAGTGTCGCCAGCATGAGCGGTTACCTCTGGCTGCAGGACTCCGGGATCGGCGGCACCGCCGTCGGGGTGAACAACAACACGGACTTCCTCCGGTCTGTCCGCGCCGGCACGGTCACTGCGACGTCCACCCCGATCCACCGGGGACGTCGCCAGCAGCTGTGGGCTGTCGACATGGTCGACCAGGACGGAAAGCTGCTGGCCAAGTCGCAGGTGCGGTTGCAGAACATCGAGGTCACATAGGCCGTTGAGGCCCACGTCACCCCATCGCCACTCGGCGCGCCGACCCCGGGCCGGCATGGCAGGATGACTCCTACTGCCCGGCCGGACCCACCGAACAGACCGTCCGGCTGAACACTCTCGAGGAGCGCTCCCGGTGCGACTGTCGCCGCATGAACAAGAACGGCTGTTGATCTCCTACGCGGCCGAGTTGGCCCGGCGGCGGCAGGGGCGCGGCCTGAAGCTCAACCACCCGGAGTCGGTCGCGCTGATCACCGATCACGTCCTGGAAGGCGCGCGCGACGGCCGGTCGGTGGCCGAGCTGATGACCTCCGGTCGCGAGGTGCTCCGGCGCGACGACGTCATGGACGGGGTGCCGGAGATGCTGCACGACGTCCAGGTGGAGGCGACGTTCCCCGACGGCACCAAGCTGGTGACCGTGCACGACCCCATCGCCTGACGCCCCGCGATCGGGGCACCGTCCGAGGTGGATCGTGGCGCCCAGCGCCCGTCCATCGAACACCAGCAGTCCAGAGGAGACCGATATGTCGGGTACGCATCCCGGCCCGCGATCGACGCTCGTGCCGGGTGAGGTCATCGCGGCCGACGGGACCATCGAGCTCAACGCGGGTGCCGACGCCGTCGAACTCCGGGTCGTGAACTCCGGCGATCGTCCGGTGCAGGTCGGCAGTCACGTGCACTTCCCGCAGTCGAATGAGGCGCTCGTCTTCGATCGCGCTCGCGCACACGGCCGCCGGCTCGACATCCCGGCCGGGACCGCGGTGCGGTTCGAGCCGGGTATCGAGATGACCGTCGGTCTCGTCCCGCTCGGCGGAACCCGCGAGGTATACGGGATCTCCCTGACTCCCCCCGGGCCCTGCGGCCCGGTCGACGCCGTCCGCACCGACGAGAGCGAGTAGGGCATGGCGATCCTGGGACGCGACCGGTACGCGCAACTGTTCGGCCCGACCACGGGCGATCTGATCCGCCTCGCCGACACCGATCTGCTCATCGAGGTCACCGAGGACCTGTCGGGCGGACCGGGTCGCGCCGGAGACGAGGCCGTCTTCGGCGGTGGCAAGGTGATCCGCGAATCGATGGGACAGAGCCGGGCGACCCGCGCCGACGGCGCCCCCGACACCGTCATCACCGGCGTCGTGGTCCTCGATCACTGGGGAATCATCAAGGCCGACCTGGGAATTCGGGACGGTCGCATCGTCGCGATGGGCAAGGCGGGCAATCCCGACACCATGGACGTGGTGCATCCGGACCTGGTCATCGGGCCGTCGACCGAGATCATCGCCGGCAACGGCAAGATCGTCACCGCCGGCGCCATCGACTGCCATGTGCACTTCATCTGTCCGCAGATCATGGACGAGGCGCTGGGTAACGGGATCACCACCGTGATCGGCGGCGGTACGGGTCCGGCCGAGGGCAGCAAGGCCACCACCGTGACACCCGGCGCGTGGCATCTGGCCTCGATCCTCGCCGCGACCGATCACTGGCCGATGAACATCGCGCTCCTCGGCAAGGGCAACACCGTCAGCGCCGAGTCGATGCACGAGCAGATCCGTGCGGGCGCTTCGGGTTTCAAGCTGCACGAGGACTGGGGCAGTACGCCCGCGGCCATCGACGCCTGCCTGCGGGTCGCCGACGAGACCGGCGTGCAGGTCGCGCTGCACTCCGACACCCTGAACGAGGCCGGGTTCGTGGAGACGACCCTCGGCGCGATCGCCGGTCGCGGCATCCACGCCTACCACACCGAGGGCGCGGGCGGTGGTCACGCGCCGGACATCATCACGGTCGCGGCCTACCCGAATGTGCTTCCGTCGTCGACGAATCCGACGCGCCCGCACACGGTCAACACACTCGACGAGCACCTCGACATGTTGATGGTCTGCCACCATCTCAACCCCACCGTGCCGGAGGACCTCGCGTTCGCCGAGAGCCGGATCCGGCCGTCCACGATCGCGGCCGAGGACCTGCTGCACGATCTGGGCGCCATCTCGATGATCGGCTCGGACTCGCAGGCGATGGGCCGGATCGGCGAAGTCGTGCTTCGGACGTGGCAGACGGCGCATGTGATGAAGCGCAAACGCGGATCGCTGCCCGGCGACGGTCGGGCGGACAACAATCGCGCACGGCGTTACATCGCGAAGTACACGATCTGTCCGGCACGTGCGCATGGCTTCGACGACGAGATCGGTTCGGTCGAGGTCGGCAAGCTCGCCGACCTCGTGCTGTGGGACCCGGCGTTCTTCGGGATCCGCCCCGATCTGGTCATCAAGGGCGGCGCCATCGCATGGGCGGCGATGGGCGACGCCAACGCCTCGATCCCCACGCCGCAACCGGTCTTCCCGCGCCCGATGTTCGGCGCCGCACCGAAACTCGCGGCCGCCACGTCGGTCAGCTTCGTCGCCCCGGGCGCCGACGCCGATCTCGCCGGGCGCATCGGGGTCGACCGCAGGCTCGTCCCGGTCAAGAACACCCGCGGCGTCGGGAAGGCCGACATGGTCAACAACGACGCCTGCCCGACGATCGAGGTCGACCCGGACACGTTCACGGTGAGGGTCGACGGTGAGGTGTGGGAGTCCGAGCCCGTCGCCGAACTCCCGATGGCGCAACGGTATTTCCTGTTCTGATGCGACCCGACGACACGAACCCGGGCGCCTCCGCGCCGCTGGCGATGATGCTGGCCCTGGCGGATTCGCGTCTTCCGGTGGGCGGGCATGTCCACTCCGGTGGCGTCGAGCAGGCGATCACCGACGGATTCATCCGCACCGCAGGCGATCTCGCCTCCTTCCTGTACCGCCGGGTGACCACGAGCGGTCTCGTCGCGGCATCGGTGGCGGCGGCCGTTGCCGACGGCGCGCTCGACGTGCCCCGCGCGCAACGCGAAACCGATGCGCGCACACCGTCGGCGGCCGCACGGAAGGCATCGCTGGCGCAGGGCCGCGGGATGGTGCGGCTGGCGGGGCGGATGTGGCCGGACGCCGACTGGTCGGCCCACCGCCGGTCGACGCATCTCCCTGTCATCAGCGGGTCGATCGGCGCGGTGTCCTCGCTGTCGGGTTTCCACACGGCTCTGATCCTCGTGTACACCACGATGAGCGGGTCGGCGACCGCCGGCCAGCGCCTGCTCGCACTCGACCCGGCCGACGTGTCGATCATGATCGCCGAACTCGGTCCCGAGTGCGAACGCGTCGCCGCCGAGGCCGCGGTCGGCCTGGCGGACCTGTCCGATCCGGTGCTCGACATCTTCGCCGAACGCCATGAGCGGCAACCGATGCCGCTGTTCATGTCCTGACCACCGCCCCACCCATCCCGTGACCCGGCGAAGTCGCCGTCGCGAACCGAGAGGAGTTCTGAATGCCCCCGCATCTCATCGACGGGCAGCCGCACACCCACGACCACAACCGGCCGCGCCGCAAGCGCGAGCCCGGCGAGGCGCTGCGCATCGGTGTCGGTGGCCCGGTCGGATCGGGCAAGACCGCGCTGGTGGCCGCGCTGTGCCGACAGCTCCGGGACGAGTTGTCGGTCGCCGTGTTGACCAACGACATCTACACGACCGAGGACGCCGACTTCCTGCGCCGCAACGCCGTTCTGCCCGATGAACGGATCACCGCCGTCCAGACCGGCGGATGTCCGCACACCGCCATCCGGGACGACATCACCGCCAATCTCGACGCCATCGACGATCTCGTCGAGGCGAACCCGCCGCTGGATCTGATCCTCGTGGAATCGGGCGGCGACAATCTCACCGCGACGTTCTCGACAGGTCTGATCGACGTGCAGATCTTCGTCATCGACGTCGCGGGCGGGGACAAGGTGCCCCGCAAGGGCGGACCCGGCGTCACGTTCTCGGACTTGTTGGTGATCAACAAGATCGATCTGGCCGAACGTGTCAACGCCGACCTCGACGTCATGCGGCGCGACGCGGCGAAGGTCCGCGAGGGCCGGCAGACCGCCATGATCTCGCTGACCGAGGACCCGGCCGCGACGGACGTGCTGGCCTGGGTCCGTGCCCAACTGGCGGCCCCGGTCGCTGCCGGGTGACGATGCGCACCGAGGTCGACATCGTCGCCACCGTCGAGCGTGGCGTGCGTCATCGGGCGGTCGGGGGACTGGGCGTGCGGGTGACCGCGCCGGGCCACGTTCAGCTGATCGGCACCGCCGCCACGCCGCTCGGTGGTGACGAGATCGTGGTGCGCATCGAGGTCGAACCGGGTGCGCAGTTGCGGGTCGGCAGCGTCGCCGCGACGATCGCGCTGCCGGCCCGCGACCGTCCGGACTCGTCGGCTCGGTGGGAGATCGCCGTCGGCGACGGTGGTCGCCTGCGCATCGACCCGCAACCGACGGTCGTCGCCGGTGGCGCGGTCCACCGCTCGGACATCACGGCACGACTCGCCGCCGGCGCCACCCTCGATCTACACGAGCACGTCCAGATCGGCCGGGCGGCGAGCATGACGGACGCCACGCTGGTCGACCGCGACCGGATGGGTGCCTGGACCGGGGGTCTGCGCGTCGAGGTCGACGATCAAGTGGTGCTGGCCCATCGGCTCTCGCTCGGTCAGGGCACACCCGCGGGGGCCGCGGGCCACCGAGCGGCGAGCAGCGTGTTCCGGTACCCCGACAACCGGCCCGGCGACGTGCACGGGACGGAGATCGCCGCGCGTCTGCAGCTGGCCGGCGGCGCCAGTCTGACCACCGCCCTCGGGACCTCGGTCAGCACTGCGCGGCGGCTGGCCGACGGCCTCGAGATCGACTCACTGGCCGTCGTGCCGTAGACGACCGCCGGCGGGCCGGCCGCCGTCCGCGGATCAGCTGGCCTCGGCCTCGGATTCCTTGCCGTCGGCGTCCTTGCCCTCGGTGGGGACCGAGCCCGTCGCCCCGGGCGCGGTCGACGCGGTGTCCACCGTCCCGGCATCGGTCTTCGCCGGTTCCGCATCGGAGGTCTCGCCGGCCTTCTCGAGCGCCGACAACTGGCCGATCGCGGTGCGCGCGTAGACCTGCTGCTCGGTCACCGCGAGCTGCGAACGGCCGCGCGTGGTGAACGCGAAGAACCAGTTGATCAGGGTGTTCAGGCGGTTGCGGAACCCGACCAGATACACGAGGTGCAGCGCCAGCCAGCCGAGCCAGGCGAAGTAGCCCTCGGTCTCGAAGGTCTTCTTGATGCCGGGGATCGGGACCTGCATCACCGCGGAGTACCGCGAGATGGTCGCCATCGAGCCCTTGTCGTAGTAGCTGAACGGCTTGCGCTGGTCCGGGGTCTGCCCCTTCAGCTCGGCCTTGATGGCGTCCGCGGCATAGCGGCCGCCCTGGATCGCGCCCTGCGCCACACCCGGGACCCCGTCGACCGCCATCATGTCGCCGACGACGAACACCTCGGGATGGCCGGGGATGGTGAGGTCGGGGAGCACCTTCACCCGGCCGGCGCGGTCGAGTTCGACGCCCGACTGCTCGGCGAGCTGCTGGCCGAGCGGGCTGGCCTGCACGCCGGCCGACCACACCTTGCACTGCGACTCGATGCGGCGGGTGGTGCCGTCCTTCTCCTTGACGACCAGTCCGTCGTAGTCGACGTCGACGACCATCGCGTTCAGCTGGATCTCGACGCCCATGCGCTCGAGGCGGGCCGCGGCCTTGCCGCCGAGCTTCGGGCCGAACGGCGGCAGGACGGCCGGCGCGGCATCGAGCAGGATCACCCGGGCCTCGGTCGGGTCGATGTTGCGGAACGCGCCCTTGAGGGTCTTGTCGCTCATCTCGGCGATCTGGCCGGCCAGCTCGACACCGGTGGGGCCGGCGCCGACGACCACGAAGGTCAGCAGCTTGGCGCGCTCGGCGGGGTCGTGGGACAGCTCGGCCTGCTCGAAGGCGCCCAGGATCCGACCGCGCAGTTCGAGTGCATGGTCGATGGTCTTCATGCCGGGCGCGTACTCGGCGAAGTGATCGTTGCCGAAGTACGACTGATCGGCGCCGGCGGCGACGATGAGGTCGTCGTACGGGGTGACCGTGATGCGCTCGAGCAGGCGGGAGGTGACGGTCTTGGCCTCGAGGTCGATGTCGTACACATCACCCATGAGAACCGCGGTGTTCTTCTGCTTGCGCAGGACCACGCGGGTGGCCGGTGCGATCTCGCCCTCGGCGACGATGCCGGTCGCCACCTGGTAGAGCATCGGCTGGAACAGGTGGTGGGTGGTCTTGGCGATCAGCGTGACATCGACATCGGCCTTGGCCAGTCGCTGAGCGGCGAACAATCCGCCGAAGCCCGAACCGATGATGACCACTTTCCGGCGGCTCGTGGCTGCTCCAGCGGGGGCCTGGACGGCGGGGCTGCTCATCTCCAGACATCTCCTTCCAGGTCGTTGGGCGACGGTCGTGCGGACTTCGGCGGACCCGAGTGGGGTGCTACCCGAGGGGGCCGTGTAGCGCCGGGGCCGGAGTACGGCCGTGCATGTCCTCAACGGTAGTCAATGATGTTCCGATGGGCGCGGCCAGAGGGGGTGTTGCGCTCACGCGCTGAGACCCCCGGCCGACGACCATCGTTGCGATCGCTCCTGCCAGTCGGCCCGTAGGAGCTCGTATTCGACCTCGGACCGGTCGCGGTCCGGGTGGATGGTCAGTAGCTCGGCCGAGTCCGCGGCGTCGTCGCAGAGGTGGATGGCGCAGAGCGTCATCCCGAGCTTCTCCATCACGCGGCGCGACGACGCGTTGCGGGCGACCGTGCTCGCGAACACCCGCTCGGTGCCGAGGTGGTCGAACGCGAACGCGACGAGGGCGAACGCCGCCTCGGTCGCGAGGCCGCGGCCCCACACCGTGCGCCGGAGGCGATAGCTCAGTTCGAGTTCGGCCCGGTTGCTGTGCCGTGGTGTGCGCAGCGAGATCCAGCCCAGGAAGGCGGCGGTGGCGGGGTCGCACAGGATCCAGGTGCCGGTGCCGTGTCTGCGGTGTTCGGTCTCGGCGCGGGGGACCACCCAGTCCTCGATCACGGCGCGCGGTGTCGCGGCACCGCCGCTCACGTACCGCATGACCTCGGGATCGCTGTCGAGGTGGACGAGCTCGTCGACATCGACGGCGGACACCGGGCGAAGCCGAGCCCGTGCCGTGTCGATGTTCACCCGAGCCCCTCACCGCGCGCGGGGATGCGCGCACCGATTCGCCTGACGTCCTGCCCCGGCGAGTGAGTCTACGGTCTGGTCGGCTGTGACTCCTGCAGTTCGTCGTACGCGTGTCCCGCACTAAGATCGCGCCGTGGCCCCCCACCGAGATGCCCCCGACCCAGATGCCCTCGATCCCGAGGCAACCGCAGCCGGCTCCGCCGGGCCGGACTACGTCCTCGACATCCCGGTCGCGCTGCGCTGGGGCGACATGGACATCAACAACCACATCAACAACGTGCAGATCTCCCGGATCTTCGAGGAGAGCCGGGTGCGTTCGTTCTATGAATGGATGCCCGACCGGCCGCGGAAGTTCTCGTTCCTCGTCGCGCGCCAGGACATCGAGTTCTCCGCTCCCGTGCACTATTCGCTCGACCCGGTGCATGTGCGCACCTGCATCGGACGCGTGGGCCGGTCGTCGTTCGTGATGGCCCTGCGCCTGTTCGACCAGTCCGGGACGCTGTGCGCCACGGCCGAGACCACGATGGTCGTCGTCGACCCGGACACCGGCCGGCCCACCCCGATTCCCGACGACGCCCGGCCGCTGCTGACCGCGCGCCTCGGCGAGCCGGTGCGTTTCCACACGCCCCGGTCGAACGCCGCGGGCTGACCGGGCCGGGCCCGGAACCACAGCCGTCAGATGCTCATCCTGCACCGCGCCGAACGCACCGACACGCTGGCCGATGCGCTGGCCGAGGTCCTCGCGCACCCGCTGGGCGACCCGATGCGCCCGGAGATCGTGTCGGTTCCCGCCGCGGGAGTCGAGCGGTGGCTCGCCCAGCATCTGGCCCGACGCCTGGGGGCAGGGGCCGGCGACGACGGGATCGCGGCCAACATCGACTTCACCGGACCGTCCCGCCTGGCTGACGCCATCGTCGCGGCGGTGCTCGGTGATACGCGTCTGAACACCTCGGGCTCGCTGACGGCGCCGGACGATCCGTGGCGCGCGGCCGAACTGACGTGGCCGGTGCTGCGTGTCCTGGACGACCGCGTCGACGACCCCGCGCTCGACGTGATCGCGCGGCACATCGGCGCGGGCGACACCTCCTCGCCCCGGATCGGGCGCCGCTACGCCACCGCACGCCATCTGGCCGAGTTGTTCGACCGGTACGGGCGGTCGCGCCCGTCGCTGATCGCCGACTGGGCCGCCGGCCACGATCTCGACGGTGCCGGCCGCCCCCTGCGGGACGACCTGGCGTGGCAGCCCGGGTTCTGGCGCGCGGTCCGCGCCGTGGTCGGCCGGCCGCATCCCGCGGAGGATCTCGCCGCGGTCTGCGATCGGCTGCGCACCGACCCCGCGGCGGGGGGATTGCCGGAACGACTGTCGGTCTTCGGGCCGACGCGGATCACCGAGTCGTTTCGTCAGATCGCCGCGGCCGCGGCCGTCCACCACGATGTCCACCTGTTCGTGCCCCACCCGAGTCCACGGCTGTGGGCGGAACTCGGTGCCCTCGTCGACCCCGGCTCCGGCAACGGGGTCCCACCGCGACGCGGGGAGTGCGAGCTCCCCGAACTGCGAAACCCCCTGCTCGCCGGTCTCTCCCGTGATCTGCAGGAGCTCCAGTTGCGGCTCGCTCCGATCGTCGACCGGGACCTCCACCATGTGCCGCGGGAGTCGGTGCTCGGCGATACCGCGCTGCACGTCGTCCAGTCGGGGATCCGCGACGACTTGGCTCCCGCGCCCGGCGTCGCCGACGCGTCGGACCCGACCGTCTCCGCGGACCCGTCCGTCGAGGTGCACGGGTGTCACGGGCCCGAGCGGCAGATCGAGGTCCTGCGGGATCGGTTGCTCCATCTGTTCGCCGCCGATCCCGAGCTGCAGGCGCGCGATGTCCTCATCATGTGCCCGGACGTCGAGACCTTCGCGCCCCTGATCCGTGGCGCATTCGGACAAGCGGGGCTGCCGCATCCGGCGTTCGACCTGCGAGTTCGGCTCGCCGATCGTGGCATCCGCCACGTGAACCCGATCCTCGACGTGATCGTCGGAGTCGTGGAGTTGGCCGCGGGCCGGGTGACCGCCGGTGACGTCGTCGATCTCCTCGGCGCCCCGCCGGTACGAACCCGGTTCGCGATGACCGACGACGACCTGGATCTGATCCGGGAATGGCTGGCGCACAGCAACGTCCGCTGGGGGATAGGTGTCGCCGAACGCGCCCGCTACGGTCTCGAACGGTTCCGCCAGGGCACCTTCGACGCCGGCTTGGACCGCATCGCCCTCGGCGTCGTCGCCGAGGAGGCCGACGACGAATGGCTCGGTACCGCACTGCCGCTCGCCGGAGTGGAGAGTACCGGCATCGATCTCGTCGGCAGGTTCGACGAGTTCCTCGACCGACTCGGTCGGGTGCTGGCCGAACTGCGAGAAGCCGCTCCCGCGCACCGATGGGCGGAGACGCTCATCGACGCCGTCTCGTCGCTGACGGCGACCGAGCCCACCGAGGATTGGCAACGCGCACAGGCCATCCGGATGCTCAGCGAGGCCTTCGGGGACAGTCGACCGGTCGAGCCGGAGGAGGTATTGCGTCTGGCGGACGTGCGGGACCTCCTGTCGGCACTGGTCGCCGGCCGGCCGACGCGCTCGAACTTCCGCACCGGAGAGCTGACGGTGTGCACGATGGTGCCGATGCGCTCGGTGCCGCATCGGGTGATCGTGCTCCTCGGGATCGACGCCGAGGTGTTCCCGCGTGTGCAGCGTATCGACGGGGATGACGTCCTCGGCGTCGATCCGCTGGTGGGAGAACGCAATCCGCGGGACGAGGACCGGCAGTGTTTCCTCGACGCGATCTGCGCCGCGCAAGATGCCCTTCTCGTCTTCTACAGCGGTGCCGACCCGGTCTCCGGCCGCCGGATCCCGCCCGCCGTGGTCGTGAGCGAACTGGTCGACACGCTGACCGGTCTGACCGGCGTGAGTCCCGTTCGCCGGCATTCGCTGCACGGGTTCGACGCGCGGAACTTCACCCCCGGTGGCGTGCCGGGAATCGCGGGGCCGTTCAGTCACGACGCGTCGATGCTTCGCGGAGCCGAGGCGTTACGCGAGCCGTCGCGACGCGTGGTGGTCGCCGCTGCCGAGGTGCTGCCCGCGCCGGAACGGACCCCCGACACCGAGGACATCGACCTCGCGACCCTCATCGACTTCCACGTGGACCCGATCGTGGCGTTCGTCCGCCAGCGACTCGGTGCCCGCATCCCCGACGACGACCGGCCGCACGACGACCAGCTCGACGTCGAACTGGAACCGCTGGACAAGTGGGGGATCGGCGACCGATTCCTCTCCCGGATGCTGACCGGGGTGTCCATCGGGGAGTGCGAGGCGGCCGAGCTCCGGCGCGGGACGCTGCCGCCGTTCGCCTTCGGCACCCGAGAGCTCCGCGCGATCTCGCGGACGGTCACGCGGCTGTACGGCGTCGTCGAGCCGTTGCGCACAGGGACTCCCACGACCCTCGACGTCCTGGTCCGACTACCCGACGGCCGCCGGGTGCACGGCACGGTCGGTGACGTGTTCGGCGACACCGGGGCGGCGGCGTTGGTCCGCCCGACGTACTCCAAGCTCAAGGCCAAACAGCAACTCAGCGGCTGGATCACGCTTCTCGCGGTGGCCGCCGCCGCGACCCAGGGCAATGCCGCGGCGCGGCCGGTGGACTCGGCGGTCCTGATCGGGCGGGCCCCGCGAGGCGGCGGGACCAGCACCGTCAGGCTCCGGCGACCGGAGGATCCGGTGCCGTTGCTCCACGACCTCGTCCGGCTTCGCGACGAGGGTCTGCGTCGTCCGCTGCCGCTGCCGCTGGAACCCGCGTACACGTTCGTCGAGAACGACGGGCCCGGCCGGCGCAGCACGTTCTCGCTCGCCGATGCCCGCCGGAGCTTCGACGACAGATTCGGTGCCGCGCACGACCCGTATGTGAAGCTCGCATTCGGCGGGGACGTGCTGGCCGAGGTCGATTTCGGCGACCTCCTCGACGGCGCGACGCCCGATTACCGCACCGTCGGCGGTGTCGAACTGCCCATGGCCGACGACGAACCGTTGTTCGCCGGGCTGGCCCGAACCGTGTGGGTGCCACTCGATCAGCACCGGGAGGGCGCGTGAGACGGCCGACCACCTTCGACGTCACCGCCGACCTGCCGGATCACACCACGGTCCTGGAGGCGAGCGCCGGAACCGGGAAGACCTACGCCATCGTCGGACTCGCCGCCCGGCACATCGCCGAGGGTGTCCCGATCTCGGAGATGCTGCTGGTGACCTTCAGCCGGGCCGCGACCGCCGAGCTGCGTGAACGCATGCGAGACCGCGTGCGCGAGTTGCTCGACGGGCTCGACTGTCCCGGTGCCGCCCCCGGCGACGACGCGCTGCTGCAGATGCTGGCCCAGGGACCACCGGACGAGGTCGCCACACGTCGTCGCAATCTCGCCCGCGCTCTGAGCGACTTCGACGCGTCGACGATCGCGACCACCCACACGTTCTGCAATCGCATGCTGGAGGCGCTGGGGTTCCTGGGTGAGCGTGAACTGGTCTACTCGATCGTCGAAGAGGTCGACGAACTCACCGAAGAGGTGGCGCTCGACCTCTACCTGCGCGGTTTCTGGGCAAGCGACACACCGGAATTCGACTTCACCGAGGCGCAATCGATCGCCCGCGACGCGGTGCGCCAGGCGTCGGTCGCGCTGGCGCCGGACACCTCCGAGTCGACCGACGGGCCGGGTGCCGATGCGGTGGCCGCCCGCCGGGTGAGTTTCGCGTCCGCGGTCCGCCGCATCGTCGAGGCGCGCAAACGTGATGCGCGCGTACGGACCTACGACGACCTGCAGGCCATCCTGCAACGCATCGTGACCGACCCGGTGGTCGGCGAGCGCGCGTGCGAACGTATCCGCAACACCTTCACCGTGGTCCTGGTCGACGAGTTCCAGGACACCGACCCGTTGCAGTGGGACATCCTGCGCCGGTGCTTCCACGGCCATCGCCGACTCATCCTCGTCGGCGACCCCAAACAATCGATCTACGGGTTCCGCGGCGCCGAGGTCCTGAGCTACCTCGCCGCGGTGTCCTCGGCCGACACCTTGCAGGCACTCGACGTGAACCGGCGGTCCGACGGCGCCCTCGTCGACGCCCTCGGACATCTGTACGGCGAAGCGGCGCTGGGACATCCGGGCATCGTGGTGTATCCGGTCTCGGCGGCACACCCGGGCAGCCGGCTCGACGGTCGTCCGCCGTTGCGCATCCGCGCGTTCCTGCGCACCGACTTCACGTCCCGTAACGCCTACAACCTGCCCGCGGTGAAGGACGTCCGCGACCGGATCGCGGTCGATGTCGCCGACGACATCGCGCAGACCCTCGCCCAGGGCGCCCGGCTCGAGGTCGACGGATCCTCCCGCCCGGTGGATCCCGGCGACATCGCGATTCTGGTGCGGCTCAACAGCACCATCGAACCGCTCCAGCGGGAGCTCGCCGAGCGCGGAATCAACTCGGTGATCGGGTCGGGGGTCAACGTGTTCTCCACGACCGCGGCCCAGCACTGGCTGTGGGTGATGCGTGCCGTCGAACAACCCTCCCGCGCGGACCGCGTGCGGTTGGCGGCGCTCACGACCCTGCTCGGCTGGTCGATCGAGAAGGTGGCCACCGCAGGCGAACCCGAGGTCGCCGAGCTCGGGGCCGAACTGGCCTCGCTGGGACGGGTGTTCGTGCAGGGCGGGTTCGCCGCGATGGCGCAGCGCCTGCTCGACTCGCACGGTGTCGCCGCGCGCGTCCTGGCCACCGAGAACGGTGAACGTGTCCTCACCGATCTCCTGCAGGTGTCCGCGCTCTGCAACAAGCACGTGGTCGAGACCTCGGCGGGAGTCAGTGGCCTCGTCGAGTGGCTGGCCGAGCGGATCGCCGACACGTCCGCGCGCCAGCGATACGAAGACCAGAGTCGACGCCTCGACCGCGACACCCAGGCCGTCCAGATCATGACCGTGCATGCCAGCAAGGGCCTGCAGTTCCCGATCGTCTACGTGCCCTACGGCTGGGACGGGACGTGGATCGGCGACCGCGGCAACATCACCTACCACGACGAGTCGGGTACCCGGCGTCTCGACGTCGGTGGCGGACAGGCGCCCGGCCGCGCGGCGCGCCGCAAGCGGTACGCCGAGGAGACGGCCGGCGAAGACCTCCGGCTGCTCTACGTCGCGCTGACGCGAGCGCAATCGCAGGTGGTGGCGTGGTGGGCGCCGTCGATGAACACCACGAGCGGACCGTTGCACCGGCTGATCTTCGGACGCGACACCGCGACCCGAATCCCCTCCGAGAACAGCGAATCGGTGTGGTCGGTCGCCTCCGACGTTCCCATTCCCGACGACGACGCCACGTGCGTCGGTGTCCTGCGCACCCTGACCGGGCGCGATGCCGCGATCTCGGTCGAGCCCGCCGGCCGGATCGAGGCCGGTGCGGTGGCGGCCCCGCCGCACGCCGACGCCGAGACGGCGACCCTCGGGGTCGCGCGGTTCCGGCGCGCCATCGATCAGGAATGGCGTCGCACGTCATACTCGGCCATCGTCGCCGACGTCGCGCACGGTGCACCCGGGACCCCTGCCGGTTCCGTTGTCACCACCGGTAGCGAACCGGCCGACGACATCCTCGGTGAC
This sequence comes from Gordonia sp. NPDC127522, assembly GCF_042672305.1. Taxonomy (NCBI): domain Bacteria; kingdom Bacillati; phylum Actinomycetota; class Actinomycetes; order Mycobacteriales; family Gordoniaceae; genus Gordonia; species Gordonia sp. NPDC127522. The sequence continues at coordinate 90,408 of NZ_JBHXVK010000016.1, forward strand.
GAACCGGTCGCCCACCCGGTCGAGCTCGACGAGCCGCCCGCCGAGGGGCACCGAGCGGGAACGCCGTCGCTGATGAACGGGCTGCCCTACGGGGCGGCGTTCGGCACCCTGGTGCACGAGGTCCTCGAATACGTCGACACCTCGGCGCCCGACATCGAGAGCCATGTGCGCGAATTGTGTTCGCGCGCACTCGGGGTCCTGCCGGCGGACATCGACGCCGACGTGCTGGTCACCGCGCTCGTCGGCGTCCTCACCACGCCACTCGGTTTCGGCGATCTCTGGGGCGTCGAGCCGGGAGATCGCCTCGCCGAGCTCGACTTCGAGCTTCCGCTGGGACCGTCGGATCGCACCCCCGGCGCCCGTGGGGCGACGCCGAGGGTGTTCGCCGAAATCCTCGACCGGCATCTGCCCGACGACGATCTGTTGCGTGACTACGTCGATCACCTCCGCGAGCTCCCCGATCGTGAACTGCGTGGCTTCCTGACGGGCAGCATCGACTCGGTGCTGCGCACCCCGGACGGCCGCTACGTGGTCGTCGACTACAAGACCAACCGCATCCGGGCGGGGGACCTGGTCGTCGAGGACTTCGACACCGCGGCCATGGCAGGCGAGATGATCGCCGCCCACTATCCCCTACAGGCGATGCTGTATTCGGTTGCGCTGCACAGGTATCTGCGATGGCGCGTCGTCGACTACAATCCGGTCCGGCACCTCGGCCCGGTGCAGTACCACTTCGTGCGCGGGATGGCCGGGCCGGGCACGCCGCCCGGTTGCGGCGTGTTCGAGTGGGATCTGCCCGCAGCTCTGATCCTCGCACTGTCCGACGCACTGGCGGGAGCGTCCCGATGACCGTGTCCGACGTCCAGGTGGTGGAGTGGGCCACCGGTGTGCTCGCCGAGTGGAATGAGGCCGGAGTCCTCGCCGCCGCGGACGTGCACATCACCGACCGTCTCGTGGCGATGTGCGCCGAGCCGGTGTCCGAGACCGCGCGACTCGGCGCCGCGCTGGCGGTCCGTGCGGTGCGGCTCGGTTCGACGTGCCTCGCGCTGGACCGTTTGGGCGAGCTGGCCGGCGACGACACCGTCGACCTCACCATCCCGTCGTCCGATGCGGTGCTCGACGCACTGCTCGAGAGCCCGCTCGTCGGCGGCAGCGAGGCGGGGCCGTTGCGTCCGTTGGTGGTGCGACGGTCCATCGACGGGCCGCTGGTGTACCTCCAGAAGTACTTCCGGCAGGAACAGACGATCCGCGAGACGCTGGCCCGCCGCGCACGGACGACACCCGTGGTCGAAGCCGATGCGCTGCGCGCTGCGATCGCCGCCGTCTACACCTCGCCCGAGGACGGGCACCTGCAGAAGCTGGCGGCAGCGGTCGCCGCGACCCGCTGGACCACCGTCCTGGCGGGCGGCCCCGGCACCGGCAAGACCTACACGGTCGCACGCATACTCGCGGTACTGGACGCCCTGCAGGGACCCGGCCTCCGTATCGGGCTGTGCGCGCCGACGGGCCGGGCGGCGGCTCAGTTGCAGGCCTCGGTGGAAGCGGAGTCGACGGTTCCCGTCACGGCGCACGCCGTGACGCTCCACTCGTTGCTCGGCTGGCGCCCGGGTGCCAACCCGAGGTACGGCCGCGGGCGGACACTGCCGCACGACGTCATCGTCGTCGACGAGACCTCGATGCTGTCGATGACCGCGATGAGCCGCCTGCTCGACGCGGTCCGTCCGGACGCACGGGTGATCTTCGTCGGTGACCCGCATCAGCTCGCGTCGGTCGAGGCCGGAGCGGTGCTCGCGGATCTCGTCGAACGGGCGGATGTCGCTGGAGTGCAAGGAGATTCGGGAACCACGACGGCGGTATCGCAGGCCGCGCTCGAGGCGGTGGGCCTGGATGCCGATCATGAACTGGAACCCGAGGACACGGATCATCTCGCCGGTGGCGTCATCACCCTGCGGCGCCAATTCCGTTTCGGCGGCGGCATCTCGCGGGTCGCGGCGGCCGTGAACGCCGGCGACGCGGACGAAGTCCTGCGACTGGTCGCAGTGGACGACGTCCCGAACGTCGAACTCGTGGCGCCCGACGACCTCGATGACGTCCGTGCCGACCTCGTCGAATGGGGCAGGGCGCTGCGGTCAGCGGCCCGTCGTGCCGATGCCGACGGGGCGCTCGACGCGCTCGACGCCCACCGGGTGCTGTGCGCGCACCGGGAGGGGTCATGGGGTGTCCGTGGCTGGTCGGCCAGGATCACCGAGTGGCTGGGCACCGCCGGCGCCGAGCTCGCCGGATGGTATGCGGGACAGCCCATCCTGGTCACCGCGAACGACCGCCAGACGGCGACGTTCAACGGCGACACGGGCGTGGTGATCGCCGATCCCGAGGGCCGGACGCAGGGGGCCGACGCCGTCCGGGTCGCGTTCCGTCGCGGCGGATCGGTGCGACTCCTGCACCCGACGCAACTCGCCGACGTCGTGTCGGTCCACGCGATGACCATCCACCGCAGCCAGGGCAGCCAGTTCCGGCAGGTCACGGTGATCCTGCCGCCCACGGGCTCGGAGCTGCTCACCCGCGAGTTGCTGTACACAGCCATCACCCGCGCCCGCGAACACGTGCGGATCGTCGGGACACCCGAGGTGCTGGCCGCGGCGGTCGACCGCCGCGTGCAGCGGGCCAGCGGTCTGCGATCGGCGGTGACGCCGTTCGACCGCTCCTAGATCAGGTCGCAACCACCGGGGACGAGGTCGCGGCGCTGATAGCACTCGACGCCGAGCAGCTTCTCCTGGATGTCGTCGGGCAGCGACATGAAGCCGGAGATGGCCCGGCTGCGATCGATCTCGGAACGGTGGGCGGTGACGGCTGCCCTCTTGCGGGCCGCGAGATCCGACACGTCGACGACCACGTCGATCTCGGACTCCGGGGTGCCGGGTAGCTGCTCCCGGGGGATGTCCGCGAAGAGACTCTCCGCGAGGATGTCCATCATCCACTCCGGGATGGTGGCGAAGTACAGCGAACGCACGCGCCAGGCCGGCCCGGCGCGGTGGTAGAGCTTCGTCGACGCCGCCGCGTCGGCCGCGGCGCACGCGAGCCGGTGCGCGTGGACGTGGTCGGGGTGACCGTAGATCCCCAGCGGGTCGTAGGTGATCACGATGTCGGGTTGCAGTGCCCGGATGTGGTGGGTGAGCGCACGGACCTGTTCGTCGAACGACGCCTCGCACAGCCGCTGCGCGTCGGGTGCGGATTCTGGTCGCCGGTCGTCGGCATAGCCGAGCATGATCGGCGGGCGCGGCATCCCGAGGATGTCGACCGCGTCGGTGAGTTCGCGGTGCCGGACGGTGCCGTCGGTCCAGGTGCACATCACGAGGTCGACCTCGCCGCCGGCGTCGGTGTGACGCGCGATCAGGCCACCGGTCCACAGTGATTCGTCGTCGGGGTGCGCGTGCACCAACAGCAGTCGGGGTGTGCCCATCCACCTGGCTTCCTGATCGTTCCCGCACGGCACGGATGCTGTGCGGGGTAGTCGGTCCCCGACCCAGGGTAGCCACACCACCGCTCGGTAAAGTCGGTGTCCGTCACACGTGTCGCACCGGCGCGGAGATGTTCGTCCGTCCGGTGCACGAGAACAGAACATGGAGGTCTGCGATGAGCGCTCAGCCCGAAGTCCACGAGTTCCAGGCCGAGACCCGGCAACTGCTGGATCTCATGGTCCACTCGATCTACTCCAACAAGGACAGCTTCCTGCGCGAGCTGATCTCCAACGCGTCCGACGCACTGGACAAGTTGCGGCTGGAGTCCCTGCTCGACAAAGACCTCGACGTCGACACCTCCGACCTCCACATCACGCTCGACCCCGATGCCGAGGCCCGGACCCTCGTCGTGGCCGACAACGGCATCGGCATGACCCGCGATGAGGTCGTCGGCCTGATCGGCACGCTGGCCCGGTCGGGCACGGCCGAGTTGCGCCGGTCGCTCGCGGAGGCCCGCGCGAACGGGGTGTCCGACGCGGCGGCCGAGGAACTGATCGGACAGTTCGGCATCGGCTTCTACTCGACGTTCATGGTCGCCGAGAAGGTCACGCTGGTGACCCGCAAGGCGGGGGAGAGCACCGGCACCCGCTGGGAGTCGACCGGCGACGGAACCTACACGATCGACGACGTCCCCGACGCCCCGCAGGGCACCTCGGTCACGTTGGCGCTCAAGCCCGTCGACACCGAGGATCACCTCTACGACTATTCGGATCCGACCAAGCTCCGCCAGCTCGTGAAGCGGTACTCGGACTTCATCGCGTGGCCGATCCGGATGGACGTCGAGAAGACCGTTCCGGTGGAGACCCCCGACACCGAGGCCTCCGACGCCGACGACGCGGACGAGAAGAAGGCGCCGGAGACGAAGACGGTCGTCGAGGCCGAGACGATCAACTCGATGAAGGCGCTCTGGGCCAAGTCGCGCTCGGAGGTGACCGACGAGGAGTACCAGGAGTTCTACCGGCACGTCTCCCACGCCTGGGATGCGCCGCTGGAGACCATCACGCTGCAGGCCGAGGGCACCTTCGAGTACCAGGCGCTGCTGTTCATCCCGACGCAGCCACCGTTCGACCTGTTCATGCGCGACAGCAAGGTCGGCATCCACCTCTACGTCAAGCGCGTCTTCATCATGGACGACTGCGCCGAACTGATGCCGGAGTACCTGCGCTTCGTCAAGGGCGTCGTCGACGCGGCCGACCTGTCGCTGAACGTGTCCCGCGAGATCCTGCAACAGGACCGCCAGATCCGCGCGATCCGTCGCCGGCTCACCAAGAAGGTGATCTCGACGGTCACCGAGATGCGCGCCGGCCGGCCCGACGACTACCGCACGTTCTGGGATGCCTTCGGCCGGGTGTTCAAGGAAGGTCTGGTCAACGATCCGGACAACCGTGAGGCGCTCCTCAAGGCCTCGTCGTTCGCGACCACCCACTCCGAGGACGAACTGACCACGCTCGCCGACTACATCGGCCGGATGAAGAGCGGTCAGGACACGATCTACTACATGACCGGCGAATCGCGTCAGCAGATCGTGAACTCGCCGCACATGGAAGCGTTCCGCGCCAAGGGAATCGAGGTCCTCGTCCTGTCCGATCCCGTCGACGAGATGTGGGTCTCGGCGGGTGCGGAGTTCGACGGCAAGTCGTTCCAGTCGATCGCCAAGGGCGCCGTCGACCTCGACGGTGACGACGAGGACGCCGACGATTCCGCCAAGGAGGAGCAGAACAAGACCTACGCCGACCTGCTGGGGTGGCTCACGAGCACCCTCTCCGACGACGTCAGTGAGACGCGACTCTCGTCGCGCCTCACCGAGTCGCCGGCGTGCCTGGTCGGTGACACGTTCTCGATGTCTCCGCAGCTGGAGAAGCTCTACCGGGCGTCCGGTCAGGAATTCCCCAAGTCCAAGCGGGCACTGGAGCTCAACCCTGATCACCCGCTCGTCGCCGCGCTGAACAAGGCCTACGGAGCCGGGGATCACGAACAACTGGTGCCGACGGCGAAGCTGCTGTACGGCATGGCCGTCATCGCCGAGGGCGGTGAGCTCGACGACCCGGCCGAGTTCGCGAAGCTGTTGGCCGGTCGTCTCACCGAGTCGTTCGCGGCGAGCGGACCGTCGGCCGGTTCGGAGTCCTGATCGGTCTGTCCAGACCACGGGTACGCCGCACGTGAGCCGCCGAAGACGGATCGTCGTCTTCGGCGGCGTCGCGGCCGTCTTGGCAGTGGTGCTGGTCGCCGCGCTCGTCGTCGGGCTGGCCCGCGAGGACGAGCGGGCGGCCACCCCGTCCGAGGCGGTGCAGACCTATCTCGACGCGCTCGCCGATGCCGACGCCGACGCGGCTCTGGGTGTCATCGATCCGCGCCCCGACACCCGGTTCCTGTCCGACAACGTCCTGCGGGCTCAACGCGCCGCGGCGCCGCTGGGCGACATCGAGGTCCGGTCTGCTGCCGACGGTGCGCGGGAGGAGAACGTCCGGGCGAGATACCGGATGGGTGCCCGGGTCATCGAAACCGAGATCCGGACCGTTCGGGTCGCCGATGGCTGGGCCGTCGTCGACGGCGCGATCGCGGTCCGGATCGAGTCGCTGCGGGTCGTGCGACCGACGTTCTTCGGCGGCGAGGTCGAGGAAGGGGACACGGTGCACGTGTTCCCCGGACCGCAGCGCTGGGGCTCGCGCGACACAGACTTCGTCGCGCGCGCAGCGGATGACGACCATCCGACCACGCCGCGAGGACCGATGTCCGTCCGCGTCGTCGGCGAACTGAGCGCCACCGGCGCCGGAGCCGTCAGCGATTCGGTGTCGGCGCATCTGACCGCGTGTGCGGCGTCGACTCAGGCCGATGCGGGTCGGCAGGTCGCGGGCTGTACCCAACGGTTGTACCGCTCCGCGGTGGACGGCAGTGTGCGGTGGACCGCGCCGAAAGACCTCTCCGGCCTGCGCTACCTGCTCCGCGATCCGGGTTCGGATGCGAGGGGGGACAGCAGCACTCGGGACGAGTCGGATCTGGGTGTCGTCGACGTCGTCGGCCCGGTGCGCTGGCGGGTGTCCTACACGCCCGAGTACGACGCGGACGGGCCCCGGGTGGAGACCGTCGACGAGCAGTACCTCGTGGGCCATGTCGACCTCACCGAGAGCAGTCCCGAGTTCGTCACCGACGGCTGACCCGTCGAGCTCCGACGAGGGTGGGGTCAGCGCGGTTGCAGCCGAAAGACCGGGATGCGGCGGTCGGTGCGCTTCTCGTACAGATCGAAGTTCGGCCACACCGCCCGCAGCGTCTGCCAGGCCGCGTCCCGCTCGGCGTCGACCAGTTCGGTGGGCACCGCCTCCGACACCTCACCGTGGACGATGATCTCGATCTCGTCGGCAGCGCGGAGGTTGAAGACCCATGCCGGCATCTTGGGACCGCCGAAGTAGGAGCCGGCGATCAACCAGTCCGACCCGTCCGGGACGGCCAGGAGTTGCGTCGTTCGGATCGCACCGCTCTTGCGGCCCGGGACCCGGATCGTGATGTTCGGCAGATCACCGATGTCGAGCAGGGTCAGCCGCTGTCCCGACACAGATTGAAGAACGCTGTCGCACTTGACGATCTGCGGGAGGAAGCGAGGCATCCAGGAGATCGACCCGATCTTCACCGCCAGTCCGCGCCGCACCTTCATGCGCCCAGTGTGTCACGGGGATTCGGCGAATCGACGTCGACTCCCCGGACCCGTGTCGACTCTCCGCCGGCGCCGTGACGGTTCGGTGGCCTCCGGGCGGATGGGCACCGAGGTAGCGTTGCGGTCCGTGACGACCGGTGACAGCGTGACGCGCATCTTGATCGACGGCGGCCAGACCGGAACCCGCGTGCGGATCGAGACGCCCGACGGTGGTTCCGACCACGATGCGCCCCCGATCCGGACCGACCGACCGGTCGTGGAGCAGATCGCCGCAACCGTGCGGAACATCCTTCGAACGGCGGAGGCGAGGTCGGGTCCCGACGGGTCGCCCGGCCCGTCGGTGGTCGCGGCCGGCGTGTCCGGACTGACCCCCGGCGCTTCCCGCCCCATCGATCTCCTCGCCGCGCTCGGCGACGCAGGCGTCGACTCCGTTGTCCTCGCCCATGATTCGGTGACCGCGTATCTGGCCGCGAATCGTCGCGAGTTCGGCGCGGTCACCGCGGTCGGGACGGGCGTGGTCACCCTCGGGGTCGGCCGGGGCGGTGTCTGCCGGGTGGACGGCTGGGGATACCTCTTCGGCGACGCCGGCAGTGCCTACTGGATCGGGCGGTCGGGCGTCACCGCGGCGCTGCGCGCCTTCGACGGCCGGGGCCCCGAGACGGTACTCCGCGTGGCCACCGAGGAGGAGTTCGGTCCGCTGGCCGAGTTGTACATGTCGGTGCAGGCCGACCCCGACCGCGTCGCACGCATCGCCGCGTTCGCCCGGGCGGTCGACGCCGCGTCGGAGGCCGGGGATGCGGTGGCCCAACAGGTCATCGACGACGCCGCCGACGAACTGGCGACGTCGGCGATGACCGCGCTCGACCGCAGCGGCCGCGGGCCCGGCGACCCAGCACGCGTGAGCTGGGTCGGCGGCGTGATGTCGGCCAGTGATCGACTCCGAAACCGGTTCGCCGACACCATCTCTCGCCGATCCCCCGAGGCGTCCGTGGAACCGCCGCACGGCCCGCCCTTCGACGGCGTCCGACTCCTCACCGATCTGGACGCCGCGCACCCGCTGGCCGAGCACGTCTACCGGGCGACCTCTGCTCCCTGAGCGTCAGAACCGCGTACCCCTTTCCCTGCGGCTGTTTCTGCTCCCTGAGCAGCGCCCGGAGCTTGCGGAGGGCGCGTAAGCCCCCCGCTCCCTGAGGAGCGCCCGGAGCTTGCGGAGTGCTCGGCTGTTTCTGCTCCCTGAGGAGCGCTCGGAGCTTGCGGAGTGCGCGTCACGAAGGGTCCTGGCGACCGAGCTCGGGAGACCCTTCGTGACGCTCGCAAGCTCGCTCCTCAGGGAGCAGGGGCGGGCTCGCTTGCTCGTGGGAGCGGTGGAGCCGCCCCGCCGACTCAGCGGCCCTTGAACTCGGGTTTGCGCTTCTCGAAGACGGCGGTGATGGCCTCGGTGAGGTCCTCGCTGGGCAGGAACGCGGAGTTCCACGCGGCGACGTAGCGGAGGCTGTCGTGGACGGCGGCGCTGCGCGAATGGTCGAGAACGGACTTGATGCCGTGGACCACGAGCGGCGGGTTGTCGGCGATCTCGCGGGCGGTCGAGCGGGCGAGCTCGAGTACGGCGGTCTGATCGTCGGCGACGTCGTTGACCAGACCGATCTTCTCGGCGCGGGCGGCGTCGATGTCCTTGCCGGTCAGCGCCAGCTCCCGCATGTGACCGTCGCCGATGATGAACGGCAGGCGCGCGAGTGTGCCCACGTCGGCGACCATCCCGACCTTCACCTCACGCACGCTGAACTTGGCGTCGGCGCTGGCGTAGCGCACATCGGCCGCGCAGATCAGGTCCACACCGCCACCGATGCACCAGCCGGACACGGCTGCGACGACCGGCTTGCGACAGTCGGCGACCGCGGTGATGCCGGCCTGCAGTTTGCGCAGCGAGTCGAGGAACTCGGTGCGCGGCGCCGCTTTCGCGTCCCCGGCGAGGACGGCCGACAGCGTCCCGCCCATCGCGACGAGGTCGAGGCCGTAGGAGAAGTTCTTGCCCGACCCCGTCAGCACCACCGCGCGCACTTCCGGATCGGTGTCGAGGTGCCCGAACAGCTCCGGGAGTTCCTGCCAGAAATCCGGTCCCATGGCATTGCCCTTGCCCGGGCCGATCAGGGTGACCTCGGCGATGTGGTCGGAGACGGTGACGTCGAACGCGGTCCAGGCGCGGTCGTTCCAGGCGTGGTCTGTCATGCGAGGGAGCCTACTCGGCGGTCAGAACCGGCCGTGTCCGGATCCGCCGACGGCAACCGACGGCGACCGGTCGCGGCGAGAGCGGTGCGTCGACCCTGTTAGATGGGCACATGAGCGGATACATCCAGGAGGACATCGACCCGGACGAACTCGCGCACCGGACCGAACTCGCGTCCGCGATCGCGGGCAGCGTGCGGGACTTGATCGATGCGACGGTACGCACCGAGGTCGGTGAGACAGACATCGCGGAGGCGAGGCGGCTCATCGCCGCCGCCACCGAGATCCTCCGGAAGGACCAGCTGCCAGGCCCGTTCGGCATCCGATTCAACTCCGACGGCACCAAACGGTCCTGGGGCAATGCCGTTCTGGGGCGGCGGAACCCGATCGCACCGCCGGTCGAGCTCCACCACGAATCCGAGTACAGCTGGCTCGAGGTCGCACTCGGTCCCCAGTACGAGGGTCCGGCCGGGCTCGTCCACGGCGGCGTGCTCGCGCTCGTCTTCGACCAGCTGCTGGGCTCGACCGCGGAGTTCCAGGGTGTGCCCGGGATGACCGGCACCCTCACCGTCCGGTATCGGCGCGGTACGCCGCTCGGGGTGATCCGCGGCGAGGCGCGCGTCGATCGGGTGGAAGGTGTGAAGACGTTCGTCACAGGGACGATTTCGGTGGACGGCCAGGTCACCGCCGAGTCCGAGGGGATCTTCATCCTGCCCCGGTGGGCTCGCGGCGAGGTGCCCGACGCCATGCGGAACTCGGTCGGCGAGGGCTGAACGCCCCGCCGGCCGGCCCGTCGCCCGTCGACCGGTCAGATCTCCGGGGGAGTCGATCGCGGCCCGGCGGGTGAGTAGCGCGCACACAGGAACGCGCCGTTGCGTGCGAAGTCCTGCAGCTCGAAGTCGTAGGCGCGCGGGAAGAGTGGTCGGCCCGACCCCAGCGTGACGGGCGCGATCGACACGATGACGTCGTCGAGCATTCCGGCTTCGGCGAACTGCGCGGCGAGGTCGCCGCCGCCCACGACCCAGATGTGGCGGTCGCCCGCTGCGTCGACCAGACGATCACGGAGGTCCGCGGGGTTGCCGGCGACCACCGAGATGGTGTCCGCCACCGGCGTGAGTGACTGATGGGTGAAGACGAACGTCGGTATGTCGTAGGGCCACGGCTTCCCGTCGGAGACCTCGTGGTCGAGGATCCACCGGTAGGTCGTCGCACCCATGACGGCGACACCGACCTGCCGGAAGAAGTCGTCGTAGTTCATCGGCCCGCCCTCCTCGAGCGGCTGGCTGAGCAGCCAGTCGAGGTTGTCCCGGTCGTCGGCGAGGAAGCCGTCGAGGGTCGTTGCCGTGTAGTAGCGGAATGCCATCAGAATCCTCCGGAGTGTTTGCGGTGCCACATGATCGGGTCGGGATCGAGAGTCGGGGTGGTGACGTCGACGCCGGCGTCCCGCAGCATCCAGCGGGCGACGAGCCGGCGGTGTGCGGAGAACGTCAACACATGCGCGACGATCTGGGAGAGCAGGAACGATTCAGGTGGGTCGCACAAGGCGTCGATCACGCGGTCCTGCCACGCGCCGCGTCGGTCGATGTCGCGGATCAGGGCGAGCCAGCGCGGTGCGATGTCGCGGTGCAACTCGATGAGGTCGGTCAGTTCGGTCGGTGCGCCCGGCGGCAGGTCGGCTCCCTCGATCGTCGACAACCAGGGGATTTTGTCGCCGACCAGATGGGAAATGACCTCTGCGAGAGACTCTTCCGGTCCACTCCAGGACAGTAGCTGGTTACCTGCGAGACGCGGCGCGGTCCACGACGCGGCGTCGAGCCCCTTCGCGGCGTCGAGGAGCGCCTCGATGTCGTCGAGGTCGTGGCGGATCATGAGCATCACCACGTTGCCCGCATCCTCGGTCGTGGGTGAGCCGCTGTCGACGTACAGCGCAGTGGGCGAGTGGAAGTGGATACCGTTCGGCGCCGGCAGCCAGTGACTGTGCTCTCCCACCGCACCCATGCGGCCGGGACTGTGTCCGAAGGCGCGGCTGAACGCACGCGAGAAGCCGTCGACCGACGAGTACCCGGACTCGAAGGCCACGTCGGTCACCGACTGTCCGCGCTGGAGGAGCCACGCCGCACGTTCGAGGAGAACGCGGCGTCGCAGAGCCACCGGTGCCTCGCCGGCACCGCGCCGGACCTGCCGGGTGAAGTGGAACGGCGACGCATAGGCGCCCGAGGCCATGTCGTCGAGCGAGGTGTTGTCCTCGGACAGCACCGCGTCGAGAAGCTGCCGAAGACGGTCACGGTCGGAAGAGGTCACCCTCTGAGTATGGAACCGCGAAAGCCGTTCCCGCCCGACCGAAATTGCTCCACCGGGCGGCGGTGCCGATCAGTCCCTCGTCAGCAGGGGGATCAGACGTTCGGTCTTGGCCTCGGTCCAGCCCGGCGGCTGCAGGATCTTGGCCCAGGCTGCCGGGATCGCGGACATGTAGTTGTGCCCGTGCCCGTCCGGGACGCCGACCGAGACCGCCATGTCGGCGCTGACCTGGAGGAAGGTCACGAACGGGATCCAGCGCATCGCCGACAGCACGTCGCGTCCGGGTTCCTCCTCGAGCCAGTCCGGCTCGCGGAGGATCAGTCGCGGGTTCCACCACGAGATCGGATCGGAGGCGTGCTGCAGATACACCGCGCGGCCCGACGGAGACGTCCACTCGGTGGTCGGGTTGTCGAGGTCCGGTGCGTCGGCGATGAATCGGACCTGTCGACCGTCATCGTAGGTGGGCAACACTTCCGGGGTGCCGTCGTCGCGTGACCCGGTCGTGTCCACCCACAGTTTGTTGTTGAAGGTCGGTCCGCTGAACAAGGCGCCGTCGGTGCGCGCGCTCAGCGCCGGGATGGTCCCGAATGCCGACTCGGCCGCGAACGAGCCGAGGCTCTCGCCGAAGACGACGAGCTTGGGGCGTTGGGCCTCAGGTACCTCGCGCACCCGTTCCGAGACCGCCTCGAAGAGCGCCTGCCCGGCCTGCCGCGCGCGTTCCTTGTCGACGAGGAACGACAACCAGCTCGGCAGGTACGAGTACTGCATGCTCACCGTCGCCGTGTCGCCGTTGTACATGTACTCGAGCGAGTCCACCGTCGCCTGGTTGATCCATCCGGTGCCGGTGGTGGAGGCGACCGCGATGAGTTTGCGCTGCAATCCGCCGGCGCGCACGAGTTCCTCCGCAGCGAGTTCGGCATTGGCACGCAGGTCGTCACCCGAGCCGAGCCCGACGTAGGCGCGGATCGGTTCCATGGCGGGGGACCCGTTGAACGCGCTCAGCTCTTCCACGGTGGGCGACACCGAGATGAAGATCCGGCCTTGACGCCCGAGCGAATCCCAGGTCACCAGCGAACCCGGACCGCCCGAACGCTGCGGCGTGGTCGGCGGACTGGAGTCCGCAGTCGTCTCGTCGTTGACCGCCGCGAACGACGAGTTCAGCGCCTGCATACCGTAGTTGGCGACGACGCCGTTGAGGACCAGCACCGTGACGATGATCGCGATGGTCGCCGCGGCGAAAGCCGAGATCCGCGGCGGCGCCACGCGATTGAGCTTCCGGACGAGCCACTTGACCCCGTCGCCCCACGCCTGCCCGATGGTCATCAGGAGGGCGAAGACCACCACGGCGACGAGCACGATCTGCGGGTAGGCCGTCCAGGACAGGAGGTCGACCCCCATCATCGTCCGGACCTGGTCCTGCCACCGCTGGAACGCGACCAGCATGACGACCGTGCCCGCGATCGCGGCCAGGCCCAGCGCCGCCCAGAGCCGGCGCATCGGCGCGGGCCAGGGTTCCTCCCGGGAGATCATGTAACGGATCAGCCAGGACACCAGCACACCGAGGCCGTACCCGACCGCGGCCGAGGCCCCGCTCACGATGCCCTGGAACAGCGGCCCGCGCGGCAGGAGCGACGGCGTCACCGACAGCCACAGGAAGGCGAGCGCGACCGTCAACCCGACGCAGGAATACCGGTGGAGCCGCCGCCGCCACCACGACGGCTTCTTTCCTTCTGCCGGGCCGGTGGCGCCGGACTGCTCCGGAACCGGTGCCTCGTCCGGTTCCGGAGCGGCAGGTGGTTGCGAGGTGGGCGTGGTCGACGACACGTGGGTTCCTCTTTTCTCGAGAACCCGAAAACCGTAACACCGATCGCGGTGTGGCAGCGGCGCTTACGGCGACCGTGACCGTCGTGCCATCCAGCGGCGTCCGTTACTTGACCTCGGACCGCAGAATCCGTAGCACCCCGAACGCCAGGGGCAATCCGATCCAGATCACTGCCGAGACGAGCATCCTCGCCCATTCGCCCCCGGTCGCCCAGTCGCCCTCTTGAAAGGGCACGTTCGTCAGGCCGGTGTCCACCCACTGTCCGAGGTTGTCCTTGAACCACGGGACCAGCTGACTGACCACGGTCAGTGCGGTGGGCAGCGCGAAGTAGGCGACAATCGCGCCCGGGGTGTTCAGGATCAGGGCGGCGAAGCCGAAACCGAGCAGCAAGCCGAAGGTCTGCGACACAAACGAATTCACGAACCCGGCGAGCGTGAGGTCCCAGGAGCCGGCGGGATCGGTGAACGCCAGACCGGCGATCCCGTTGCCGATGACGCCGAGGATGAGCGCGACCGCGACCGCCGCGACGGCGGTGAGGAGCGCCGCCACCAGCTTCGCTCCGACGACGCGCTGCCGCCGTGGCTCCAGGGTGAATGTCGTCAGCGCGGTACGTTGGCTCCACTCCCCGGTCACGAGCAGGATCGCGAGGATGGGCAGGATGATGGCGGTCGGGATGTTCATCATCCCGAAGAACTGTCCGAGGTTGAGGTTCTCGGGGCTGTTGCGGTTCGCGATGAGCATCGCGATCACGACGATCGCCGCGATGACTCCGATCGAGGCGGTCAGCCAGAAACCCGCACGCGTGTCGACGAGCTTGCGCAGTTCGACGCGGACGAGTCGGGAGAACGGGATTCCGGGGCGCTCGACGTCGATCACGTCGGTGTGTGGCACGGGGGTGCCGAAGTCGGCGAGGGTCATCGGGCTGCTCCTTCGAGTGTGGTGTGTTCACGCTGGGTGTCCGCGGTCAGCTGCAGGAACATCGCCTCGAGCTGAGCGCCGTCCGCGGGCCGCAGCTCGGTGAGGACGACGCCGACGGCGGCCGCGGCGCGGCCCACGTCGACGGGGTCGGCGTCGACATCGAGTCCGCCGGAGGCGTTGCGCTGCACGGTGATCCCGGCTGCGTTCAGCGCCTCGCCGAGGGTCGCGTCGTCTAGTGATCGGACGCGTGTCCCGGCGCCGGCGAGCAGTTCGTCTTTGGTGCCCTGGGCCACGATCCGGCCGTTGCCGATCACGACGATGTCGTCGGCGACGATCTCGATCTCGTGCAACAGGTGCGACGACAGCAGCACCGTGCCACCGCGATCGGCGTACCCGCGCAGCAGGGTTCGCATCCAGTGGATGCCCGCCGGGTCCAGTCCGTTGGCCGGTTCGTCGAGCATCAGGATCTTCGGGTCCCCGAGCAGGGCTGCGGCGATACCGAGACGCTGGCGCATGCCGAGGGAGTAGTTGCGCACTCGTCGCCCGGCCTCCTCCGGGGTGAGACTGACCAGCTCGAGCATCTCGTCGACGCGGTCCTGGCCGATGCCCATGGTCATCGCCGACAGGCGCAGGACCTCCGCGCCCGTCCGGCCGGCGTGCTGCGCCGAGGCGTCCAGGAGGATGCCGACCTGTGTGCCGGGATTCGGGATGGACCGGTAGTCGACGCCATAGAGTTGCGCCACCCCCGACGTCGGCGGCGTCAGCCCGGCGATGATCCGCATCGTCGTCGACTTCCCGGCGCCATTGGGGCCCAGGAATCCGGTCACCTGCCCGGGGCGGCAGGTGAAGGACACGTCGTCGACTGCGACGTAGTCGCCGTAGCGCTTCGTCAGATTCTTCACTGTGATCATGTCGTCCATCGTGTCGTTCCCGCACGGCGCGCACATCGGACCTCCGGACAGCGTCGTATCGACCGAAAGTCGTAGGGGTCGACACCCATCGGGAGGACGCGGGCACCACCGGCGCCCGACTACGGTGACGGTTGTGCGTCCTGAGCAGTACCAACCACCGATGACGTGGGCCGGCCGATTGTGGCGGCTCGCGGTGATGCTCTGCGTCTCGGCCGGCACCTTCGCCACCCGTGCGTCGTACCTGTGGGACGAGGCCCGGTGGTGGTTCGTGGCCGACCTCGCACTCGGGGTGCTCTCCTACATCGTCATCTGGTGGCGCCGAAGCCATCCCGTACCGGTCACGACGTTCACGAACATCGTGACCATCGTGTCGTCGTCGTCTCTCGGACCGGGCATTCTCGCCATGGTGTCCCTGTCGACCCGGCGTCGGTGGCGCGAGATCATCCCGCAGGCGGTGTTGTCCGTTGTCGCGGGGATCATCGCCCTCGCCTTCTTCGCCACTCCGACCGAGGCGAACGATCCCGTCATCATCAGTTACTCGGTCACGGCGGTCGCGACGGCGGCAATGGTCGCGTGGGGTCTCTACATAGGTTCGCGCCGTGAGCTTCTCGCCAGCTGGCAGGCGCGCGCGCTGGCCTCCGAGGCCGAACAGCAGGCGAAGGTGATGCAGGCGCGTTCGCTCGAACGGGCGCGGATCGCACGCGAGATGCACGACATCCTCGCGCATCGGATCTCGGCGATGAGCATGTACGCGGGCGCACTGGCCTACCGTTCGGACCTGTCCGGAGAGCAGATCCGCGAGACGGCGCAGACCATCCAGGAGACGTCGCACCTGGCGTTGACCGAGCTGCGCGAGGTGCTGGGGGTTCTGCGCGAAGGGCCCGGCGACGCCGCGCCCGAGGAACCGCAAGGGGTTCCGGACCTGGCCGCGCTGATCGAGGAGGCGCGCCGGCTGGGGATGCGTGTGGACAGCCGCTGCGACATCGATGTGAATTCGCTGGGCCCGGCGATCTCACGCACGCTGTATCGGTGTGTGCAGGAGGCCTTGACGAATGCGCGGCGTCATGCGCCGAGCGCGCCGGTGACCATGCACATCCGGGGCGGACCCGAGCACGGTGTGGATCTGCTCGTCGAGAATCCGCTACCGCTGACAGCGGGTTCGGCCGGTCCCACACCAGGATTCGGACTCGTCGGCCTGGCCGAGCGGGTCGGGTTGCACGGCGGCAGGCAGTCGGTGACCGTGAGCGAGGACAAACGGTTCCTGTTGCACGTCTGGTTACCGTGGCAGTCATGACCGCCCGCATCATGATCGTCGACGACGACCCCCTCGTCCGTTCCGGACTCCGGCTTCTCCTCGGCGGTGATGCCGGCCTCGACATCGTCGCCGAGGCGGGCAACGGGCAGGAGGCCCTCGACACCCATGCCACGGCGCCCGTGGATCTCGTCCTCATGGATCTGCGGATGCCGGTCCTCGACGGGATCGCGGCCACCGGCCGCTTCAAGGCACTGGCCTCGCCACCCGCGATCATCGTGCTCACGACCTTCGACGCCGACGACTACGTCGTCCGCGCACTCGCGATGGGTGCCGACGGATTCCTCCTCAAGGACACTCCACCCGACGACATCGTCGCCGCCATCCACCAGGTGCTCGACGGTCGACCGGCCCTGAGTCCCTCGGTGACCGCCGCATTGATCAAGCAGGTCGTCACCAGCGGCGGTCACCGGACGTCGTCCGCGGTCGAACGTATCGACCGACTCACCGCACGCGAGCGTGATGTGGCCGTCGAGCTCGCCCGCGGGGCGTCGAATGCCGAGATCGCCGAACGGCTCTACATGAGTCTTGCGACGGTCAAGGCGCACATCTCGCACATCTTCACCAAACTCGACGCGGGCAACCGGGTCCAGGTCGCGATCCTCATGCACGACGCCGGGATGGTGTGAGCGCCTCAGTCCGTCGAGACCTCCCCGGCAGTGCGTTCACCGATCGGCAGATGCGGGTTGGCCGTTCTCGCTGCCGATGACCGTACTGCCGGTCGGTCCGCTACCAGCGTGTGGCCCGAGCCAGTCCATCGGCGGCGCAGCCGTAACCGCGGTCTGGACTAGATCGGTGACTACCTGAAGGGCTATCCCGGCGATACGTGGCAACAACGCTGGGACGCATGCGAACTCAACACTGAACTGTTGCCCGCCAGCGACGCTTCCCCCACGGGCACAGCGACTGCCCGCGCCGAGTTCGCGCAGGGTCTCGAAGCGCTGTTCGCGCTGCGCGTGATCCGCCCGACATTGCAAGCCTTTCGAGCCAACAAACTGATGCGCTACTCCCACGAGTTCGCCCAGGCCGAGAACGATCCCGAGCTGGAGCGCTTCATCACCGCCGTCAACGAGACCGATGCCAGCGACAAGTTCGAACGGTGGGCCGTGTTCGACGTGTGCGCCGCGCTGACCTACCAAGGCATCCCGTTCGCCGATCTCACACCCGAAGCATTCATGGACTACGCAGTCCGCACACGCTCACTGACCGATCGCAACGGTGAACACCTCGGCAAGTACGTCGGACACCTGGCCTGGCAGATCCTGCACGGATGCGGGCACTTCCGAGCCTCAGCACCACCCACGCTGCGGGGTGCCCTACGGGCACCGCAGCTGACAACCGCACTGATGGTTGACCAGTATCCGGTCGCCAGCCAGCCGGTACGGCAGCTCCTCATCGTCTACCTCGATCGCCGCGGCGCCGAGATCGACTACGCCTCCCTGGCACGACAGGCACACCTCATCACGAAGCTGTTCTGGCTGGCGATCCAACAGTTCAACCCCAGAAAACCGACCTCCGCATCTCCCAAGAGCTCTACGCCCGGTGGCGAGAACACATCACGGTCTGCGATGACGCCAGCCCGCGCACCGACCGGGCAACTGTCCTCGGCGCGGTGCGGACCATGTATTTCGACATCAACCTGTGGGTCACTCACGAACCCGAAAAGTGGGCGCACTGGGCCGCGCACTGCCCCGTGCCACGCAGTGGCATCCGCATGCTGATGAACCACAGACACCGCGTCCGCGAAAGAACCCACCCTCGATCCGCACCCTGCAACCGCTGCCACCGGCACTCATCGACGCCGTCGCAATCCGGTACGAGACGAGACGTGGCGCACCCTCCTCGACACCGCCACCGATGTCGATGACCAGCAACAGTTCACCGTCGGCGACCGGACCTACACTCGCATCTACTCCCGCGAGGACCGCCGCCTCGCCGCTCAAGGCGTCGCGCCACGAGTCCGGGTGCACGATCACCAAGCTGACATAGGCATCGATGTCACCCGACCGGAAGACGCCGCGTTCTGGGGGGGGGGGTGGGGCCATCGTAGAAACATTGCGGCACAGCGGACTACGCATCAAAGAACTGACTGAACTGTCCCAGCTGAGCGTGCGACAGTACCGACGGCCCAATAGTGACGTCATGGCGCTACTGGTAGTGGCACCGTCCAAGACCGACCGCGAACGAGTGGTACCCACGTCTGCGGACCTGTTCCACGTCATCGCCTGCATCATCCGCCGGATCATTGCCTGGTCGAGCCGCGGTGCCGCTGGCCACCCGGTACGACAACTACGAACGCATCACCAGTGACCGCAGCCGTTCCTGTTTTAACGCCGCATCCGCCAACGCATCGAAGTGATGACCACCGGCGCGATCGGCACACACCTGCGGGCCGTGTGCGCCGACATCGCCACCACCGACCCCGCTTCGAAGGAATTCACTTCCGGCCCCACGACTTTCGCCGACTGTTCGCCACTGAACTGGTCAACAACGGCCTACCCATCCACGTCGACCCCAAGATGCTCTCGCGCCTCGACGACATCGAAGCCAGCCTTCTCGAGCGACGAGACCGCGCCCACACCGAGAACTGGATCGGCGAAATCGAAGGGATTGACCTCACCCTGTCGTTTCTGCGCGGCAAGAGAACCGAAGTGCAGCGCCGACTCCGGCGACACACCGACCTTGGACTGCCAACGACAGCCCACCCACCTGCTGGATCGGCCGCGCCCCCTAGTCCGTCAGCTGGGTGAACAGCTCAGCAATCTAGAGTGTCGGCGCTTCCGCTTCCTGCCAGGATGAAGTCGTGAGCAGCGATACCGCGGTAGATCGAGAATTGGCGACCTGGAACCGATCTTCCATCGCCTCCCGCCGCGAGCTGATCGTTGGGCGGTCGAAGCACTGCTCGAACCTGATTTCTTCGAGGTAGGCGCTTCCGGAGTGGTGTACACCCGACACCTCGTCCTCGCCGTCGTCGAACAGCGGTATCGCGATGGCCAGGATCCGAATGAAGCAGCCTGGACGATCACTGACTTTCGCTCCATGGCTCTTGCCACCGACGTGTATCTCGTCACCTACCGTTTGCGCTTCCAGGAGCGGTTGTCGCGGCGCTGCACACTATGGAGGCGGCGAGACTCGGCATGGAAAGCTGTCTACCATCAGGGGACGGCATGCGATCCAGCCGATGCCACCCCGAGTTGAGATGACAACATCGGCGGCTGGTCTCGCGTTCCACCGTCACGTCTGAGCCAAGGCCGCCAGGAGTTCAGCCGCCACGACGAGGACTTTGCCGCGACAGCGAGTTGATGGCGGCTTTAGTGTGGCGAACATGTCGGGGAAGACAAGCAGTGATGTGTCCGAGCACGGTGGGTGGGGTTTGCTGGCCCGGTGGATGCGCCCAGAACTGGCGGTGCTCAGTGTCGGGCTCGTTCTGGGTCTGGTCAGTACCGCCGCCCAGTTGATCAGCCCGCTGGTGACGCGAGAAGTGCTAGAGCGGCTGGAATCCCGCAGCTCGGTCCTCGGGGCCGCACTGGTACTGGTGGCGGTGCTGGTGGCCTCCACCGGAGTCGGGTATGTACAGATGGTGATGCTCGGGGCGATGGCTGAGCGGATCGTGCGCGCCACCCGGCGGTCGATGCTGGCCGCATTGTTGCGGGCGCGTATCGGCGCGACCCGTACCGCCGGCGAGATGGCCTCCCGGGTCACCTCCGACACCACCCTGATTCGAGAGACCGCCACCAGCAGCGTCGTGCTGCTGGTCAACGGGGTCGTGTCTCTGGTGGGCAGCCTGGCGTTGATGGCCTACCTCGATGTCGTCCTGCTCGCGGTCGCTGCGGTGGTGATGGGGCTGACGCTGGCGTTGTCGCTGGCGTTGATGCCCAGGTTGTCTCGTGTGCAACAACAGGTCCAAGAGCAACTCGGCCAACTCGGCGCGCGACTGGACGGCACCGTCCGCGCTATCCGCACCGTCAAGGCCTCACGCGCCGAGAACCGCGAGCTGGAAGCTCTTAACCGCCACGTCGATGACGCCCGCACACTCGGAGTCCGGGCGATCCGGCTCGAAGCCGCCGCCGACGTATTCAGCGGGCTGGCGATCAACCTGATGCTCATCAGCGTGCTCACCGTGGGTGCGTGGCGGGTATCAACCGGCGCGCTCGACGTACCCAGCCTCGTCGCCTTCCTGCTGTACGTGTTCGCCCTCAACGCACCCATCGGAATGATCATGGTGAGCATCCGGTCCGCGCAATCAGGGTTGGCCGCAGCCCGGCGCATCGACGAAGTCACCACACTCGAACGCGAAACCGACCCTCCCAGCGCGGGGGCGGATCATCGCATCAACCCGCACCGCCCGGTGCTGGAGTTCGACAACCTCACCGTCCGCTACACCCCCGATCAACCGCCCGCGCTGCGCTCGGTGAGCCTGCGTGTCCCGCGGCACGGTCACCTGGCATTGGTCGGCCCGTCCGGAGCGGGCAAAACTACGGTGCTCTCCACACTGCTGAGATTCATCAATCCCACCGCCGGACGGGTCCTGCTCGACGGCATCCCCTACGACCAGTGGACCATCCCCGCGGTGCGATCCCGGATCGGCTACGTCGAACAAGACGCCCCGCTGGTGCCGGGCACCGTCCGCGACAACATCACCTACACCGCCTCCAAGGCTTCCGAAGCAGACATATGGCAGGCCCTCGACACCGTCGCCCTCAGCGATAAAGTCCGGTCACTGCCCGATGGGCTCGACCACGAGATCGCCGCAACCACCCTCTCCGGTGGTGAACGTCAACGCATCGCGGTGGCCCGCGCGTTGCTGGCCCGCCCCGATGTGCTGCTACTCGATGAAGCCACCGCCCAACTCGACGCCCGCACCGAATCCGCCATCACCACCGCCATCCGACAACTCTCCGCCCACGGGGCAGTCATCACCATCGCCCACCGCCTGTCCACGATCATCGACGCCGACCACATCATCGTTCTCGACAACGGCACCATCCGCGCCCAAGGCACCCACACCGAACTCCTCAACCAAGACGCCCTGTACCGAGAACTGATTGCAGCACTGCGTATCTCAACACTGTCATCCTCGGGCGCCACGTGAGTCGACATTGCTTCTGCGGCCGCAGTATGTCCGATTGCAGAACAGGTCCGGAGCCCGCCGTGTGCGAGACAGGCATTATGCATCGGTACGTGATCCGCGACGCCAGACCTGAGGATGCGCAACAGATCGCTGCTGCCCACGTCGCTATCTGGAAAGCCACCTATCCGGGGATGGTCGACCAGACCAAGCTCGATTCCTTCGACGTTGCCCACGCACTCGCCCGACGTCGCCAATCCCTCGGCACCCACACAGCACAGGCCGCGCGAGGAATCCGCACCGTCTGCGCGGCACTCACCGCCACTGGCGAGATTGTCGGCTTCGCAACAAGCGGTCCAGCCCGCGATGACGACCCGCCCGCACCGACCGAGTTGTGGTCTCTCAACGTCCTGCCCGACCACCACGGCAGCGGCATAGCCCTCAAGCTGATGACCGCCGTTCTGGGCGGCGCCGCCGCCCCCACCTACCTATGGGTGTTACGCGACAACCCACGCGCAAGGGCGTTCTATCGCAAACACGGATTCGCACTCGACGGCGTCACCCGTTTCGACCCCGACTGGAACTGCCACGAAACCCGCATGACCACGACACATCTCAGCGGTGATTAGCGGTGGGCGTCGACGTATCTCGGGTGCGATGATCCAGGAATGGACTGTGAGGCCACCAGCAGCGACCCGATAGTGACCCGACCCGCCGAACCCGCCGACGCCAGCGAGCTTGAAGACCTCTTCGAAGAGTTGGGTCACCCGGCTACCACCACTCAACTGGCCACTCGCCTCACACGTGTGCAGTCCGATCCGACCTATCAGGCGTGGATCGCTGTGTCCGCGGCGCGCGTACCGGTGGGGTTCGCCGCCGGGCATCTCGTGCACCCAATCGAAGACGACCGACCGGCCGCGCAACTGATCGCTCTGGTCAGCAGTACCGAAGCACGCGGGACGGGGGTCGGCACCGCCCTGTGCCGCACCTTCGAGGCCTGGGCACTCACTCATGGCGCGCAGCGGGCAGTGGTCAACTCCGGGAACCACCGCCAGTCTGCGCACGACTTCTACCAGCGCCACGGTTGGACCCACACCGGCATCCGGTTCATCAAACAACTTCATTAACGCCACTCGCAATCGGCAGCGTCGGCGTCACACGCTTCGACCCCGACTGGAACTGCCACGAAACACGCAAGACCACCGCACACGACGAGTACCGAGCACCATCAACTGACGAAGCTCAAAAGGCGAGCCCGATCGACAACCCGGTTGTCGAGATCGAGGGCGATCGGGATCAAGAAGAGGATTGACCCGTACTGGAAGGCCTGTTCGTAGCGCCGGGCCGCCTGGCGGCGGTCTTCATGCCGAAGCCCTTCGATGCGGGCTTCTTCTCGGCCGGGGCTTTGTGGGCTGGGCTCTCGTCGAGCGCTTCCGGTGCCGCGGTCTTGGCCGCCGCGCCCGGCTTCTTGCCGCCCTTCATGCCCAGGCCGACCTTCGGCTTCGGCGCGGCCTCGGTGGTCGCGGCCGACGCAGTCGCCGCCGCGGGCACCTTCTCGGGCTCGGGTTCCGGCTCCGGCTCGGCGAGGGTGGGACGCGGTCCGAGGAACCGGCCGCCGAGCTTGACCTCGGTCCGGTCGCGCTTGACCGACTCGAGCAGCAACTGCGCGACGTCGACGACCTCGACCTTGCCCTCGGACTCGGTACCGCTCGTCCGGGCGGTCACACCGTCGGTGAGCAT
>NZ_JBHXVK010000017.1:0-106606 GCF_042672305.1 Gordonia sp. NPDC127522
GTCCCGGAGATGTCCGGGACCGACCGTCGGCGTTTTTCTCGGATTCGATGGAACCGGGACGCCGCCCCGTGCGTCCAAATCCCATGCGTCCACTCCTGGCGGGTCCTGAACTCGCACCCACGAGCACGTCGCGGCCGCACGGATCGCGGCCGTCGCAGCAGACACCGCGGGTCCGGGTTCGTCCGGCGCCGCCGTACGAGCCCGCCGGTCCGGTGGTGGCAGCACCGCACGGCCTTGCGACTCCGACGGCCATCCGGCCGTTCCCGGGGTCGGCTCCGGGTGCCGGTTCGGCGCGCAAGACCGCGGTCGCCGCGGCCGAGGCCCGCCGCTTCACCGTTGCGGTGTCCCGGCTGCTGTTCGAGGTGGTCGATCGGCGTCGCTCGGTCGCGCACCTCGGCGACGTCGTGTCGCCGGCGATAGCCGACCAGGTCGCAGCCCTCGTCCGGCACGACGCCTTTCGGATTCCGGAGTCGACCGGAACCGGGACGCCGGGGACCGCATCGACGCCGGTGGCGCAGGTGTCGACCGGGAACGTGCTGCGGCGCGTGCACGTCCAGGTGTGCGATCCCAGCGCCGCAGAGGTGTTCGGCTCGTACGAGGGAGGTGGGCGGCTCCGGGCGTTCGCGGGCCGCATCGAGCGCAAGCCGATCCGGGTCCGTGGCGCCGCGGACCCGGGCCGGCGATCGTTGGGTCGAGTGGAATACCGGTGGCAGCTGGTTGCCCTCGAGTTCGGCTGACGGGTGGCTCCTGCGCAGACCACGGAAATCCGCGTCGGCGGCTACGATCGGCGTCGTGGTCACCCGTCTGTCGCCCCGCGACGCGATGTACTACTTCCTCGACGATTCGCGGTCCACGACCCACCTCGGGGCGTTGCTGATCGTCGATCCCGCGGCCGCGCAGGCCACCGCGGAGAACGCCGAACCGGGCGACACCGGATCCGAAACGTCCGACGCGGCCAGGCGAGCGTTCCGGCAGTCGACGCTCGACTACGCGGGTCTGGTCTCGCTGGTCGAGAACCGCCTTCAACTCATCCCGCGGTATCGCCAGGTTGTCCGAGAGGTGACGCTCGGGCTCGCGCGCCCGGTCTGGGTCGACGACCCCGACTTCGACATCAACTTCCACATCCGTCGCGCGGGTCTGCCGCGCCCCGGTGGAACCGTCGACGTCGACGAACTCGTCGCCCGGGTGATGTCGCGGCCGCTCGACCGCACGCGACCGCTCTGGGAGATGTATCTCATCGAGGGTCTCGCCGACGGCCGACTCGCGATCCTGACCAAGTCGCACCGATGCCTCATCGATGATGCGGGAAGCCGGGAGATCAGTGAGGTCATCTGCGACGACACCGAGACAGCGGAACCGCTGCCGGAGGAGTTGTGGATGCCGGGCAGGCCGCCGGGCGGCACCCATCTCGTCGCCGGTGCCCTCGCCGAGGCGCTCGCGCGTCCGGGCGACCTCGTGGACACAGTGCTCCACGGCAACGGAATCGTGTCCGAGATGCGGTCCGCCGTCGGCACGACCGTGCGGCGCGTGGGGGACGTGGTGTCGCAACTGACCGATTCGGCGCCGCGCAGTCCGTTGAACAACGCGGGCACCACCACCCGGTCCTTCACCACCGTCGCACTGCCGCGACGGGGGTGCGCAAAGGTCGCCGAGCATCACGGTTGCACCATCAACGACGTCGAGCTGGCCATCATCTCCGGCGTCATGCGCAAGTGGATGCTGTCGTTCGATCCGGCCGAGGTCCCTGCCGACACCGTGCGGGTCGTCGTGCCGCTGTCAGCACGCGACCCGGGTGTCGAGCGCACGGCCGAGCCGGAACCCGGGTGGATCGGGGTCGGCAAACCGAGTTTCGTCACCGATCTGCCGGTGGGGGAGAGTAATCCGGCCGTTCGGCTGGCGCAGGTGGCCGGCCTGGCCGACCGATATGCGCAGTCGCCGCGCCGGATGACTCTCGGTCCCAGCCCGCTCTTCCCCGAACTGGGTGTGGTGCCGTTCCCGGAGATCAGCTCTCGGGCGTTCCGGTCGCTGAACAGCCGTGCGTACAACGTGCCGGTGGCGATGAGCACGTCGCCGGTGCCGGACCGTTTCGTCCTCGGCGCACCGGTGCGCCAGGTCTTCTCGATTCCCACCCTCGTGTCGCAGCGTGCGCTGGCGATCAGCGTCGTCGAGTACCGTGACCATCTGCACTTCGCCTTCGTCGCCGACCGCGGGGTCATCGCCGATCTGCCCGCGATGGCCGACTACGTCTTCGAGTCCCACGAAGAGTTGACCCAGAAGAGTTGACCCAGAAGAGCTGACCCAGAAGAGCTGACCCAGCCCTACCGCTGGCCGAACGGGAGTAGTTGACGAATGAGGGTGTACCTGCCGGCGACATTGGCGATGCTGTTGCGGCTCGATACCGACGGCGAGTTCCGTCCGCTGGGCGGCACGGGATTCGCCCTGACGCCCGCGCTGCGTGAGGCCTTCGTCTCCGGGGACGACGAGGAGCTGTCCGAAGTCGCGCTGCGCGAGGCCGCGCGTGCGTCGTTGCGCCTGCTCGCCGGGGAGGCCCCGGAGGCCGGCGACCGCGAGTCCGAGTCCGAACTGGTCGCCGACGAGGCGGTCACCGACTCCGCGGACACCCCGCGTCTGCCTCCCCGGCGCGTGGTCGTCGCGGCCGACGTGGAGGACGTGACACTGCGTCCCGACCTGGACGACGCGGTGGTCAAGATCGCCGGGCCCGTCCCGGTGTCGGCGATCGCGTCGGTGCATGTCGACGTCGCCGAGGCGGAGCCGAAGGTCCGTGCGGCCGTGGTGGTCATCGACGCCGCCGACATGGGTGACCTCGATGCCGAACTCGCGGTCGGCGACGTCGAGGACTTCGATCTCGCGTGGTACGCGACTCAGGAACTGCCGTTCCTCCTCGAGCTGCTCTGAACCGAACCACTAACCTACGGTTGCGTAGGTTATGGTGGCTCCGACACGTTCCCCGACGTCGAAGGCGGTAAGTGAGATGGGTTTGCTCGAGAGGTTCGAGGAACCGGTTTCCGGCGTCGCGGCCCGCAGCCGCGGCTCGCAGTGGGCCCGCGCCGCGCTCACCCGGATCACGACGCCGCTCCTGCCCGACGACTATCTCCACCTGGCGAATCCGTTGTGGTCGGCCCGCGAGCTGCGGGGCAAGGTCGTCTCGGTGACCAAGGAGACCGAGGACACCGCGACTATCCGCATCCGGCCCGGTTGGGGCTTCTCGTTCGACTACGCCCCGGGTCAGTACATCGGCATCGGCGTCCTGATGGAGGGCCGCTGGGCGTGGCGTTCCTATTCGCTGACCTCGACTCCGGACTCGTCGGCGAACGACAAGACGATCTCGATCACGGTCAAGGCGATGCCCGAGGGCTTCCTGTCCAGTCACCTGGTCAACGGTCTCCGGCCCGGCACGGTCGTCCGGCTCGCCGCACCGCGCGGGGAGTTCGTGCTGCCGGACCCGTTGCCGGCCAAGATTCTCTTCGTGACCGCCGGAAGCGGACTCACGCCCATCATCTCGATGCTGCGCACCGCACGACACCGCGACCAGCGCACCGACATCACACTCGTGCACTCGACGCCGACGCCGGCCGACCTGCTCTTCGCCGACGAACTCCGGGACCTGGCGGACAGTGGCGTCGTCGACCTGCATGTGCAGTACACGCGATCCGACGGGCAGATCACTCCCGAAGTGCTGCCGTCCCTCTGCGCCGACTGGCGCGAACGTCAGACCTGGGCGTGCGGACCCGCCGGGTTCCTCGACGGCCTGCAGCGCCTCTATGCGGAGGCGCACCTGACCGAGCACTTGCACATCGAGCGGTTCGCCCTCGAACGCGGCGTCGTCGGGGCCCAGGGCGGCACTGTCACGTTCTCCCGGTCCGGGAAGTCGGCGGTTGTCGACGGCGCGACCACGTTGCTCGAGGCGGGGGAGGCCGCGGGCGCGATGATGCCGTTCGGATGCCGGATGGGGATCTGCCAGAGCTGCGTGGTGATGCTCGACAAGGGATGTGTGCGGGACCTGCGCTCGGGCGTCGAACACGTCGAGGGCGAACGCATCCAGACCTGTGTTTCCGCTGCGGCGGGGGACTGCACCCTCGCCGTCTGAGCAGCGTCTTCGTCTCGTGTGGCTCGCGCCCAGCGGTGAGCCGGTAGGGTGAACGACGTGCGTGGCGAGAGGACATCGTGCTGTGGAAACGCCGGCGAAGGCACCAGTGACCGCTGAGGCCCCGGTCCCCAGCGAGATCCCCGTCCTGAGTGACGGAGGCGTCACCCTGCGGCCGCATGAGCCCCACGACCTCGACCGGATGGTCGAACTCGCGGCGGATCCGGCCATGATGCGATGGACACCGATCCCGGCACCGTACAGTCGTGCGGCAGCCGAGCGCTTCGCCCTCGACTACGCGCCGCGCAGCTGGGCGCAGGGCACCCGGATGTTGTGGGCCGTCGAATTCGACGGCCGGTTCGTCGGCACCGTCGACATCGAGGGCGAGGGACCGCTCACCCGACTCAGCTACGACCTGCACCCCGACGCCCGCGGGTGGGGCGTGATGAAGCGCGCCGTCCTGCTGGCCGTCAACTACGCATTCACCGAGGCGGACAAAGAGGTCGTCCGATGGACGACCGTCGCCGGCAACATCGACGCGCTGCGGGTGGCCCACTCCTGCGGTTTCCGTCTCGACGCCGCGGTTCCCAACGGCATCGAGGTCCGCGGTCATATTCGCGACGCCTGGGTCGGATCGCTGCACGCAGGCGATCCTCAGCATCCCAAGACCGATTGGCGGACAGACGTTTTCGAGACCGAGCGGTTCCGCTTGCGGCCGCTCGCGGAGACCGACGACCCGCGCATCCGGGAGACGCTCGACGACCCGGTGTCGCGCAAGTACCTGTTCGCGCGCCCCGATCCGCTGGAACTCGAACACGCTGCGGCCGAACGCCTCCGCAAGTGGTGGACGGCCGCGCAGGGCACGACATGCACCTGGGCGGTGGCGGATCGCGAGACCGACGACTACCTGGGCGACATCACCCTGCTGCACATCGACGAGGTCACCGGTGCCGAGGCGGGTTTCTACACGCACCCCGAGGCCCGCGGCAAAGGCGTTCTGGGCGAGGCATTTCCGGCTGCGGTCCGGTACGCCTTCGACAAGCTGGGGTTTCGCCGCCTCACCCTCTTCGCCGCCGACAGCAACGAGGGCAGCAAGAAGCTCGCCCGCATCGCCGGCTTCCGCGAGTTCGGCACACAGAAACTCGCCGCCCGGTCCGACGGCGTCTTCGAGGACCTCGTGGGATTCGAGCTGTTCCGCGACGACTACGAGGCCGACCGCAAGGACTGACTAGTCCCGCCCCGTCGACCATCCACTGT
This sequence comes from Gordonia sp. NPDC127522, assembly GCF_042672305.1. Taxonomy (NCBI): domain Bacteria; kingdom Bacillati; phylum Actinomycetota; class Actinomycetes; order Mycobacteriales; family Gordoniaceae; genus Gordonia; species Gordonia sp. NPDC127522. The sequence continues at coordinate 5,363 of NZ_JBHXVK010000017.1, forward strand.
CTCGCGTCGATTGTGCAGCTTCCTCGCCGGCACGGAACCCGTTCCGTTGATCGGTTGAGTCCCGGTTCGTCACACTCACTGGACACGACGCCGTCGCCAACCTACGCTTGCGTAAGTTACGGAAACGTAGGCGTAGGCAGCGGTCGACACGCGCACCTCGAAGTCGCGCCATCGACCGACCACCGGCGAAGGGAACCACACGTATGGCGATCTCCGACATCCCCGAATACGCGCACCTGACCGAGTCCGACGTGGCCGCTCTGGGAGCCGAACTCGACGCGATCCGCGCCGACATCGAAGCCGACCGTGGTGAGCGGGATGCGCGGTACCTGCGCAACACGATCCGATTCCAGCGCGGGCTGGAGGTCACCGGCCGCGCCCTGCTGTTCGGTTCGACTCGGAAGTCGGCCTGGTGGGCGGGTGCGTGCGCCCTCGGCGTCGCGAAGATCGTCGAGAACATGGAGCTCGGGCACAACGTGATGCACGGGCAGTGGGACTGGATGAACGACCCGGAGGTGCACAGCACCACCTGGGAGTGGGACAACACCGACCCGTCGGCGCACTGGAAGCACACCCACAACTACATCCATCACAAGTACACGAACGTGCTGGGCATGGACGACGATGTGGGCTACGGACTGCTGCGCGTCACGCGCGATCAGCGGTGGCGTCCGTTCAACTACGGAAATCTCGTGTACAACACGATTCTCGCGCTCGCCTTCCAGTACGGGGTCGCCGTGCAGCACCTCGAGCTGGGCAAGAAGCGCAAGACCCCGGAGGCCCAGGAAGAGTTCCGGCGCAATCGCAACGAGGTCCTGTCGAAGATCGGCAAGCAGGTCGCCAAGGACTATCTCGCCTATCCCGCGCTGGTCAGCGCCACGACGGGGCACAAGGTCGGCTACGGCCGAGCGTATGCCAAGGCTGCGACCGCGACCGCGCTCGGCAACGTCATCCGCAACGTGTGGAGCAACGCAGTCATCTTCTGCGGTCACTTCCCGGACGGCGCGGAGAAGTTCACCAAGCAGGACATCGACAACGAGACGCAGGCGGAGTGGTACCTGCGCCAGATGCTCGGCAGCGCCAACTTCGACGCCGGATTCCCCCTGGCCTTCATGAGCGGGAACCTGTCGTACCAGATCGAGCACCATATCTTCCCCGATCTCCCCAGCAACCGGTACGCCGAGATCGCGGTGCGCGTGCGGGCCCTGTGCGACAAGTACGACCTCCCGTACACCTCGGGTCCGTTCCCGGTGCAGTACGCGAAGGCGTGGCGGACCATCGCCAAGCTCTCGCTGCCGGACAAGTACCTGTCGGCGACCGCGGACGACGCACCCGAGACCGCTTCCGAACGCCGCTTCAAGAAGGGGCTGCCCGAAGGTGCGCGTCTGCAGGCGACGATCGACGAGACGACCGGCACGCGTCGTGGACTGCGCTCAGCCATCGCGTCGCTCCGCTCCCGGCGGCGAGACCAGGGTTCGCTCCGCTCGCTTCGTTCGCGGATCGGCGCCGATACGTCGGGCACCCGCTCCGACGAGCAGGCCGCTTGATCGGCGCAGGTCAAACGGCCGGCACACATCGAGACCAAGGCAGTGGCCTCAACAGGGGCATAATGAGGCGCAATGGCAATCACTGATATCAACGAGTACGCGCATCTGACCGACGCCGACGTGGAAGCACTCGGCGCCGAGCTCGACGCGCTCCGCCGTGAGATCGAGGCGGACCGCGGCATGCGTGACGTCCGATATCTTCGGCGCACCATCTTCGCGCATCGCGCCCTGGAGGTCGCGGGCCGCGCCGCGCTGCTGGGCAGCCGCTCCCGGCCCCTGTGGCTGCTGGGGACCGGAGCGCTCGCGCTCTCGAAGATCATCGAGAACATGGAGCTCGGGCACAACGTGATGCACGGGCAGTGGGACTGGATGAACGACCCGGAGGTCCACTCGACCACCTGGGAATGGGACATGGTGTGCGCGTCCCCGCACTGGAAGCACTCGCACAACTACATCCACCACAAGTACACCAACGTCCTCGACATGGATCACGACGTCGGTTACAAGACATTGCGGGTCACGCGCGACGAGCCGTGGAAGCCCAAGCAGCTCCTGCAGCCGGTCACCAACATCCTGCTCGCGGCGCTGTTCGAGTGGGGCATCGGTCTGCACGACCTCGACATCAAGGACGCGATCTCGGGGAAGAAGCCCAAAGAGGTCGCGATCCCGCAGCTGAAGGTGTTCGCGCGCAAGGTCGGCAAGCAGCTGGCCAAGGACTATGTCCTGTTCCCCGCGCTGTCGGGACCGAATTTCAAGCACACGCTGACCGCGAACCTCAGTGCCAACCTGATTCGCAACGTGTGGGCCTACGTCGTCATCTTCTGTGGTCATTTCCCGGACGGCGCGGAGAAGTTCACCGCGGAGTCACTCGAGAACGAGACGCAGGGCCAGTGGTATCTGCGCCAGATGCTCGGCACGGCGAACTTCGAGGCCGGACCCGCGATGGCCTTCTTCAGCGGAAATCTCTGCTACCAGATCGAACACCACCTGTACCCGGACCTGCCGAGCAACCGGTACGCCGAGATCGCGGTGCGGGTGCGCGCGCTGTGCGACAAGTACGATCTGCCCTACACCACGGGATCGATTGTGGTGCAGTATCTTCAGACGCTGCGCACGATCAACAAGCTGGCCCTGCCCGACTCGTTCTTGCGCGACACCGCCGATGATGCCCCGGAAACCGCGTCGGAGCGGCGTTTCGCCGGGATGACCCCCCGCGCCACGGGCCTCAAGACCGCGATCCGCGAGCTGCGCGCCCGGCGTCGACGGTGGTAGCGCGCCACTCGGTCACTCCGGCGAACGGGGCTCCTCGGCCGCGTCGCCCTCGCCGCCGCTGACCGCCACCAGGAGGTGGCGCACGGCCATCGCGCGACGATACGAGTGGCCGATCAGCTCGTCGAGCTTGCACTCGGGATCCGCCGGTGGGCCCAGATGTGTACAGCCGCGGGGACATTCCTCGATGGCGGCGTCCAGATCGTCGAAGGCGGCGACGATGTCGTCGGGTCCGACGTGCGCGAGTCCGAACGACCGGATGCCGGGTGTGTCGATGACCCAGCCACGCGGGCCGGCGTCGTCGGGCAGGGCCAACGCCACCGACTGGGTGGAGGTGTGCCGGCCCTTGCCGACTCCCGACACCACGCCGGTCGCCCGATATGCGTCCGGGACAAGACGATTGACCAGAGTGGACTTGCCGACCCCGGAGTGGCCGATGAACGCGGTGATCCGACCGCGCAACGTCGACAGGATCGCGTCGAGCGGGTCGTCGCGGCCCGCGCACACCACCGGCAGGTCGAGATCGGCGAAGGCCGCGGTGAATTCGGCGGGATCGGCGAGATCCGATTTCGTCAGGCACAGAATGGGGGACAGGCCGCCCACGTAGGCCGCGGCCAGTGCGCGTTCGACGAATCCGGTGCGCGGCGGTGGATCCGCCATGGCGGTCACGATGAGGAGTGCATCGGCGTTGGCCACGACGATCCGCTCGTAGGGATCGGAGTCATCGGCGGTGCGGCGCAACACCGTTCGACGGTCGGCCACCCGGACGATGCGCGCCAGCGTGTCGGGCCGGCCGGACAGGTCGCCCACCACGGACACGTCGTCGCCGACGACGATCGGAGTGCGACCCAGTTCGCGGGCGCGCATCGCGACGACGCGCCGATCCGGGTCGCCGTCGAGCACCACGCCCCAGCGACCGCGATCGACCGAGACCACCATGCCCTGCTCGGCGTCGTCGTGCGACGGTCGCGTCTTGGTGCGCGGTCGGGTGCCCTTCCCGGGACGGACCCGGACGTCGGATTCGTCGTAGCTCGCCGCGCGGCGACTCAACGGCGCGCCTGTCCTCGAGAGCTCATGCGCGCCCCAGCATCTGCTGCCACATCCCCGGGAAGTCGGGCAGCGTCTTGCTCGTCGTCTCGATGTCGGCGACCACCACACCGGGTGTCACCAGGCCGACAATTGCTCCGGCGGTGGCCATCCGGTGGTCGGCGTAGGACTCCCAGGTACCCCCGCGTAACGGGGAACCGGCGGTGCCGGTGATGCGCAGTCCGTCGCCGGTTTCGGCGCATGTCCCACCCAGGCGGGTGATCTCGGTGGTGAGCGCGGCGAGCCGGTCGGTCTCGTGGCCGCGGAGATGGGCGATTCCGGACAGCACCGACTCCCCGTCGGCGAGCGCGCACAGCGCGGCGATGGTGGGGGTGAGTTCACCGATGTCGCGGAGGTCGAGGTCGACGGCCTTGAGTACCGCGGGTCCGCGAACCGACAGCGTGCCGTCGAGATGCTCGACGGCACAACCCATCGCGGCGAGGACGTCCGCGATCCGTGCACCGGGCTGGGTGGTCACGGCGGGCCAGTACGGCACCCGCACGGTACCGCCGGTGACGGCTGCCGCGGCGAGGAACGCGGCCGCATTCGACAGGTCGGGCTCGACCGTCCAGTCGACGGCCGCGATCGGTCCCGGGGCAACGCGCCAGACATTCGGTTCGGAGGTGTCGACGACGACGCCGGCCGTCGCCAGCATCTCCACGGTCATGTCGATGTGCGGGGTCGACGGGACAGCCGCGCCGACATGCCGGACCACGACGCCGGCCTCGAACCGGGCCGCCGACAACAGGAGCCCCGATACGAACTGCGATGACCCGGATGCGTCGATGGTGACCTCGCCGCCGGGCACGGTGCCGGTGGCGTCGATGGTGAACGGCAACCGATCGCCGTCGACGGCGACACCCAGCCCGCGCAACGCGTCGAGGATGGTGGTCTGCGGCCGTTCGCGCGCGTGGGGATCGCCGTCGAAGACCACACGCCCGGTGGCCAGGGCCGCGGCCGGCGGCAGGAACCGCATCACGGTCCCGGCGAGGCCGCAGTCGATCGCGGCACCCCGCAGGGGTCCGGGCACGATCGAGACCGTGGTCTCGCTCGCGGGGTCGATGCGGATCTCGGCGCCCAGGGCCTCGAGCGCGGCGAGCATCAGGTTCGTGTCGCGGCTCCGGAGGGTTCCACGGACGGTCGACGGCCCGTCGGCGAGGGCGGCGAGGACGAGAGCGCGGTTGGTGATCGATTTGGAACCCGGCAACTCCACGGTTGCATCCAGGCCGCCTCCGGCGGGTGCATCCAGGCCGCCTTTGGTGATCGTCGGCGCGTTCCAGGAACTCATGGCGTCCAGTCTGTCATGGGGTGCTCACGTTCCCCGGCGCCGATGGGCCGTCCACGGCGGTGGGTTCCCGATCTATCGCGTGTCCTTGCGCAGCGGGTGATCGGCGGGGATCTGGACGACGATCAGGGTCCGGCCGTCGGGATCGGTCGCGTGCATCTCGATGAGACCCCACGGCTCGGTGCGCGGTTCGCGGGTCACGGGAACGCCACGGTCGCGGAACTCGTCGGCGACGGCCTCGGCGTCCCGGACCTGAAGCCAGAGAACCGAATCGCTGGACGGGGCCGGCTCGTCGGTCTTCATGTGCGACGAGATCTCGATGAGCCCGTTGCCGGCGAAGAACACGACACCACCCGGATACTCGCGGTGGACCGGCAGACCGAGCCGGTCGCGGTAGAACGACTGCAGGCGTTCGGGATCGGCCGAGAGCAGGAGCACCCGGCTGGCCAGGACCTCCATCTACTGCCCCTCGGTGGTGCCGGCGGAGCCGCCCAGGGCGTGTCCGCGATTGAGGTCGCTCCCGTGGCTCGCGGCCTCGTACGCGGCCCGTTCGCGGGCCAGCCGGTCCGTCTCGCCGATGGGAGTCGAATCGCCGAACGCGAACGCGGAATCGTGCGGCCACTCGTGCGGCAGGTCGGGGTCGACGATGCGCCCGTCGTCGTCGATCGGCTCGGGATCAGAACTGGGGGACATGGGTTCCACGATAGGCCGAACCGGGCGCGGTGCGCGGGATTCGGGAGCGGCCCGACCGTTGCGCGATCGTGCGGTCGTCGCAGTACAAACGCAAGGTCGGCGGCCTACCGTTGTCGTCGGGGTCGGGCGTTTCGTACGCGATCACCGGGAGGGATCATGACCAGCATCGAGCACCGGACCGAACACCGCGCCTTCGCCGAACCCGACGAGGTGCGCACCTTCGGGCACGGACATGTCGACATACTGACCGTCGGGACCTCGGACATCGGCCGGCTCACCCTGGAGCCCGGCTGGCGATGGTCGGTCGACGTCAAACCGATCGCCGGCACCGAGCTGTGTGAGGCACCGCACTTCCAGTATCACGTCTCCGGGGTCCTGCACATCGCGATGGCCGACGGCACCGAGTTCGACGCCGGTCCCGGGGAGATCACGTCCCTGCCCTCCGGGCACGACGCCTGGGTGGTCGGCGACGATCCCGTGGTCCTCGTGGACTTCTACGGCGCCAGCAACTACGCGAAACAGCAGGCCGGATGACGACCGACCACGGTCCAAACCGAGCCCGTCACGAACCGCGCCGCGAGAACCCGCCCGAGGTGTAACCGTCCCAGGTGTCGAAGAGCCGCAACACCTTCGGGTCGCCGAGGCTCTTGATGTGGTCGGCCAGATCCTTGGGCGCAGCCGGATTGGTGACGATGAACGGGTGCAGCGACGCGTCGTGGTCGGCCAGGTAGCGGAGCGTGTCGGGCGGGGTGTCGGGGTCGGCGGCCGCCAATGCGTCGCGCGGGTCGAAGGCGGCGGCCCGTACGGCGTCGGCGCCGGACAGGTCGGTTGATCCGTCGGGTGCACGGACCACCGCGATGTCGCCGGTGTTGTGGTAGTCGACCGGATCGGCGGAAACGCTGCGCGTGTTGAGCAGGAGGTTCAACACGATCGCGGTGAGCGCACCCGCGGAGATCCCCGAATGGAAGATGGTCTGGAACCAGTCGGGGAACTGGGCGTAGAGATCCAGGACCACGTTGACCGGCGCTTCGCCGAGTTCGCGGTCGGTGTAGTAGATCTTGGCCTCGGTCAGCATGGCGACACCGACGGAGATCGCGACGACCAGGATGTTGGTGTTGTTCAGCTTCGCCTTCGCGAGCGTCCGGATGCCGCTGGCCGCGACCATCCCGAACAGAGCGACTCCGGCCCCGCCGAGCACTGGCAGCGGTATGCCCTCGACGACGGCGGCCATCTTGGGCAGCAGGCCGAGGACCACCAGGATCACGCCGGCGCAGGTCGCGACGTGGCGGGTCTTGACCCCGGTGATCGCGACGAGGCCGACGTTCTGCGCAAAGGCCGTGTAGGGGAACGTGTTGAACACGCCGCCGAGGGCGGTGCCCAGGCCGTCGGCGCGCATTCCGTCGGCCAGCTTGCGCGGGGTGATCTTCTGGTCGACGATCTCGCCGACGGCGACGATGTCGCCGGTGGTCTCGGTCATGATCACGACGCCGACGATGATCATCGAGATGATGGCGCTGACCTCGAAGGTGGGTGCGCCGAACTGGAACGGCTGCGGGATGCCGACCCACGGGTACTCGCCGACCTGATCCCAGTGCGTCATGCCGAACGGGATCGCGATCAGGGTGCCGACCGCCAGGCCGAGCAGGATCGACACCCGGCGGATCGCCGCGGGGGCGAATCGTTCGATGCCGATGATGACGGCCAGGGTGAGGAATCCGAAGGCGATGTTCTTCGGGTCGCCGAAGTCGGGGCCCGCGGCGGTGCCGCCGCCGAACCAGCCGGCCGCCACCCGCATCAGCGACACCCCGATGATGAGGATGACCGTCCCGGTGACCAGCGGCGGGAAGAAACGGATCAGTCTCCCGACGATCGGTGCGACGGCGATCATGAACAACCCGCACGCGATGACCGACCCGTAGATGGCGGTGATGCCGTACGACGTCCCGATGGTGATCATCGGGCCGACCGCGGCGAAGGTGACGCCCTGCATCAGCGGGAGTCGGACCCCGAACCGCCAGAACCCCACGGCTTGCAAGATCGTCGCGATGCCCGCCACGAACAGGTCCGCCATGATCAGGTGGACGATGTCACCCTGCTCGAGTTGGCCGGCGCCGACCATCGCGCCGCCGACGATGAGGGGTACCGCGACGGCCCCGGCGTACATGGCCAGGACGTGCTGGAGGCCGAGCGGGAACAGCTTGATGAACGGCGGGATCTCGTCCACGGGATGCGCGGCGGACCTTCCGTTCTTGACGACATCGAGAACCGACATGGTCAGTGTTCTACGGTTCGCACGTTTCCGTGAAGGCGCGAGCGTGTATCCGCGACGTTTCCGCCAAGATATATCCGTGATGGCCACCGCCTCCCGCCGCAGCGCGGGAATCCTGCTCTATCGCCGGACGACGTCGGCCGACGGTGCCGCTGCCGTCGAAGTCCTCCTGGTGTTCCCCGGGGGTCCGATCTGGGCGCGTAAACCGGACGCGGGGTCGTGGTCGGTGCCCAAGGGGCTCGTCGAACCGGGCGAGGACGAGTGGGCCGCCGCGCGACGCGAGTACGCCGAGGAGATCGGGAGCCCGGTGCCCGACGCCCCGCCGATCGAACTCGGCGAGGTCAGATTGAAGAGCGGCAAGCGGGTGATCGGATTCGCCGTCGAAGGCGACCTCGACGTCGCGTCGGTCGTCAGCAACACCTTCGAGCTGATGTGGCCGCCGCGGTCGGGACGGATGCAGGCGTTCCCCGAGATCGACCGCGCCGAATGGTGTTCCGTCGATCTCGCGCGGACCCGGCTCAACCCCGCTCAGGTTCCGTTCGTCGACCGTCTGCTCGAGGCGCTGGGGTCCGCGGACCCGGCGTCACCGAGGAGGTAGGTGCGCGTCAGGTCTCGCCACAGCGGGAGATGCGGGTCGGTCAGCGGGTCGCGCCGGTCGATGAGGTAGGTGGTCGCCGCGCCGCGCATGCTCGTCAGGAGCAGCGGGTAGAGGGCGGCGTAGCGCGGCGACGCGGTCAACTCGGGACCGAGGAACCCGGCGACCGCGCGCCGGACGGTCTGGCCGATCTCGCGTTCGGTGGGGAGCAATGCCGTCCGCAGATTGGCATTCGTCCGCGCCGCGACCCACAACTCCATCGACGCGACGAAGTACGGCTGATGGAACGTCGACCACCCGACGTCGGTGGCCAGCGCGATGCGCTCGACCGGATCGGCCGGCCATTCGACGTGGCTGGGCAGTTCGGCGATGCGGGTGCGGGCGAGGTGTCCGACGGCCGCCATCAGCAGGACGTCCCGCGACGGGTAGTGGTGCAACAACCGGCCCCGGCTCACGCCCGCCTCGTTCTGGATCGCGACCGTGCTCGCGGCGGCGTATCCGCGATCGACGAGGACTCGGATCGCGGCATCGAGGATGCGGGTCTGCGTGACCCCGCTGCGTTGCTGCCGCGCGCGCGGGGCGCCGGGAGAGGTGGTCACACGAGGATCGTAGTTCGGCACGGCGCGGATGACCCGCGGCCTCACACGTCGAGGATGTGCGGGAGGCCCGCGCGGTAACGATCGCGGTCGATCTGTTTCAGCGGCTCGAGCATCGGCAGTTCCCAGAGCGGGAAGACGGTCGCCGCGCGGGCGGGGCTGTCGGCCGCGGCGATGATCGCGTTGGTCACCCGGCGGCCGGATTCGTTGGCGCCCTCCATCGTCGCGAGATCGATGTTGCTCCGGACGTGGTCGCCGCCGATGAACAGATTCGGAATCGACGTGTAGGCGTTCGGCCGGTTCTTGTACGAGCCGGCGGTGTTGACCATGAGCGGTGTGGCGTTGGCGATGGACGGCGACCAGGTGATCCCGGGGTCGAGAGACCAGGTGACGATCTCCTCCGAACGCAGGAGCTTCCGGGCCCCCGAGTTCATCGCTCGGCTCATCTGGGCCCACACTTCCCGCGCGATCTCTTGCCGGGTGCACTGTTTGGCGGGTTTGCCGTAGAGGATGCCTGGCTTCTCCCACTCCGAGATGTCGATGGACAGACAATCTTTCACTCGTCCGTCACCGTAGGTGCGCGCGAAGTCGACGTTCCAGGGGCGGGCCTGGAACAGGCCGGTCAGAGCCCAGGGGGTACCCAGCGCGGCGATGTGGCTCGGCGGCATGTCGGCGCGCCGGGACAGGAAGTACTGGATGCCGACCATCCAGTCGTCCTTGAGAGCGTGGATACCGGCCAGCGACGGGTCGGCCGTGACCAACTCGAGCGACAACAACGGACGGAGGCGATCGATGGGCATCGCGGCGACATACCAATCGGCATCGACCGGGGCGCCGGAGGTGAGTTGCGCTCCACTGATCCGGCCGCGCGTCAGATTCAGTCGCGCCAGGCCGGTCCCCATCTCGAAGCGGACGCCGCGACCGCGGAGGTGGGCCACCCACGGGTCGATCCACGCATGATTGGTGGGGCGGTTGAGGATCCGGTCGACGCCGCCGTGTACGAGCCCGGCGTCGTATCCGCTGATCAATCCGGTCGCCGAGGTGGCCAGCGCCAGTCCGATCTGGCCGATCGTCCGTGCCGAGGCGGTGTCGGGTTTGGCGGCGACAAGCGCTCGCGTGAGGGCGCCCACGAGATATCGCTGATACGCCCGTGACTTGCCCTTGGACTTCACGAACTGCATCCAGGACTGGTTCTCCCACTGGCCGATTCGACGTTCGGTGCAACTGGTCGCGATGATCAGCTCGCGGGTGACGAAGAACGCGAGTTCGGGAGGCGGCACATCGACGACGAACTTGAGTCCGGTCATGAACGCGTTGCGCAGGTTGTCCAGCGTCACGATCTCGTTCGCGTGTTGGACGAAACCCATGATCGATGCCGGGGCGGTGGTCGGGGCGTACCCGGCGTCGTCGAAGGCGATGACCGCCGACTCGACGTCGATGAGGTGACGGTCACGAACGTTGCTGTTGCCGACGGGGATTCGCTCCATGGTGTCCGGCACGTGCTGGTAGCAACCCGGGAAGAACCGGAAACCGTGCTCGCCGGGGAGTGCGAGGCGACCACCCCGTGCGGTGCCGGGGACGTCGTGGCTGTAGGCCTTGCCGCCGAGGCGCGACGGCTCGTAGACCGTGACCCCGAAGCCGCGCTCGACGAGTTCATGCGCCGCGGACAAGCCGGCCATCCCGCCGCCGAAGATCGCGACGTCGCGTCCGCGGCCGGTGCCGTGTCGTGGCACCGCACGCGCAGAGGGAACCGTGACGCCCGGTAGCGCCACTGCGGTACCGGCCAGGACTGCGGCGGCAGCCGATCCGCGCAGCATGGACCGCCGCGGAAAGCTGTTCGGCGAGTTGCTGTTCGAAGTGGAAGTGGCGTCCGACATCCCCATGACCCCTTTGTCGACGACTGTCCGCGACGGTGGAGAACAGTCAGCGTTGACTTATCTGCTGTGATGTCTACCACAGCGTCGAAGTGGGTCGGACGGTTTTGGCGAATCGTCTCACGGGGTGCTCCGACGCGCCCCGCGGCTGACTACGACGGTTCGCGGCCGGTGAGGGTGCGTTGGCGAAAGTACTCGTACAGACCGTCGAAGACGGCATCGGAGACCGACAGGGTGTGTTCGTCGTCGCCGATGAGGGAGAGGCCGCGCAACACGACATCGAGGCCCGGCGCTTCCGGCGCGTCGTAGCGGTCGTCCTCGATGTCGGCTTCGTGGATGATCTCTCCGATCGCCCACAGGACCGGGTCGGTGAGTTCGTACCGTTTCAGGATCGTCTCGAACGTGCAGTCGCCGTCATGATGGCCCAGTTCGACCCCGCGCATGTCGAACGGCGTTGCGTCCGAGGGGACTTCGTCTGCGCTGGTGACGAAGACGAACTCCGCGGTGGGATCGACGTACCGGCGGATCAGCCACGCGCACGCCGCCCGGTCGATGTGTACGCCGGCCCGGGTCGCCCACCTCACGACGGCCTCGCCGGTTCGGTCTCGAGGAGTCGGTCGGCCAGTGTGCGAAGTGCTTGTCGGGCGGTCTCGCGCGACTCGGTCGGAAAGTGGTCCCGTCGGGTGATCTCACGGAACCTGCGACGCAGGACGCCGAGCTGTTTCGCGGGGTCGGCATGGTCTTCCGCCTGCTGCGCCTCGACGACTATCTCCGCGTACTCGGCTCCGCGGGCCGACTGGAGTTCGGCGCGGATGCGTTCGAACTCGGCCGGGTTGGTGGGCGCGGCCGACCAGACCTCGCCGGATCCGCCTGCGCTGACCGCGTCCTCGGCCACCCACTCGAGCTGTTCGCGGGTTCGGGCGCTGGCGGGCAGCAGTACCACCCCGTCGGTCAGCTGGTAGGCGCCGTACTTCCGGAGCTTGCGCCAGATCGCGATCCGCGGCGTCGACGGCTCTCGGGGAACCCGATACACGAGCATCACCCAGTCTTCGGACACTCCAGCACCTCCTCGGCATGCCATCCGATCATGCACCAGCGGTCGATGTCGTGACCCGCCGCTCACCGCGCGTTCAACCCTGGACAATCGGATTGTAACCGTGGTTGCATCTGCTGGGAGCCGCACGATCGCGGCGACGTGGGCACGTTGGTGCGTGGTGGAAGGGGTGCGAGTGGCGATGTCGGAGAGATCCGGTCGACCCGGGAGTTCGGATGCGTCGAGACGTGCGGACAGTCCGCCGGAGACCGAAGGGTCGGCGGCCGTCGAGTCGGGTGACCACGTCGACCCGACGGCGGGGGTCTCGCTGCGGACCGCGACCCGCGCGTGGTTCCTGATCTCGCTGCAGACCTTCGGGGGTCCCGCGGGTCAGATAGCGGTGATGCAGCGAGCGCTGGTCGATGACCGGCGCTGGATCGGCCAGCGCCGGTTTCTCCATGCCCTCAACTACTGCATGCTGCTGCCCGGGCCCGAAGCCCAGCAATTGGCCATCTACGTGGGTTGGCTGCTCAACGGAACCGCCGGTGGGCTGATCGCGGGCATCCTGTTCGTCCTGCCCGGGGTGATCGCGATACTCGGGCTGTCGGCGATCTACGTCGCCTTCGGCGCGACGACCATCGTGGCGGCCCTGTTCGCCGGCATCGGCCCCGCGGTGCTCGCCATCGTCGCCCAGGCGGTCACGCGGGTGAGCAAACGGGCGCTCACCGGGCCCGTGCAGATCGCGATCGCGGTCGCCGCGTTCATCGCCCTGGCGGTCTTCGCCGTCCCGTTCCCGATCGTCATCGCCGTGGCCGGCGTCCTGGGCTGGCTGACCGGCCGCCGTGTCGTCGCCGCCCAGAAGGAGGTCGCCGACGACGGGCCCGCGCCGATCATCGCCGACGACGCGATCCACACGGCATCCCCGAGCTGGCGTCGCGCCGGGGTGGTCCTCGGTGTCGGTGCGCTGGCCTGGATCATCCCGATGGGCATCGTCGTGGCGACCACGGGGACGGGCAGTGTGTTCACCCAGCAGGGCACGTTCTTCACGTGGACCGCCCTCATCACCTTCGGCGGCGCCTACGCCGTCCTGGCCTACATCGCCCAGCAGGCGGTCGAGGTCTACGGCTGGGTCACGCCGGGTGAGATGGTGCGCGGACTCGGACTCGCCGAGACGACCCCCGGCCCTCTCATCATGGTCGTCCAGTTCGTCGCGTTCCTCGGCGCCTATCGCGATCCGGGCGGTCTCGACCCCTGGGTCGCGGCGACCATCGGCGCACTCCTGACCACCTGGGTCACGTTCGTGCCGAGTTTCGTGTTCATCTTCCTCGGCGCGCCGTTCATCGAGAAGCTCCGCAACAACCGGCATCTGACGTCCGCGCTGAACGGCGTCACCGCCGCGGTGGTCGGCGTGATCGCCAATCTCGCACTGTATTTCGCACTGCACACGCTGTTCCGGGACACCACGGTCGTCACCGCCGGGCCGTTGCACCTCGCGGTCCCGCATCTCGACACCCTGCGTCCGTTGGCCGTGGTGATCACCGTGATCGCCTTCGTCCTGATCTATCCGCTCAAGCAGTCGGTGCTCCGGACCCTCGGCATCTGCGCGGTGCTCGGCCTGCTCGCCGCCGCGGTCGGCCTGCCCCTGACCTGAACGACCCTGACCTGAACGGGTGTCGTCAGGGCACGAGGAACGGGCGGATCCAGTCGGGCGAGACATCACGGGCGACACCTGCCGCGGTCTCGTCGTCGACGTCGACGAGTGCGTAGTGCTCGGCGCCCGCCGCGGTCGCGAGAATCAACGTGGTGACGCCCGCCCGGCGCTGGAAGAGCGACGTACGGCTGGCCCAGCCGATCACACCGTCCCGGTCGACGACGATGCGTTGCCGCGCGACGCTCGGCGGTGCGATGACCACCGAGCGAGAGGTCAGCCGATGCCCGAGGTGCCGGGCGCGGACGACACCGAGCGCGGTCGAGCCGAGAACGGCGATGACCCCCACCGCCAGCCATGGCGCCGGGAGGGCGCGCGTGAGTACCGCGACGCCGATGACGACGAGCACGACTGCGCCGGACAGGAATCCGCGGTTGATCCGACGCCGCCCGGCGGTGACGCCGTGTCCGACGAGCGGCGTGGTGAGCTCGGTGCGTTCGTCGGTGACCAGACCGGCCACCCGCATCGCCTCGTCGATCGGTGCCGGTGGCAGCAGAAGCGGGTGCTTGGTGCTGCCGGTGGCGATCGCCTGCAGGCGAGCGCCTTTGAGTGGGCGCATGAGGACCGGCTCGGTGAGGTGACTGCCGCGGATGCGCCGTTCGTCGAAGCTGATCGCGTTGGTGGTCAGCAGTCCGCGTTCGGTGCGGAGGGTCCCGTCGGGATGGCGGAGGAGCCGGAAGTTCCAGTAGTTCAGGACGTACCCCAGGACGGACAGGATTCCGCCGACGACGATCACGAGCAGACAGGCACCCAGCACGACGAGTCCGATCGCGGTCTCGCGGACGGAGTCGACGGCATCGCGCGCGAATCCGATCCCTTCTGCGAAGACCCCGGCGTCGTTGGCGATCTGCACGGCGAGGCCGGCGGCGCCCGCCGCCAGTGCGAGCCCGGCGACGGAGAAGGGGGAGTAGCGCAGCCACGAGGTCTGGAACCGCGCCAGGACCGTGGGGTGCTCGGCCGCCACCGGGGCGGTCGGGTCGTCGGGGTCGGTGCCGGCGAGCGCCGACGGTCCCTGGAGGGTGCGCGTGGCCATCAGATTGTCGTGCAGCGCCCGCGCCTCGTCGACGGTGAGTGCGGTGAGGACGACCGCCGACGACTCGTCGTCCCCTCCGGTGCCGATCTTGACCTTCTGCAGTTTCAGCACGCGGTGAACCGGGGACGCGGTGAGGTCGACGCTGCGGATGCGGTCCCGGCGCGCGGTCGCGACCTTGCGTGTGACGAGCCCGCTGCGCACCCGGACGTGCTCATCGGTGACCTGGTAGCGCGTGGTCAGCCAGGGCACCACCGTCACGAACGGCACGATGACCGCGGTGGCGATCAGGGTGAACAGCGGCGCACCCGAGCCGGCGAAGACCAGCGCGATCACGACCGGGATCAGTGAGGGCAGGAGCTCGACGGGTTTGACGGCCATCATCCACGGCGACAACCGGTGCCAGTCCTCCGGCCCGTCGACGGCGAACGGCTCAGGTCGCGTCATCGGTGAAAGCCTGTGTGCGGATGGTCAGATCGGCGGCGGTCGTCCGTGCGACCTCCGCGTCGAGACCGGCGATGTGGATCGTCCCGGCCGACGACGCCGTGGTCACGGTGAGGGTCGCCAGCCCGAGGAACTGTTCGATCGGCCCGGCCTCGGTGTCGACCACCTGGATTCGGGCGATCGGGATGATCACGCGGTGCCGGACGAACCAGCCCGATTGCGAGTACACCGCGTCGTCACTGACCTCCCAGCGGTGAAAGCGGTAGCGCCACTGCGGGACAACCGCGACCCAGGCGACGGTCACGACGACCACGACGACCACGGCGAGCACCGCGATCCATCGCGCCTGGTCGACGACGACGGCCACCACGACGGCGGCGACCACACCCAGGACCCCGAGAACGAGCGGGCCGATGCGCCACAGGGTCTTGGCGCGTGGATCGACAATGTTGACCGGGTCGCGCAGGGTCGGGTGCACCGGCACGGTCGGATCAGATGAGGGGTCCATTGCCGCCAGTCTAGGGGTGGGTTCCCCGATGCTAGGTGACGGTGATGCCTCCGTCGACGGGCAGCGTCTGGCCGGTGACGTATCCGGCTGCGGCCGAGGACAACCAGATCGCGGTGGCGGCGAGTTCCTCGCCGTGTCCGGTCCGGCCGAGGAGTACCCGGGGCATCTGGGAGTCGAGATATCCCGGTTGGTAGGTGTCGGTCATCTCGCTCTCGAAGAACCCGGGGGCGATGGCGTTGACGCGAATGCCCTTGCGCGCGCCCCATTGCTGGGCCAGGTCGCGGGTGAGGCCGATGACGCCGGCCTTGCTCGCGGCGTACGCCGCCTGCGGCAACCCGGCGGTGGTGATGCCGAGGATCGACGAGATGTTGATGATCGAGCTACCCGGTTGCATCACCCGCCCGCAGGCCTGGGCCATCCAGTAGGAGCCGTTCAGGTTGACGTCGATGACGCCGCGGAACTGCTCGGGGGTCTCGCGGGTCGCCGGGTACGCGGTCCCGACGCCGGCGTTGTTGATGAGCACGTCGACCTTGCCGAAGGTCTCCATCGCGGCGTCGACGACCCGTTGACACTGCTCGGGGTCGGCGACATCGGCGGGGACCACCAGCGCCTTGCGGCCCAGTTCCTCGACGGCGGCAGCGGTGGCGGCGAGCTTCTCCGCCCGTCGCGCGGCGAGTACGACGTCCGCGCCCGCCTCGGCGAAGCCGCGGGCGAACGAGACCCCCAGCCCGGACGAGGCGCCGGTCACGATGACCACCTTGCCGGTGGTGTCGAACAGATCCATCACGGACATCGTTGTCTCCCTTGAGTACTCAGCACGGTGAACGACGCGGGGCGCCGGTCGAGTCGGAATCGGTGTCAGAACCAGGACGGTTCGACGTCGAGGGTGGTGCGGTCGAGTGCGGTCAGCAGATCGAGCTGTGGGCCGGTCTTGGGTAGTTCATACCGGAAGAAATACTGTGCCGCAGCGCGTTTGCCGTCGTAGAAGTCACCGGTCCGGCCGTCGGCGGCGAGGAGTTGTTCGAGCCAGATCCAGGCGATCACGATGTGGCCGGCCGTCTCCAGGTAGACGGTCGCGTTCGCCAGCGACAGCTTCGGGTCGCCCGCCGACCAGATGTGCGCGGTCACCTTCACCAGCCGGTCCACCACCGCGTGCAGCGTGTCGGCGAGGGTGTCGAGTCCGTCGACAGCCCGTGCGCGGGCGACGGTGGCCTCGATGGTCTCGGCCAGCGCGGCGAGACCGGCCCCGCCCTGCATGATCACCTTGCGGCCGAGCAGGTCCAGGCCGTGGATGCCGTGGGCACCTTCGTGGATCGGGTTGAGCCGGTTGTCGCGGTAGTACTGCTCGACGTCGAATTCGCGGGTGTAACCGTATCCGCCGTGGACCTGGATCGCGAGGCTGTTGGCCTCGAGACACCACTGGGAGGGCCAGCTCTTCGCGATCGGGGTGAGCACCTCGAGCAACAGGTTCAACCGGTCGCGTTCGGCGGGGTCGGTCGTGGTGGCCGCCTCGTCGACGAGGGTGCTGCAGTACAACCCGAACGCGAGAGCGCCTTCGACGTAGGACTTCTGGGCGAGCAGCATGCGACGAACGTCGGCGTGTTCGATGATCGGGACCGGTTTGGTCGACGGGTCCTTGTGGTCGACGGGTCGGCCCTGCGTACGCACCTTCGCGTAGTCGAGTGAGGCCCGGTACCCGGCGTAACCCAGTGCGGTGGCGAGGAATCCGACGCCGATGCGCGCTTCGTTCATCATGTGGAACATGTAGGACAGGCCGCGGTGTTCGTCGCCGACGAGGTAGCCGACAGCGCCGGGAGCGGAGCGAGCGGACTGATCGTCCACAGCGCCGGGAGCCGTCTGGGTGGAGTCGGTGGGGAAGGTGCCGTCGCCGAAGTTGAGCAGGGTGTTGGTGGTGGCGCGGTTGCCCATCTTGTGGTTGAGGCCGACGAGCGCGACGTCGTTGCGTGTTCCGTCGGCGAGGTATTTGGGCACGATGAACAGCGAGATGCCCTTGACGCCGGGTCCGCCGCCGGGGATCTTCGCCAGGACGAGATGGACGATGTTCTCGGTGAGTTCGTGGTCTCCGCCCGAGATCCACATCTTGGTGCCGGTGATGCGGTAGGTGCCGTCGCCGGCGGGTTCTGCCTTGGTGGTGATGTCGGCCAGCGACGAGCCGGCCTGTGGCTCGGACAGGCACATCGTGCCGGAGAAGCGGCCTTCGACGAGGGGGCGGACCCAGGTGTCGCGCTGCTCGGGGGTGGCGTATTCGGCCAGCAGGTTCGCGTTGCCGACGGTGAGGAAGTTGTACGACGACATCGCGGCGTTGGCGGCCTGGAACCACACGGCGGAGGCCTGGCGGATGACGGTGGGCAGCTGCATGCCGCCGAGTTCGTCGTCGAAGGAGGCCGAGATGAGACCGGCCTTGCGGTACTCGGTGAGGCCGGCGACGATCTCGTCGGGCAGGACGACCTTGCCGTCGTCACCGATGTAGGGCTCGTTGGCGTCGCCGATCTTGTTGGCGGGTGCGAAGCACTTCATCGCGATGTCGGCGCTGAGTTCGAGCACGGCGTCGAAGGTCTCCCGCGAGTGTGCCGAGAAGCGCTCCCGCGAGGTCAGCGCCTCGACATCGAGCCATTCGTAGAGCAGGAACTCGAGGTCCCGCCGGGACATGGGTGTGGTCATCGCACTTCCTCGTCGTTCAGGTGGGCGGACGCTGGTACGCGGAGGTCCGTCGCCCGTCCATCATGCCCCGGCATCAGGGCTCGCCCCGACCCGGGTTTCGCCAGTGGGTTGTCCCGGGCGGCGACACGGCCGGCGTGGTCAGACGTCGATACCGAATTCCTTGATCTTGCGATAGATCGTCGCGCGCGAGATGCCCAGCGCGTGGGCGGCGGCGAGTTTGTTGTGGCCGTTCTCCTCGAGACTGCGCACGATGGCGTCGCGTTCGAGGGCCTCGATGCGGGTGAGGGTGTGACGGCTCTGCGCCCGATACGTCGGGGGCAGTTGCGTGACGGTGATCGTCCCGGAACGGTGGTGGGTGACCACGTCGCGCAGGGCCTGACGCAGTTCGGCGACGTTGCCCGGCCAGGTGTATTTGCTGAGCTGACGCATCGCGTCCGGCGCCACCGGCAGTTCCTTGCCGCGGGTGAGCTGGCGCAGGATCGCGGGCACCAGGACCTGCAGATCTTCGATGCGGTGCCGGAGGGGTGGCACCTCGACGGTGTGGGAGAAGAACGGAAGCAGCGTCGCGCCGAGCGCGGGCAGTGTGTCGACGGTGCTCAGGGTGATGCCGAGCCAGCCCGCGTGTTCGCGACCCTGCAGCACGTCGGCGACGTCGAACAACATGTCGTCGTCGAACTCGTCGATGTCGCGCAGGATGATCGCGAAGTCGTCGCGTTCGATCTCGGCGGTGAAGGTGTCGAGGGTGTCGGCGTCGGAGAAGTCCTCGGCGGAGAAGACGCGGATGGTGCCTCGGCGGTACTGGCCGGCGGCCGCACGCAGCACCGCGGCCCGGCCGCTCCCGCGTTCGCCCGACACCGCGATCCATCGTCCCGCGCCGACATGTTGGGCGATGCGATGACAACACTCCCGCCACGACGAACTGCGGCCGACGATGCCGGGCAGCGTCGCCGCGGCCGCCGGACGGCGTCGCGGTTCCGGAGACGGACCGGGATCCATCAGGTGTACGTGGAAGACCGCGATACCGGCGTCGGTGTCGGAGAACTCGACGACCGGCGCGAGTCGGACCGCGCGTCCACTGGGCAGGGTGTTGACCCGGCGGGTCGACGAACTGTCCAGGGTCTGGTCCACGGCGTGCTCGAGCATCGACACCTGGTCTTGCGGATCGATGCTCTGGCGCAGTCGCCGGTTCATCAGCACGACGTCGGCGGCCAGCGCCAGGACCATCATCTGCGGCGCACGGCGGCAGGTGGCGAGATACGCTGCGAGCAGCCGGGATTCGCGCTCGCTGGCATTCGTCAGCATCTGTTGCTCGATCTGGACGGTGGCCGACTTGGCCAGGGAGAGCAGCAGTGACCCCCCCTCTTCCACCCATCCGGTGAGATCGAGTGCGCCGACGATGCCGCCGGAGAACGGATTTCGGATCGGGACACCGGCACAGCTGAGCTGAGCGAGGCAGCCGGCGTAGTGCTCGGCGCCGGTGACGAGTGTGGCCTGCCGGGTCTCGAGTGCGGTGCCGATCCCGTTGGTGCCGGCGTGTTCTTCGCTGTAGCTGTACCCGGGAGCCAGGGAGACGGCATCGAGTTGGCCGAGGAGTTCCCGGCTGCCGGTGGCGCGCGATAGGACGACGCCATCGGGGGAGGTGAGGATGATGCTCACCGGTTCCGCCGAGAGGTCCATGGCGAGCTGGTCGAGCACCGGACGGGCCGCGCTCATCAACGGGCTGTCCGTGTTCGGTTCGCGGACGAAGGGGAGTTCGAGTCGGTCCGCCTGCACCTTGAACGACCGCGACCGTCTCCACGAGGTGGAGATCGCGTCGCGGACGGTGCCGCCGAAACGGTCGTCGGGTACGCCGTCGTCGCTGAGGAAACGTTCGCGCGCCCGCGCGACGTAAGCGATCGAATTCCGGGCCTGGGCTGAGGGCTGATGATTCACCGGGGTAGACAACTCCCTATTGTGATGTACGTCTCACATCATCAGCAGTGTACAGAACAACGGGCTGGTGGCGGGGGTGGATGGAGCCGGACGAAACGGACCGTGCTGACCCGCCGGGATCCCGCCTGCCGGGACGGCTCGGCAGTGGGCCGGCCGCGATCGACGCCGAGAACGAATTCCGATCGCGACCGGCCCCCGTCACCGTCGTGCGGTGACGTCCCCGCCGGGGTCGATGGCCACCGGCCGGTGTGGGCCGGCCGGTGGCGGCCTGATGAAGGCCGGCCTAGTAGATGTTGGAGGGTCGGACCATGCCCTCCGCGAGGTCGCCGAAGCCGGGCGCCTCGATGGCGCCCGGATGGGTGAGGACCTCTTCGACCACAGCCGTCTCGGTGGTGATCAGCAGGGCGGCGATGGACGCGGCACTCTCCAGTGCCGCCTTGGTGACCTTCGCCGGGTCGATGACACCTTCGTCGAACATGTCGCCGTAGCCACCGGTCATCGCGTTGAAACCGTGCCCCAGCGGCAGGCCGCTCACGACCCGGACCACCTCGTCGCCGTCGAACCCGGCGTTGGTGGCGATCCAGAAGAGCGGCTCGGCCATCGATCGACGCACGACGTCGATGCCGACGCCCTCGTCACCGGACACCTCGGCGAGCGACTCGAGCGCCCGATGTGCCTGCGCAAGAGCCGTTCCGCCGCCGGAGACGATGCCGTCCTCGACCGCCGCGCGTGTCGCTGCCAGTGCGTCCTCGACGCGGAGCATCCGCTCCTTGAGTTCGACGCTGGTGACCCCGCCGACCCGGATCACCGCCACCCGGCCGGTCAGCCGCGCGATCCGCAGTTCGAGGCTGTCGCGGTCGGCGTCGATGCGGGCGCGGGCATGCTGGGTCTCGAGTTGCGCCACCCGCGCGTCGACGAGACCCTGGTCGCCACGCGCGCCGACGATCGTCGTCGCATCTTCGGTGATGGTCACCCGGTCGCACTTGCCGAGCTGTTCGACGGAGACCTCCGACAGTTCCAGCCCGGTGTCCTTCGCGATCACCTGACCGCCCAGGGCGACGGCGAGATCCTCGAGTTCGGCGACCCGCCGATGTCCGAAGCCCGGGGCCCGGACCACCACCGACTGCATCGTCTTGTGCATGTTGCCGCCGACGAGGAGCTGCAGCGCCGGGCCGTCGACGTCCTCGGCGAGGACCAACAGGGGTCGATCGGCACGCTTGGCCGCCTCGATGCTGGGCATGATCTCCTGAACGGTGGTGATCTTCTTGTTCGTCAGCAGGACCACCGGGTTCTCGAGAACCGCTTCCATGCGTTCGTGATTGGTGACCATGTAGCCGGAGATGTACCCGTGGTCGAACTCGATGCCGTCCACCACGTCCACGCCCAGCCCGAGCGTGTCGCTCTCCTCGGTGGTGATGACACCGTTACGACCCACGTACTCGACGGCCGCCGCGATCGCCGAGCCGATCACCTCGTCGTCGCTGGCGGCCAGCGTGGCGATCCGCTCGAGGTCGCTGCGCCCGCCGAGTGCGACGGACTGCTCGGACAGCGACTCGATCACGGTCGCGATGGCACGCTCGATGCCTCGACGCACCCGCATCGGGTTGGCGCCCTGTTCGACCGCCCGTAGACCTTCACGGACCATTGCTTGCGCCAGCACGGTCGCCGTGGTGGTGCCGTCGCCGACCACCCCATTGGTCTTCATCGCCACTTCTTTGACGAGCTGCGCGCCCATGTTGGCGAACGGGTCGCGCAACTGGATCTCGCGGGCGATGGTCACCCCGTCGTTCGTGATGGTCGGAGGGCCGGTGAGCTTCTCCAGGACGGCGTTGCGTCCCTTCGGTCCCAGCGTCACCTTGACCGCGTCGGCGAGTGCGTTGACCCCTCGCTCGAGCCGCAGCCGCGCTTCGGCGTTGTAGCGCAACTCCTTGGCCATGGTCGTCCTGCCTTTCGTTCGGTGTTCTCGGCTGTGTACTGCGGTAAATCTGTTGTGCTGCTCGCCCTTCGAGTCTCGTTGCGCTCTACTCAGGCCTCTGCTCCCTGAGGAGCGCCCGGAGCTTGCGGAGGGCGCGTCACCCCCTGCTCCCTGAGGAGCGCCCGGAGCTTGCGGAGGGCGGCCAACCCCTGCTCCCTGAGGAGCGCCCGGAGCTTGCGGAGGGCGCGTCACGAAGGGTCTTCGCAACTCGTCTCGCCAAGACCCTTCGTGACGCTCGCAAGCTCGCTCCTCAGGGAGCAGGGGGGTCGCCGTCCTTACTCCCTGAGGAGCGCAAGCGGGCTGCCTTCTCTGCTCCCTGAGGTGCGAGGAGCGCAAGCGACGAGCCTCGAAGGGTCGGCTCGGTCAGGGCACGAGGATCGCCCGCCCGCGGACCCGGCCGGCGTCGAGGTCGTCGAGCGCCTGCTGAAAGTCGTCGAGGGCGTAGGTGCTGGTGTGCAGCTTGACCTTTCCCCGCGCGGCGAGGTCCATCAGTTCTCCGAGGTCGTTGTACGACCCGACGAGGTTGCCGATGTAGTTGATCTCCGTGGAGATCACGTCGATGGTCGGCACGTTGATGTTCTCGCCGTAGCCGACGACGAAGAAGTTGCCCGCGCGCCGCAGCATCGCGGTACCCTCGGCGGTGGCCCCGCCCTCGCCGACGAAGTCGAGCACGGCCTCGGCGCCGTGCCCACCGGTCAGCTCGAGAACCTTCTCGACATGTGAACCGTCGGCGACGATCCCGATGTCGGCCCCGATCTGCTGGGCGAGTTCGACGGCGTCCGGATTACGATCCACCACGATGAGCCGGACCGCCGAGATGGCCGCGAGAACCTGAATCCCGATGTGCCCCAGTCCTCCGGCGCCGATCACCACGCAGGTGTCACCGGGACGCGTCATGCGCGCGACCTTGGCGGCGGCGTGATAGGCGGTGAGTCCCGCGTCGGCGAGTGCGGCCACGTCGGCGGGTTCGAGCGAATTGTCGATCCGGACGACGCTGCGGGCGGTGGTCTTCAGGAATTCGGCATATCCGCCGTTGGTGTCGATGCCCGGGAATTTGCTGTTCTCGCAGTGGACGTCGTCGCCGAACCGGCACGCCCGGCAGAGACCGCAGGTGATGAGCGGATGCAGGATCACCTTGTCGCCGACGGCCACGTTCGTGACCGCGTCCCCGACCGCGTCGACCCACCCCGCGTTCTCGTGGCCGATCGTGTACGGCAGCGCCACACCGGATTTCTCCTCCCACTGGCCCTCGAGGATGTGCAGGTCGGTGCGACACACGCCGGCGCCCCCGATCTTCACGATGACGTCGAAGGGACCGGTCACCTCCGGTGCGGGTACCTCGTTGAGCTGCAACTTGTCGTGGTAACCCACGACCTGGACTGCGCGCATGGTCTACTCCTGTTCCGTTCGGGTGATGGCGTCGCGGGTGGTCCGGAGATCGGTGATGACGGGCCCGCTCCGACCGTCGCAAGCGGTGTCGTCGGCATAACGGGTGGCTAGCAGGCCGCGGCAGAAGTGGCTGTTGCCCTCCATCGAGATCCGCACCGAGCGGGCGAAGCGCAGGCGCATCGGCACCTGTTCGGCCGGCAACGGCCTGCCCTCCTCGTCGACGACGACGAGGCTGTTGGGGCACACGCTGAGTCCCAACTCCATCCGTCTGCGCAGCAGCGCCGACTTCCGGTGGCCGCGCGGGAGGTCGCGCAGGGCGAGGCGGTCGACCTCGGACACGAGCACGCGTCCGGCGGTGAGCTCGGCCGCGACGCAGCGCTCCATCGCGGCGGTGTGTGCCTTGCGCCGGAACGTGAGTCGGAGCTCGTCGAGGCTCTCGAGTGCCTCCACCCCGAACGTGCCCTTGTAGCCCGCGTGCGCGTCGAGTCCGGTGTTGATCTTGTCGCTGTCGTGGTGATCGTCGAGCAACACGCGGACCTGACCGATCCCGTCGATGTCCTCGAGCGCATCGAGGGCGTCCGAACCCATGAGGTAGGCGAAGTTCGGCGAGCAGAACGAGGTGGGGAGTCGCAGATGGACCGTCACCCCGGCGTCCTCGAGGAGGATCGACCGGACGAAGGCGAGATCGGTGATCGGCTCGTCGAGTTCGGGATCGAGGACCGTGTCCAGTGCAGCGAGTACGTCGCGCTCGAGGCGGCTCGCCCGGGCGACGCCGAGTGCCGGCCGATCGTCCAGGGCGGTCATGCGTTCACCGCGTCCTTTGCCCCGGCTGCCACCTCGGCATCCGGATCGGCTGCGCTGGTGGGCAATCGCAGTTCTTCGGGCACCTCGATGTGCGGGTACAGCGCGGCCGCGTTCAGGCCGAGGATCTTCTTCTTCTGCTCGACCGTGATCGGTGCGTACTCGGTCATGTCCTCGGGGATCTGGAAGTCGACGAACTTCTCGACCAGCCACTGCGGGGTCCACAGCGCGTAGTCGCTGGCAAAGAGGATCTTGTCCTCGCCGATCCAGTACAGGAGCTCGCCGATGATCTGCGCGAAGTAGCGAGGCCGCGTGTGGATGAACGGGATCGCCACGGCCAGACCGCCGAACACGTTGGACTCCTGGGTTGCGATCCAGCAGAAATCCTCGAGCCGGGGCAGGCCGACGTGCTCGATGACGAAGTTCAGGTCGAGGTAGTCGGTGGCCACCTTGTCGACATCGGCGACGTCGAAGGCGTCACGGTCCAGCGGCCGGATGGTGGGGCCCTTGTGGATGTGGACGTTCTTGATGCCGAGTTTGATGCACTCCTCGAGATAGCGCCGCGACCAGGCGTCGTCGAGCTTGTATCCGCGTGAGTCGCCGAACCATTCGGCCGTGTAGAGCTTGACGCCCTTGAGGTTCATCGTCTCGGCGTCGCGCCGCAGCTGCTCGAGACCGGCCTCGCCGTGGCGGGGATCGTAGGCGTGGTTGTAGGTCAGCAGGCCGGGATTGTCCTCGCACAGCTTGAGCGAGTCGTCGACCTGGGCGAAACCGTTGACGTAGAAGTCCTTCAGGATGGTGGCCTGGAAGATGGCATGGTCGGCCGGCCCCTCCTCGAAGAGGTCTCGCATCAGGCGGTCCGGGCCGTAATAGGTGTACGTGTCGTAGTCCCACACCTTGTCCTCGGGGCTGAGGTTGCGGTGATAGTCGTAGAAGCAATCGATGAACTGCTTGCCGTGGATGTTCTTCTGATTGGACTCGCGTCCGTCCCAGAGGTGGACGTGGGCGTCGACGATGAAGTACTTGTCGCCGTTCTTCTCGTACATCGTGTGCTCCTGACGATCGTGGGCTGTGGTCTCGGCGGGCGGGGCTTAATTTTCTCGGATGTGATTGGCGGGGAGGTGTTCTCGGTGGTGGGCGGGGTGATGCGGGGTTGGTGTACGTCGTGGCCGCCGGGAACGGGCCGCCGGCGGCCACGACGTATGCCTGGTGGGCTCTGGTTCGAGCGTCAACCCTGGGCGGTGAGGTCGAACCCGATGTACTCGGCGGCGTCCTCCGGGCTGGCGAACAGGAAGGTTCGGTCGTCGAGGTGCACCATCCGTCCGTAGTGGGTGGAGCTGATCTCCTCGAAGATCGATCCGTCGAAGTCCTGGCCGAGTGCGTCGGTCAGCTCGTCGTAGTCGAACTCGAGCCGGTTGACCCCGTCCACGCGGATCATGGACGGGTATTCGGTCAGTTCGACCCCGTCTTTCGCTCCCATGACGTCGGCGACGACCCGGCCGATCGGGGTGTTCATCAGGGTCACGCCGCACATGTTGGAGAACTCGGTCTCCGCGCCGAATTGCATGGTCACTTGCTCAACTCCTCGGGGATGGCGACATCGATGGATGTCAGCAGGTCGGTGAACTTGGCGGTTGCCGCGTCCAGGCTGGTGGCGAACGTGATCGACTTGTCCGCCGGCTGCGACCAGATCGGTTGCAACGCACGGGCTGCGTCGAGACACCGGGGGACCCACACGGCGAGCCACTGGCCGAACAGCTCCTTGTTCTCGTCGCCGAACTGCTCGTCGCGCGTGAGGATTCGGAAGAGGCTGCGTGTGTAGGCCAGGTCGCGGTCGTAGTCGTGCTCACCGGTGCCGACAATGGTCGGGGTGATGTAGTCGCCGTTGCGCGCGGCGACCTGCATGACCAGCTCCGAGCGGAAGAGCGATCCGACGAGCTGCTCGAAGACGATGTTGGTGGCGAACAGCAGCTCGCACCAGTCACCGACTGCGGTCAGCCGTTCGACCACCTCGCGGGTCGGCTGCCACTCCGGTGCTGCCTGCCACACCTCTTTGTGTGCCTCGCCGTCGAACTCCTCCTCGGCCTCGGACAGGTCGAGGTTGAACAGCGCGAGATCCTGGGCGAAGCGCATCTTGTGTGCGGCGTTCACGGCCACGGCGGTGTTGATCATGTTGGTCGGGCCCGACCGCTGGATGGAGGTGAACACGTGGAGTGCCAGCCCGTTCTCGGCGTGCATCCAGGCTCCGAGATTGCGCTCGATGAACTTGAGCCACGGCGAATTCCACGAATCGTACGCGCGTGCCCGCTTGGCGTTCTGCAGGCACAGGTCGACCTGGTGGACGACCGCTGAGTTGTTCCGGTAGATCGTCTGGTCCCACTCCTCGTTCGGGTCGAGGAAGGCGTGCCAGTTGCTCGACTTCGCCGTCGTCCACTCCTGCGGGTAGCCGCCGGGACCGTTGCCGAAGCCGTAGATCCAGCCCTGACTCAGGTGCCGTTCGGGATCGGGCTGTACGTCGACGGTGACGTCCTCGTACATCGTGGCGCGCTTCTTGGCCGGCTGATAGTAGCTGTACTTGCGGCTCTTGGAACTCGGGAAATCCTTGGCGCCGGCTTCGGCGTCGGTGAACTCGATGGACGGGAAACTGCGTTCTCGCTGGTTGGATCTGGGGGCGGTGGGTGCGGACATACTGCGCGCTCCTCCTCGTTCGGCGGCTGTCAGGGGTTCGGCGACTGTTAGGGTGTCGAGCTGGCTAGTCGAATGCCGGGCTGGTGAAACTGTCGTAGAAGATCTGGTCACGGGGCACCGAATGTTGTTCGGCGAGAGCCAACGCCGCGTCGACCATGGGCGGGGGTCCGCAGAAGTACACCTCCGTTCGGGACAGATCGGATTCGCATCCGTTGACGATGTCGGTGACGTTGCCCTCGGCCACGGAGACGCCTGCGGGTGCGTCGGCGGCGGACTCGGACAAGCATGCGGTGAAGCTGAAGTCGGCGATCTTCTCGCCGAGAGAAGCGATCTCGTCGAGGCAGAAGAGATCGGCCGCGGTGCGGGCACCGTAGTAGAAGCGCACCGGGCGGACGATCTCCGACTCGCTGATGTGCCGGAGAAGGGACAGCAGCGGTGCCATCCCGGCGCCGCCGCCGATGCAGACGATCGGGAGTACGTGCCCGTTGCGGAGGGTGCATGACCCGTACGGGCCGTTGACCATGATCTCGGTGCCCGGTTCGAGTCCGTTCTCGAGCATGCCTGCGAACACTCCGCCCGGGTACTTCTTGATTAGGAACTCGAGTTTGTCGGGGGTCGACTGGGTGGTGGCGATCGAGAAGGACCGCTTCTCCTCGGTACCGGGGATCGAGAGGTCCACGTACTGACCGGGTTTGAACTCGAAGGTGGCCGGCTCGACCACGTCGAGTCGCAGGGACACGATGTCCTTGGTCATCGGCTCGACCGCGGTGACCCGCGTGCGTACGTCCTGGATCGGTGCGCCGCCGAGCAATTCGTCCTCGTCGAAGTTCAGCAGTTCGATGTCGCAGTCGCTGTAGGCGTACGTGCGGCAGAGCAGGACATACCCTTCGGCCTCCTCCGCGTCGTTGCAGGCGAAGGTCGAGTAGTCATCCATCTGGACGTCGCCGTCGAGCATGTAGGACTTGCACGCCGAGCACCGGCCCTCCCGGCACCCGTGCATGAGGTGGATGCCCTGCCGGAATGCGGCGTCGAGGATGGTCTCGTCCTCGCCGACCTCCATCTCGATGTCGACGGGGGCGAAGTTGATGCGATGTGTGTCGGCCACTGTTTCTCCAGTTCGGACTTCGGGTGCGGGGACCCTTCGTGACGCTCCGCTCCTCAGGGAGCAGGGGTGACGCTCCGCTGCGCTCCGCTCCTCAGGGAGCAGGGGTGACGCTTGGCTCCTCAGGGAGCAGGGGGATGGCTTGCGGGACATCACCCGCTCCCTGAGGAGCGCTCGGAGTTCGCGCTGAGTGCGTTTCCTTCTGCTCCCTGAGGAGCGCTCGGAGTTCGCGCTGAGTGCGTTTCCTTTTGCTCCCTGAGGAGCGCTCGGAGTTCGCGCTGAGTGCGTTTCCTTCTGCTCCCTGAGGAGCGCTCGGAGCTTGCGGAGAGCGCGTCACGAAGGGTCGACGCGACTCAGGCCGGTACGGCCCCGTTGGTGTTGGCGCGGTACGCCGCGATGTGGGCGTTCCGTTCCTCGTCGGACATCTCGTTGAGCAGCACGTTCGGGCTGTTGAAGACGTTGCCGCGGACATCGTCGAGCGTCCACATCTTCTTCGGGTCCAGGTCGAGGTGCGGCTGCGGGATCAGCGTCTTGCCGTCGTCTCGGACGTAACCCAGATCCTGGATGATGTCGGCGAGATCCTTGCCGTGATGCAGCGTCTCCCACTCGCGGAAACCGGTGAGACGTCCCATGTTCGGGGTCTCTCGGCCCTCGTACTCGCCCCGGAAGGCCACCGCATCGGTCCAATAGCAGGTTTCCGAGCAGTACGTGCGCCATTGGTTGTCGACCTTCTCGGTGACCATGTCCTCGCGGATGAGGGCAGGCACCATGCAGGTCCAGCACCGGTGCGGGTACTCGTACCCGACCTCTTCGAAGGCGATCGGCTTGTTGCGTCCGGGGTAGGCGAGCCGGTTGTAGTTCTCCCACCACTTGCCGAACTTGTTGTACCAGCCGGGGTACTTGTGCTCGAACCACTCGAAGTCCTTGTCGGTCATGGCGTCGATGCGCCAGTAGTTGACCGGCCAGCCGGTGGCGAAGAAGCGGGCGACCTCATGGACGTAGTGCTTGTCGACGATCCGCTTCCACGCCTCTTCGACGAGGTCGTGCGGGATGGTCAGCCCGTACTTCTCCAGCGGCAGAAGGTAACTGCGGTAGTAGTCGTCGTAGATCCAGCGACGCCACATCTCGGCGTAGCTCTCGCGGTCCTTACGACGGTCCTTGGTGCCGTACTCGATGAAGGTGCCGATCGCGGCGTCGACGACGCAGTGGTTGTTCCACCATGCGTACCGCAGATCGCGTTCCAGTAGCGGGCGATTGCGCTCGTCGGCGAGAGCCATGAGCAGAATCGAGTAGCCGTTGGAGATGTGCCGCGACTCGTCGGACTGGACGGAGTGGAACACGGTGGGCAGCAGGTAGTCGCCGTTGGCGGCGGCCTCATCGGGCATCGCTACGAAAAGTGTGTTGGTGAAGGCTGTTTCGGCGACGACGGTCAGGTAGATGTTGGCCGCGGTGATGGCGTCGCCGGTGATGAACCCCTCGCCGAACTGGCGGCCGATGGTGCCGGCGTAGTTGTTGGCGAACGCCTTCTCGGTGATGTCGAAGCCGGCCGGGTCGATGTAGTTGTTCATGTACAGCTTCTTGAGGTTCATCTGGATCGTCGAGTGACGGACCTCGTCGATCATCTGCACGGCCAGGCCGTTGTGGATCTCCGGGTTGGGCACGGCGTCGATGGCCATCGGCATCGCGCGGGCCGCGGAGATCTCGGGGAACGGGATGATCGACAGGAACAGCTTCTGCCATTCCAGCCAGCGTTCCTGCACCTGGCGAAACATGTTGCCGCGGATGGCGCCGTCCATGGCGCCGTACACGCGGTTGTCTTTTTCCTCCTCCATCGGGAAGTACGACCGCATGATCTGCTTCAGCGGATCCTTCTTGGGGGCCTTCTCGAATGTGTAGTCGGTACCGAACCGGGTGGCCGGGGTGGCGAAGGTGGGCTCCCAGGACAACTCGGTGATCTTCGCATGGGCTTTTGTCAAGCTCTGCCTGCTCAAAGTGCGCCTCCTCGGTGGAGAGCCGGCGGATTGCCGGCCCGCATGGACTGGAGCGACTTCGATACAACCCTGTGACGTGGATTACAAACGTCTCACTGTGAGACGACGACAGAGAACCCGCCCGGTGCAGTGCGCACGGGGCGGGTTCGGAGGTGGTGAGGGACCGCTACAGCTCGCGATCCGCGGCGGCGAACGACCCGGACGGCAGCAGCGGATCGTTCAGACGTTGTGCGTACTGGTCGAAGTAGATCCGCGCGATCAGCTCGCGGCGGCTGCGGACGCCGGCCTTGTCGAAGATCGATTTCAGGTGGTCCTGCACGGTGTAGGCGGAAACGTGCAGGGCGGTGGCGATGTCCTTCGTGGCCACACTCTGCAGCACCATCTGGGTGACGTCGCGCTCACGGGCGGTGAGCCCGAACGCCTCGACGACCAGCGGGATGATCTCGGGCGGGCGGGCCTCCTCGATGGTCACCACGACCTCGCCGACCCGGCCGTCGGCCGACGACAGCGGCGACGCGTGGATGACGAGCCACATGCCCGACGCCCCGCGCACCCGGAGGCGCGGCGGGACGGAGGACTCACCCGAGCCGTAACGGCGCGCGGCCCCGATCAGGCCGTAGATCGGGTTCATCACCGCCGCGCCGTTCGGACCGGACGCGAGGTCGGCGATGCGCTCCTGGCTGCCGGCGCTCATCTGCACGATCTCGTTGCTGCGGTCGATGATCAGCACCGCCGGGCCGTGGCCGGTCGCCGGTGGCGCACCCGGCGCGTCGACGGCGGCCGGGGCGGCGGCACTCGCCCCGCCGGCGACCACACTGCTCAGCAACCCCACGCGCACGCCGTAGGCGAGGGTGCGCGACAGCGACCCCAGGAAGTCGATCTCGTCGGCGTCGAAGGGCCGGCACCCGGCCCCGCTGCGGAACATCGCGATCCCGGCCCACGCCCGGTCCCCGTCACGAAGCACCAGCCGGGCCTCGTCGTGGAAGCAGTATTCGGGAATCATCAACTGCGACATACGATTGGACCGTTCGGTGGCGCCCCGGTTGAGGAGGTTGAGTCCGACCGCATCGCGTTTGGCGGCCACCATCTCGCGGTAGGCCGTCGGCTCGACCTGCCCGTATTCGAGGAGACCCCAGTCCGGGTCCCGGTGATCCTCGCCGAGCAGTGACCCGTACTTGCGGGCGCTGGTCAGCAGGACGGTGTTCGGATCGAAGGTGCCGATGCACACCGCGTCCACCGGTATCGCGCGACCCAGCGAGGCGACGGTCTCGGCGAAGAAATCGTCGAGACCGAGGCCGGCGTGGGCCACGACCTCGATGTCGCGGCGCACACGCTCGGCGGTCAGACTCGATGTCATTCGACAATTGTGGGCGTGAGCTGCGCGGATGTCTATCCCACAATAGTGGGGTCCCCCGGACGGAGGACACCGGCCGGATCGTGGCGTCGTCGGATGGTCTCCAGGCGCGTCCGCTGGTCGGTCGACCACAGCGCGTCGCGTTGGGTTGCCGTCCGCCCGGAGAAGTTGAGCAGCGCTCCACAGGAGTGGGTGGCCACCGCGTCGGTGACGGCCGCGAGATGCTCACCTACCTGTTCGCCCAGCGGGCCGGCGGGTACGCCGATGGCGAGGACGGAGAACGCGCCATCGCGTCCCACGACGGCGTTGGGTACGCGCTGCGGCGACCGCAACCGGCCACCCAGGAGACGGACCTCGACGATCGCCAGCGGGCTCACGACCTGTGGGCCTGCTACCGCGAGCAGGGCATCCACGGCAGATGCCGGGAAATCGGCGAGTACGCAGCCGCGTTCGGCACTCGGCATCGGCCCGGGCGGGTCCATGTGTACCGCGTCGAGCGCAGCGGTCGGGAGGACGTCGATGTTCTCCAAGAGGATCGGACCCACCGACCGCATCGGTGCGAGCAACGCGGCCGCGGTGGCCGGGTCCCCGGTGTGGGTGTAGCGGACGTGCACGGCGAGCTGACCCTGCAGGGGCGGGGGCAGGTTGGGGTCCGGCGGGAGGCGAAGGATGGCCACCGAGGTCCCGGCCTCCTCGGGCAGGGAGGGCGCCCACTCGCGCCAGGCGTGCAGGACGTCGGCGGCCGCCGAGCCGGCGAAGAAGATCCCGCCGCCGTAGACCGTGGGCAGATCGAAGAGCTCGAACTCGAGTGCGGTGACGATGCCGAACCCGTCGCGTCCGCCGAGCAGTGCCCAGAACAGGTCCGAACCCGCGGATGCGTCCACCGTGCGGACGAAACCGTCGGCGGTCACGAGCTCGATCGACCGGACATGGTCTGCGGCATAACCGAACTGACGACCCAACGGACTCAGTCCGCCGCCGAGTGTGTACCCGACGACACCCACCGACGACGACGAGCCGACGAGCCCGGTGAGGCCGTGCGGCGCGGTCGCGGCGACCACATCGCGCCACCGCGCACCGGCTTCGACGCGCGCGGTCCTGGTCACCGGATCGACACTCACCCCCGCCATCCGAGACGTGGTGACGACGACCGTGCCGCGCCCCTCGATCGGCGATCCGTGCCCGGTCGCCCGCGCACCGACCCGCATCCCGTTCGAGCGCGCATATCGCACGGCGGCGGCGACGTCGGCAGCGTTCGTCGCCCCGACGACCACGTCAGCGGCGGGTATCGCCGCGAGGTTGAAGCCGGTCAGTTCGGCGGTGTAGCCCTCGTCGGCGGCGGTCAGAACGGGACCGCCGACCGCCGAGAGCAGGGCGTCGAAGTCGGTGAAGTCGATGGGTTCAGAGGTGATGGACACGATGCTTCCTTCGTAATGATGTGCGGATGAACGGGTTCGAGCGTCGGTGCTGCTGTGGTGGGCCGCCGGACTCGGCAGCTCCATGGGACTCAGAGTGGCCGACGCCCTTTTGTTCCCGCCATCCCTCGAACGCGGGAAATGCCCGTGCCAGACTTCTGGGTTCGTGTGCGTCCCAGAAGTCTGGGGGGCGGTCAGTCGACACGACCCTCGTTCGCTGGTTGAGCCGGCACCGAGCGGAGCCGCCGGGCCGAGCAAGCGACGAAGGAGCGCATCGAGGTCGAGGCGCCGAGTCGAAGCCACTTGGTGACCCGACGCCGTTGCACAACCCCTGCGGACCCAGCCCCACACGCCCGGCGGGTTGCGGATGCGGCCCGGGGGAGCGAGTTCGCGGGATCTTCAGTCCACTTCAGACTCGCAACTTTCCATCCAGAATCCGTAACAGATGTGACTGAAGTGCACCACAGTCAACGATCCACGCACAATCAACGCGAATCGACGCACACTCAACGAAAAACGCTGCACAGTCGACAGTTTCGAGATTTCTGAGCCTGTGGAAACTCCTCGTAGTCGAACGAATGTTCCGGTACCTTGGAGTCATGCCAGAGCTCACCACTCTCCTCGATCAACTCATCGAGACCACCCCACCCGCGGACGACCCTACGGGCAGAGCAACATTCGACGCCCTCGACACGTGGCGCCTGATCCGCAATCTTGCCGACCACCAGATCGTCGCGCACGCAGCACAACTCGATGCTCTCGGGGTCGCACAGAAAGCCGGCAACACCACCAAGAAACTGCTGATCGAGTCAGGCCACGCACCGGCCGCCGCGCACCGCACCATGCGAAGCGTCGACGCCCTACCCGCGCTGCCCGCACTTGCCCGTCACGCCGCTGACGGGAGACTGGCCGGCGAAGTCGTCGATGCCATCGTCCGCGGCATGAACGAGATCGAAAAACGGTGTGGTGACTCCATTTCCGGGGGAGAACGCTCACGGTATGAGCTCGAACTCATCGCCCAAGCACTCTCCGGTGCAACACCGACTGAAGTGCTCAAGCATGCTCACGCCATCGGCAACGCCCTCGCCGATGCTTCTGCTGCCGGAACCCCAGCGTCGGACGATGCACGCTTGAACTCAGTGAACGCCCACACCACCGACGACGGCCGCGTCGAGGTGCGCGCCGACCTCACCCAGGTGGTGGGTGAGAAGTTCCTGGCCATGATCGACGAACGGTCCTGTCCGCGGCCCGAACCCGACGGCGCCGAGGATCGTCGCACCGCCGAGCAACGCCGCGCCGACGCTTTCGAGTTGATCCTCGACCAAGCCGCGATCGGCGCGACCATCGACACCGTCGGAAGCCCACGCACCCAGTTGATGCTGACCATTCCCGCGACCGGAGACCTCGCAACGCTGCCGTGGACCGGATCGGTCAGCCAAGCGACCGCGAAACAGGTGTCGTGCGACGGCTCGCTGACGGAGATAATCCTCGATAGCGAGGGCGTACCACTACAGATGGGTCACACCCGCCGGTTGTATCCGTCACACTTACGCAAAGCGATCATCGTCCGCGACGCCTGCTGCATCAAATGTGGTGCACCGCCGTCCCATACGCAGGTGCATCACATCCGGTCGTGGGCCGACGGCGGACCCACCGACCTCGACAACGGTTGCCTGCTCTGCCAGCGCTGCCACACCCAGGTCCACCACCACGGCTGGGACATCGTGATGGGTTTCGACCGACACCCCTGGCTCGTCCCACCCGCCAGTATCGACCCGCACCGTCGACCGTTACCCGCCTACAACCGCCGCACCATGCGACTCGACGCCGCCGCCTGAGCATCCAGCCAGAGACCACCAGATTTTCGCGTAGCACCTTCCGCACCCGGAGTCCGTCCGGGATCGCAGCCGTACTTTGACAACTCCACAGTGATGTCCCTCCGTGCCCTGTTCCCGCTGCGATCACCTTCGGGAACGGGGGTTACGGACAACGCAAGAACGGCCCCGCGCACAGGCTATCGACCCGCGAGACTCACTCCGTCACGGTTCACTGCTCGACCGCGACCACCTGGCCGCCCCGCCGATCACCCAGCCGGGTTCGGGTTCATGGCGACCGTCGAGCCGGCGCGCCCCGGTTGTGGCTCGCCTGACAGCAGCCCGGGTCGGCCGCATCCTCAGCCGGTTGCGGTCGTCGGCGACGATCTCGGAGTGCGCCGGGCAGGAGTGGTCGTCGGCGGCGTGGTGCGGGTAGAGACCGCCGCGCAATGTCGTTACCGGGCCGATGCTTTTGCGATCTCACCGGGCAGGACAACCGGGTGTCGCTCAGCGACACGTCGTGCTGAACGCGCCGTAGGTCAGTCCGCCAACGCTCGGTACGTCGCCGCCTCGAAGTCGCGGTACCCGTCGATCGATGCGGGGTCGACGAAGGGGAAGATCTGGGTGGCCCAGAAGCCGCCGATCCGGGTGTGGGGATCGATCCAGTAGTAGAGGTTGGCCAGCCCGGCCCACGACTGCGAACCCGCCTTGCGGCCGGTGGGGGTGTCGGTGTCGTTCACCATGAACGGATACGACCAGGATTTCGGTGTCCCCGGATCGAATTCGACATCGTGGCTCAGCGGCGGGATCACACCGGGCAGCCGCCGCACCGCGAGATCGCCGATCTGGTTGCGCAACGCCGTGGTGACGGTCTCCGGGCGCAGGATCTGTTGACCGCGGTCGGAGCGGCCTTCGCGCAACCACATTCGCAGGAAGGTCAGATAGTCGGGGACGGTGGACCAGAGGCCCTGCCCGCCCATGTCGATCTCGGGATCGGCAGGCTGTTCCCAACGGTGGTTGGGGACTAGCTCGCCCCGCTTGCGCATGTGCAGTACCGCTCGCCGACGCCGGGCGTCGTCGGACAGCGCGAAACCGGTGTCGGACATGCCGAGTGGGTCGAGGACCCGCTCGGCCATCACCTCGCGGAGACGGCGCCCGGTGACGGCCTCGATGACCTGGCCGGCCCAGTCCACCCCGGAGCCGTACTCCCACTCCGTGCCGGGATCGAACAGCAGCGGGGTTCGCAACGACGCCCTCGTCGCCGTGGCGACGGCGGGCACACCGTGGTCCGCGGTCAGTCGACGGTAGGTCTCGTTGAAGAAGTCGTAACCGAAACCTGCGGTGTGCGTGAGTAATTGGTGAGTCGTGACATCGGAGGCGGGTGGCCGCAGACGCGGCCGCCCATCGTCGTCGAAGCCCTCGATCACCTGCAGCTCGCCGAGCGCCGGGACGTAAGTGAGGGCCGGTGCGTGCAGGTCCAAGGCGCCCTCCTCGACGAGCTGCAGCGCGACCGTCGCGGTCACCGCCTTCGTCGCCGAGAACAGAGCGAAGACGGAGTCGACGGTCATCGGCTGCTCGTCGTCGAGCGCACGCACCCCCGCGGCACCGAGGAAGACCGTCTCCTCGTCGGTCGTGACGCCCGCGACCACCCCCGGCACCCGCGGCGCGCCTTCGGTCCGGGCGGTCAGGATCGGGGTCACCTCCTTGGCGAGGCGTTCGGATCGGACTGGTCCCGCAGAGGTCATGGAATGGTCTCTCCTCATCGAAGTGGAACGTGACCGGCCCCGACGAACGTCCGGAGTCGTTCGATGGCGAGGGTGAGGTCGTCGGTGGATGCGGCGTAGGACAGACGGACGTACCGGTCCGCGCCCGCGACCCCGAAGTCGTGGCCCGGGGTCAGGGCGACATGGGCTTCGGCGAGCGCCCGGTCGCAGAACTCGGCCGACGTCAGGCCCGTGGAGCCGACGTCGAGGTAGACGTAGAACGCGCCGTCGGGGATGACCGGCACGTCGAGTCCGATGTCCGCGAGCCCGTCCACGACGAGTTGCCGGCGTCGCGCGAACTCACGACGGTTCTGTTCGGCCACCGCCAGGGAATCCGGCGTGAAGCAGGCCAGCGCCGCGTACTGCGACGGCGTGGGCGGGCACACGTAGAAGTTCTGCGCCAGCCGCTCCAGCACCCCCACGAGTTCCGCGGGCACGATGCACCATCCCAGCCGCCAACCCGTCATCCCGAAGTACTTGGAGAAGCTGTTGATCACCACCGTCTCCGCGACGCCCGGCGAATCGGCGGCCAGGACGCTGCGCGGCGGCCGACCGTCCGGTCCGGGGTCGGACAGCCCGAGGTAGATCTCGTCGACGATCGACCAGCCGTCCCGGGCCGCCGCGAGCTCGCACATGGTCACGAGTTCCTCATACGGCATCGAGGTGCCGGTCGGGTTCGACGGGGTCGCCACGATGACGCCGCGGGTCGCGTCCGTCCACGCGTCGTCGACCTCGGCGGCGGTGAGCTGGAACCGGTTGGCGGGGCTGGTCGGCAGGAGCCGGACCCGTGCACCGAAGGCGTGCGCGAACTGGCGGTTGCACGGATAGGACGGGTCTCCGATGAGGACCTCGTCGCCCGGGTCGATCAAAGCTGCGCAGGCCATCAGAAGTGCCGCCGACGCGCCGGCGGTGACCGCCACCCGCGCCGGATCCACCGACGCCCCGAAGTGGTGGCCGTAGAAGTCCGCGATCGCCTCGCGCAACTCCGGGAGGCCGAGGGCACCGGTGTAGGCGAGGGGACGGCCGGTCGCCTCGCGGGCCGCGGCGAGGACCGCCGGTGGTGCCCCGAAATCGGGTTCGCCGATGTTCAGCTTGACGACGGAATGACCAGCCGCCTCGAGTTCGGCGGCGCGCTTCGCGAACTCCATCGCCTGGAACGGGGCGATCCCTTCGGCACGTCGAGAAATCCTCATGGGTGACATTGTGCGCGTCGGGATATCTGGCACCCGACCCCACCTCTCCGGCGGCGACGCGCACCGGCAGGCAGGATGTGGGGGTGCCCATTCCCGAATTCATCCGCGATCTGCGTGCCCAGGTCGGGACCCGCGAACTCTGGTTGTCCGGCGTCAGCGTCGTCGTCTGCGACGACGCCGGGCGGGTGCTGCTCACGCGCCGCGTCGACAACGGACAGTGGGCCGTCGTGTCCGGCGTCCTCGAACCGGGAGAGGAGCCGGCGCGGGCGGCCCTGCGCGAGGTCCGCGAAGAAACCGATGTCACCGCCGAGATCGTCAGACTGACCAGCATCGACGTCACGCCGCTGATCACCTACCCGAACGGCGACCGGACCCGCTATCTCGACGTCTGCTTCCTCGCGCGCCACGTCGACGGCGATCCCCGGGCCGCCGACGACGAGAACTCCGACGTCGCGTGGTTCGCGCCCGACGCATTGCCGTCCGACCTGACCGACACGTCGGCACTGCGGATCGAGAAGGCGCTGGCCGGCAACGCCGAGGCGTGGTTCCGACGGTAGGGGTTCCAGCGGTAGGGGGTCCCTCAGGGAAGTCCCTGAAGTTCGCCCCAGAAGTGCCGCCGAGCATCGCTTTCCGGCTTCGGCGGGCGCAGACTGGGCTCATGAGCACATCGACGAACAACACCACCGGCATGACCTTCTGGAAGGTCCTGGGCGTCATCGCGGTCGCGCTGATCGCACTGGCCGTCCTCGGCCCGCTACTCGAGGGACTCTTCTGGATCGCCCTCGTCGCACTCGCCCTCTACGGCGGCTACATGCTGTTCCGTTCGAACAAGAAGAACACGCCCCCGACCACCTACTGACCGGGCGTCACCCGCCGAACAGCAGCCAGAGCCCGAGGAACGTGTAGAAGACCATCAGCACCATCATGGTGAGCTGCCCGGTCAGCTGATGCCGGCGGGGCAGGAGACGCAACGATGCGTCGTGCGCCGCGGCCACTCCCAACATGTGGCCGCCGAGTACGAACGCCACCTTCAGGGTCACCGTGACCGTCGGGTGGTCACTCATCACGTACACCGGATGAGCATCGCTGAGCCACAGCACATTCCATCCCCTCCCCAACGGATCGCCGAGCGCGAGGACGGCTTCTTGTCCCTGTTCGACGAGTGACTGCAGGTAGTGGGCGAGGATGTAACCGATCACGATCGGGACCAGCGAGTGCGCCATCAGGCCGGGGAGGCGGCGCCGAAGGTCCGGTTGCACACCGCCGACCGCGCGGGCGGCCGTCCAGAACGTCACCGCGACGACGCCGATGAACACCAACAGGCCGGCGGTCGAGTACACGGTGGCGGCCGCCCGGCTGTCACCGGCACCGTCGGCGACGAGGTCCTGCCAGAACGCGATCGCCGAGAAGCTGTCGAAAGCGGTGGAGCCGAGCAGGATCGCGAGAACGGTGACGGTACCCGGGAGCACCGGGAGCGTGGGCAGCGAGTTCATCGGACTGCGGAGGATCACCCGGCCGGCGCTGTTGCGCGCGAACGGGGACAGGCGCGAGGCCACGGTGCTGTACACCGCGAACGGGTCGGCGTCCACGGTCCACCGCAACCCGAAGACCACGCCGCCGACGAGGGTGATGACCAGGTAGCAGAGAAGCCAGATCCGCACCGACGACACCGAACTCGGGTCGGGCGACGCCAATTCGAGCCAGACGAAGGCGAACAGGCCCAACGCCGCGGGCCACCAGCCCAGCCGACGCGGATACTCCCGCAGGCCGACGACCCGCGGGCCCCCGACACCTCGGGCGGCCCGCAGCAGGGTGCGGACCGGGGACAGCAGTCGCCACACCGGTCCGAGGAGTACCGACAGCACGGTCATGCCGACCCAGAGCAGCACATAGAACGCGCCCGGTAGGGGGTTCTCGTCGTTGTCGGGGCCGACGGCGGCCACGATCAGCCATGCGGTGAGAACCACTGCGGCGCCGCTGATCACGCCGCGCACCCAACGGTTGTCGACGGTCGCCGTCACCCATCTCGGGAGCTCTCGGCCGGCGTCCGGCCGACCGAATCGTGGTGTACGCCAAGCGAACGCGATGACCGCGAACGAGATGGTCAGCGCCCAGGCGCCGCCGATCAACACCGCGGTCAGCGGGACGGGCAGGTACTCCGAACCACCCAGTCCGTGGGCGAGCAGAACGTCAGTCGGCCTCGCGGGCGGGGTCATCGGCCTCGTTTCGGGTCGGGGGATCGGTGGGATCGGGGTCGCCGCCTGCCGGCTCGGCGGCAGTGCGGCCGGCCTCGCCCGGGCGGCCTGCGACGTCGTCCGCGTCGTCTTCGTCGTCCTCGTCGTCCCCGCGTCGACGGTCGACGATCGCGATCGCGACGATGACGCCCACCACCAGGAACGCGGGGATCACGGCCGGCAGCGCCAGCACGAGCGGATGCGTCGCCAGGTGGTGGACGCCGGGGTCGGCAGCGAGAGCGATCACGGCTGCGGCTGGAGTTCGGGCTCCCGCGCGCCCGATGTCGCCTCCCGGGCGTTCACCCGGCCGGCTCCCCACGACAGCGCCGCGATGAGCAGCAGCGAACACACGAGCACCACCAGGGAGGCGGCGCCGAACAACCACGACGGGTAGTCGAAGGTGCGCTCGCGCTGCAGGATCGATATCTCCGCGACGAACGGTTTCGTCGACGTCAGCTGAGCCGGCTCGCCCTCCGCGCCGATCGCCGGGTCGGCCGGCAGATACACCGGCACGCCCGCCATCGTGGTGCCGTCCTGTACGCGCAGGATGGTCTTCCATGATCCCGACACCGGCATCGGTTCGGTGGACCGGAAGTGGTTGGGGCCGACGCGCTCCAGCCGGTCGATGACGATGCCGCGGTCATTGTCGATCCCGCCCTGCCACGACATCAGCGTGACCCACTCGGGGTCGTCGCTGAGCGCGTCGGCCGGGTCGAGGAAGACCTCCGCCGTCACGTTCTCGTCGGCAGCCTCGTTCGGCCCGGCCGGGGTGAGGACGACGCGCGCCGTGACATCCGCGGGGACCGAGACCCGCAGGCCGTTGGCGACGGCCCCGCCGATCACCAGGACGGAGAGCACGACCGCGGTGATGCTGACCCAACGGGTCGGGAGCCGCTCGCCGACGCTGACGAGACCCAGCAACCCGCCGCACACACCGGCCGCGATGCCCACGGGGATCGCCATCGCCAACGCCTCACCCCACATGCCGGTGACCCACGGGAACGGGTAGGCCGCGGCGATCCACCAGGACTCGATCCAGAGACCGAGGGTCGCGACTCCGAGCCCGGCCACCGCGCCGAAGAGCACGCGGCGCTTGAGCAGCGGGGTCAGCGCGAGCAGTTCGATGACCACGGCCGCGCCGAGGTAGAGCGGGAAGACGTTGATCGGCGCACCCAGCGCCGGCCCCACGACGACCGCGACGACACCACGCAGCAGGATCGCGAAGACGGCCGCGACGAGCGCGGCGCCCGGCCCGAGACAGATCCGCGCGGCGACGAGGGCGAACGCCCCGGCCCCGGCGATCATCATCGGCTGCAGCACGAGCCGGAACTGCTCGACGCCGAAGTCGTACTCGATCTGGAACACCGACATGCCGATCACGAGCCCGCCGAAGGCCAGGCAGCGCACGAGCCACTGGCTCCGGCCGTCGTCCGGGGCGTCGGGACCCATGGCGGCCCGGCCCTCACGGTCGAGGATCACGACAGCGATGAGCGACAGGCCCGCGCCGCCGATGAGCATCAGGTGGGTCGGGCCCCAGAGGGTGACGTCCTGGCCGAAGATCCGATGCCAGACATCGTCGAGCGGGAACCCCAGCAGTGCGTAGAAACCGCAGCCCGCCAACAGGATTCCGCCCACCGGTGCGTACCAGTGACGCGTGATCCGGATCGCCGAGCGGCCGGGCTTGTCGAAGGGGAGGAACACCGACAGCATGCCGGAGATGAACAGCAGGAACAGGCCGACCAGGATGAAGTAGTGCGCCGGGTTTGCCAGCGGCCCCTCGTCGCGACCGTCGCCGATGTGCAGGCTCACGTCCCAGAGGAAGCCGAACAGCGCGCAGATGATCGTGCTGGTGAACAGGAAGATCGGCAGTGCCGCCCACGGTGGGCGGTTCACCCGGCGGGCGGCCCATTCGGACAGCGTGGTCAGCCACGTGATCTTGCGCGTGCGGTGCAGGTAACCGATCCAGAGCAGGCCGACCGACACGACGGCGGCCACCGCCGACATCAGGAAGACCTGGTCGAGTGCCGCTCCACCACCTTCGGCGGCGAGATGGAGGCGCGTGACATCGCTTGTTGGCATGGTCGAAGTATGCACAACCGCACCCGGGTCCCGGAAGTGCATTGGGCAAAACGGCGATCACGCGCGGTGAACGGCCCGCTCAGCTCATCCGATGGGGACGCACGACGACGTCGTGCAGATCTCCTCCGGCAGCTCGATCCCCGAGAGGCCGGGGATGTCGGGCAGGCCCGGAATGCTCGGCAATCCGGGCGCCGCCGGGGCCTCCGATTCCGGGGCCGGTGGCGTTGCCGCCCCGCCCGGCACGGTCACCCGCAGCGGCGCGGCGACCGTCGGGGTCGTCCCTGTCACCGGCGGGTTGGTGCCCCAGAACTCTTCGGCTGCTCCGGTGCCCGGTGGCAGCGTGATCGTGGTGCATCCCCAGTAGATGTCGTACGTGCCGTCCGGGATCGTCGTCGTCCCACTGGGTGTCGGCGGCGTGCCCTGAGAGATCCGCAGCGGCAACGACTTCGACGAGCCGGGGGAGATGAGCGCACCGAGCTCTTCCGGCGTCTGATATCCGAAGACGACATTGGTCGGGGCTCCGCCGGCCGGGACGCCGACGATCTCGCAGCCGATGCGCTTCGCGGCGTTGTTCGTCACCGTCAGGGTGACGGTATTGCCGGACACCGAGGGTGTCGCGGTCACATCGCTCGGCGCGGCGGTGGCGACGGGCGCGAGGGCGGCTCCGAACGCCGCTGCGGCGCACACCGCCAGGCCGACGGTGGCCGTCCGGACTCGGTTGCTCATACGGGTGTCCTTCCACACGGGTTTTTTGTTCCGACCAGGAAAAAGCAAGTCGCACGGTCGTCGGGAAATAACGGCAGTTCGCATTCCGTTCGATTCTCGTCAACGATTGTCACATCGTTCTTCACCCGGCTGGTATTCACATGACCGAATCGACAGAAATCTCCGGTCAATGCTCGACTCGGCCATTCTTACAGATATGGGTAATGCCCGCAGAATGAGGGTGGAAAAGACATTCGGCGTCTGATTCGCCGGTGCGAGAGGCCGGGCGGCCGTCGTGGCGCCACCGAACACCCGGTGGCCTGCGCGTCGGCTCGGTAATCTACTCGGGACGCAGGACGTCCGAACAGCAGGGCGACCGAACAGACCGGGGACGCCATGCCGACGGTGATCGCGACCATCAGTCTCAAGGGCGGGGTCGGGAAAACCACGCTCACGGGAGGCCTCGCCGACTTCCTCGCCGGCGTCTTCGGCAAGAAGGTGCTGCTCGTCGACCTGGACGCCCAGACCAACCTGACGACGATGATGATCGGGCAGGAACACTGGCTGACGTGCAACGCCCGGCGGCACACCGTCGCGACACTCTTCACCGACCTGCTCGACGGTACGGAATCGTTCGACCTCGAGGGCAGCGTGCAGCGCGATGTCTCGACCGTCGCCGGGCTCACCGGGATCGACCTGCTGCCGTCGTCCCTGGACCTGATCGAACTGGCCGAGGAGCTCAGTGCTCACCGGGTTGCTGCGGACGACCATCTGGCGGCCGTCGAGGTCCTGACGAACGCGTTGGCCCCGATCGCCGGGCAATACGACTACATCCTCGTCGACTGCCCGCCCAACGTCGGACCGTTCAGCCTCAACGGGCTGGCGATGGCCGCCGCATATCTGATCCCGACCATCCCGGATGTCCTGTCCACATATGCGATTCCGCACATCCAGCGTCAGGTCGCCGATTTCGGCACCGAATTGGGGCGGGAAATCGTCGAATTGGGGGTCGT
Source organism: Gordonia sp. NPDC127522 (assembly GCF_042672305.1). Taxonomy (NCBI): domain Bacteria; kingdom Bacillati; phylum Actinomycetota; class Actinomycetes; order Mycobacteriales; family Gordoniaceae; genus Gordonia; species Gordonia sp. NPDC127522. The sequence goes on from NZ_JBHXVK010000017.1 coordinate 49,430, forward strand.
GATCACCAAGTACCGGGCGGCGTCGACCCTCCATCAGGACACGGTGCGACGACTGAGACGGGACACCTCGATCCAGAACGTCCTCCCGACCTATCTGCACGAGGGCAACGCGATCGGTGCCGCCGCCGACTTCGCAACCTGGCCGAGCCTGCATGCGAAGTACGGCTACCACGGCCACTACGAACAGTTCCGCGATCTGACCCGCGCCGTGACGGTCGAGGCCGACGCCAAACTCGCTCGGGCCGAACTCGCTCGGGCCGAACTCTCGGGGGCGGTTCCGAGTTCCCGCGGCCCATTCGATCGACCGACGCCGAACCGCAGCTCAGGCGTCTAAGTTCATCTCAGCCGCCGACCGGTGGCGCCTCGTTCGACTCCTCAGGAGCTCCCATCATGCGCAAAGTGCACATCACCTCGGTTCTCGGCGCCGCAGCACTGGCCGTCGCCCTCACGGCGTGCGGTTCCGATGACTCGGCGTCGGGTGGCACCGACGCGGAGGCCACCGTGACCGTCGACGGTCAGGAACTGGAACTGGCGGACAAGACGGTCGGGTGCACCGACGCCGCGGGCAAGGTGACCATCGGGATCGGATCGGGTGGGGGCTCGGGTATCGGCGTCGTCCTGACGTCGGGTGACTCGCCCGAGGTGGAGTCCGTGGGGCTGGGCTCGCTCGACGGTGTGGTGCTGGCCTATCAGAAGGGTGCCGGCGGCGGCAGCGGCGAGGTCACCAAGGACGGGGACACCTACACGGTCACCGGTGACGCATCCGGGATCGATCCCGCCAATCCGACCGAGCCCGTGACCAAGTCCTACGAGATCAAGGTGACCTGCCCCTGATCCCGGTTCCGCCGCTTGGTCTCGGTCCGGTGACCGGTCCGGTCTCGATGTGTACACATTTTCCGCGGACACTGTTTGACGCTCTCTGGGTCTGGGTACTTTCCGATTCGTAGCGATTCGAGAGGTCTTCGCGATCTCTAACGATTTGCACAACGGATCAACGACGACCATAGGAGGCAGACATGCTGGGAATTGGCATCATCGCGTGGATCATCATCGGTGGCTTGGCCGGCTGGATCGCCAGCAAGATCATGAAGACCGATGCGCAGCAGGGCATCATCCTCAACATCGTGGTCGGTGTGATCGGCGGCCTCCTCGGCGGCTGGCTGCTCACCTTGTTCGGCGTGGACGTCGAGGGTGGAGGCTGGATCTTCAGCTTCATCACCTGCCTGGCGGGCGCATGCATCCTGCTGTTCCTCGTCAAGCTGGTGACCGGCCGCGGTCGCACCCGCGTCTGAGCTGAGGTCTGCCGGACCCGCCCTCGTCTCCGCCCCGGCCCGACGTTCGCATCGAACGTCGGGCCGGGGCGGAGTCGCGTCGGGGCCGTGTCCGGTGCGAGTGCATGTGCGTACGTTGGAGTGGGTACGAGATTGGCGACCGCGCAAGTGAGCAACCGAAAGTGAGCATCCAGTGACTCGAGTGGCGATCATCGGCGGACACGGCAAGATAGCGCTGCGGCTGGCGCGGATTCTGTCGGAACGCGGCGACGAGGTGACCTCGATCATCCGCAATCCCGAACACGCCGACGACGTCGCGGGCACCGGGGCTGTTCCCGTGGTCGCCGACGTCGAGACCCTCGACACCACCGGCATCGCCACCGCGATCTCCGGCCACGACGCGGTGGTGTGGACCGCGGGGGCCGGCGGTGGCGACCAGAAGCGGACGTATGACGTGGACCGCGATGCCGCGATCCGGTCCATGGACGCCGCCGTGCGGGCCGGAGTCCGCCGGTACGTGATGGTGTCCTACTTCGGCGCCGGACCCGATCACGGTGTGCCCGAGGACAACTCTTTCCACGCCTACGCCGAGGCCAAGGCGGCAGCGGACACGTACCTGAAGTCCACGGAACTCGACTGGACGATCCTGGGACCCAGCAAGCTGACCGACGAGAACGGCACCGGCAGCATCACCCTCGGGGGTGACCGGGTCGAGGGTGACGAGGTCAGCCGGGACAACGTCGCCCAGGTTGCGGCGGCAGTTATCGACCATCCGGCGGCGGTGCACGAGGTGATCGAGTTCAACGACGGCGACACCCCGATCCTCGATGCCTTCCCACGGTCCTGAGGAGCCGGATCCCCCTCGTGCCGCCGTTATCGCGGCTTGTCGCGAGATCGTCGGCGACGCGCATGTCCTCACCGACCCGGACGCCACGGCAGGGTTCCTGACCGACTGGACCGGGCGGTACCGTGGAGCGGCGGAAGCGGTGGTCCGGCCGCGCACCACCGACGAGGTCTCGCGTGTGCTCACCGAATGCGACCGTGCGGGCATCCGGGTCTGCACGCAGGGCGGTAACACCGGGCTCGTCGGCGGTTCGGTGCCACCGGCGGCCGCCCCGGGCGGCCGCTGGATCGTGCTGTCGACGGTGCGGATGACCGACATCGACGAGGTGGACACCGTCGGTCGTTGTGTCGGCGTCCAGGCCGGCGCGACCGTCGAATCCATCGACCTCCGCGCCGCGGCGCATGGCCTCTCGTTCGGTATCGACCTCGCCTCCCGCCAGAACGCGACCGCGGGCGGGGTCGTGTCGACCAATGCCGGTGGGACGCGGATGATCCGGCGGGGCAACGCGAGGTCGCAGGTAGTGGGGATCGAGGCCGTCCTGGCCGACGGTCGGGTCCTCCGCCGGTGGACATCCCTTGTCAAAGACAATGTGGGATACGACCTTCCGGCCCTCTTGGCCGGCAGCGAGGGAACCCTCGCGGTGATCACCCGGGTCCTGTTCCGACTCGTCGCGCCGCCCCCGGCCGCCACCGTCGCGGTCGCCTCGATCAAGCGCGTCGAGAACGCCATCGGGCTGATCGGCGCCGCGTCGGCGGCGGGACTGACCGTCGAAGCCGCCGAACTGATGACCGAGGCCGGGGTTGCGCTCGTCGCCGAATACGGGCACCGGCGCCCGACGGCGACGCCGGGACCGTTCTACGTCCTTCTCGAGGTGTCGGGGACCGGGGACATCGAGACCGCCACCGTCGAGCTCCTCGATGATGCCACCGGGATCATCGACGCCGTGCTCGCACCGGCGCCGGCTCGCGCCCTGTGGTCCGGTCGCGAGGGCCACACCGACGCCATCGCCCGGTCGAGCGCGACACCGGTCGTCAAGCTCGACATCTCGGTTCCGATCAGGGCACTGCCCGAGGCATTCGCCGAACTGTCCCGTGTGGGTTCCGAAGACGAATTTCCCTGCCGCCCCATTCTTTTCGGACACGTCGGTGACGGCAACATCCACGTCAACCTGCTCGACGTCCCGCCGGCGCAGGCCGACACGGTCACCGACCACGTGTTCGGGATCGTGGCCGCCAACGGCGGGAGCATCAGTGCCGAGCACGGTATCGGCCGCGCGAAGTCGGCCTGGACGCACCTCGGCCGCGACGCCACCGACCTCGCGACCATGCGCGCGATCAAGGACGCGCTGGACCCGCGGGGAACCCTGAACCCGGGGGTGATCTTTCCGTGAGGACCTTACCGGTGGACCGAACCGGGCGGCGCGGGCGGCGGGCGCACGGAAATCCTGCGATCATGCACGGGTGGCTGATGTGAACCTCGATGGGTTGACCGCACTGGCGGATCGCTACGGCGTCGCTTCCAGCTATGTCGGCTGGGGTGACGAGCGGCACGAGGTGGACCAGGACACATTGGTCGCGGTGCTCCGGGCGCTCGACGTCCCCGCGGGTTCGCCCGAGGAGATCGAGAACTCGATTCGCGAGATCGACGAGCAACCATGGCGTGAGTTCGTCCCGGCCGTGACCGTCGTGACCGAGGGCGCGGGAGCCACGTTCGCCGTGCATGTTCCGCACGCGCACCTGGTGAAGGTGTGGGTGGTCAGCGAGACCGGTGACGACGTCGCGGCCCCCCAACTCGATGTCTGGGTCGAGCCGCGCGAGGTCGACGGCGTGCTGATCGGCCGTGCGACGTTCGCCGTGCCCGACGACCTCCCCACCGGGTATCACCAGATCAAGGCGCTCGATCTCGACGAATCATCGGCGTCGAGCGCGCCCCTGATCGTGACGCCGCGCCGCCTGCACACGGCCGACCGGCTGATCGGCCGGAAGCGATGGGGACTCGCCGCGCAGCTGTACTCGATCCGATCGGCGGACTCGTGGGGCGTGGGCGACTTCGCCGATCTCGCGGGGATCTGCGAGGTGGCCGCCAGCGCGTACGGCGCCGATTTCGTCCAGGTCAATCCACTTCACGCCGCCCAGCCGAAGGCGCCGATCGAGGCGTCGCCGTACCTGCCGGTGACGAGACGGTTCGTCAATCCGCTCTACATCCGGATCACCGACATCCCCGAACTGGACGGACTGTCGAAGTCGCAGCGCAAGTGGGTCAAGGCGTTGGGGCGCAGCTTCCTCGACGAGAACACCGCGACCGACAAGATCCGGCGCAACAAGGCATTCCGCGCCAAACTGGAAGCGCTCGAACTCATCTACGGTGTCCCGCTCGCCCCGGCCCGGGCGCACGCCTACCGCGCTTTCCGGCGCCGGGAGGGTAAGGGCCTCAAGCGTTTCGCGACGTGGTGCGCACTGGCCGAGCGGTACGACGCCGACGACCCGCGCTGGCAGGGCAAGTTCGCGGACCCCGCGTACATGAAGAAGAAGCGCCGGAAGATGGCCCGGCGCATCGACTTCCACATGTGGCTGCAGTGGATCTGCGACGAACAACTGGCCACCGCCGCGCACGCGGCGCGATCGGCCGGCATGGAGATCGGTGTGATGGCCGATCTCGCGGTCGGGGTCGCCCGGCACAGCGCCGATGCGTGGGCCCTCGGTGACGTACTCGCCACCGGTGCGACGGTGGGGGCACCGCCCGACGGTTTCAATCAGCAGGGCCAGGACTGGGACCAACCGCCGTGGCATCCACGACGCCTCGCCGAGGCCGGTTACGAGCCCTACCGCGACATGATCCGCACCGTCCTCCGACACGCGGGCGGTGTGCGCGTCGACCACATCCTGGGCTTGTTCCGGCTCTGGTGGATACCCGACGGCAGCAGCCCGGCCCAGGGCACCTACGTGCACTACGACAGCGAAGCGCTGATCGGCATCCTGGCGCTCGAGGCGCAGCGCGCCGACGCGGTTGTCGTCGGCGAGGATCTCGGGGTGTTCGAACCGTCGGTGCAGGACTCACTCCGCGAACGCGGAATCCTCGGCACGTCGATCCTGTGGTTCGAACAGGGGTCTGACGCCGCGACCCCGCCTGAGGACTACCGCGAGCTGTGTCTGACCTCGGTGACGACCCACGATCTGCCCCCGACCGTGGGATATCTGGCGGGCGACCACATCACGCTACGATCGCGGCTGGGCCTGCTCGCCTCAGGGGAGGACGCGGAGCGGGCGCGCGATGCACGTGAACGCGACGCCGTCCTCGAACTCGCCTACGAACGCGGCCTGCTGTCGCGGGACACACCGCTGACGGATCCGAAGGTGGTCGATGCGTTGTATGCGGTGATCGCCCGCAGTCCGTCGGTACTGCTGAGCGTCGCCCTGGTGGATGCGGTGGGGGAGCGACGAATCCAGAACCAGCCGGGCACCGACAGCAGTCAGTACCCGAACTGGTGTGTCCCCCTGGCCAATTCGGAGGGCGACGTCGTGCTCGTCGAGGACCTCGTCAGCAGCGTGCGCTTCCGCCGCCTCGTCTCGGTGCTCAACCGATCGGGGCTCAACGAGTCGGGCGTGCCAGGTTCCTGACCGAGACGATGGTCAGTACGAGTGCGATGAGGGCCAGCACGGCGACCCCGATGTTGAACGCGATCCCGGCGGGCCGGAGACCCCAGTGCTGCGCGGTGATTCCCTGGCCGACGATCGGGATCGAGATCGCGACGTACGCGACGACGAAGTAGGTCGAGGTGACCTCGGCCTTGCGTCCCGCCGGGGTTGCCGCCACCACCGACGCGAGTCCCTTGCTGAACGACATGCCCTGCCCCACACCGCAGATCACCGCTCCGCCGAGCAACGCCGGGGTCGATGCGGCGACCAGTCCCAGAATCGACAGGCCGGTCCCGAGGATGAGGATGGCGCAGCCGGCGATCAGTGCTGGTTCGGTGGGCATCCGGCGCACGACGATCTGGGTGACCGCCGAGGACGCGAACAGTACGAACACCAGGAAACCGGTGAATGCGTGGTCGTCGATGCCGAGGATGTTCGTGACGAAGGACGGCATCACGCCGGTGAAGGTGCCCATCACCGCGAACCCGGCGAATGCGGCGATCGACGCCCGGACGAAGACGCCGCGGATGTCGGCCGGGACCGACAGCCGCTGGATGCCCAGCCGGGCGCCGGGAACGACGTCCGCCGTCTCGGGCAGCCGCCAGATGCCGATGAAGACCAGGACCAGTAGTGCCAGATCGAGTACGAACGGGGTGTGCAGCGGTGACGGGGCGTACTCGGCGAGGAGCCCGGCGATCAGCGGTCCCAGCCCCAGGCCACCGATGTTGGCCGCGGTCGCCACGGCCGGGGCGCGTCCCCGCCACGACGCGGGGGCCAGTTCGATGACCGCGGTGGTGGCGGCGCCGGCGTAGATACCCGCGGACAGACCCGACAGCACCCGGCCCAGCAGCAACTGCCAGACCGGTCCGGCCGTGAGGAAGACGACGGCGCTGACCGCCGACAGGATCGCTCCGGCGATGAGCATCTTGCGCCGGCCGATGACGTCGGACCAGCGTCCGAAGCCGATCAATGCGGCGATGACGCCGGCCGCGTACACGGCGAAGATCACGGTCGTGGTGGTCACGCCGAAACCGAGTTCCTCGCCGTAGATCGCGTAGAGCGGTGTGGGCAGCGTGGTGCCCAGCATGATCACGGCGAAGGCGTAGACCGCCGCGGCGAAGGATGCGCCGGTCGGAGCGGGGGAGGCGGGGGCATGCGAATGGTCAGACATGGCAGCTGACACGCTACCGCCGCGTCCGGGAGGCTTCGGCCCTGGTCTCCCGGCTGTGTGCTGGGTTACGGTAACTGTCGGTAACGGTAATTCAGGGTGAGCGAAGAGGGGGTGTCGGATGCAACCAGAACTCGACGTCGTGATCGTGGGTGCCGGCTTCGGCGGGATGGGTGCCGCGATCGAACTGAAGCGACAGGGCTTGGACGACATCGCGATCCTCGAGCGGGAGGACGACCTGGGCGGGACGTGGCACGTGAACCACTACCCGGGATTGGCCGTCGACATCGCGTCGGTCACCTACTCGTATTCCTTCGAACCCAACCCGTACTGGTCACGGCTGTTCGCCCACGGAGCAGAGCTTAAGCGGTACGCCCACCACGTCGCCGACAAGTACGACCTCAAGCGGCACATGGAGTTCGGAACGGTCGTCGAGTCCGCGACCTGGGACCCCGACGAACAGCTGTGGCGCGTCCGCACCGCGTCCGGCACCGAACGCACGGCGCGTTATCTGGTGACCGCGACCGGGTTCCTGTCCCAACCGCACGTCCCGGAGTTCCCCGGCATCAAGAACTTCGCGGGCACGATCCTGCACACGGCGGACTGGCAGGACGGGTTCGACTTCACCGGCAAGAAGGTCGCCGTGATCGGTACCGGCGCGACCGCGGTGCAGCTCATCCCCGAGATCGCCGCCCGCGCCGAGGCCCTGACCGTCTTCCAGCGCACCGCGATCTGGGTGGTGCCCAAGATCGACTTCGCGATCCCGTCGCTCGTCCAGCAACTGTTCGGCCGGTTCCCGCTCACCCAGCGTGCTGCGCGGCTGGTGAACTCGTCGCTTCTCGAACTGCTGATGGTGTTCGGCGTCCTGCACTACAAGCAGGTGAAGCCCGGCAACAAACTCGCCGCCCGACTGGCCCAGGCGCACCTGCGGCGTCAGATCGCCGACCCGGAACTACGGCGGAAGCTCACCCCGGACTACGACTTCGGTTGCAAACGCCCGACCTTCTCCAACACCTACTTCGCCAGCTTCGCCCAGCCGAACGTCACCCTGCAGACCAGTGGCATCGGCGGCCTCGAAGCCGATGCGATCCTCGCCGCGGACGGCACCCGGACCGAGATCGACACCCTCGTCCTCGCCACCGGGTTCAACCTGTGGGACACCAACTTCCCGGCCTTCGACATCGTCGGCCGGGATGGGCGCAACCTCGGCGAGTTCTGGCGCGAGAACCGCTTCCAGGCCTACGAGGGCGTCACCGTCCCGAGGTTCCCGAACCTGTTGTCCCTCAACAGTCCCTACTCCTACAGCGGCCTGTCGTACTTCACGACCATCGAGGGGCAGATGAAACACATCGCCCGCCTCTTCGGAGAACTGCGCCGCCGCGGGCAACGGACGTTCGAGGTGACCGAGGAGGCCAACAGCGCCTTCCTCGACGAGGTGACCGACCGTCTGCAGTCCTCGGTGTTCTACAACGGGGACTGCGCGTCGTCACGCAGTTACTACTTCAACCAGCACGGGGAGGCGACGCTGCTCCGTCCGGCCTCGACGCTGCGAACTCTCCGCGAGATGGACTCGTTCCCGTTGCGCGACTACGAGTTCAGCTGAGCGCTCCTCTCCGACAGCGCCCTGAGGAGCGCCCGGAGCTTGCGGAGGGCGCGTCACAACGGGTTCAGCAACTCCGGCCCGTTGTTGGCGACGCGGTTGACCAGCGGGGCGACCTCGCGGATCGCGATGGCGTCGACCAACGACTCGGCCGGTGGGGCGAACAGCTCGTCGGGTGCCCGGCCGTCCGGGTCGAGCCAGGCATCCCAGTGCTCGTACGGCATGATCAGCGGCATCCGGTCGTGGACGTCGCGCAGCTCCCCGACCGCGTCGGTGGTGAGAATGGAACAACTGAGCAGCGGCTGGGTGGCCTTCTCGGACGACTCGGGATCGGTCTTGGGGTGCCACACCGACCACAGCCCGGCCATGAAGAGCCGGGTCCCGTCCTGCGGCGACATGAAGAACGGGATCTTGGTGGGTTTGCCCTTGCCGTCGGCCGGGCCCTTCTTCCACTCGTACCAGCCGTCCATCGGCACGAGGCATCGACGCGACTTGACCGACGAACGGAACGAGCTCTTCTCCGCGGCGCTCTCGGCGCGCGCGTTGAACAGCAGCGGCCCCTTCCCGACCTCCTTCGCCCACGGCGGTACCAGCCCCCAGCGCATCGCCCGGACGCGGAGCAGCGGATCGTCGTCGGGATCGTCGGGCGAGTGTCGCTTGACGACGGTCATCACGGTCGTGGTGGGCGCGACGTTGTAGTTCACGCCCGGTGACCGGGGCGCCGCGTCGAGATCGGTGGAGTCCGCACCCGCCGGCTCGGGTACCTCGTTGACCGCATCGATCTCGGCTGCCAGCTTCGCCGGGTCGGTGGTCACCGCATAGCGTCCGCACATGGTGTCCATGCTGCCCTAATGGTGGCCCGGCCTCGTGATGAGTGCCCGTTCCGACAGCCGACGATCAGCCCACGGCGATGTCGGCGACGACGGCCTCGGTGACGGACACCAGATCGGCCGGGGCCAGCTCGATCTCGAGCCCGCGCTTGCCGGCGCTGCAGAGCACCCGGTCGAAGTGCGTGGCCGAGGAGTCGACGACGGTCGGCAACAGGGTCCGCTGGCCGACCGGGGACACGCCGCCGAGAACGTAGCCGGTGGCCCGGGTGACCGCCTTGGCGTCGGCCATCTTCGCCTTCGACGCGCCGAGTGCGGCGGCCGCCGATTTGAGCGACAGCTTGGCCGGCACCGGGACCACCGCCACCGCCAGGCCGGGCCGGTCCCCGCCGGAGAGTTCGATGACCAGCGTCTTGAAGATCTGCTCGGCACGGACACCGAGGGTCTCGGCGAGGGCGGCGACCGCCTCCGCGCCGTAGGCCTCCGATCGGGGGTCGTGCGCGTACCGGTGCACCGAGTGGTCGATCCGGGCGCGTTCGAGCGCGGCGATCGCCGGGGTGGACGCCATGGTCGGTTACCTCCTGGTCGTGAGCGGGGTCGCGGCTGCGCGCGTGCGCACGAGGCCACGGTGATCCGCGCCGAGACGATCGCGGGGGCGGGCCGGGAACAAACCGCGCGTTGCGCTCTGTTGGGACTGATCGGACAACGGACGTATGAAGACGGACACGAAGGAGGTCAGAGGCATATGAGCACAGCGGCCGTGATGGAGCTCCCGCAGCGCGTCGAACCGAGGCCTCTCTCGGTGGGGGACGGGTCGGTAAGCTTGATCGACAACATCTCCGTGATGCCTCCCATCGAAGGGATCGTAGTGTCCGACACAGAAGCATCCGACACAGAGTCACCCGATGCCGGCCGTACCGGGACCGCCAAGGCGCCTCGCCGGGCCGATCCGAACGAGTCGCCGGAACAGCTGACCGAACGGTTCGAGCGCGATGCGCTGCCGCTGCTCGACCAGATGTACGGTGCCGCGCTGCGGATGACCCGCAATCCCGCCGACGCCGAGGACCTGGTCCAGGAGACCTACATCAAGGCGTTCACCGCGTTCGCGTCGTTCCGGGAGGGCACCAACCTCAAGGCCTGGCTCTACCGGATTCTCACCAACACCTACATCAACGGCTACCGCAAGAAGCAGCGCCAGCCCGCGCAGTATCCGACCGACGAGATCACCGACTGGCAGATCGCGGCGACCGCCGAGCACACCTCGCAGGGGCTGCGGTCGGCGGAGATCGAGGCGCTCGACGCCCTCCCCGACGACGAGATCAAGGCCGCGCTGCAGGAATTGCCGGAAGACTTCCGGATGGCCGTCTACTACGCCGATGTGGAAGGCCTGCCGTACAAGGAGATCGCCGAGATCATGGACACCCCGATCGGTACCGTCATGTCCCGACTGCACCGCGGTCGCCGTCAGCTGCGTGAGCTGCTGGCCGACGTCGCGCGTGAGCGCGGGTTCAATCGTTCCGCACGTGCGGCGGCGGATGCGGAGGTGGCGCGATGAGCGACGTCGATCCGGAGCTGACCCAGCTCGACTGCTCGGCCGTCATCGCCGATGTCTGGCTCCTGCTGGACAACGAGTGTGACCAGAACGCCCGGGAACGACTCCAGGGCCATCTCGACTCCTGCCCGTCGTGCCTGGCGCACTACGGCATCGAGCAGCAGCTCAAGGCGCTCGTCAACCGGAAGTGCGGCGGCGACCAGGCACCGCAGAGCCTGCGCGACCGTCTGCGCATCGAGATCCGCAAGACCGTGATCGTGCACGAGGTCTCCGACTCCGATCGCTGACCGCGTCGAGCTCGAGCACAACAACCACGACCCACGAAAAAGCCCGGGCGGCCTGATGGCCGTACCCGGGCGTTTTTCGCTTGCTCGCTCGCCGAGACCGCGTGGTGCGGTGATCAGGCGTTGGGGCGCTTGCCGTGGTTGGCGGCGTTCTTCTTACGAGCACGCTTCTTGCGTCCGCGCTTTCCCATGACGCATCTCCTTCATTGCGGGGCGGGCGCCGTGGGACCGGGCCCGCCGTGTACTGGTTCAGCCGTGCTGAGACAACCCTGGCATCGGCCGGGGAGGACATCCCTGGTGTCATCCGGGGAAGACATCCCTGGTGATCGGGACATCACAGTGTCTCAGGGATTCTCCCACGTGCCAAAAACACCTCCGCTGACGCCCCCGGCACCGGGCCCTCCGGGTACGACGCCGTGGGCTAATTTGGGTGCATGGCAGAAGACGTTGTGGCAGAGATCGTCGCGAGTGTCCTCGAGGTGCGCGTCGCCGCGGGGGAGCAGATCGAGGTCGGCGACACCCTGGTCCTGCTGGAGTCGATGAAGATGGAGATCCCCGTGCTGGCCGAGGAGCCGGGCACGCTCGCCGAGGTCAAGGTCGAGGTCGGCGACGTCATCCAGGCCGGCGATGTGATCGCCGTCTTCGAGTAGTGAATCGGCCCCGGCCCCTCGTCGACCCCGTGTACTGAGATGTCCACCCTCTCCGACCTGCTCGCCGAACACACCACGCTGTCCGACTCGGCGGCCGCGCATCTGCAGCGCCTCGTCGCCGAATGGCAGCTGCTCGCCGACCTCTCGTTCGCCGACCTCCTGTTGTCGGTGCGCACGGAGGCCGGCGCGGTCGTCACGGTCGCGCAATGCCGTCCCAACACGGCCTCGACGGTCTTCCCGACCGACGAGGTCGGCCGCGTCATCGACACCGAGGCCCATCCACAGGTGTTGCGCGCCTTCACCTCCGTCCGCATCCTGCGCGACGAGGACCCCACCTGGTTCGGCGCGACGGCCATGCGGCAGGAAGCGGTTCCGGTCGGCTTCGACGGCGAGGTGATCGCCGTGGCGACCCGAGCTGTCGACCTCACCCACCCGCGCCTGCCGTCGCCGCTCGAACTCGCCTATCAGGACTCGGCCGACGACCTGTGCCAGATGGTCGCCGACGGCACCTTTCCGCACGAGGAGGGGAATCCGCGCGGGTTGTCGACGCCCCGCGCCGGCGACGGTTTCGTCCGTCTCGACGGACAGGGACTCGTCACCTATACCAGCCCGAACGCGCTGTCGGCCTTCCACCGGATGGGGTGGACCGCCGAACTCAATCACACCCGCTTGTCCGACGTCGTCAAGCAACTCATCACCGAACCGTTCGAGGCCGACGACGTCGCGCTGATGCTCGACATCGCGGCCGGCGTGGCCGAGATCCCGACCGGCCCCTACCGCGACATCGGGATGCGGGTGGAGGCAGACGCCCGCCGCGCGACGGCCCTGATCCGCGCCGTGCCGCTGCGTCCGCGGGGCGAGACGACCGGAACCGTCGTCCTGATCCGGGACGTCACCGAGGTCAAGCGACGCGACCGTGCACTCATCAGCAAAGACGCCACCATCCGTGAGATCCACCACCGCGTGAAGAACAACCTGCAGTCGGTGTCGGCGCTGTTGCGACTACAGGCGCGGCGCACGTCGAACTCCGACGCCCGCGAGGCGCTCAACGAGGCGGTGCGCCGAGTGGCCTCCATCGCGCTCGTCCACGAGTTGTTGTCGGGCAGCGTGGACGAGGAGGTCGACCTCGACGAGGTCGTCGATCGTCTGGTCCCGATCCTGGTCGATGTCGCGTCGGGGGAGGCGAGGGTGGCTGTGCGCCATCGCGATCGGCTCGGCGTGCTGACCGCCGAACTCGCGATGCCGCTGGTGATGGTCCTCACCGAACTCATCCAGAACGCGATCGAACACGGCTTCGACGCCGCGCCGCACGATGACGCCGAGATCGCGGTCGTCGCCGAACGGGATGTGCGCGGACTTCGAATAGCGGTCCGCGACAACGGTTCCGGCCTCCCGGAGCACTTCGATCTGGCCACGTCCGACCATCTCGGCCTGCAGATCGTCAAGACCTTGGTGTCCATCGAACTGGGCGGTGAGCTCGATGTCCGGTCCAATCCGGGTGGCCCGGGAACCGAAGTGGGTGTCTACATTCCGCTGCGTTCGTGAGCCGTGGTCGCGTACCGCATTGTCTGGCAGCGGTTTCCGCCGGACTCGGCGGACGAGAGCACGAAAAAACCCGGCCGTGGCCGGGTTTCTTCGAGTCCGGGACGACGCCGGCCGTCGAGGCCTAGACGCTGCTCCGGGTACGCGTACGTGCGGTACGGCGCTTGAGTGCGCGTCGCTCGTCCTCGCTCATGCCGCCCCACACTCCGGCATCCTGGCCGGACTCGAGGGCCCACGACAGGCAGTCGGCGGTGACGGGGCACCGCGCGCAGACGAGCTTCGCGTCGGCGACCTGTGCGATGGCCGGGCCGCTGGTCCCCACGGGGAAGAACAGTTCCGGATCCTCGTCGCGACAGATGGCCTTGTGACGCCAGTCCATTCCACTACTCCTTCGGGCGCGTTCGCACCACTCGATCGTCTTGCTGGTGATTGTCGGCTGTAACTCTCAGTTCACGCGGCGCACCAAATGTTTCCGCGTTGTTGCTTGTGAATACTTTCACGAATCGGGCCGAAGTCAATGGGTTTGCTTCACACGTGGGCAACATCACGTCGCCCGCCTAGCACTCCGGTCGCGGACTCCCGAAGGGGGGTCCGGGCACTTTGTCTCACGGCCTTGTTGTAGCCTACGCGTCTCGCGGCGGTAGTGTCGACGACTTTCTGCAGGTCGGGACCCCGTCGCCGGTGAAAAACGCTCGTGACGTGGCCGGACGCCGAGGGTATTGTTCACCACATGCGCCGACGATGTTGATCCACACCGCCCCGGCGGCCCCACCGCAGGCTGACAGCTGCGGCGGTGGGCTCCGCCCTCCTCGAAGACCTCATCCCGCTCTACCCGCTCTACGCCGTCCTGTTCGCCGACCCCGGGATCCCGGGCGCCGGGCTCGGGCCCGCCGAGATCTCGGCGCTGTTCGTCATCTGGTCGGTGTCGTCGGTCATCGTCGAGGTCCCCACCGGTGTGCTGGCCGACCGCGTGTCCCGACGGAAGCTGCTGGTCGCCGGTCCGTTGATCACCGCGTCGGGTTTCGCGCTGTGGACGGTGGCGCCGTCGTTCGCCGCCTTCGCCGCCGGATTCGTCCTGTGGGCCCTCGGTGGTGCGTTACGGTCCGGCACGACACAAGCGCTGGTCTACGACGAGCTGAACCGACTGGGGCGCTCGCAGGACTACGCCCGACTGACCGGGCTCATGCGGGCGGCCGGAGCGATCGGAGTGATCGGCGGCACCGCGGCGGCCGCACCGTTGTTCGCGTGGGGCGGTTACGACGCCGCGGGCGCCGCCAGCGTCGTCGCCTGCGTGTTGTGTTCGGTGATCTCGGCGATGCTGCCCGAGAAGGCTCGGGGCGCCGCCGATCTACCGGAACCAGAGGACGCGGACCCCGACCTCGGTTGGCGGGAGATCGTCCGCCACGGCTGGGGCTCGGTGCGGACGCAGCCGGTCGCACGGCGCATGTTGCTGCTGGGCGTGGCGCTGACCTGGGTCGCGGCGCTCGACGAGTATCTCCCGTTGCTGATCGCGTCGTTCGTGGCCGACGCCGCCGAGCCCGATCCGGCGGCGGTCGCGCTGCTGATGACCGTGGTGTCGGCCGGTGACATCGGCGGCGCGCTCGCGGCGGGGCGGTTCCGGTCGGTCGACGCGATCGGGCCTGCGGTCGGGTTGGGCGCGGTCGTGCTCATCGGGTCGGCGCTGTGGGGGCACCCGGTGGGGGCCGCGGGCGTCGCGACGGCGTTCGGGATCCTGGGGTGGGCGCGGGTCGTGGCCGACGCCGAGCTGCAGGACCATCTGAGTTCGGCGTCGCGGGCCACCGTCACCTCGCTGGCCGGGATGGGCGAGGAGATGGTCGCGATCCTGGCCTTCGCCGGCTGGGCGCTGGGGTCGACATGGCTGGGGCCGGCCGGGCTCTTCGCGGCGGCGGCGCTGCCCTACGTCGTGATGTCGGCGGTGCTGATCGGCGGTGCGATGACCGTGAGGGCGTCACGGCGATGACGAAAACGTATGTCGCGGAACGCCCCGATGTAATCGCCGTCCATCTGGACGTCGATCGGGGCCTCCGCGCGGAAGCACACCTCGTCGACGTCGTCATCCCGAAAGAGGTGGCGCGCCTTCGGATCTGCCTGCGACAGGAGTCGCGTCGCCAGTGGGAGGTTACGGAACACGCCGGTGGAGGTCGCCACGAACACCCCGAGGCCGGTGTGGAAACCGGTGCCGGGGTTGGTGCGGATCTCGCGCGGTCCCAGATAGGTCCACGGGCTGGTGTTGGACACGAAACCGTAACGCGCGCCGACGATCCGGTCCCGGCCGGGGATCTCGACGTCGAACGTGGCCGACGATCCGGACTGCTTCAGGAAGCTGGTGATCGTGGTCCACAGGTATCGGGCCGGCGTCGCGGTCTTGCCCGCGTGCCGCTTGTCCTCCATCGCGTGGATGACGACCGCGTCCATGCCCATGCCCGTGTTGAACAGGAACCAGCGGTCGTCGGTGTGGCCGAGTCCGATCCGGCGACTGCGTCCCGCGTCGAGGAGGGTGATGATTTGCTGTGTCGCCAGCAGCGGGTCGGGATCGATCCCCAGCGTGCGGGCGAAGACGTTGGCGCTACCGCCGGGGATCACGGCCAGGGCGGGCCGCCGCCGGTCGGGATCGCTGCTCGACGGCGGGTCGAGCAGTCCGTTGGCGGCCTCGTTCACCGATCCGTCGCCACCGTGCACGATGACGGTGTCGAAGTCCTCGGCCGCGGCGCGCGCGGCGAGCTCGAACGCATGCCCGCGGTGCGTGGTGAGTTCGACGTCGAGGTGGAAATGCGCGCTCAGGGTGTGCGCCAGCGCGTCGCGGCCGGCCGGACTGGTCGCGGTGGCGAACGGGTTGACGATGAGCATGACACGCACGACACCCGAGGATATGGGGTCGTCGCCGCCCGCGCGTAATCGCGCGGATGTGTACGGCGCCGTCGCTGCGGTGCACACACCCGCGGAGGTCCGCGCGGGAGGACCAAATATCCTGGGACGGTGAGCACCGAGAACGGCCGTCCGGAGTCCGACACCGATCCGTCGGTGACCCCGCGCCAGATCAAGATCGCCGGTGCGGTGACCACGCTGCAGGGGCTGGCCGGTGTTGCGGTCGCGGTGATCCTGGTCGTGCGCGGCCTGGCCGGGCACGAGGAGACCACCATCAGCGGCTACGGCACCGCGGCCTGGTTCGGCATCATCGGCGGGGGAGTACTGGTCGGCGGTCTGGCGCTGCTCTCGGGGCGGCGGTGGGGACGCTCGATCGCCATGGTGGCGCAGATCCTGCTGCTGCCGGTGGCGTATTACCTGTTCACGAGCGGATGGCCGGTGTTCGGCGTGCCGCTGGCGCTCGCGGCGCTCGCGGTCCTGGTGATGCTGTTCAGTCCGGCGTCCATGAGGTGGCTCGCCGACGAACTCGAACCCGAGCGCTGACATCCTCCTCCGGCTGGCTCTCCTCCGTCCGGGAGTGCCGCGCAGCCGAGGTGGACTCTCATCCGACGATCGACGCCCGGGCGGTCGTACAGTAGGGCGCATGACGCGCATCCTCGCGATTGCCAATCAGAAGGGTGGGGTCGCAAAGACCACCACGGTGGAATCCCTCGGTGCCGCCCTCGCCGATCTCGACGTCTCGGTCCTCGTCGTCGATCTCGACCCGCAAGGGTGTCTCACCTTCTCGCTCGGGCACGATCCCGATCAGCTCACCTCCTCGGTCCACGACGTGTTGCTCGGTGACGAGGAGATCGCCGATGTCCTGCTCGACACCGAGGACAAGGTCACCTTGCTGCCGGCGACCATCGACCTGGCCGGCGCCGAGGCGCTGCTGTTGATGCGCCCGGGGCGGGAGTATGCCCTCAAGCGTGCACTCGCGGAGGTGAGCGAGGACTTCGACGTCGTCATCGTCGACTGCCCGCCGTCGCTCGGCGTGCTCACCCTGAACGGTCTCACCGCGGCGGACGAGGTGATCGTGCCGCTGCAGTGCGAGACGCTCGCCCATCGTGGCGTCGGGCAGCTGTTGCGCACGGTCCGGGAGGTCCAGCAGATCACCAACCCGAACCTCACGATGCTGGGTGCGGTGGCCACCTTGTTCGACGCCCGGACCACGCACAGCCGCGACGTTCTCGCCGACGTGGCCGATCGGTACGACCTGCCGGTGCTCGACCCGCCCATCCCGCGCACGGTGCGTTTCGCCGAGGCCTCCGCCTCCGGGACGTCGGTCATGCGGGGCCGAAAGAACAAGGGCGCGATGGCATATCGCGCGCTCGCCGAGAATCTGTGGAAGCACTGGGAGGCGGGCGCCGAAGTCGGCACCTTCGAGGTCTGACAGTCGGGTCTGAGGTTCGGGGGGCCGTGGGGTCAGCCCGGACCGAAGGCCTCGATCCGTGGTCCGTGCTGTTCGACGACGATGTCGCCGAGGACACGCAGACTCACCACGGGCGCGGCCGGTTCGCTCCGGGCGAGCGGGATGGACCGGATCTCCCGGCCGGTCGCGACATCGCGGACGCTGATCCCGGTGGTGCTCGGCAGCAGGAGTTGTCCCGCCATCATCTGGCCGGGTCCCAATGTGCCGGGGACCTGGTAGATCGGATTCAGCGTCTGGGCATTCAGGACGACGGTCGCCTTCCCGGTCCAGTAGGTGACGATCCCGTCGGAGGAGATCGGGACGCTGCCGGCGGGCGGCGTCGAGTCACCGGCGACGGTGTTGCTCCCCGCCGCGTTCGCGTCGGTGTCGAACCGGCGGATCGCCGGCCCGCTCTCGGCGTCGAACGTGGGCGGTTCGGCCGGTGCGGCGCCACCGTCGTACACGGCGATCCCCGACGACGACATCGCGATGACCACGGGCGGCGGTCCGCTCACGTCGCCGGTGATGAGGGTCGACCCGTACTGTTCGACCTTCTCGTCGTCGCCGAGTACCGCGCCGAGGACCGTGAGCCGATACCCGGGGTCGTCGGCGCAGCGTTCGACGACGGCCACGCGATCGCCCGACACCACCGACGAGAACAGCTCGCAGTCGACGCGATCGGGCGCGTCCTCCGGTCGGACCGGCGCCTCGACCCGGCCGTATTCGATTCCGCGAACGAGATTGGAGCCCCAGGTCTCCATCCGGCGGGGGC
Organism: Gordonia sp. NPDC127522; assembly: GCF_042672305.1. NCBI lineage: Bacteria > Bacillati > Actinomycetota > Actinomycetes > Mycobacteriales > Gordoniaceae > Gordonia > Gordonia sp. NPDC127522. The sequence continues at coordinate 67,911 of NZ_JBHXVK010000017.1, forward strand.
CCTGCGCGACGACGTACCCCGAGTCGGTCGCGAGCCGGACCTCCGGGTCGGCGTCGCTGGTGCGGGCGCCCTTCCGGCTGCCGGTGCCCGCATCGAGAGCGGTCACCTCCGAGCAGCCGCGGCTGTTGCGGTACACGGCCAGCGCCAGATCGGCGCTCCCGGTCCAGGCGGTGCCGACCGCACACAGGTCGAGATCGCGGCTGTACGACCAGAGTTCGCGACCGGTGGCCGGGTCGTGCCCGACGACCCGTCCGCCGTTCCCGGTGACGACGGCGGAGGTGCCGATCGCGGGGGCGCGGGTGGCGTCGGAGTCGGCACGCCAGCGCGCGACGAAACTCGCGGGCACGGACTGTGCCGGCTGCACCGCGGCGGGTTCGGCCGCGGCCGGCACGCTCGTGGTGTGGCGAACCGGGCTGAGGGCCCAGGCGGTGACGCACAGGGCCGCGACGACGACCACGATGGCCGCGGTGACCGCGAGATCGATCGGGCGGCGCCGTTCGGGCCTGACTCGTGCCACGCGGGTCAGCCGGTGGTCAGTCGGCGACAGCTGCTGTGGACTCCGACGCGCCGGCGTCGGACGTGGCGGTCTGCTCGCCGGCGGGCTTGCGGTTGGCGCCACCCCGACGGCGACGACGGCGGCGCGGCTTCGCGGTGCCGTCACCGGCGGCGGTGTCGCTGCCGGACTCGGTCGTCGTGATCTCGGTTGTCGTGGTCTCGGTTGTCGTGGTCTCGGTTGTCGCGGACTCGGCAGCCGACTCGGTGGACGTGCCATTGCCGTCCGTCTGTCCGCCCCGGGTGCGACGGCGGGTGCGGGTCGAGCGTTTGCGCGGCTCGCGGTCCGCGCGCGTCTCCCGGGTCTCGTCGGGGTCGCGCGGCGGCTTGGCGGCGGCGATCCGGCCCGTCTTCGACTCGTCGATCGACAGGTCCGACCGGAGATGTTCGGACGTCGAGTAGGTCTCCGGCGGATCGGGGATACCGAGATTCAGCGCCTTGTCGATGAGCTCCCAGCGGTGCAGCTCGTCCCAGTCGACGAGGGTCACCGCGATGCCCGTGCGCCCGGCGCGACCGGTACGGCCGATGCGGTGCACGTAGGTCTTGTCGTCTTCGGGGCACTGGTAGTTGATGACATGGGTGACGTCGTCGATGTCGATGCCGCGGGCGGCCACGTCGGTGGCGACCAGCACGTCGATGGTGCCGTCGCGGAACCGCTTGAGCGCCTTCTCGCGGGCAACCTGGCCGAGATCGCCGTGGACCGCGCCGACCTTGAAGCCGCGCTCGGCGAGATCGTCGGCGACCTTCTGCGCGGTGCGCTTGGTGCGGGTGAAGATCATCGTCGCGCCGCGACCCTCGGCCTGAAGGATGCGGGCGACGAGCTCGGCCTTGTCCAGCGCGTGCGCCCGGTAGGCGTACTGCTTGGTGCGGTCGTGGACCGCGGAGTCGTTGGCGTTCTCGGCCCGGATGTGGGTCGGCCGGTTCAGGAACGTGCGGGCCAGGGTGACGATCGGACCGGGCATGGTCGCCGAGAACAGCATCGTCTGACGAGGCGTCGGCAGTGCGGACATGATGCGCTCGATGTCGGGCAGGAAGCCGAGGTCGAGCATTTCGTCGGCCTCGTCGAGGACCAGGATCGACACCTTGCCGAGGACGAGGTGGCCCTGCTGGGCGAGGTCGAGGAGCCGGCCCGGGGTGCCGACCACGACGTCGACGCCGGACTGCAGTTCGGCGATCTGCGACTCGTAGGGACGGCCACCGTAGATCGAGGTGACCTTCAGAGGGCGCTTCGTCCCATCGGCAAGAATGACCTCGAGCGACGGTGCCGCCACCTGGAGATCGCCGGTCACCTGCACGCACAGCTCGCGCGTGGGCACGATGATCAGCGCGCGGGGAGTGTTGTCCAGCGGACGGACCCCGGACTCCTCGGCATGGGCGAGCCGGTGCAGCAGCGGGATGCCGAAACCGAAGGTCTTGCCCATGCCGGTGCGGGCCTGGCCGATGAGGTCGTGGCCTTCGAGCGCCAGCGGCAGGGTCAGTTCCTGGATCGCGAAGGTGTGGGTCTTGCCGTCTGCGGCCAGGGCCGAGACGATACGGTCGTCGACGCCCAGCTCGGCGAAGGTGGGGGCGGTATGGGTGTCGTCGACGATGGTCGTCTGCACGGCGGAATCGCTCATGTGCGGTTGTGTGCCTTTCTGGGCCGGTCTGCGCGCGATGTGTTTCGGTGCGCGCACGGAGAAGGCTCGAAAGTGCACGCGCATATGTCGTAGTGGCACCGGGGATGTGACCGGGTATCGCGAGGAACTCGCAGTTCGGCGAGCAACGCCGTCGTCACATCCACACGCTCGCGCCGGCGAGCACGCGCTCCACGCGCAGCTCAGCGGGCAAGCGACGGGGGGTCCCGTCGGAGTGCACCGCCGTCGAGTGTACTTGGTGCCCCGCGGCGGCCCGCTACCATCACCTCATGGCGCCAGCATCCGACCCGTCCGAGTCGACCCCGTCACCTGCGACGTCCACCTCGGTGGCGTCGGCCGAGATGCGGGATTCGGCGATCGGGAAGCTGTTCGCCGTGCTGCTCGCCGGCGAGTTCGCCGCGTTCCACCGGCTCATCGAGGAGTCGGCGATGGCGCCGGATGTGCCCAGCCGCATCGCGATCGCCCGGATGGCGGCCTCCGAGGTCGGTCACTTCGACCGGCTCGCCGAGCGGGTGGAGGCGATGACCGGCCTCGGCGCCGCGGAAGCGGTCGAGCGCTACCGTTCGGTGTTCGATCAGTATCACCGCGCGACGACTCCGAAGACCTGGTACGAGGCGCTGGTCAAGGCGTATGTCGGCGACGGACTCGCGGCCGACTTCTACGCCGAACTCTCCGACATGCTGCCGCCGGACTCACAGGCCGTGATGGCCGAGGTGATGTCGGAAACCGCCAACTCCCAGTTCGCCCGGGACCAGGTCCGGGCGGCCGTCGAGGCCGACCCGTCGATCAAATCGGCCCTGGTCCTGTGGGGTCGCCGGCTGCTCGGTGAGGCCATCACCCATGCGCAGTGGGTTCTCGCCGCCGAGGAAGAGGTCACCGATCTGCTCTTCGCCGGGGCCAGTTCGCTGACCGGCGTCGCCGGGTTCTTCGACGTCGTCGCCGGCAAACACGCCGAGCGGATGGCGGACCTCGGCCTCGCCTGAGTCGGCCCTGGCCACGACGGTCGTCCGCCCACGGTGTTTCGCTCTGAGCGGAGTGGCTGTCCCGCCGTACCCCGGCTGCACTAGCCTTGTGCGGCAAGCGTTGACAGACACCGAGGAGGGCGGCACATGGCCGTGGAAGTGAAGATCGGCATCACCGACAGCCCGCGGGAGCTGACCATCGCGTCGACCCTGACCAGCGACAAGGCCTTCGCCGAGGTCGAGGCGGCACTGGGTGGCAAGCAGCAGCTATTGTCCCTCGTGGACGACAAGGGCGCCCGCTACCTCATCCCGGTCACCAAGATCGCCTATGTCGAGGTGGGTGCGTCGGAGAACCGCCGCGTCGGATTCGGTTCCTGACGGGCGGCACAACCAGATCGACGAAAAGGGGCCTGTACGCCGGATGGCGTGCAGGCCCCCTCTCGTATCGGAAGTGGGTTCAGGCGGTGCCGTTGACAGTCGGCCCGCTCGCTTCGCTCCCGGCGCCGGTCACATTCGGCCCGCTCGCTTCGCTCCCGGCGCCGGTGACTTCGGTGCCCGGCTCGACGACCGGCTGCGCGTCGGCCGACGCCGTCTGTCGCGGGAAGTGCGACAACCCGCCCCAGAGGAGGGCGACCGTGGTGTCCACAGCGGTCTGCTTGTCGACCGGGCGCTTGGCCTCGAGCCAGTAGCGGGCGTTGACCTGGCTGGCGCCGACGAGCCCCGACGCGAGCATCCGCGAACGGTACGGGTCGAGGCCGGAATCGTGCATGACCAGGCCGTACACGGCATCGACGCACGCCTCGGTCGCGCCCTCCACCCGGCGGATGACGGCGGGATCGGAGGCATCGGAGGAGAAGATCAACCGGTAGCCCGAGTTGTCCTGATCGATGAAGTCGAAGAAGGCCTGGACCGCGGCACGGACGCGCTTACGGTTGTCGGTGGTCGTCCGCAGGGCGGTGTTGACGTCGCTCACCAGCTTCTCGGCGTGGGAGTCCACGACCGCGATGTACAGGTCGAGCTTCGACGGGAAGTGTTGATACAGAACGGGTTTGCTCACTCCCGCGTGCACCGCGATCTCATCCATGCCGGCCGCGTGGTAGCCGCGTTCGACGAAGATCTCACTGGCCGCGTCGAGCAACTGCATACGTCGTGCGCTGCGCGGCAGGCGAGTGCTGCGGCCGGGCACGGCGGACGCGTTGGTTGCGGTCGACATGCCCAAGAGAGTACTCGGCGGAGCTTCCTGCGCAGTATCGGTGGTCTGCTGTGAGAAAGTTGACCGGTGAGCCGCACAGAGGACGGTGGCCCCGGGTCCGAGCGTGGCCGGGTGCGTGCCAAGGATGTCGGCCCGAGATCGTCGGGACGCCCCAGACCGGACCAGCCGCTACGAGCGCGCTGGGACCCGACCGACGACAGCGGACGTCCCCGCGTCGACCGCGATGCCCAGCCGGAATACAAGAAGCAGTCGGCGCTCGGGCGGTTCGTCTCGACCTATGGGTGGCGTGCCTATGCGATCCCGGTGCTCACGATCCTGACGATCGCGCTGATCGTCGTCACCATCCGGGACGGCCGGACCGATGCGCTCGAGCCGGCGGCGGCCGCCAGCCCCGACTCCGCGGCGCGCAACACCGACATCAGCAAGGAGACCCGCCCGATCGGTGCCCCCACCGGCGACATCCAGGCGGCCGCGCTGCCCGCCGGGACGCTGCCCCAGGGCGGCCCGTTCACCGACCGGGCCCGCAAGACGTTCCGGGTTCTGCGCGGCGGCGGTCCGCCCGTCGGCACCGGCGGGCAGGTGTACACCTACACGGTGGAGGTGGAGAACGGCCTCGACCCGCAGGACTACGGCGGTGACCCGACCTTCGCGAAGATGGTGGACACGACGCTGGCCAACCCGCGCAGTTGGATCGGCGACGGCCGCGTCTCCTTCCGCCGTGTCGATCGCGGCGAACCCGACCTCCGCATCTCGCTCACCTCGACCGGCACCACCCGCGAGCTGTGCGGGTACCAGATCCGCCTGGAGACCTCCTGCTACTACCCGCCGCAGGCGCGGGTGACGCTGAACGAGGCCCGATGGGTGCGCGGTGCGCTGTCCTATCAGGGTGACGACGTCGCCTACCGGCAGTACCTCATCAACCACGAGGTCGGTCACGGCATCGGCTACGAGGCGCACGAGGCGTGCCGCGAGGACGGCGCGCTCGCGCCGATCATGATGCAGCAGTCCTTCGGCGTCGCGAACTCCGAGATCATGGCCCTCGACCCGCAGATGAAGGCCAACCGGACCTTCGTGTGCCGTCCCAATCCCTGGCCGTTCCCCACCCGCTGACCGGGAATGCCGCCGCGGACTCATCCGTTGTGCCGGGGGTACGTAGTCAGCCCGAACAATGGAGGCGTTCGTGTCATCGCAAGGGTCGCCCACAGGGTCGCTGCCGCCGCTGGTGGAACCGGCCGCGGAACTGAGCAACGAAGAGGTGGCCCGCTACAGCCGTCACCTGATCATCCCGGACGTGGGGATGGACGGTCAGAAGCGTCTGAAGAACGCCAAGGTGCTGGTGATCGGCGCCGGCGGACTGGGTTCGCCGACACTGCTGTACCTCGCTGCGGCGGGAGTCGGGACGATCGGCATCGTCGAGTTCGACATCGTCGACGAATCCAACCTGCAGCGACAGGTCATCCACGGCCAGTCCGACATCGGCCGGCCCAAGGCCGAGAGCGCGCGGGACTCCATCCTGGAGATCAACCCCTTCGTCACCGTCAACCTGCATGACCAGCGGCTCGAGCCCGAGGGTGCGATCGAACTGTTCTCGCAGTACGACCTCATCCTCGACGGCACCGACAACTTCGCGACGCGGTACCTGGTCAACGACGCCGCGGTCCTCGCGCACAAGCCCTACGTGTGGGGGTCGATCTACCGCTTCGAGGGTCAGGCCTCGGTCTTCTGGGAGGACGCCCCCGACGGCCGCGGTCTCAATTACCGTGACCTCTACCCGCAGGCACCGCCGCCCGGGATGGTGCCGTCCTGCGCCGAAGGCGGTGTACTCGGCATCCTCTGCGCCTCGATCGGATCGATCATGGGCACCGAGGCCATCAAGCTGATCTGTGGGATCGGCGAGCCCCTCCTCGGTCGACTCATGGTGTACGACGCCCTCGACATGACCTACCGGACCATCAAGATCCGCAAGGATCCGGAGGGTGAGCGGATCGCCGGTCTCATCGACTACGACGACTTCTGCGGTGTCGTCTCCTCGGAGGCGTCCGACGCCGCCGCGGGGTCGACGCTGACCGCCGTCGAACTCAAGCAGAAGATCGACGCGGGCGAGAAGCTGGCGATCATCGACGTCCGGGAGCCCGTCGAATGGGACATCGTCCGCATCGACGGCGCGACCCTTATCCCGAAGGGCGACATCCTCTCCGGCGAGGGTCTCGCCCAGGTGCCGCAGGACCGGCCCACCGTGCTCTACTGCAAGACCGGCATCCGGTCCGCCGAGGCGCTCGCCGCGCTCAAACGAGCCGGTTTCGCCGACGCCACGCATCTGCAGGGCGGCGTGACCGCGTGGGCGAACCAGGTCGACAAGACGTTGCCGGTCTACTGAGCCCGGTCATCGATCCGCACGTCGGTGCGCGTGGTTGCCGCGTGCCTTCCGGAAACGGACAACCGCGCTCGGTAATCTGGCCGACGTGAACACCGTCGAGCCGCCCGAACACGTGTTGAACACGTTCGGGCTCACCGCCCACCCGCCCATCGCGATGGGGGAATCGTGGGTCGGCGGGTGGCGTGTCGGCGAAGTCGTGCTCTCACTGGTCCCCGACCACGCGCGCGCCGCGTGGTCGGCGTCGGTGCGCGAATCCCTGTTCGTCGAGGGGATGCGCATCGCACGTCCGTTCCGCGCCACCGACGGCCGGTACGTGGTGTCGGGCTGGCGCGCCGACACCTACATCGCCGGGACGCCCGAGCCGCGGCACGACGAGGTCGTCCTGGTCGCCGACCGGCTGCACGAGGCGACCGCCTCGCTCGAACGGCCTCGGTTCCTGCTGCAGCCGCCTGCTCCGCCGCACACCGACGTCGACGTGTTCACCGCCGCCGATCGTGCCGCCTGGGAGGACGTCCCGCTGCGCTCGGCCCGGGCCGCCGGTATGGCCGAGCCGACCGCACCCGACGGTGTGCAGAGCGTCGACATGCTGAAAACCCTTGCGAAGCTTCGTAAGCCGGTGGATCTTCCGTCTCAGGTCGTGCACGGTGACCTCTTCGGCACGGTGCTGTTCGCCGGTGCCGCGGCCCCGGGGATCACCGACATCGTCCCGTACTGGCGACCGGCCCCGTGGGCGGCGGCGGTCGCGGTGGTCGACGCCCTGGCGTGGGGCGGTGCCGACACCGAACTCATCCAGCGATGGTCGGATCAGCCCGAGTGGCCGCAGATGATGCTGCGGGCGACGATGTTCCGGCTGGCCGTCCACGCGCTGCACCCGCGGTCGACCTCGGGCGCACTGCCCGGGTTGCAGCGAGTCGTCGAACATGTACGGTTACTCGTATAACCGCAGCTCACAGCCCTGACTGGCCGCTGACAGGGTTCTCACAACGCCCGTGTGACGGAGTGAGGACAACGTGACGATGCGGTCACCTCGCGGAAAATCCGCGCAACACGCCCCCTCCACACTTGGTCTCGAGTCGCACGACACCGGTGTCGGCGTCTTCCACGACAGCCACCACTGCACGCAGCCCTGTGCACGGCAGTGACACCACGTAGACCAGCAACCATCGGAGGCGGAGCCTTGGCATTCGCAGATCTCAGAGCACAACTGACACGGGACCACACGATCACCGACTGGGACCCGGAGGACCGGGTCGCCTGGGACAACGGCAATGCCGCGATCGCCAAGCGCAACCTGATCTGGTCGGTCATCTGTGAGCACGTCGGATTCTCGATCTGGTCCCTGTTCTCGGTGATGGCCCTGTTCATGGGCCCCGAGTACGGCATCAGCATGGACCAGAAGTTCGTCATCGCCGCCACCGCGACGCTGGTCGGTTCCTGCCTGCGCATCCCGTACACGCAGGCCACCGCCAAGTTCGGCGGCCGCAACTGGGCGATCTTCTCCGCCGTCGTGCTGCTCATCCCGACCGGGCTGACGATGATGCTGATGATGAACCCGGGCGAGTTCGGGTTCGGCTGGTTCCTCGCCGTCGCGGCCATCACCGGTTTCGGTGGCGGCAACTTCGCGTCGTCGATGACCAACATCAACGCGTTCTACCCGCAACGGCTGAAGGGCTGGGCGCTCGGACTCAACGCCGGCGGCGGCAACATCGGCGTGCCGGTCGTGCAGGTCATCGGTCTGCTGGTCATCTGGCTCGCCGCCGACCAGCCCGAGATCGTGTGCGCCATCTACCTCGTCGCCCTGGCCGTCGCCGGTATCGGTGCCGCCCTCTACATGGACAACCTGGACCACCAGACGGCCAGCGGCCGGGCGATGCTCGACTGCCTCAAGTACCGCGACACGTGGCTGATCTGCCTGCTCTACATCGGTACGTTCGGTTCCTTCATCGGCTTCGGGTTCGCGTTCGGCCAGGTCCTCAACATCAGTTTCACCGAGGCCGGAGTCGCGAAGCCGGCGCTGGCAGCAGCGCAGATCGTCTGGATCGGCCCGCTGCTGGGGTCGGTCATCCGTCCCTACGGCGGAAAACTGGCCGATCGCGTCGGCGGTGGCAAGGTGACGCTGTACACCTTCATCGCGATGGTCTTCTCCGCGGCGATCCTCGTCGTCGCCGGCACGATCGCCGACAACAACGGCAAGACGATCACCGGCGCCACGCTGACGGCCTTCATCATCGGCTTCATCCTGCTGTTCCTGCTCTCGGGCCTGGCCAACGGGTCGGTCTACAAGATCATCCCGACCATCTGGGAGCACAAGGCGCAGACGCAGAGCGGACTCAACTCGCTCGGGAAGACGAAGTGGTCGCGGAGCATGTCCGGCGCGCTCATCGGGATCGCCGGTGCAGCAGGCGGTCTCGGTGGTGTGGGCATCAACCTGGTGCTGCGCGCCAGCTACCAGTCCAACAAGTCGGCGACGATGGCCTTCTGGGTGTTCATGCTCTTCTACGTCGTGGCAGCGGTCGTGACCTGGTGGTTCTACGCCCGGCGCCCGATCGTCATCGCGGAGACCACCGATCTCGCGGTCACCGGCGCCCATGACGAACCGGCATCGACTGTCGACGGGACCGCATCGACCGGTGCTGCCGCCGAGGGCACCGACAAGCAGGCAACCAAGGAAGCGCTGGCCTGATCCTCACGGGACCGGCGAGGCAAGGGAGCAAAGAGCAGTGAACAGCGAAACCGCAACGCGCACAACCAAGACAGTGGTGGTGGTGGGCCATGGCATGGTCGGTCACCGCTTCGTCCAGGCGCTCCGCGAGCGTGACGCGACCGACCTGTGGCGTATCGAGATCGTCAGCGAGGAGATCGACCCGGCCTACGACCGGGTGGGGCTGTCCTCGTATGTCGGTGCCTGGCTTCGGGATTCCCTCGCACTCGAGGGGAACACGTACGCCGGGGACGATCGGGTCGTCACGCATCTGGGCGAGACCGTCACCGGCATCGATCGAGACGCCCGCCGGGTCGTCACCTCGAGCGGTCGCGAGATCGACTACGACGCAGTCGTTCTGGCCACCGGTTCCTACGCTTTCGTCCCGCCGGTTCCCGGCCACGACAACGATCGGTGCTTCGTCTACCGCACCCTCGACGACCTCGACGACATCCGGGCCGCGGCCGAGGCCGCCGGTCCGGGTGCGACGGGTGTGGTCGTCGGCGGCGGCCTGCTCGGACTCGAGGCCGCCAACGCACTCAAGCTCATGGGGATGACCCCCCACGTGGTGGAGTTCGCCCCGCGTCTGATGCCGATGCAGGTCGACGAGGGCGGCGGCGCGATCCTGAAGAACCTGGTGACCGAGCTCGGACTCGAGGTCCACACCGGGGTCGGGACGTCGGAGATCGCCGACGCCGAGGACGGCGGCCTGCGGGTCACGCTGTCCGACGAGTCGACGATCGACGCCTCGCTCGTGGTGTTCTCCGCCGGCGTCCGACCGCGCGATCAGCTGGCTCGGGACGCGGGACTGGCCGTCGGCGAGCGCGGTGGCGTGCTCGTCGACGCCGGTTGTGGAACCGACGACGAGAACGTCTACGCCATCGGCGAGGTCGCCGCCGTCGAAGGCCGGTGCTACGGCCTCGTCGCCCCCGGTTACTCGACCGCCGAGGTGGTCGCCGACCGTCTGCTCGGCGGGACGTCGGAGTTCCCCGGTGCCGACCTGTCCACGAAGCTGAAGCTCCTCGGCGTCGACGTGGCCAGCTTCGGGGACGCGTTCGGCACCACCGAGAACGCGCTGGAGATCACCTACCACGACGCGGTCGCCGGCCGGTACGCGAAGATCGTCGTCAGCGACGACGCGAAGACGCTGCTCGGCGGAATCCTGGTCGGCGACGCATCGGCCTACGCGATGCTCAAGCCGATGGTCGGCCGGGAGATCCCGGGCGACCCGGCGGCCCTCATCGCACCCGAGGGCGGCGCCGCGGTGGGTATGGACGCACTGCCCGACGACGCGGAGATCTGCTCGTGCAACGGCGTCTCGAAGGGTGCCATCTGCTCGGCGATCGCCGACGGCGCGTGCGACATCGCCGCGGTCAAGGGCTGCACCTCGGCCGGCACCACCTGCGGTGGCTGCCTGCCCAGCATCAAACAGCTGCTCGCCGCGTCCGGGGTCGAACTGAGCAAGTCGCTGTGCGACCACTTCACCCAGTCGCGCGCCGAGCTGTTCGAGATCGTCGCGGTGACCGGTATCCGGACGTTCTCCGAACTCGTCGAGCGGTACGGCAGCGGGCAGGGCTGCGAGATCTGCAAGCCGACGGTCGCGTCGATCCTCGCGTCGACCTCCAGCGACCACATCCTCGAGGGCGAGCAGGCCGCGCTGCAGGACACCAACGACCACTTCCTGGCGAACATGCAGAAGAACGGCTCGTACTCGGTCGTGCCGCGGATGCCCGGTGGCGAGGTCACGCCCGAGCAGCTGATCGTGATCGGTGAGATCGCGCGCGACTTCGGGCTGTACACCAAGGTCACCGGCGGCCAGCGGATCGACCTGTTCGGTGCGCGCGTCGACCAGTTGCCCGAGATCTGGCGGCGCCTCGTCGACGCCGGGATGGAGTCGGGGCAGGCATACGGCAAGAGCCTGCGGACGGTGAAGAGTTGCGTCGGTTCGACGTGGTGCCGCTACGGCGTGCAGGACTCGGTCGGCATGGCCGTGCTACTGGAGAAGCGGTACCGCGGACTCCGCTCACCCCACAAGATCAAGTTCGGGGTGTCGGGATGTGCCCGCGAGTGCGCCGAGGCGAGGGGCAAGGACGTCGGCGTCATCGCCACCGAGCACGGCTGGAACCTCTACGTCGGCGGCAACGGCGGCCAGAGCCCGAAGCATGCGGTGCTGCTCGCCAGCGGAGTGGATGACGAGACCCTCGTCGCCTACATTGATCGGTACCTCATGTTCTACATCCGAACAGCCGATCGACTGCAGCGCACGGCGCCGTGGCTGGAGTCGCTCGAAGGTGGTCTCGACCATCTGAAGGACGTGGTGTGTGAGGACAGCCTGGGGCTCGCCGCCGAACTCGAGGAGGCGATGGCCCGCCACGTCGGCGGTTACCAGGACGAGTGGGCCGCGGTGCTCGCGGACGAGGACAAGCTGAAGCGGTTCGTCTCGTTCGTGAATGCGCCCGATGTCGTCGACCCGACGATCCGGTTCTCCGAGTACGAGCGCAAGGCGCCGGTGCTGCTCGACATGCCGGCGGTCCGTCCGGGGGCGACCGCTCCGTCGGGCCCCGATGGAGTGAGCGAGCGACCGGTGAGAGAAGGAGTGCCCACATGACCATCGCGCCAGGGGAGGCCGACACCATGTCCGCAGAGACGACGCCCACCGTCGCCGCCACGGTGTGTGAGGGGAGCTGGGTGCGCGCCTGTTCGATCGACGACCTGATCGTCGGCCGCGGCGTCGCCGTGCTGGGTCCGGAGGGTGTGCAGGCCGCGCTGTTCCGTCTGCCCGCCGCCGAGTCGGACCGCGAGGCGGCGCCCGGGCGCTCCCGCCTGTACGCGATCGGCAACATCGACCCGTTCGGTCGCGCCGCGGTCCTCTCCCGGGGACTCACCGGCGACCGCGGGGGCGAACCCACCGTCGCCTCGCCGCTGGGCAAACAGGTCTTCGCGCTGCGCACCGGGATCTGCCTGGACGACGAGACGGTGTCGGTCCCCAGCTACGGTGTGCGGGTGGTCAACCGCATCGTCGAGGTGTTCTTCCCGGCGTGAACACCATGACCCCCGCCGGTGCAGACCCGGCCGGCGCAACCTCCCCGGACTCCGACCCGTTGCCGCTCGCCGGTTTCACGATCGGGATCACCGCCGCGCGGCGCGCCGAGGAGTTCGCGGTGCTGCTGGAACGACGCGGTGCCGAGGTGATGCAGGCCCCGACCATCCGCATCCTGCCGCTGGTCGACGACACCGAACTCGAGCGGGTGACCGAGGAACTCATCGCCCACCCGCCCGAGGTGATGGTCGCCACGACCGGTATCGGGTTCCGCGGGTGGGTCGAGGCCGCCGACGGATGGGGCAACGCCGAGTCCGTCCTGCGCGCGCTGTCCGAGAGCCGGCTGATCGCGCGTGGCCCGAAGGCCAAGGGCGCGATCCGGGCGGCGGGGCTGCGCGAGGAGTGGTCGCCGGAGAGCGAGTCCTCCTCGGAGGTCCTCGACCGACTGCTGGAAGAGGGCGTCGACGGCGTCCGGATCGCGGTCCAGTTGCACGGTGCCACCAGCGAGTGGGAACCGCTGCCGGACTTCTGCACGGTGCTGCGCGCCGCCGGTGCCGAGGTGGTGCCGATCCCCGTCTACCGCTGGCACATGCACCCCGACGTGGCGCGCATCGACAAGATGATCGGCGCGGTGCTCCGCGGCGATCTCGACGCGATCACCTTCACCAGCGCCCCGGCGGCGGCGTCGATCCTGACCCGTGCCAAAGAACTCGGCAAGCTGCAGCAGTTCATCCACGCACTGCGGACCGCGGTACCGGTCATGTGCGTGGGTTCGGTGACCGCCAGTCCGCTGGAGGCGCTGCAGATCCCGACGATCTACCCGCGCCGGTTCCGTCTCGGCGCGCTCGCGCGCCTGATCACCGACGAACTGCCGCGGCGGAGCCACCTGCTGCGAGTCGCCGGGCACGACACGGCCATCCGCGGCCAGGCCGTCGTGGTCGACGGTGAGCTGCGCGAGATGTCGGCGACGAGTCTGCTCCTGCTCAAACTGTTGGCCCGCAACCCGGGTCGCGTGGTCTCGCGGCAGGAGTTGCTCGCCGGTCTGCCCGGTGACAGTTCCGACACCCATGCGGTCGAGGTCGCGGTTGCGCGACTCCGTGCCGCACTGGGGGATTCGAAGATGGTGCAGACCGTCGTCAAGCGTGGTTACCGGCTCGCGGTCGACCTCGAGTACGACGCCGAAGACGAGTGAGAAGGAGGCGAGAACACATGCACGACAACCATGTACGGCTTCCGCACGGTGACCGGTTGCAGGGGTACAGCCCCGTCCTGGTCGCGCACGGGACCCGCAACCCGCACGGGGTCAACGTGATCGCAGAGATCGCCGAAGCCGTCAGCGACCGCATCGGGCTCACCCGCACCGCGTTCGTCGACGTCCTCGGACCGACGCCGAGCGAGGTCATCGCCGGCCTGGAGCGTCCGGCGGTGCTCGTGCCCGCGTTCCTCGCCTCGGGCTACCACGTCCGCAAGGACCTGCCCGAACACGTCGCGGCCGCGGGACGGGCGGACACCGTCGTCACCCGGGCGCTGGGTCCCGATCCGGCCATCGCCTCGGTCGCCCGACTCCGTCTGGCCGAAGCGGGCTGGGAACCGGGCGATGCGGTCGTGCTCGCCGCCGCCGGGTCGTCGGACGAGAGTGCCTGCGGGCAGGTTCATCTGGCCGCCCGGCAGCTGGAATCGCTGATCGGCGGACGGGTCGAGGTCGGGTTCATCACGACCGCGACCCCCACCGTGCCCGAGGCCGTCGAGCGGGCCCGGCGCACGGGGCGGCGGGTCGTGATCGCCAGCCACCTCCTCGCCCCGGGCCTGTTCCATCAGCGCCTGAGCACCTACGGCGCGGACGCGGTCGCCGCGCCCCTGGGGCCGGACCCCAGGATCGTCGACCTGATCGTGACGCGGATGCGTGCGGCCATCAGTCCGTACCGACGTGTGCCGGTCCCGCGCCACGCCTGAGCTGCGGGTCGGTCACGTGGCGGGGTCCCACCGGCACTCGCGCAGTCGGATTCGCCCGTCGGTGATCGGAACACCCTCCGCCCGTAGCCGTTCCAGCTGACGAGTCGCGAGATGCGGCGCCGGCCGCCCGCCGGCGGGCACCACACGGTGCCAGGGCAGGTCGGCCGAATCGGTCCGCATGATCCAGCCGACGATCCGCGGGCTCGACAACCCGGCCGCGGCGGCCAGGTCGCCGTAGGTGCTCACCTGGCCGGCCGGAATGGCCGACACGAGTACGCGGACCCGTTCGACCTGCTCCTCGGTGATGGCTGCCATCGTCGCCTCGACAGATGTCGTCGCTACAGCAGCGATCGGACCAGCGCGGCCGCGAGCCCGGGCTCGAGGAACGGCACCATGTGGCCGCAGTCGGCGTGGTGGACGGTGACCTCGGCGCCGCGCTCGCTCGCGCACGCTTCGAGGAAGGCCGGCCGCACGAACGGGGGTTGGACCTGGTCGGCGACCACCACGTGGGTGGGCACACCTGGCGGCGGAAGCACTGCGGGCCTCGCCATCTCGCTCCACGACGCCGCTGCGGCGGGTGCGCTCACCCGCCAGCCGACCCGGCCACGCGGCCGGGGGACGAGGTGTTCGGCGAGTTCGGCCTCCATGAGCTCGTCGGGAACGGCGGCCCAGCCCTCCGCACGTTTCGCGGCGCGGGCGGTGTCGGCATCCGCGTAGTCCCAGTTGTCGAGACTGTCGGTGGCGACGTCGAGCGCGAATTCGGGGTCGAGGCCCTGCGCGGGGTCGAGCAGCACCAGCCCCTTCACCGCATCCGGGCGGCGGTTGGCCAGGTGCAACGCCAGCGCGCCACCGAACGAGTGACCCACGACGACCACCGGTTGCTCATCGGCGGGGATGTGTTCGTCGATCACCGCGGACAACGCCCGCACCTGGTGCTCGATGCTCCACGGCGGTCGCCACGGGGACCGGCCGTGACCGATCAGATCCGGCGCGACGAGGCGCACGCCGGGGAGGTGATCGGTCAGCGCTGCCCAGCGGCGGCCGTGCCCGGTGAGTCCGTGGATCGCGAGAACCGCAGGACCGCTGCCGAAGACATGCGTGTGGAGAGCTGTCACCCGTCCATCCTGCCGTACGGCGCGCGGCGGACTCTGACACAGGTCGCGGGGACACAGGTCACGGGCGCGGGCGACGAGGCCGTCGGTGGGCCGTGATTCGATGGGTGCATGAGTCGGAAACCGGGTGCCCAGACCCCGCGGAGCGCGCTGCGTGCGCGACTCGTCGCGGCCCCCGACCCGACGGACCGGCCCCGGCACTGGCCACCGTCCGTGGCGCAGGTGATCGACCCGCCCACGAGTCGCCCGGCGGACGAGGAGCAGGCGTGGCGCCCGGTGCGGGTGCACGGCGGCCCCGGGAGCGGGAAGACCGCGCTGATCGTCGACGCCGCGGTCGCCCGCCTGCTCGATCCCGCCACCGACCCGGAGTCGGTCCTCGTCCTGGCGTCGAGCCGGCGCGCCGCCGTCGCGCTCCGGGAGGAGATCACCCGGCGCGTCCTGTCCGCGGGCTCGAGCGGTCGCCGGGTGCTCGGCGGTGCGCTGCGCGAGCCGCTGGTGCGGACCGTGCACTCCTACGCCTTCGCGATCCTCCGCTTACAGGCGCAGGCCCACAACAATCCGCCGCCGCGCCTCATCACGGGGTCCGAACAGGATGTCGTCCTGCGTGAACTGCTCGCCGGTGACATCGAGGACGGCGCCGGGTACTGGCCTGCCCACCTACGGCCCGCGCTGGGCACCGACGGGTTCGCCCAGGCGTTGCGCGACCTCATGATGCGCGCCGCCGAACGCGGGGTGGGTCCGGAAGAGCTTGCCGCGCTGGGGCGTACGCACAAACGGCCGGAGTGGGCCGCGGCCGCCCGGGCCTACGCGCAGTACGAGCAGAACATGCTGCTGCGCGGGGCGGTCGGCCTCGAGACCCCGGGGGCCTCGGCACCCGCGGTCGACGCGGCCGAGTTGATCGGCTCGGCCCTCTCGGCCTTCGCCACCGATCCCGACCTGCTGAGCGGTGAGCGCCGTCGTATCCGGCATCTGCTGGTCGATGACGCACAGCATCTCGACCCGCAGGCGGCGCAGCTCATCACGCTGGTCGGCACCGGAACCCTCTCGACGATCATCGCCGCCGACACCGACCAGTCCGTGTTCGGATTCCGGGGTGCGAGTCCCCGATTCGCGGACGGGCTGGCCGAACCGGGCAGCCCGCTCGACATCCTGCTGGAACACGATCACCGCGCCCGGCCCGAGCTGTCCCGGCTCGGACGTGCGATCGCCGCCCGGTTGCCCGGCGCCCGCCCGCACCCGTATCCCGACCCGGTGACGGATCCGGCCGACGCCGACCCGGGCGCGGCCGATGGGGGAGGCGCGGCCGCGGTGCGCGTGTACGGGTCTGCCGCGAAAGAAGCCACCGCCATCGCCGACCTCTTGCGTCGTGCGCATCTGTTCGACGGGGTCCCGTGGTCGCAGATGGCGGTCGTCGTCCGGTCGGTGTCCCTGGCCCTGCCGCCGCTCCGACGCGCCTTCCGGTCCGCGGGTGTTCCTTTGACGACGCCCGCGAGCGACCTCCCCCTGCATCGGCAACGAGCCGTCATCGGACTGATGCTGGTGTTGCGCGCCGTCGCCGCGCGGGCGGCCGCGGAAACAGGTACCGACCTGCCTGACACCACCGACCCGGAGACCACCGAACTGTTCACCAGCGAGCTCTTCAGCACCGAGGACACGCTCACGTTGCTGTCCGGTCCGATCGGGGCGGCCGACCCGGGCTCGATGCGCCGTCTCCGACGCGGTGTGCGGCGTCTCGACGATGCCGACGACCCGGCCGGACAACCGGATTCACTCACCTCGTTGACCCGCGCCATCCTCGACCCCGAGGTCGGTGCGCGCTATCGCCGACGGCTCACCGAGACCGAGGCGGCGCCGCTGGCCCGCGTGCTGGACGTCGTCGGTGCGGCCCAGCGGGTCCATGACGCGCGCCGCGGGATCGAGGAGACCCTGTGGGCGGCGTGGCAGGCCACCGGACTCGAGCGGCGGTGGGCGGCATCGGCGGTCCGCGGCGGCCCGGCCGGTGAACAGGCCGACCGCGACCTCGACGCGGTCATGGCGATGTTCGAATCCGCCGCGGATTTCACCGACACGCTGCCCGCGGCCGGACCCGCCGGATTCGTGCACTACCTGTCTCAATTGCAGATCCCGCGCGACAGCCGAACAACCACCGCCGCCACCGAATCGGTGACCGTGCTCTCCGCGCACGCCGCGGTGGGGCGGGAATGGGAGGTCGTCGCCGTCGCCGGGGTCCAGGACGGACTGTGGCCGTCGCTGCGCAGCCGGGGTGGCGTTCTCGCCACCGGGCAACTCGTCGACCTCCTCGACGGCATGGCCGCCGACGCCGTGGACACCGTCGCCCGTGGGGCGACGGCACTCGCCGACGAGCGTCGGCTCTTCCTCGTCGCCTGCACCAGGGCCCGCAGCCGGCTGCTCGTGACCGCGGTCGAGGACGGCAGCGGGGACGCCTCGCCGTCGCGGTTCATCACCGAGCTCGCGGATCTGGTGGGGGACACCGATGATCCGGCCGAGTCAGCCCGCGCCGAGGTACGGCTCGATCCAGGCGTCGACCGGGTGCTCTCGTTGCCGTCCCTCGTCGCGACACTGCGGTCGGCGGTGATCGCCGGCGTCGACGAACCCGATGCACCCCGGACGAAGGCCGCGGCTCGTTTGTTGGCCGAGCTCGCCGACTCCGACATCCCGGGTGCGCACCCGCGCGACTGGTTCGGGCTCGCCGCACCCAGCACCGACGATCCGCTGTGGACGCCGGAGTCGGGGGCGCTGACGCTGTCGCCGTCGAATGTCGATGCACTGACCCGCTGTTCGCTGCGGTGGGTGCTCGAGCGCAACGGCGGACGCGACGGCGACGGCACCCCCGCGCTGACCGGCAGTCTCGTGCACACGCTCGTCCAGGCGGTCGCCGGCCAGCTCGACCCGGCCGAAGTGACGGCGGCGCTGCGCGGCATCTGGGAACGCGTCGACACCGGGGCGGGCTGGTACTCGGCTCGCGAACTCGAACGGGCCGAGGGCATGCTGGGGCACTTCCGGGAGTGGCTGCGCATCTCGCGTGCCGATCTCGAGGAGGTGGGCGTCGAATTGCCGATCGACGCAACCATTCCCGCGGCGTCGGGGCCGGATTCCGATGAGCCCGCGGTCCGTCTGCGCGGGCGTGTCGACCGCCTCGAGACCGATGGCGCCGGCCGGCCGGTCGTCGTCGACGTGAAGACCTCGAAGAACCCCATCACCAAGGCCGACGCCGACGAGCACGCGCAGATGGCGGCCTATCAGGTGGCGCTGGCGCACGGCGGCGTGCCCCAGTTCGGCGACGCCGCGCCGGGCGGCGCCCGACTGGTCTACGTGTCGACCGCGAACCGCAATTCCGGTGCGGCCGAGCGTGTTCAGTCGCCGCTCACGCCGGAGTTGCTGGACGAGTGGATCGGGGTGGTGCGTCGCGCGGCCCGGGCGAGTATCGGTCCGACGTACAGCGCGACGCCCAACCCGGGCTGTGTGCACTGCAACCTCACCACCAGCTGTCCGGCCCAGATCCCGGGGAAGGCGGTGACCGATGACTGACCTGCAGGATCGGACCGAACGGCCGATGGTCGGGGCGAAGTCGCTGGCCGCGGCGCTGGGTCTGCCCGACCCCACGCCCGAGCAGGTGGCGGTGATCGAGGCGCCCATGGAGCCGATGCTCGTCGTCGCCGGAGCCGGGGCCGGCAAGACCGAGACGATGGCCTCGCGCGTGGTGTGGCTGGTGGCCAACCAGCTCGTGGCCCCCGACGAGATCCTCGGGCTCACGTTCACGCGCAAGGCCGCGAGCGAACTCGGCGCCCGCATCCGGCGTCGGCTCTCGATGCTCGCCGGGTCGCCGGCGCTGCGAAACTGGGATCCCGACGGCGCGTTGGCCGCCCGCCTGCGCGGCGCCGACCCCGAGGTGAGCACCTACCACGCCTACGCCGGCCGGCTGATCGCCGACTACGGGCTGTTGCTGCCGGTGGAACCGTCGTCGACGCTGCTCACCGAGACCGAGCTCTGGCAGCTCGCGTTCTCCCTCGTCTCCGCGTGGCCGGGCGAACTGAACACCAAGAAGGTGCCGGCGAGTGTCACCGAGGCGGTGCTCAAGCTGTACGGCGAGATGTCCGAGCACCTCGTCGACATCGCCGACCTCGCGCAGGCGGGTTCGACGCTGTACGAACTCGTCGACACCCTCCCGAAGGGCCCCAAGCAGCGTGACAAACCGACCCAGGCGCTGCTGAAGGTCCAGGAGGTCATCGACGAACGTCGCGAGCTGATCCCGATGGTCATCGCGCTGGGCGAGACGATGCGCGCCCAGTCCGCGCTCGACTTCGGCAGCCAGATGTCGCTGGCGGCACGGCTGGTGGTGTCCAATCCCGAGGTCGTGACCGCCGAGCGCACCGCCTTCCGCGCGGTTCTCCTCGACGAGTACCAGGACACCGGCCACTCGCAACGGGTGTTGCTGTCGACCCTGTTCGGTGGGCACGGCCGTGCGCCGGTCGCGGTCACCTCGGTCGGCGACCCCATCCAGTCCATCTACGGGTGGCGTGGCGCCTCGGCGGCCAACCTGCCGCGGTTCGCGCGCGACTTCCCACGACCCGACGGGACCCCGGCCCGGCGACTGGAACTCCTCACCAGCTGGCGCAACTCGGCCCAGGGGTTGCGGTTGGCGAATCAGATCTCCGAGGAGCTCCGACGCCGCGGTATCCCGGTCAGTGTGCTCCGGCCGCGTCCCGATGCCCCGCACGGAACGGCGTCGATCGCTCTGACCGAAACGGTTCTGGACGAACGGAACTGGATCGCCGACGCGGTCGAGGAACGCTACCGGGCGGCCGAGGCCGCAGACGTGGCGCCGCCGACGACTGCGATCCTGGTGCGCCGCAACGAGGATTCGGCGCCGCTGGCCGCCGAGCTCGAGAGTCGGGGCATCCCCACCGAGGTGGTCGGCATCGGCGGGCTGCTGCACGTCCCGGAGATCGAGGACATCGTCGCGACCCTGCGCGTGATGGCCGACCCGATGGCCGGGACCGCGGTCATGCGTCTGCTCACCGGGGCCCGCTGGCGGCTCGGCGCCAAGGACCTCGCCGCGCTCTGGCGTCGGGCCACCAACCTGGCGGCGGAGAGCTTCGCCGAGGCGGGCGGGGTGGTCACCAGCAGGGAAGCGCTCGACGCCGCACTCGACGCGGTGCTGCCCACCGAGATCGTCGACCGGGCGGGCATCGCCGACGCCGTCGTCGACCCGGGCGAGGCCACCGACTACAGCCCCGAGGGTTACGCCCGCATCCGGGCGTTCGGTGCGCAGTTGGAGTCACTGCGCCGTCGCATCGGACAACCGCTGCCCGAACTCGTCGCCGACGTGGAGAACACGATCGGGGTCGGCGTCGAGGCGCAGATCCGGGCGCGCCGCATGCGGGGTGCGATCACCGGACGCGAACACCTCGACGCCTTCGCCGACTACGTCAGTCATTACGCCGATCGTCCGGGAGCGAATCTGCCTGGGCTGCTCGCCTTCCTGGATGCTGCCGAGACCATCGAGAAGGGTCTCGAACCGGGCCGCATCGAGGTGGCCGAACAGCGGGTGCAGATCCTCACCGTGCACGCGGCCAAGGGCCTCGAGTGGGATGTCGTCGCGATCCCGCACCTGGCGAAGGGGATCTTCCCCAGCGCCAAGGCCGACACCACATGGCTGGGCAGTGCGCGCGAACTCCCGGCGGACCTGCGCGGCGATCTGGCGATCCCGGCAGAGGCGGCCGACGGTGCGCCGGAGGGGTTCCCGATCCTGAAGATCGACACCGTCGCCGACCGCAAGCAGCTCGAGGACGCCCTGACCGACCACAAGGCCGCGATCGGCGAACGGCGACTCGAGGAGGACCGCCGGCTGCTCTATGTGGCACTCACCCGCGCCCGGCACGACCTGCTGATCTCGGCGCACCACTGGTCGGAGACCGGCGACAAACCCCGCGGTGGTTCGGATTTCTTCGACGAGTTGATGACCGGCATCGATGAGGCGATCGCCGGCTCGAGCGTCGACTCGACCGGTCTGTCGATCGCGGTGCGGACGCCACCGCCCGAACCGGACAGCCCGAATCCGTTGGCCGAACGCGCGATCGCGGCGCCGTGGCCGCGCGATCCGCTGGCCGGCCGCCGCGACTCGGTACAGCGGGCGGCCGATCTGGTCGCCGACGCCATCGCCGGCCGCGCGGCGCCCGCGCTGTTCGACACACCCGCTGCCCAGTCCGGCCCTGCCGACGCCGAGACCCCCGCAACGCCACCGGCCGACCCCGCGGACGAGATCGGGGCGTGGGAGGCCGAGGTGTCGGCCCTGCTCGCCGAGCACCATCAGGCCAACCAGGCGCTCGTCGAGGTGTCGTTGCCGACCCATCTGTCCGTCAGCCAGCTGGTCGAACTCGACGCCGACGAGGCCGAGTTCGCTCGCCGACTCCGCCGGCCCACCCCGTTCCGGCCCAACCCGATGGCCCGGCGCGGCACCGCGTTCCACGCCTGGGTGGAACGCTGGTTCGGGGCGACACGGCTCCTCGACATCGACGAACTGCCCGGCGCCGCCGACGCGACCGCGAGTCCGGACGCTGATCTCGAGGAACTGCGGGCCGCGTTCCTCTCCTCGCCGTGGGCGAATCGCAGCCCGACCGAGGTGGAGGTGCCCTTCGAGACCGTCATCGGCGGGATCGTCGTGCGCGGACGGATCGACGCGGTGTTCGCCGAGAAGGACGGTTCGTGGACGGTCGTGGACTGGAAGACCGGTGTGATCCCCGAACCCGCCCGCCGGGAATCACTCTTCATCCAGCTGGCCGCGTACCGCCTGGCGTGGGCGCAGCTGGCCGGGGTGGAGCCGACCAAGGTCCGCGCCGCGTTCCACTATGTGCGCGACGGGCACACCCTGGAGGCCGACGACCTGCCCGACGAGGCGACCCTCGCCGCGAAGCTGGCCCGCTGAGCGCGCCGGTGCCCCGGGACAGCTCCCGCCACATGCCTTGTGATGCCCCGAGGTGGGCTACATTGCAGCGTGTGAGCGAACTCGACGTGCGCGTGCGTGCCGGTGGCTAACCGTCTGCGCCGACGCTTCGGCGGTACCGAGCTGGCCAACCGGCCCGACCACGCACTGGTCGGCGTCGTCCGCATCCCCGAACTCCAGCAGAGCCCGAGCCGGGCGATCGGTCGGCGCGTCTTCTGGGCGACCCTGGCACTGCTGTTCACCTCGGTCGTGGTCTGGCTGGATCGCGCCGGCTATCGCGATGCCCAGGACAACGAGTTGTCGTACCTGGACGCGCTCTACTACTCCGCGGTGACCCTCTCCACGACCGGCTACGGCGACATCACACCGATCACCCCGTTCGCCCGTTTCATCAACCTCGTCATCATCACGCCGTTGCGCGTGCTGTTCCTGATCGTGCTGATCGGTACCACCCTCGAGGTGCTCACCGAACGGTCGCGCCAGGCGCTCAAGATCCAGCGTTGGAGGAATACCGTGCGCAATCACACCGTGGTCATCGGCTACGGCACCAAGGGCCGCACCGCGGTGGACGCCATGCGGGGCGACGGCATCAAGCCCTCCGAGATCGTCGTCGTCGACGCGGACGCCACCGTGCTCGAGGCAGCCGCCTCCGACGGGCTGGTCACCGTGCGCGGCGACGCCACCAAGTCGGATGTGCTCCGCCTCGCCGGTGTCGCGCACGCCGCCAGCATCGTCGTCGCCACCAGCCGCGACGACACCGCAGTCCTCGCCACGCTCACCGCCCGCGAACTCAATCCACGGGCGAAGATCGTCGCGTCGATCCGGGAGTCGGAGAACACCCACCTGATGCGCCAGTCCGGCGCCAACTCGGTGGTGGTGTCGTCGGAGACCGCCGGCCGCCTCCTCGGGATCGCGACGATGACCCCGTCGGTGGTCGAGGTGATCGAGGACCTCCTCACCCCGGACGCCGGATATGCCATCGCCGAACGCGAGGTCGACCCGACCGAGACCGGCGGATCGCCCGCGCACACCCGCGACATCGTCCTGGGTGTCGTGCGGAACGGTGTGCTGCACCGCGTCGACGACAGCGAGGTCGAACAGATCGAAGTCGGTGACCGGCTGCTGTACGTCCGCACCAACCCCAACGACGACTGATCGTTCCGTCATCGAGAAAGGCCGTGTCACCGTGCATTTCGACATGCCCCAGCCGCCGCTGCTGTCGCGGGCGGTGTTCGACCGCGCGGACGCGATCCGCGACGATGCCGAGCGGATGGCCGCCGGTTGGCCGACGGCCAAGGTGCTGTTGATCGACGCGGCCGGCCGCTATCCGGTCACCGATTCCGGTGCGCTGCACTGGGTTGCGGCTCCGACCGTGGCCGAGGCGCCGCCGGGGGATGCGGTGATCCTCGGCTTCGACGGGTCGGGCGGCGCCGGTGGAGCCGACCTGTGGACGCGCCGGGTGGACCACATCGACGGGCCGACCGATGACGCCCGGCGCGGTGCGACGCGACTGTCCGCCGACGAGGCGGGGCTCCTCGCGACCGCCCTGGGAATCCTGAACTGGCATGCGACCGCGAGTCATTCACCGGTCGACGGTTCCGTCACCCGGCCGGCCCGCGGCGGTTGGGTCCGGCGCAGTGTGGATTCCGGCCGCGACGAGTTCCCGCGGACCGAC
This sequence comes from Gordonia sp. NPDC127522, assembly GCF_042672305.1. NCBI lineage: Bacteria > Bacillati > Actinomycetota > Actinomycetes > Mycobacteriales > Gordoniaceae > Gordonia > Gordonia sp. NPDC127522. The sequence continues at coordinate 92,094 of NZ_JBHXVK010000017.1, forward strand.
CCGGCGATCATCACCGTCGTCCACGACGGCGCCGATCGCATCCTGCTCGGCCGCCAGTCGGTGTGGCCGCAGGGTTGGTATTCGACGCTGGCCGGCTTCGTCGAGCCGGGGGAGTCGCTCGAACAGTGCGTCCTGCGCGAGGTGTACGAGGAGGTCGGGATCGTGGTGCGCGAACCGCGCTACCTCGGCAGTCAGCCGTGGCCGTTCCCGCGGTCGCTGATGCTGGGCTTCGCGGCGCTCGGCGACCCGGCCGACGAGCTGGCGTTCCTCGACGGCGAGATCGGCGATGCGCAGTGGTTCCACCGCGACGAGGTCCGGGCGGCGCTGGCCCGGGGCGACGGCTGGTCCCGCGCCGAGGCGCCGGGTTCCGACGACGCCGACCGTCTGCGCCTCCCCGGATCGATCTCCATCGCTCGTTCGATGATCGAGGCCTGGGCGGCCTCTGGTCCCTGATCCGAAGGAGCCGCACGCCCACTGCTCGCTAGTCCGAAAACTGCATGACCCTGGTCTGATCCCTAATCTGATCCCTAATCCGAAGGAACGACATAGCCATTGCTCCCTGAGGTGCGAGGAGCGTTAGCGACGAGCCACGAAGGGTCCTGGTGAGATGACGTCGCCAAGACCCTTCGTGACGGCCTCCGCAAGCTCCGGCCTCCTCAGGGAGCGGAGACTGACGCTCGCAGGCTCGCTCCTCAGGGAGCGGAGATTGACGCTCGCAGGCTCGCTCCTCAGGGAGCGGTGCTGACGCTGAACGCGCGTCAGACGCCCAGCTTCGCCTTCACGTCGGCGATCGACGGGTTGGTGGCGGTGGTGCCGTCGGCGTAGAGGACGGTCGGGACGACGTGATTGCCGCCGTTCACGCTGCCCACGAATTCGGCGGCGTCCGGGTTCAGCTCGATGTCGATCTCCTGCCAGCTGATACCGCTGCTCTTGAGGCCGCGCTTGAGGCGGGCGCAGAAGCCGCACCACGACGTGGTGTACATGGTCAGTTCTCCGGAGTCGGAGGTGCGGGCGCCGGCCTCGTCGTCGATCACGTTGCTCATGGGTCCCATAACACCATGTCCGGGCCTGCTGTTCCCGTCCGCGTTGTTCGCCTGCCGGCGGCGTCGGTGGTTGGTGACATAGTGGACGCCGTGCCTCATCCGACTTCTGCCGCGAAACCCGAGTCCCCGCGTCGTGCCGCGGTGTCGGCGAGTGGCGGCGCGGTCGAGGGACTCGATCCCGAGCAGAGCGCCGCCGTCCTGGCGCCGCGCGGACCGGTGTGCGTGCTGGCCGGGGCGGGCACGGGCAAGACCCGGACCATCACGAGGCGCATCGCCCACCTCGTCGACACCGGCCAGGTCAATCCCGGCCAGGTCCTGGCGGTCACCTTCACCGCCCGCGCCGCCGGCGAGATGCGCACCCGCCTGCGCAGTCTCGGTGTCGGCGGTTCGGGGGGCAGCGTCGCGGCCCAGACCTTCCACGCGGCCGCCATGCGTCAGCTGCGGTACTTCTGGCCCCGTGCCTTCGGGGACGCCCGGTGGGAGCTCCTGGACAACAAGTTCCCGCTCATCTCGCGGGCAGCCCGTCGCTCCGGCCTCGACACCTCGACCGACACGCTGCGAGACCTGTCGTCGGAGATCGAGTGGGCCAAGGCCTCGCTGATCTCACCGGAGAACTACGTCGAGGCGGTCGGCCGACTCGGCCGCGAGTCCCCGGCACCGCCGCCGAAGGTCGCGGCCGTGTACGGGCACTACGAGGACGCCAAGGTCTCGCCCGACGGGGACCGGTTGCTCGATTTCGACGACATGCTCATCTACATGACCCAGATCCTCACCGTCGAACCGGGTGCCGCGGACGAATTCCGTTCGCGGTACCGATGTTTCGTCGTCGACGAGTACCAGGACGTGACGCCGGTGCAGCAGGGTCTGCTCGACGCCTGGCTCGGGGAACGCGACGACCTGACGGTCGTCGGTGACGCCAACCAGACGATCTACACGTTCACGGGTGCCTCGCCGAACCATCTCTTGGATTTCAGTCGCCGGTTCCCGGAGGCGACGGTCGTCCGTCTCGAGCGTGACTACCGGTCCACCCCGCAGGTCGTCGATCTGGCGAACCGCGTCATCGGCGCCGCCCGGGGACGCATCGCGGGAACCCGCCTGCAGCTCATCGGACAGCGCCCGCCCGGGCCGGCGCCGCAGTTCGCCGAGTACGACGACGAGCCCGCCGCCGCGACGGCGATCGCCATCGAGATCAAACACCTCATCAGATCGGGGGTCGCGCCCGCCGAGATCGCGATCCTGTACCGCGTCAACGCACAGTCCGAGAACTACGAGCAGGCCCTGACCGAGGTGGGCATCCCGTACCAGGTGCGCGGCGGCGAGGCGTTCTTCGCGCGCACCGAGGTCCGGCAGGCCATGCGGCAGCTCGCGACGGTCGCTGGCCGCGAGGTCAGACCCGACGTGGAGATCCTCGACGTCGTGCGCGCAGTGCTGGGCGAGCTGGGTCTCAGCGAGGAGCAGCCGTCCGGTGCGCAGGCGCGTAGCCGGTGGGAATCACTGAAAGCGCTGGTCCAGCTGACCGAGGACATGGTCGCCGAGAACCCGGAACTGACGCTGCCGCAACTGTCGGCCGAACTCGCCGCCCGCGCCGAGGCGCGCCATCCCCCGACGGTGCAGGGCGTGACGTTGTCGTCGCTGCACGCGGCCAAGGGACTCGAGTGGGATTCGGTGTTCCTCGTCGGACTCACCGACGGGTCGCTGCCCATCAGCCAGGCGATCAAGGGCTCCTGGGAAGAGGTCGAGGAAGAGCGGCGACTGTTCTATGTCGGAGTCACGCGTGCCCGCGAGCACCTGCACCTGTCGTGGGCCCTGGCCCGCAACGAGGGCGGCCGTGCCCGGCGTCGCTCGCGGTTCCTCGCCGACCTCGTGCCCGACGACTCGCCCGCGTCGCCGATCGCGAAGGAGCGCGCGCCCCGCCGCGGACCGACGTGCCGGGTCTGCGGTTCCCGGTTGATGGATTCGACCGCGACGCTGCTCGGTCGCTGCGCCGGGTGCCCGTCGGATCTGGACGAAGGACTGTTGGTCTCGCTCAAGGAGTGGCGTCGCGAGCGGGCCCAGGAGAAAAAGGTGCCGGCCTTCGTCGTCTTCTCCGACAAGACGCTCACCGCGATCGCCGAGCAACGACCGACCGATACCGCTGCGCTGGTGGCGATCTCGGGAATCGGGGCGAAGAAGGTCGACGAGTACGGCGCCGACATCATCGAACTCGTCAAAACCGCAGGTCAAAAATAGGTTGTGCGGGTTTCGGCCCAGCGTCTATTCTGAGTCCCGTCAGTACGGGGATGGGTTGTGTGCGTCCGTCACACCAGCCCGCCACAGTCACCGACGACCGACACGAACGCGGAAAGCCACGAGACCAGAAGGGAGTGGATCAGTGAACGGAATCACCGTGAGCCAGGCCGGCATCTGCCAGTCTGCGGCGAACCTGAGAGCAGCCGACACGCATGCGCCGAAATTGCATGCGCTGAAGCCGAATCAGCCCGCCATCGCGCGTACCGGTCGCACCCGCTCCTGGATGCCGGTCGCCCGAGCGTGCACGAGCTTTGCACGCCCGGTCGCCGTCCTGCCGGCGGCTCTGCACCTGGCAGCCGAAGCGCGCGTCGCGCGAATCGCACCGCCCGCAGCAGCAGTAGCACCCGCGCCGCGTCGGTTCCCCGTTCTGTTCCGAAGTTCCCGGAGTTAGATCTCCGAGACATTCCGGGCCACGGGCGAATCGCAGAGGCGACACCCGTGGCCCTCTTTTTCTGTCACCGAATCTCCACCCCGATCCAGGGGTCTCGGACACAGAGCCACATCGAGGACTCGGGTTCAACACCCCAAACGAGCAGATGTGGAGAAACCAATGACTGTCGAATGCGTCCTCGAGTCCTGTATGTCGGCGGACCGCGCAGCGACCGCCCGGCTCGACCTGCCCTGCCAGGTCGCCGACGCAGATCTGTGGTTCGCCGAAGACCCCCGTGACCTCGAGCGTGCCAAGGCCATGTGCGCCGAATGCCCGTTGCGGGCCCAGTGCCTGCAGGCCGCACTCGATCGATCCGAGCCCTGGGGGGTCTGGGGAGGCGAGATCTTCGAGCGCGGAGCCGTCATCGCACGCAAGCGTCCCCGCGGTCGCCCGCGTAAGAACGTTGCATGACAACAACACCGACGCCGCGAGCAGAAATGCTCGCGGCGTCGGTGTCGTGTCTGCGGGGTGGTGTCAGTCGCCCAGGCCGGGGACCCACTCCTCCATGATGGCCCGGTACGGGGCATGCGCCTCGAGCTGCGAGGCGATGCCGACGCAGCCCCCGAGCACGCGGAAAACCATCACGAAACGCTTGGGCACGTTCAGGTTTCGTGACGTCTTGTACACCTCGCCGCGGACGTCGGTGGCCTTGCCCGCGGCTCGCTGCATCCACTTCCGGGTGAAGTGGAACGACTCGCTGTAGAGGGGATCGACGTAGGGACGCAGGTAGGCCTCGAGGTCGGCACTCGTCACCTTGTTCGCGTGGGACGGGCGGATGAACTCGGCGGAGATCATGAGTTCTTTGAGTTCGTCGTACTTCTTGTCCCGCGCCAGACGGAGAATCGGTCCGGTCTCGGGCGGGAGGCCTTCCGGATAGTGGCCGACCGCCCCGAAGTCGAGTACGCCGAACCGCCCGTCGGTGGCCCGGAAGAAGTTGCCCGGATGCGGATCGCCGTGGAGGAGTCCGACCCGGTACGGCGAGCTGACCTCGAATTCGGCCATCTTCGCGGCGGCGTCGTCGCGGGTCTGCTGGTCCCCGGTGGTGATGATCTTCGACAGCGGAACGCCGTCGACCCACTCCGAGACGACGACCTTGGGTGCACTCGCGACGACCTTGGGGATGAGGAAGTCGGGATGGCCGTCGTAGGCCTTGGCGAAGGCGCGCTGATTGTCGGCCTCGCCGAGATAATCGAGTTCGGCCTCGGTCCGGTCGATGAGTTCGTCCATCATCGCCTTGACGTCGGTGCCGGGGGACAGGCGCTGCAGGAGTCCGGACATGCGGGACAGGGTCTTCAGATCGGCCTTCAGTGCGTGGTCGGCCCCGGGGTACTGGACCTTGACCGCGACCTCACGGCCGTCGGACCAGATTCCCTTGTGTACCTGTCCGATCGACGCCGATGCCGCGGGCTCGTCGGAGAATTCCCGAAAACGCTCGCGCCACCGGGTGCCGAGCTGCTGGTCGAGCACCTTGTGGACCTTCGCGGCCGGCATGGGCGGGGCGTCGGCCTGCAACTTGGTGAGCGCTTCGCGGAACGGCTCGCCGAACTCGTCGGGGATCGCGGCTTCCATGATCGAGAGCGCCTGCCCGACCTTCATGGCGCCGCCCTTGAGTTCGCCGAGAACGGCGAACAGTTGTTCGGCGGACTTCTCCAGGAGCTCCTGGTTGACCTCGTCCTTGTCCCTGCCGACCATGCGCTTGCCGAAACCGGCAGCAGCCCGCCCGGCCATACCGATCGGAAGAGAGGCCAGTTTCGCGTTGCGGCGACCCTGTCCTTTGGTGATGTCGGTCATAGCTTCCTTTCCGCGTCACACAATAGACGACCTGGCTTGCTGATCCGGGGCGGGACGACAATCGCAGGCCGGGTGCGGCGACCATTGTCTGATGTCCAGCCGCGTCGGGTCATCTCGGAGCTCCAACACACGGTCCAGCAGCTGCGGATCGGGTCGCGGCTCCACATGCGGCCGGTCGCGTACGGCCTTCACCAATTGCTCGATCTGCGAGTGGGCCACCGCGGCGGTCATCGCCACGACGGCCGGGCTCGCCTGACCCGATGTCCGGATCAACTGGACGGCCAGGGCCGGCCATTCTGGGTCCGCGTCGGACCGGTGACGGTCGGCGCACATGAGGCAACTCGACAGTCCGGGGAGCACCAGTGGGCCGACGATGCCCACCCCGTCGCGGACCCGGACCAGCAGATGGGGGATCCGGGCGCGGGTCAGTGCGAACACCACCCGCGGATCGTGGACGACGAAGTCGGTCAGGATCACCAGGTCGGTGTCGACGGCATCGAGCGTCCCGTCGGGTAGCCGCCGCATCGTCCGTCGAGCTGACAAACCCATGCCGCGCAACGAATTCGACAGCTGTTCGCTGATCGGCCCCTGGCCATGGATCAGGATGTGGAACTCCGCGGCCGTGGGCGGGCGGTCGACAACCGCTCGGCCGGCCGACACCAAACTGCTCAGGACCAGATCGAGGTCGTCGTCGTGGAGGCCGGCCCGTCGGGCGCGGCGAGCGAAGGTGTCCGCCGTGCATGGATCCTCCAACGATCGAAGCAGCCCGGCGACGGAGTACGCCGACACCGAGGCGTCGAAGTCGAGGAGCAGGCTGTCGGCCGGATCGATGCCCACGCGGACCGAGTTGCCCGGCTGGACGATGACGGGCGTCCCCGGGAGCAGGCGCGGGACCGCGGGCGGAACAGCGCAGGGGGACACCGAGATGGCGCTGGAACTCGTCCGGGCTGGCGACATGCGGCAACTCTGCCAGCCGAACGCCGTCGCGGGCGCTCGGCGAGCAGGTTATCCACAGCATGGCGTGTTCCACCGGTGGTGTGGATTCCTACGATCCGCCTCGTGCCGAGTCGTCGCCGTCCTCGCTCCGGGACTCGTCGGTGGCGTCGCGCGCCTTCTCCTCGGCGATCGTCTTCTCGAGCTGTGCGATCGGGTCGTCGAGGTCGTCGCCGCCCAGGAGCCGGTCGATGAAACCCGCAGGGTTGTCGAGGTCGTCGGCATCCGGCAGCAGATCCGGGTGCGCCCACACGCCGTCCCTGGTCGCGACGTCGGTGGCCTCCAGCGCGCGGCGCCACAGCTCCGAGGCCTCGCGGACCTTGCGGGGCCGTAGCTCGAGACCGACGAGGGTTGCGAATGTCTGCTCGGCCGGCCCGCCCGACGCGCGCCGGCGCCGCATCGTCTCGGTGAGTGCCCCGGTACTCGGGATCCGGTCGCCGAGCGCTCGGGTCACGATCTGCTCCACCCAGCCCTCGATCAGGGCGAGCAGGGTCTCGAGACGGCCGAGTGCCGCTTTCTGCTCAGGTGTCGTGGTCGGCTCGAACGACGTCGACGAACTGATGATCTCCTCGAGTTTCGAAGGGTCGGAAAGCAATTGGGTCGGGTCGATCCCGGCGGTGGCATCGGTGATGCCGCTGAAATCGATACTGATGCCGCGGGCGTATTCCTCGACGGTGGTCAGCAACCGCTGACGCAGCCAGCCGACGTGGGTGAACAGGCGCACATGGGCGGCCTCGCGCGCGGCGAGGAAGACGATGATCTCCTGCGCCGGTTGTTCCAGACCCTCGGCGAACTTGGCGATCGCCTCGGGGAGCAGGACGGCGATCCCCTCGGGCGCCAGCGGCAGCCCGACGTCGGTCGACGTCAGCACCTCCTTGGCGAGCTGACCGAGCCCCTGTCCGAGCTGGGTGCCGAACGCCATGCCGCTCATCTGGGTCAGCATCCCGATCATCGGGCCGGCGAACTGGGCCGCCTCGGCGGGGAGGTTGTCCTGCCAGGTCCGGGCCAGCTGCTCGGCGACCGGGTCGCAGAGACCCTTCCACGTGTCCATCGACTCCTCGAGCCATTGGACCGGTGTCCACGCCACCGTCTGGGTGACGCCGCTGGGGAAATTCGTCGCGTCGTCGAGCCAGACGTCGGCGAGCCGGACGGCATCGGCCGAGGCCGAGATCTCCTTCTCGAGGATCGGGGTGAACGAACCGATCTGCTGGCGGGCGAGATTGGTCGCGACCGAGTAGTTCACCGGACCGTTTCCGCCGCCCGCCATGCCCGCGCCCATACCGCTGAACATGCTGCCCAGTTGCGAGAACATCTGGCCGATCATGTTGGGATCGAACTTCGAGGGGTCGAAGTCGCCGCCGGGGCCGCCTCCGAACCCCTGCCCGCCCCCGAATCCGAACGGGTTGGCCCCGCCGAACGGGTTGCCACCGGGATTGTCGCCCGGCTTGTTCTTGTCACCGCTGTTCTTGTCGCGGTCGTCATCGCCGTCACCGGACGACGAGAAGCCGAAGGGCAGATCACTCATGGGTTCCACCGTACCGCCCGGTGAGGCCCGCAAACGGCGACGACTGTTCGCCCTGCGCGTAGTCGGCTCATGGTCGCCGGCGCATCCGACTCGTGGTCGCTGCGGGGCACTATCGTGTGCGGAATGAGTTCGAGCCCCCGATTCCGGAGAATCGCCGCGGCCGCGGTCTCCACCGTGGTTCTGCTGGCGTTGCTGGTGCTCGGCACGCAGGTGCAGGTGCCCTACGCCGCGCTCGGGCCCGGACCCACGCTCAACACCCTGGGCACGACGAAGGTGGACGACGACGGGGCAGTGGTGGAGCGCAAGGTCGTGCAGATCGACGGTGCGCCGACCGATCCGACGACCGGCCACCTCAACCTCACCACCGTCTCGGTGCGGGACGGGATCTCGCTGTTCGACGCTCTGGGCATGTGGGTGTCGGGCACCTACTCGCTCACGCCGCGCGACCAGGTCTATCCGCCCGACCGCACCACCGAGCAGGTTCAGGAGGAGAACGCGCAGCAGATGACGGGGTCCGAGGAGAACGCGACGGTCGCCGCGCTCCGTTACCTCGATCGTCCCACCGCGTTGCGCATCGCGAGCGTCGCACCCGACGGGCCCGCGGTAGACGTGCTGCGCGCAGGCGACGAGGTCGTGGCGGCCGGCGGCGTGCCGGTGGAAACGGGTGAACAGCTACGGAAGGTCGTCGGCGACAATCCGCCGGGGACCGTCCTGCCCATCGAGATCGTCCGCGCCGGTGCCCGGCAGACCGTGTCGGTGACCCTCGGCACGCATCCGGCCGACTCCGAGGCCGGGTATCTGGGCGTCGTTCCGGAGGTGGTCGATGCCGATCCGCGCCTCGAGGTCACCTACAACGTGGGGGACATCGGTGGACCGTCGGCGGGGATGATGCTGGCACTCGCGGTCATCGACCAGCTGAGTCCCGGCGAGCTGACCTCCGGCAAGTTCATCGCGGGCACCGGCACGATCACCGACGAGGGGGTTGTCGGTCCCATCGGCGGGATCACGCACAAGACCCGGGCCGCCCGCGACGCCGGCGCGACCGTCTTCCTGGTCCCGGCCCGCAACTGTGCCGAGGCGGTCTCGGAGCGACCGGACGGATTGGAGCTGGTGAAGGTCGACACCCTCGAGGGCGCTGTCGACGCGCTGAACGCGGTCGGCGCGGGCCGTCCGGCGCCGAGCTGCTGAGGCTCGCCAGGACTGCCGCGTCAGCCCCGGTCGGACGACTCCGGTAGATCGGGAGCGAAGGTGTCGCGCAGCGCGGCCCGCAGTTCGAGCGCCAGTTGCGGGTGGGTCAGTAGTTCGGGTTCCCCGTCGGGTTCGGGTCGAAGGCGCATCAGCGCGAGATCGGCGCCGGTGCGCAGCACCCCGACCACCAGCCGCGCAACCTCCTCGCCCGGCTGGTGATCGCCGGTGTCGGTGACCACGAAGCGGGGCGTCCGGTCGTCGTCGTCCTCGGGATCGGCGATGACGATCTCCATACTCACCGCCGCCCCGGCGACCTCCTCTGGCCAGACCGCCGAGGCGAGGAACTCGTCGAGGTCGTCGACGTCTTCCTCCACCGGGGTGAACACCGAACCGTCGTCGGCGATCACCTCGGGAAGCTGTGCGTGGAGGAGGTCGGTCGGCGCCAGCGCGAACACGGTCGGTGACTGACCCCAGCCACGGGAGTCGAGGTGTTCGATGATCTCGTTCAACGCGCTGCCGAGATCGTCGGTGGAGAAGGCGCGTGGGGTCGTCGGGAGGTCGGGCACGTGCTCATCCTGCCCCGGATCGCGGTGCGACCGCGAGTCTGCGAACCCGCCCGGGAACCGCCGAGGTGTGGCGATCGTTGAGCGGGCGCCCCGAGTGAGATGGTCACCCGGGTGGTGCCAGTACAGTGGGCACCACGCCCAGCAGGCACGTGTGCGCGGGTGGTGTCCGGATTGAGAGCTTTGGAGAGTGGGTCTGGTGGGCGTCCGAGGGCCGGCGGGAATGCCGACACTGTCACGCAGGAGCAAGATCATCATCGGGCTCGGCGTGGCCGTCCTGGTGCTGTTGCTCGTCGGGCCGCGCCTGATCGGTCTCGCGACCGACTGGCTCTGGTTCTCCGACGTCGGGTATTCGAGCGTCTTCACCAAGGTGATCTGGACGCGCGTGATCCTGTTCCTGATCACGACGATCGTCGTCGGACTCATCATCTTCGGGGCGGTCTCCCTGGCGTACCGCAGCCGCCCGGTGTTCGTACCGACCGCGGGCCCGAACGATCCGCTCGCCCGGTACCGCACGGCCATCATGGGCAAGGTCCGCTGGTTCGCCATCGTCCCGGCGGTGATCATCGGCGCCCTGGCCGGCCTGGTCGCGCAGGGGTCCTGGGCGACCGTCCAGATGTTCCTGCACGGCCAGTCGTTCGGTCGGACAGACCCGCAGTTCAATCTCGACATCGGGTTCTACGCCTTCGACCTGCCGTTCTTCCGCTTCGTGCTCAACCTGCTGTTCGTCGTGGTCGTGGTGGCCTTCCTGGCGAACCTGGTCACGCACTACCTGTTCGGCGGTATCCGTCTGGGGCAAGGCGGTGGTTCGGTCACGACCGCGGCACGCATTCAGCTCGCGGTGCTGGCGGGCACCTTCCTGCTGCTGAAAGCGGCCGCCTACTGGCTCGACCGGTACACCCTGCTGTCCAGTCAGCGGAAGGCCGAGATCTTCCCGGGGGCGAGTTACACCGACATCAACGCGGTGCTGCCGTCGAAGCTCATCCTGATGGCGATCGCGATCATCTGTGCGGTGGCGTTCTTCGCCGGGATCGTGCTCCGCGACCTGCGGGTGCCGGCACTGGCCACCGTCTTGATGTTGTTCTCCGCGTTGCTCATCGGGGTCGGCTGGCCGCTGACGATGGAGCAGTTCTCGGTCAAGCCGAATGCCGCGCAGAAGGAAGCCGAGTACATAGAACGCGCGATCACCTCGACCCGCGAGGCGTACGGGATTGGGCCGGACAAGGTCATCACCCAGCCGGGCTGGACCGCCGGACCGGCAAACCCGGCGCTGGTGAACAGCGATGAACCGACGCTGTCGAACGTCCGGATCCTGGACCCGAATGTGGTGTCCCCGACGTTCATCCAGCAGCAGCAGCGGCAGAACTTCTACGGATTCCCGACGCAGCTGGCGGTCGACCGCTATCGCATCGACGGCGAGCTCCGTGACTTCGTGGTGTCGGTGCGCGAGCTCGATCCGAGTCGCTATCTCGAAAACCAGCAGAACTGGCTGAACAAGCACCTCGTGTACACCCACGGCGACGGGTTCGTCGCCGCCCCGGCCAACCGGGTGAAGGAGTCGACGGACGTCAACAACGTCGACGGTGGCGGCGATCCGTTCTACTACGTCAGCGACACCTCGAACTACCAGACCGAGGAGTACAAGCGGGACGCACCGATCAAGGTGTCACAGCCGCGCATCTACTTCGGCGAACTGCTTGCGAAGATCGACCCGGATTACGCGATCGTCGGTTCCGACGACGGGCAGGCTCGTGAGCACGACATCGGCGACGACAAGTACACCTACCAGGGGCCGGCGGGAGTCTCGCTCGGCAACTGGTTCGCCCGAGCCCTCTATGCCGGCAAGTACGCCGAGCGGAACTTCCTGCTCTCGGGCGAGATCAACTCGGCATCGAAGATCATCTACAACCGCGACCCACGGGACCGCGTCGAACAGGTCGCACCGTGGCTGACGGTCGATTCGAAGACGTACCCCGCGGTGATGGAGGACGGCTCGATCAAGTGGATCGTCGACGGTTACACCACCCTCGACGACTACCCCTACTCGCAGCCCACGTCGTTGCAGAGCGCGACCGCCGACGCGCAGGACCTCAACCCGGGCCAGACCGGTCGGACGCAGATCAACAAGACCGTGTCCTACGTGCGCAACTCGGTGAAGGCGACCGTCGATGCCTACACCGGCGAGGTCGAGCTGTATCAGTTCGACTCCGACGACCCGGTGCTGAAGACGTGGATGGAGGTCTTCCCGGGCACGGTCAAGTCCCGCGCCGACTTCGACGCGCAGACCTCCCTGCGGGATCACGTCCGCTACCCCGAGGACATCTTCAAGATCCAGCGGTCGCTGCTGACCCGCTACCACGTCGATTCGCCCCAGACGTTCTTCCAGGCGAGCGACTTCTGGTCGGTGCCCTCCGATCCGACGGACCCGGACGCCGAGCAGCGCGGCCTGGACCAGCCCCCGTACTACTTCGTGGCCTCGGATCCGGAGAGCGGTGAGCCGACGTTCCAGCTGACCTCGGTGCTGACGCGACTCAACCGACCGATCCTGGGCGCCTATGTGACCGTGTCGTCGAATCCCGAGAACTACGGTCAGATGACGGTCAAGCAGTTGCCCAGCAACTCCCAACGGTCCGGTCCGCAGCAGGCGTTCAACCCGATGCGCACCGACCGGACGGTGGCGGAATCACTGAAGTCGCTCGAGAACACGGCGACGGTGACCTTCGGCAATCTCCTCACGCTTCCGGTGGGCGACAACGGCATCCTGTACGTCGTCCCGTTGTACGCACAGGCCCAGGGCGAAGAGGCCTTCCCCCGTCTGTTCCGTGTGATCACGAGGTTCGAATCGGCAGACCGGGTATCCGGGATCGGTTATGCACCCACGACCCGCGAGGCTCTGCGGCAGGTCGGCATCACGCCCGCTGCCGGAGTGGTCCCCGGCGATCAGCAGGCACCGCCCGCGCCGGACCAGGCCGGAACGCCCGCACCGCCCACGCCGGCACCGAATCAACCTCCGCAGCAAGGTGATTCGCCGGAGCGGGACGACGCGGCAAACGCCATCAGTGACGCGATCACGGCTCTCCGCCAGGCTCAGCAGAGTGGCGACTTCGCAGCGTACGGCGAGGCGCTCGACCAGCTGAGTCAGGCGGTTGCCCGCTACGAGTCGCTGGCGGCTCCCAACTAGTCGAACGACGACCCAGGCCGGGCGCTATCTGCGAGTCATACCGCTATCCGCGGTATTTCCGCAGGTAGCGCTCGGTTTCGTTGGGGGTGTTGTCTGGGAGCACCGGGCTGTGGTGGTGCCGATGGCCCAGCGAGAAGAAGATCGACACCGCCGTGGTGAAAGCCGCGACCATCAGCAGGCCGCAGATGATCGCGGGGCCGACATTTCCGACCGCCATGTGGACCAGCCAGAGCGCGGCCATGGCGAATCCGGTCAGTGCCAAGACGAATCCGACGAAACTCATCGGATGGTTCCCATGGCTCTCGTGGTGGAAGCGGTGGGTGTTCATGGTTCCTCCTCGGCGGGGCGTCTCGTGAGCCGAGTGTACGCCGGATGTGACCGGCATCACATTCAACAGCGGCGACGGACGGGTCGTCCGGGTCGTCACGTCACCTGGGGAAATCGAGGTACGAGTGACCGCCGTCACTGGCATTTCCCCAGGTCGGGTGGGGTTGGAGTATCGATTTGCATCGCTGACAAACCGGTGTGTAACGTTGTGTTCACCAACGCGGGGTGGAGCAGCTCGGTAGCTCGCTGGGCTCATAACCCAGAGGTCGCAGGTTCAAATCCTGTCCCCGCTACCAACACCAAGAACCCCCGCCCGGGACATCCGGGCGGGGGTTCTTGCTATGTGCGGTCCTGTGAAGGCGGGGCAAGCCCGACGCTTCGGGAACCCAACCGGGCAACCGGGCAGACCCGGTTGCGACTGCTTCAGCGGTGGATCACGCGCTCTGGTCGATCCCCGTGGCGCAGTCGCGGCCCGGTGTGCCGGCCGAACAGTGTGCGAAGTCTGCACCTTCGGGTCGTCATATCGAGCATTGGACCCACTCTGACCAGGCGATTTGACGACGGGTAAGGCAGTGCGTAACTTATGTCGAGTCAGCGAGCCACGGCGCCGCCCCGGAGGATCTGGAAGGGTCTGATGGCGGGGAGTGGAGACCGGGTTTGTCGTTGACCGCCCCTTGTTTGTTCTGGTTCGGGACCGTGTGTTCCGGGTAGAGTGTTCGGGGTTGCTGGATTCTCCTGGGTTCGGAATTCTTCGGGGTTGCGGGCTGCGGGATGGGTCTGGTAGGTTGGAAGAGTTGCCTCGGAGACGGGGTGGCTGGCAAGGTTGAATACGAAGTCTGCTGGTGAGAGCCCTGATTTGGGGTGGGTAGCTGGTGGGTGTGTGTTCTTTGAGAACTCGATAGTGTGATGATGAATTGTCTGATGCCAATGTGGCATCGTGCATCTGTTGTGGATGTAGATGTTTGTTTTTTGTGTGGCGTCCGGGCCTCGTCCTGGGTGTCACGTTTTGCTAGGTTTATTTTGGTCAGGTTTTGCTTTCCTGATTGTGTTGAAACGCCGGCCTTTTGGGGTTGGTTTTTGTTTCACTGTTTTTTCATGGAGAGTTTGATCCTGGCTCAGGACGAACGCTGGCGGCGTGCTTAACACATGCAAGTCGAACGGAAAGGCCCAGCTTGCTGGGTAC
>NZ_JBHXVK010000018.1:0-104765 GCF_042672305.1 Gordonia sp. NPDC127522
GTTGCGATCCGCGCAACGAAACGCGACGACTGTCCCGGGGTTTGAGGAGATGAACCGGATCGAGGCTCAGACCGGCAGTGCGGCCAGCTGTTTCGTGAACTCCGCCTCGTCGATCCGCGTGTGGCGTCCGTCCTCGACTACGATCTCGCCACCCACCATCACCGTGTCGACGATGGACCGTGATCCGGTGGTGAGCAGCGACGCGCCGGGATCGCCGACGGGGAGGGTGGCGTAGTCGCGGTCGAACCGCACCAGCGTGAGGTCCGCGGGCGACCCGACTGTCACACCGCCGGTCACCGGCGACAGACCGAGCGCGGAGTTGGCGCCGCCGCAGGCGATGTCGAGCATCTGGGAGAACCCGAGCAGGTCCGCACGCCGGTGGACGGCACGCTGCAGGTAAGCGGCGATGCGCAGCGTCGCCAGCATGTCCTGGGTGTCGTTGCTGGCGGCGCCGTCCACGCCCAGCCCGACCGCCAGGCCGCGCTCCAGCATCGCCGGGATCGGGGCCACCCCGCTGCCGAGCCGCATGTTCGACAACGGATTGTGCGACACCGCCACCTTCCGGGCGGCGAGGGTGCGCTGGCCGGCGTCGTCGAGCTCGACGCAATGGACGGCCAGGACGCGGTCCCACAGAAAGCCGTTGCGGTCGAGGTGGTCGACGGCCCCGAAGCCGGTGTGCTGCCGGCACATCTGTTCGTCGGTGCCGGTCTCGAGCAGGTGGATGGAGACCGGTAGTCCACGCTCCTGCGCGAAGTCGCGGATCGTCCGCATCCCGGCGTCGGTGACCGAGCGCGGATTGGGTACCGCCAGGGCCATCGAGATCGCTGACCCGGCAACCTCGTTCCGGAGATGGTCGACGTGGTCGAGGACCTCGCCGAGGGGTTGCATCAGCCGCGGCTCGAACCCCCACTTGCGGCTCGGGTCGGCCCGGTCGGCGACCCCGCGGCCGAGGATTGCGCGGATTCCGGTGTCGCGCAGTGCCCGTACGACGGCGTCATGGATCTCGTGCGACGGGTGCGGCCACATGTGTTCGACGACGGTCGTCGTGCCCGATCGCAACAGTTCGAGGCAGGCCGAGACGGCGGCGAGATAGGCCCGCTCGGGAGTGATGGCCACCGATTCCTCGCCCACGGCCAGCAACCATTCGAGCAACGGTGTGCATTCGGCGATTCCCCGCATGAGCGACTGCTGGAGGTGCGTGTGGGTGTTGACGAACCCGGGGATGACGTAGCCGCCGGTATCTTCGCCCGGACGGTCGGTGGGCGCGATCGCGGTGACGATCCCGTCGACGACATGGACGTCGTGATGGGCTTTCCACTGCCCGGCCGTGTAGACGGTGACGTCGCGAAAGGCCGGGGCCGCCGCGGTGACGGCGGCCCCGGGCGATGATGTGTCGGTCACTTCGCGAAGTTCGCGGCGATGCGCTGGGCGAGGTAATCGGCGGCGGTGATCGGCGGGTAGGTGCCGCCCGCGCTCTCGATCAGCACGTCGGAGTTCGCCTGGGCGAAAAACGCGAGCGTGTAGCGCGGACCGGTGTACTCGCCCCTTCGGGGAGCCCGGACCCGATGGAAGTTCGACGGCAGTCGGTCGTCGGACCAGCGCATCAGCATGTCGCCGATGTTGCAGGTGATGGCGTCGTCGGACGGCTCGACCGACGTCCAGGCCTGACCGTCGGCCTCGGCTCCCGGTAGCACCTGCAGGCCTCCCTGACCGGACCGCTGGAACAGCAGGGTCAGTGCGTCGAAGTCGGTGTGTGCGCCGGCGCGCCAACTGTTCTCGGAGTCGATCAGTTCGTCGGGGAACGCGTAGTAGTGCAGCAGCCGCAGGGTGCTCTGGTATGTGTCCGCCGTCGGGTCGTGCGCCCGGGTGAAGAAGTCGCGGTCGAGACCCAGACGCTCGGCGAAACAGCTGAGCAGGGTCATGGCCACCGACCAGCACCGGTGCTCGAAATCCTCGATGGTGGAGCGGAATCCGGCGAGCTCGCGCTCACTCGGCCAGAGTCCGTCCATGCGGGGCCGGGTGAACTGGTAGGACTCCTTCTGGTCCGGTGTGCCGATCGACGGGCGTACCTGGGTGCGGTACTCCCAGCCCGCGTTCTGGCCCTTCTTGAGCGGATACTGCTCCTTGATCGAACGGGGGAGCGCGAAGAACCGGGCGGACATCTCGAACGCGTGGTCCACCGCGGCCAGGTCGATGCCGTGGTCGATCACCTGGAAGAAGCCGATGTCGGTTGCGGCCGACCAGAGTTGGTCGGCGATCTCGTCGCGGCGGTTGTCCAGATCGGCCAGACTGATCCGGCGGATCTCGCGGTCGGTGGTCTCGGTTCCCAGCCCGCCCATCCGGCGTTCCCGGTCGAGCTCGGTCAGGCCGGCCGGGGCAGCCGGCGATGGGGGTGTGGTGGTCTCGGTCATCGTGTGTCTCTCTGTGGTCGGGGATGACGTGGGCGTCGGGTCAGCGGATCTGCTCATCGATGAACTGTGTGGTGAACAGCTGGTCAGCGGGCAATGCGGCCGGCAGGTCGGCGCCTCCGCCGTTCAGGATCGGCACGAGGTCGTTGATCACGTTCTGCGCCTTCACCATGTCGTAGCTGCCGTAGACACCGTCCGCGCCCGGGGCGATGACCGCGCGATCCTTCAGCAGGCCCGCCGAGTACGCCGCCTCGCCGGCTGAATACGGGGTGAAGGACACGTCCTGGGACACCCAGTCGACGATGGTGGCGTTGACCGCGTCGGGCGAGGCCACGTAGTCCTTACCGGTCTGCTGGATCATCGGGACCAGCTTCTCCAGACACGGCGACAGCTCCTCGACGTCACCGGCGCGCACCGAGACGTTCGACGCGTAGACGTCGTACCCGGCGTCCTTGACCATCGCGTAGGCGACCGGCTTGTTCCACGACGGGGTCTCGTTCTCGTAGGTGTAGGGCTCGGAGTTGGCGAACCCCTGCTGGGTGATCGACGGGTCGCCGACGAAACGTGCCGGGGCGCCGTCGTAACTGGTGTCGAGTTGCTCCTGCTGGAGCAGACCCTTCGCCACCAGCCACTGCGGGAAGATCTGATCCTTCGACACCACCACGCTGGCGTCGGACCGGCCGATGTCGGCGATCGTCTTCACGTCCGGATGGGTTGCGGGGTCCCACATGATGATCGAGGGGTTGTACTGCAGCAGGGGCGTCACGCCGACCACGCGTTGGTCCTTGGCGGCAGAGATCATCTGGTCGCCGTGGACGAGACCGAGGTGGATGGAGTCGTCGGAGTACATGGCCGAGGGCACCGACTGGAATCCGATGGCCGGTCCGCCGGCGCGCAGCGTGATGTCCACACCGGTGTCCATGCCGTCGAAGACGAGCGGTCCGGAGACCGACTTGTTGTCGGTGTCGACGGTGTACCCGGGTCCGAGGAGCCCGATGACCCCGGCCATGTCCGACTGCGGTTGCCACTGCAGTTGAACCACCACGTTGTCGGGGCAGGTTCCGGCGAGGGTGGATTCGGCCGGCGCCGAGGGGAGGCTCGACGACGCGGTGTCGTCGGACCCGGAACTCGAGCAGCCGGCGAGAACCGCTGCGCAGATCGTCGCCGCCGTGGCGGCCACGGCCAGACGCGACGTGCGGAGGCGGGACGGTGGGTGAGGGGTCATGGGATCTCCTGGACTGATGCCGTTCATTCGCGACACATTCGCGATCTACATGTGAAAGCTAGGTGGACGTTCCGGATTGCGCCAGCCGGGGACGGTGTCGATCCGAGAGGGCTCCAGTGACATGTAGAAACCCTGTGAACTGCAACTATGCAACGAACTGGGCCGCGGAACGACCCTGGCCCGCCCCGGCTGGTGACGCAGTGTTTACACATGGTCATCAACTTGAAATACATGTAACCAATCATCTAGTGGCAGAAAGAACGCAACAGTTACATGTAAACAGAACAGGGCGGGAAGGCCGGATGAAACTCTACGACACGGTGAGGGATGTGGATGCGCGTCATCTCACCAAAGATGTGGTCGCGTCCGTCTCCGGGGTGACGAAGCGATTCGAGTCCGGGACCCAGGCGCTGGACCGGGTGGACCTCGACGTGCGCGCCGGCGACTTCGTGGCCGTCGTCGGACCGTCGGGTTGTGGTAAGTCGACCCTGCTCCGGATGGCCGCCGGTCTCGAGAAGCCCACAGCGGGAAGCGTGGCGCTGTCCACCGAGTCGGTCGGGTTCATCTTCCAGGAACCGACCCTCCTCGCCTGGCGCAGTGTGCGGGGCAATGTCGAACTCTGCGCCGAGATCGCCCGGCTGCCGCGGGGTGAACGACGACGCCGGGCGCAGGCCGCGATCGACGCGGTCGGTCTCACCGGGTTCGAGTCGCAATTGCCGCGCATGCTGTCCGGTGGCATGAAGATGCGTGCCTCGCTGGCCCGCGCGTTGACCTCCGAGCCCGAATTGTTGCTCCTCGACGAGCCTTTCGGCGCTCTCGACGAGATGACCCGGCTCGACATGCAATCCGAGCTGCAACGGCTCTACGCCGAACGCCGGTTCACCGCGATGTTCATCACGCACTCGGTGTCCGAAGCGGTCTTCCTCGCCAACCGGGTGATCGTGATGTCCGCACGCCCCGGGCGGATCGTCGCCGACATCGGCATCGACTTCGCTCACCCACGCCACCCGGATCTGCGCTACGACAGCCGTTTCACCGACCACGTCGCCGAGATCTCCGAAACCCTCCGAGGTGCACGATGACCACCGCCGCCCGATCTCGTCCCGCTGCCGGCGAGCACCACGGACCGGTTTCCGCGCCGGAGCCCGAACCCACACGGGGCGAACGGTCGTCGCGGAAGAGTGGTGCCCGCCGCGTCACGGCAGCCGTGCTGAGGTACGGAGCACCCCCGGTCCTCTCCCTCGCCGTGGGGATCGCCGCCTGGTACGCGGTCAGTTATCTCATCCTCACTCCGGAACGGCGTTTCCTGCTTCCGCCGCCGCACACCGTGCTGACCGAGTCGCTGCTGGATCCGGACAGCGTCGGCCCCATGCTCGAGGCGCTGTGGGTCACCGCGAAGGTCTGTCTCGTGGGCTTCGCCTTCGCCGCACTGATCGGGGTCGCCATCGGCGTCCTGATGAGCCGGGGGTCCTTCCTCGAACGCGCGATCTACCCCTGGGCCGTTGTGCTGCAGGTGATCCCGGTGCTCGCGATCGTTCCGCTGATCGGGCTCTGGTTCGGCTACGGGATGGTCGCCCGCACGATCGTGTGCGTGATCATCGCGATCTTTCCCATCATCGCCAACACGCATTTCGGTCTCGTCTCGGTCGACAAGTCCTCACAGGAGCTGTTCACCCTGTCGAAGGCCTCACCGGTGCAACGCCTGATGATGCTCGAGTTCCCGTCGGCACTCCCGTCGATGATGACCGGCTTCCGGACGGCCTCGGGGCTGGTCGTGGTGGGCGCCATCATCGGCGACATGTTCTTCGCGAAGGGCGAACCCGGTATCGGGACCCTGCTCGACATCTATCGGGCTCGCCTCCAGTCCGACGACCTCATCGCGGCGATCGTTCTGGCCTCGGTGTTCGGCATCCTCGTCTTCGGCGCCTTCAGCATTCTCAACGCCGCCGTGAACCGTCGTCGCTGACGGCAGCTCCGCGCTCGCAACCACCTCGACCCGAACCCATCCGGAGGATTCGTGTTCACCGTTCCCACCATCGACATCTCGCCCTACCTCGACCCGGAGAGCTCGGCCGCGGCCCGGGACGATGTGGCGCGCGCCCTCGACGACGCCTGTGGCGGCGTCGGTTTCGTCCAGGTCGTCGGTCACGGGATCGCACCCGGCGTCATCGACGGATTGACCGTGGCACTCGACGAGTTCTACGCGCTGCCCCTCGAGGTGAAGAAGCAGTACGCCCGGCCGGGGCAGAATCGTGGCTACAGCCCCCCGAAGAGTGAGTCGCTGAGCATGAGTCTCGGTGTGGCCGCGGCGAATCAGATGAACGACTTCTACGAGGCGTTCACCGTCGGCTCGGAGGGTTCCTGGTTCCCGGGCCTCGACCTGCCGGAGTCCAGCTATCCGACGAACACCTGGCCGGACGCGGCGCCGGGATTCCGCCCGGCGGTCGAATCCTGGTTCGACGCGGCGCGGGGCCTCTCGCGAGTTCTGCTCACCGCCTTCACCGATGCGCTCGGTCTGCCGCCCGGGTACTTCGACGGGATGACCGATCACTCCATCGACGCGCTGAAGCTCAACAACTACACCCTCCCCGAAGGCGAGATCGAACTCGCCGGGGAGCTGACCGGGATGGGTGCGCACACCGACTTCGGCATCCTCACCGTGCTGTGGGCCGACCAGGTGCCCGGGCTCCAGGTGCTCGATCACGAGGGGCGGTGGCACGACGTGGCACCCGCCGACGGCGCCCTGCTGGTCAACCTCGGCGATGCAATGGCGCGGTGGACGAACGACCGGTGGCGCTCGACTGTCCACCGCGTCGACCCGCCCGTCGTCGACGGCCGGATCCTGCGTCGTCGGTCGGCAGCGTTCTTCTTCGACGGCAACGCCGATGCCGTCATCGAGACGCTGCCCGGGTGTGCGCGTACCGACCGCCCGGGATATCCGCCGATCACGGTCGCCGAGAACATCGATGCGAAACTCGCGGGGATGAAGAGCGGAATCGCACCCGTCGGCGCCGAGCGCGAGGCGCAGCGCGTGATGGCCGCGGGATGAGGTCAGGGCATCGGCCTTCTACGCTGGGACGATCATGACGGGAAACGGAGACGACGGCGCGCTGCTCATGCAGTCGGTCCTGCGCCGGATACGCGACGAGATCTTCGACGGCACGCTCGAAC
The DNA here is from genome assembly GCF_042672305.1 of Gordonia sp. NPDC127522. Lineage (NCBI taxonomy): Bacteria > Bacillati > Actinomycetota > Actinomycetes > Mycobacteriales > Gordoniaceae > Gordonia > Gordonia sp. NPDC127522. Next base: position 6,805 of record NZ_JBHXVK010000018.1, read on the forward strand.
CCGGTGCGTCGCTCTCGGTTCCCGGTCTGGCCGCCCGACTGGACGTGTCCCGCAGCCCCGTGCGCGAGGCGGTCCAACAACTCGTCATGGACGGGCTGGCGGTCTACACGCCTCGTGTCGGTGCGAAGGTGGCCGTCCTCGACGACGAGATGCTGCGGCACGTCTTCCAGGTCCGCGAGGTCCTCGACGGGCTCGCCGCCCGCCAGGCCACGATCCGGGTGACCCGTGCCGAGCTGACCGGACTCTGGGATCGGGTGCGTGAGCAGGAGCGTCTGCTGGAGACCGAGCCCGATCACCGACGCGACGCCGAACTCGATCTCGACTTCCACACCGCGGTCCGGTCGCTGTCGGGCAACGCCCCGCTGTGCGACGCACTGCTGAAGCTCGACACCCAGTCACATCTCTACCGATCCGACATGTGGTCGCACGAGGACAACCGTCGGCACGCCGTGACCGAGCATCGCCGGATAGTCGCGGCACTGGAGGTCGGTGACGCCGACGAAGCCGACCGGGCCGCGCGCGCCCACGCCGCCGGCGTGCTCGTCCGGTTGCTCCGTACCTGATCCGGTGCGCGATCGCCGTGACCCCGCCACCGGACTTTCGCCCACGCTGATTTGATCTCGTCAGGCGGTGCGGCGGCGGGAGAGAGCGCATTCGCCGCCCCGGGTGGGCCCCGGGAGGGGAATCGTCTGCGCCATCATGGGTGGATGGTCTCTTCACCCGATGCCGCGCGCCGCGACAACGTGATCCTGGTGCACTGGCACGATCTCGGTCGCCATCTGCGGTGTTACGGCGCCGATGGCGTCGAGAGTCCCGTCCTCGACGACCTCGCGGCCGCCGGCATCCGGTTCGCCGACGCACACGCGACGGCGCCCCTGTGCTCACCGGCCCGCGGTTCCCTGTTCACCGGGCGCTATCCGCACGGCAACGGGCTCGTCGGCCTGGCCCACCACGGGTTCGAGTACTTCCCGGACGTGCAGACCCTGCCGGCTCTCCTCGCGGGCGCGGGCTACCGCTCGGCACTCTTCGGGATGCAGCACGAGAGCGCGGACCCCGGCCGGCTCGGGTTCGACTCGGTGGACGTGTCCGACTCGCGCTGCGACTACGTGGTGGACCGGTCCCAGGACTGGTTGCGACGACATGCGCACGACGATCGGCCGTTCTTCCTGACGGCGGGCTTCTTCGAAACGCATCGGCCCTACCCGGCCGACGAGTACAAGCCGGCGGACACCAGCACGATCGCGGTGCCCGGGTTCCTGCCGGACACCGACGACGTGCGCGACGATCTGGCGGGTCTGCACGGCTCGATCACGAAGGCCGACTCGGCCGTGGGCCGGCTCCTCGACACCGTCGCCGAACTCGGTCTCGACGACTCCACCTGGATCGTGTTCGTCACCGATCACGGTCTGGCGTTCCCACGGGCGAAATCGACGCTGTACGCCGAGGGCACCGGGATCGCATTGATCATGCGCCCGCCATCGCGGCTGGGGATCACGCCGACGGTCTACGACGATCTGTTCTCGGGGGTCGATCTCACGCCGACGCTGCTCGACCTGGTGGGCGTCGACATCCCGGACACGGTGGACGGTGACTCGCACGCCCCCGCGCTGGTGGGAACGGAAGACGCAGCCGTCCGCACCGAGGTGTTCACCGAGAAGACCTATCACGATGCCTTCGACCCGATCCGTGCCGTTCGGACCAAAGAGTTCAGTTACATCGAGAACTACGCGGCGCGGCCGGCGTTGTTGCTCCCGCTCGACATCGCCGACAGTTTGTCGGCGCGGTCGCTGGATCGGCAGGAGGTGCAACAGGATCGGTCGCGGGTCGAACTCTACGACCTGCGTTCCGATCCGCATGAGCGCAACAACCTCGCCGACGACCCGTCGTATGCGCATGTCCGGGACGAGCTCGCGCGGGCGTTGGCCGATTGGCGCGAGCGCACCCATGACGACCTGCCCGATGAAGCGGCCGGCACGGCGACTGCGGAGGCCTTCATGGACGCATTCCACGCCAAGGCGGCGCAGGTCGAGGCCGAGGAGGAGGCATTGCCGTCCCGGCGTCCGCTGGGTGCCCGTCGCGAGTTGGCCGGGGACATCACGTCGGGCGAGCGCTGAGGGGGGGTTGGGCGCGAAAGCGTCATCTCGGACACGCGATCTCACGACACCCACAGCGCGGTCTCGGTGTCAATGGTTTCGACCCGGTTGCGCGTAAAAGGCCAGCTTGCGGTGCTTTTCCCGCTCGCTAGACTCGTCTTTCATGTCAGCGAAGTCCTCGTCGGGACCGGCAGATTATCTGGTGTGTGCCAGCCAGCGCAGCGGCAGCACGCTGCTGGTGGAGTCGCTCGCCAGGACCGGCGTCGCGGGTCGTCCGGAGGAGTTCTTCCAGTACTTCTCGGATTCCTCGGCGGCTCCGCAGCCGCGTGAATGGTTCGCCGGTGTCAGCGATCCCACCATCCTCGAGCTCCTGGAGCCACTCGATGCCGGGGTGGTGGACACCCGCGATTCGGCCACCTGGCGCTCGGACGTGCGGGCGGCGGGTCGCACGCCGAACGGGGTGTGGGGCGGCAAGCTCATGTGGAACCAGACGCCGCTGCTGATCTCGCGCAGCCGGGTCGCGTCGGGTTCGTTGCGCGGCGCCGTCCGCTGGCTGTTCGACGGAGCCGATCCGCTCTACGTGCATGTCCATCGAGAAGATGTTGTGCCGCAGGCGGTGTCGATGTGGCGCGCGGTGCAGACCCGCGTGTGGCGGCACGACGGCTCGGACACCGACGAGCACGACGAGGCGGTGTATCACGCCGGCGGTATCGCCCATCTCGCCGGCATCTTGAGCGACCAGGAACGACAGTGGCGCAACTGGTTCGCCGCCGAGGGGATCGAACCGCTCGAGGTCGGGTTCCGGGATCTGGTCACCGATCCCACGAAGGCGACCGCACTGGTGCTGGAGAAGATCGGGCAGGACCCGGAGCTGGCGCCACCGCCACCGCTGAAGCCACAGTCCAATTCGCGGTCCAAGGAGTGGGCCCGACGCTATCGAGAAGACGCCGAACGAAACGGATACCCACTGTGACCGCTGTGGACGAGACCTCGCTCGACCGGGCGACCGGCGACCGGGCCCGGCCCGGGGACACCGGCGACTTCGACCATGTGACCGCCATCCGGGTGCTGGAGGCCGAGGCGGTGCACATCATCCGCGAGGTGGTCGCGGAACTGGAGCGGCCGGTGCTGCTGTTCTCCGGCGGCAAGGACTCCATCGTCCTGCTCCGGTTGGCCGAGAAGGCATTTCGGCCCGCGCCCCTGCCCTTCCCGATCATGCACGTCGACACCGGCCACAATTTCGACGAGGTGATCGAGTTCCGTGACCGACGGGTCGCGCCGACCGCCGAGAATCCCGAGGGCATCGAACTCATCGTGGCCTCGGTCCAGGAGTCCATCGACTCCGGACGGGTCGCCGAGTCCACCGACCCGTCGGGTTCGCGGAACCGCCTGCAGACCCGCACCCTGCTCGATGCGCTGGAGGAGGGCGGATTCGACGCCGCGTTCGGCGGCGCCCGCCGCGACGAGGAGCGTGCCCGCGCCAAGGAGCGCATCTTCAGCTTCCGCGACGAGTTCGGGCAATGGGATCCCCGCGCCCAGCGACCCGAACCGTGGTCGCTGTACAACGGGCGGATCCGTCGTGGGGAGTCGGTGCGTGTGTTCCCGCTCTCGAACTGGACCGAGACCGACATCTGGCGCTACATCGAGCTCGAGGGCCTCGAGCTGCCCTCCATCTACTTCGCCGCCGAGCGGGAGGTCTTCGACCGGGACGGCATCCTGCTCTCGGTCTCGGAGTACTCACGGCCCCGCGACGGTGAGGAGGTACGGACCGAGTGGGTGCGCTACCGCACCGTCGGTGACCTGACCATCACCGGGGCGGTACGCTCGCGGGCCACCACGATCGCCGAGATCATCGCCGAGATCAGCGAATCCACCGTCTCCGAACGCGGGGAGACCCGCGCCGACGACCGCACGTCCAGCGCCGCCATGGAAGACCGCAAGCGCGAAGGATACTTCTGATGACTCTCACCTCGCCACAGCCGGTCGTCCCCGCCGGTGACGAAACCAGCACGTCAACAAGACAATTCCTGCGGATCGCGACCGCGGGCAGTGTCGATGACGGCAAGTCCACGCTCATCGGCCGGATTCTGCACGACACCGGCAGTCTGCCGACCGATCATCTCGCCGCGGTCACCGACGGCGACGGTGATGTCGACCTGGCCGCCCTCTCCGACGGGTTGCGCGCCGAACGCGAACAGGGCATCACGATCGATGTCGCCTACCGCTTCTTCTCCACGCCCACACGGAGTTACGTCCTCGCCGACACCCCCGGACACGAGCGGTACACCCGCAACATGTTCACCGGGGCGTCGAACGCGCACGTGGCGATCCTGCTCGTCGACGCCCGGCACGGCTTGCTGCGGCAGACCCGACGCCACGCCCGGATCGCGACTCTCGTGGGCGTGCCGCACGTGATCGCGGCGGTCAACAAGATCGACCTCGTCGACTACTCCGAGCGCCGTTTCGACGAGATCCGGGCCGACCTCGCCGAACTCGCGGTGCAGCTCGGGATCGGGGAGATCTCGGCGATCCCGGTGGCCGCCAAGCACGGGGACAACGTCGTACACCGCTCGTCGAACACCCCGTGGTACTCCGGGACAACGCTGTTGGAGTACCTCGAGGACGTCGAGCTGCACGCGCCCGCGCCGGTGACCGAGGAACTGCGCCTCCCGATCCAGTGGGTGTCGCGTCCCAGCGAGTCGAACCGGCGTACCTACACCGGCCGGCTCGCCTCCGGGACACTGCGCGTCGGTGACGAGATCGTCGTGCTGCCGTCGGGAAGCCGGTCGACCGTCACTGCGCTCGATACCCTCGATCCCACGAGAGACGTTGCGGTGGCGCCTCTCTCGGTGGGAATCCAGGTCGCCGACGACATCGACATCGGTCGCGGCGACGTCATCGTGAGCGGTGCGGACGGAGCGCATCTACCGGTCCTGGCCCGCGAAATCGATGCGCACGTGTGCTGGTTGTCGAACTCGCCGCTGCGGGCCGGTGACCGCGTCGCCCTCAAGCACGGCCCGTCGACGGTCCGCGCCACCGTCCAGTCCCTCGAGCGGCGCCTCGACCCGGACACCCTCATCGAGCACGTCGCCCCCGGTGAGCTCGTGCTCAACGACATCGGCACCGTCACGCTGCGGACGTCGTCGGTGGTGCCGGCCGACCCCTATGCGAGCAACCGCGACACCGGCGCGTTCATCCTCATCGACGAGGCCTCGAACGACACGGTCGGCGCGGGGACGATCCTCGAGCCGCGCGAGGTCATCCCGGGTAAGGCGACGCGCAACGACATCAAATGGCATCCGAGTTCGCTGGCGCGTGCGGAACGATGGGCGCACACCCGGCAGCGCGGAGCGACGGTGTGGCTCACCGGTCTACCGGCGTCGGGCAAGTCCACCGTCGCCGTCGCGCTCGAGCGGGCCGTCGTCAGCCGCGGGCGCGTCGCCTACCTCCTCGACGGCGACAACATCCGGCACGGGATCTCCGACGACCTCGGCTTCTCCGCCGGTGACCGCGCGGAGAACATCCGCCGTGTCGGCCACGTGGCCCGACTCTTCGCCGACGCCGGGGTCATCGCGATCGCGTCGATGGTCTCGCCGCTGCGTTCCGACCGGGAGATCGCGCGTGAACTGCACCGCGCCGCCGACCTCGACTTCATCGAGGTCCACGTCTCCACGCCGGTCACCGAATGCGAACGCCGTGACCCCAAGGGCCTCTACGAACGCGCGCGACGCGGCGAACTCCGCGGGCTGACCGGCATCGATGCGCCCTACGAGAGTCCGGAGAGCCCTGATCTGCGATTCGACACCACCGGCGCGGACATCGACCGGCTGGCGTCGCTCATCCTCGGTGCGCTGATGGATCGCGGCATCATGGCGGGGTGAGTTGCTGTCATCCCCCGGGACCCGCGCACGGCGGCCCGGGTGCGCCGTTCCCGCCGGCCGAGCACACCGGTGGCGGTCCCGGAGTGCACCCGATCGAGACGGTGGACATCCCGGCCGGGGGCTTCGCCATGGGGGATGCGTTCGACGAGGGGTACCGCGCCGACGGTGAGCGACCGGTGCACGAGGTCGAGCTCGGTGCGTACTCGATCGACTCGACGACGGTGACCAACGCCGCGTTCGCCACGTTCGTCGCGGCGACCGGACACCGGACCGATGCCGAGCGATTCGGCGGTTCCGCGGTGTTCCACACCTACGCCACCGCGCCGGGCGAACCCGTGCCGGGAACACCGTGGTGGCTCGCGGTCGAAGGTGCGTCGTGGCGCCGGCCGGCGGGTCCCGGCAGCCGGGTCGACGGTCTGGCCGACCACCCCGTCGTCCATGTCAGTCACCGTGATGCGCAGGCTTATTGCGCCTGGGCCGGACGTGTCCTGCCCACCGAAGCGCAGTGGGAGTACGCGGCCCGGGGTGGGTTGCGCGGCCGACGATATCCGTGGGGGGACGCGGAGCCGACCCCGGAAGAGCCCCGCTGCAACATCTTTCGCGGCGAGTTCCCGGATGCGCCGACCGCCCGGGTCGGCACTGTGCCCGTGCGGGACTTCGAACCCAACGGCTTCGGCCTGTACCAGTGCGCCGGCAACGTCTGGGAGTGGTGCGCCGACATCTTCGGCGCGCGGTACTACCGCGTCTCCGACCGCATCGATCCGCGTGGGCCGGGGCGGGGCCGCGCTCGCGTCCTGAGGGGCGGCAGCCATCTCTGCCACGACTCGTACTGTCATCGCTACCGGGTCGCCGCGCGATCGCACAACACGCCGGAGTCGACGGCGAGCAACATCGGCTTCCGGACCGTCGGTCCCGCGGCCGGCTGACACCCGTCCGGCCGATAACCCGTCCGCACGTCCCGGGACAGAGGGCCCGCTCGCTGCGCTCCCGGCGCCCGGGACACAGGGCCCGCTCGCTGCGCTCCCGGCGCCCGGGACACAGGGCCCGCTCGCTGCGCTCCCGGCGCCCGGGAACCGAACTCCGCCGTGGTCAGTTGGATCAGCAGACTGTGTGTCGATTTCCGGGAGACCCGATCGGCTGTGCGATCGTGGGTCCCCTCGGGCGGTGTCCGCCCGAAAAGTCGTCGGACCGGAGAGGGGAGTAGGGCAGGAATGCGTGTGGAGGGCCGGGATGCGGTGCGTCGGGAGTCGAGGCGGCCGAACCCGTGGAGGAACGGCCTCATGGCCTCGGCCGTGGCGGTCGCGTCGTCGGTGCTGCTGGCCGGCTGCATCGACCTGCCGTCGCTGACCAGGCCGGACATCCCGGAGGGCATCCCGCCGGGGGCGGGCGTGCCCCAGCCCTACATCGACATCAACGCACCCGGGCGTACCGCGGACAGGATGCACGACTGGGCCGTGCCCATCGCGGAGTCCACCGGTATCCCGGTCGTCTCGCTCCAGGCCTACGGCAACGCCGCCGAGATCCAGCGCCAGCAACACCCCGAGTGCGGACTGAACTGGACCACGCTGGCGGGGATCGCCGGCGTCGAGAGCAAACACGGCCACTACCGCGGCTCCGACGTGGCCGACAACGGCGACGTCAACCCGCCCATCCGGGGCGTCAAACTCGACGGCACCCGCGGCAACATGGAGATCCTCGACACCGACGGCGGCGCACTCGACGGCGACGCCACCCACGATCGAGCGATGGGGCCGTTCCAGTTCATCCCGGAGACGTGGAAGCGCTACGGCGTCGACGCCAACGGTGACGGCGTCCCCGACCCCGACAACATCGACGACGCCGCCCTCTCGGCGGCCCGCTATCTGTGTGTCTCCGCCGGCAACGACATGACGACGCCGGAGGGGTGGGAGAAGGCCGTCCGGACCTACAACAACTCGATGGCCTACGTCCTCGACGTGCGCGACCACGCCAACGCCTACTCGATCAACGTCCGCTTCTGAACCCTGTCGGGAAGGGCTTCAGCGCTTGCGTCGACCTTGTCACGTGCGGCTTCGGCGCAGCCACTAGGCTCTTGCCTATCGGCCGGCACCAGAACCGGCCGTCGTCGGCGTAGGCGGCCCCGTCGGAGGACACGTCTCCTGGGATCACGCCGACGAACTCGTCCACCGAGATTGGGGTGCAACCGTGGCAATCATCGAGCAGGTAGGTGCGCGTGAGATTCTCGATTCGCGGGGCAACCCGACGGTCGAGGTCGAGGTCGTCCTGGATGACGGCACCTTCACCCGGGCCGCCGTGCCGTCCGGGGCGTCGACCGGCGAACACGAGGCCGTCGAACTGCGCGACGGTGGCGACCGGTACCTGGGCAAGGGCGTCACCAAGGCCGTCGAGGGTGTCCTCGGGGAACTGGCCCCGGCCGTGATCGGGATCGAGGCCGAGGAACAGCGCCTCGTCGACCAGGCGCTGCTCGACTGCGACGGCACCCCCGACAAGAGCCGTATCGGCGCCAACGCGCTGCTCGGCGTCTCGCTCGCGGTCGCCAAGGGCGCGGCCGAATCGGCCGGGCTGCCGTTGTTCCGTTACATCGGCGGACCCAACGCCCACATCCTGCCGGTGCCGATGATGAACATCATCAACGGTGGCGAGCACGCCGACAACGGCATCGACTTCCAGGAATTCATGATCGCCCCGGTCGGCGCGCCGACCTTCAAGGAGGCGCTGCGGTGCGGTGCCGAGGTCTACCACGCCCTCAAGGGCGTCCTGAGCAAGCAGGGCATGAGCACCGCACTCGGCGACGAGGGTGGCTTCGCCCCCGACCTGCCCAACACCGAGGCGGCCATCGCGGTCATCGGTGAGGCGGTCGGCAAGGCCGGTTACAACTTCGGTCGCGACGTCGTCATCGCGCTCGACGCCGCAGCGACCGAGTTCTTCTCGAACGGTGCCTACAAGCTCGAGGGCAAGGAACTCGGCGCCGACGAGATGGTGTCGTTCTACGAGAAGCTCATCAGCGACTTCCCGATCGTCTCGATCGAGGACGGTCTGTCCGAGGACGACTGGGACGGCTGGGCCAAGCTGACCGAGTCGATCGGCGACCGGGTGCAGCTCGTCGGTGACGACCTGTTCGTCACCAACCCCGAGCGTCTCGAGGAGGGGATCTCCAAGGGCATCGCCAACGCGCTGCTCGTGAAGGTGAACCAGATCGGCACCCTGACCGAGACCCTCGACGCCGTCGCGCTCGCGCACAACAACGGCTACAAGACGATGATGAGTCACCGGTCCGGTGAGACCGAGGACACCACCATCGCCGACCTCGCCGTCGCCTGCAGCTGTGGACAGATCAAGACCGGCGCCCCGGCCCGCTCCGAGCGCGTCGCCAAGTACAACCAGCTGCTGCGGATCGAGGAAGGACTCGGCGACGCGGCACGGTACGCGGGCGACCTCGCCTTCCCGCGTTTCTCGTTTGGTTCGTGATTAGCTGTCTGCATGGCTTCGCAGCGACGTCACCGCGGTGACGGGCGTCAGCGTGGGCGCGATCGTCGGGTAGACGCGCGCTCACGCGAACGCGCCCGTCGCACGCGGCGGCACGCTCGTCCCGCGCCGCCGGCGACGCCCGAGGGAGCGGTCGAGGCGGCCGGGCAGGAGGTTCCCGCCGACCTCCACGCACCGGTCGCCGACGACACATCGGATTCCGGAGTTCGTCGGGCGGCGCGGGAGCGCGTGCCGCGAACCCGTCGACGTCCGGCCCGCGCCGGCATCGGCGCGCGCCTGCGTGGTGTCGAGATGACCCCGGCCGGCCTTGCGACGCTCGTCATCACCGTCGTGGTGGTGTGCGTGGTGGCACTGACCCTCGCGATGCCGCTGCGGACGTACTTCAGTCAGCGTTCGGAATTCCGTCAGCTGACCGCGTCGAACGAGCAGCTGCAACGCGAGGTCGCGGACTATCAGCAGAAGGTCAACGAGCAGAACGATCCCGCCTACATCGAGGCCCAGGCGCGGACGCGTCTGCAGTTCGTCAAACCAGGAGAGATCCCGCTCGTGATGTTGTTCCCCGCCGACGAGGCACGGCGCGAGGCCGCCGAACGTGCCGAGGAGCGCGCCCGCGCACCGTGGTACGGAAATCTCTGGGACACCTTGTCGACCCCTCCCGGCGTGCAGTGAGCTCCTCCTCCTCCTCCTCCGGCCACGGTGTCTCTGCGGAGGATCTCGCCACGGTGGCCGCCCAGCTCGGACGCGAACCGCGCGGGGTCCTCGAGATCAGCTACCGCACACCTGACGGGAAGCCCGCGGTCGTCAAGACCGCGCCCCGGCTGCCCGACGGCACACCGTTCCCGACGTTGTACTACCTGACCGATCCGCGTCTGACCGCCGAGGCGAGCCGCCAGGAGTCGGCCGGTGTCATGAAGGGCATGACCGCGCGCCTGCACGACGACGCCGAACTCGCCGCGGCGTACCGCCGTGCGCACGAGGACTATCTCGCCGAACGCGACGCGATCGAACCCCTCGGCACCGATTTCACCGGTGGCGGTATGCCGGACCGGGTGAAGTGCCTGCACGTCCTGATCGCGCACTCCCTGGCCAAGGGCCCCGGGCTCAATCCTCTCGGTGACGAGGCGGTGGCGCTCGCGGCCGCGAACGGGTTGCGCGGCAGCGCGATTCCGGAGGACTGGCCCGAGCCGTCGGATACGGGGACCGACGGGTGACCGTCGTCGGAGCCGTGGACTGCGGCACCAACTCGATCCGCCTGCTCGTGGCGAAGCCGGGCCCGGACGGGCGACTCGTCGATCTCCATCGTGAGATGCGTGTGGTCCGACTGGGTTACGGCGTCGACGCGACCGGGATGTTCGCCGCGGAATCGATCGAGCGGACGCGGGTCGCCCTCAGCGACTATGTCGACACGATGGAAGCGCTCGGCGTCGAGAGAGTGCGGATGGTCGCCACCTCCGCGACCCGCGACGCGTCGAATCGCGACGAGTTCTTCGCCATGACCGCCGATCTGCTCGGGTGCGTGTCCGCAGGCGCGATCGCCGAGGTCATCACCGGCGACGAGGAGGCGCGGCTGTCGTTCCGCGGGGCAGTCGGCGAATTGGATTCGGCGGATGGGCCTTTCGTGGTCACCGACCTCGGCGGCGGTTCGACAGAAGTCGTCCTGGGCGATGCGGACGGTGTGACCGCGGCGTACTCGGCCGACATCGGGTGTGTTCGGCTGACCGAGCGTGCTCTGCCGTCCGACCCGCCCACGCCGGCGGAGCTGGCCGCGGCGACCGAATTCGCACGCGCACGTCTCGCCGAGGCGTTCGCCGCGGTGCCGGTTCAGTCCGCTCGCACCTGGGTGGGCGTCGCCGGCACGATGACGACGCTCGCCGCGCTCGGTGCCGGCCTCCCCGAGTACGACTCGGACGCGATCCATCTGTCGACGATCTCGCTGCCCGAACTCGACCGGGTCTGCCGGAACCTGATCGGTATGACACGCGCCGACCGCGCGGCGCTCGGACCGATGCACCCCGGGCGCGTCGACGTCATCGGCGGCGGATCACTGATCACCCTCGAGCTCGCGAGAGTGCTGTCGGAAAGTGCCGGTATCGACGAACTAGTCGTGAGCGAACACGACATCCTCGACGGGATCGCGTTGGGAATACTCGACTGAGCAATGCTCGATCCAGTTACCATGCGTCGCATGGCCTACAACCTGCGTTGCCCCTGCGGTGAGTCCATCACGGCCCTCGAAGCCGACTTCGTGCCGTCGGTCCAGGCCCACCTCGCCGCCGAACATCCCGGCCGCGACTACAGCGAGACCGAGATCATGATGATGGCCATGACCGTTCCCGACCGTTCGGTGAAGTCCGACGGCTGAGCGGCGTCGGATCAGACGGCAGCCGGATCGCGCAGCGAGATGTTGTTGCACGCCTCGCAGACCGACTCGGGGATGACACCGCGGCGCTGCAGGAATCCGAAGATCGTGCAGCCCAGGCAGAAGCCGAAGACGGCCTCGAGCGTAGCGGCGGCGATCAGCACGCCCGTGGCGAGTTGGGCGGCGAGCCCGTAGCCGAGCAGGCTGAGCACGAAGGCGGTCCCGCTGACGACGAGGCCGATGGTCTGGGCGAACCGCTTGGGCGGCCCCGGGACCAGCTTCTCCTTGCGGATGATCTTCGGCACGAGGAAGCGCACCGAGAGTTGCCCGAAAGGCGACAGGGTCGGTCCCGATGCCACACGCAGCGCGAATCCCAGGGCGAGGATGCCGTAGAGCACGGGCGTGTTCACCGACACCGCGATGATCGCGAGGACGACGACCAACCCGGCGGTACTGCGCGCGGCGTAGTCGTTGACCGGGTTCGGGAACGTGAGGACAGAGCGCACCGACATCGGGCAACAACCTCCGGAGAGCGGGGACAATCGCCGACCAAGGTACGTGCGACGGCCCCATCGGGCAACGATTGCGCCCAGGGTGAATCGATCGGTGCCGGTCAGGACCCTGCGGTCGGGTCCATTCGCGGCTCGGACGCGGCGATGTCCCGCGGGTCGTCGACGTCCGGTTCGTCCTTGTCGGTCTCGCCGCCGTCGGAGGCGAGTTCCGCCTCGCGGGAGACCTCGCCCTCTTGGTCGATACCGGTCTGCTCACCGACGTCGATGCGGTCTGGCAGTTCGTCCATGTCCACTCCGGTCACCTCTCTGGCCTGTTCGGATTCGGCGTACGGGGCCGAGGTGTCCACCTCGGACGATGCGTCCGCGAACTCGGCGTCGATGATGCCGCTCGCGTCGTATCGCGGGTGGGCGTCGGCTTTGGCCTTGCGGGCGGCCTCGCGCATCTCGAACCCGTCGGTCACGATCTCACCGATCTCGCGGGTCACGCCCGCGACGGCTCCGGTGATGATGGTCGCTATCCGGCCGACGTGGGTGGCCGTGGACTCGATCAATTCCTGGAACAGATCCTTGTTGCGTTCGATGCTGTCGACCATCGCTTCGGGAATCCCCCTGCAGTTGGTTGCGGCTGGAGCCTGATCGGTGTGCCCAGAGCCTACCCCCGAGGCACACCGATCAAACCGGCGTCAGGCGACCGAGGCGGGCTTCTCGCGCTCGACGATGACGGTGAGATCGTTGTCGTCGCGCGTCATCCAGTTGGGCAACGACAGCTTCGCGATCTTCTTCCAGGTCGACGCGAGCTGGTGGCTCAGCGAGCCGGTGTTGTACGGCAGTCCGTAGCGTTCGCAGATCTCCCGGACCTCCGCGGACATCTCGGGGTAGCGACTGGCCGGGATGTCGGGGAAGAGGTGGTGCTCGATCTGGTGCGAGAGGTTGCCGCTCATCACATGGAACAACGGGCTGCCGGTGATGTTGGCCGAACCTAGCATCTGCCGCAGGTACCACTGGCCCCGCGTCTCGTTCTGGCATTCCTCGGACGTGAATGTCTGTGCACCGCTGGGGAAGTGGCCGCAGAAGATGATCGAGTAGGTCCACACGTTGCGCACCAGGTTGGCGGTCGCGTTACCGATGAGGGTCGGGACGAAGAGCGGGCCCGTGAGCGCGGGGAAGACGACGTAGTCCTTGAGGACCTGACGACCGGCCTTGCGCCACATGCCTTTCACCAGGCCCTTGATGTCACTCCACTTGCGCTTGCCGGCGATGACGTTCTCGGCTTCGAGGTCGTGCAGCATGACGCCCCACTCGAAGAGCAGCATGAGTGCGGTCGCGTAGCCGAGGTTGCCCAGGTAGTAGGGGTTCCACTTCTGGTCGCGGTCCATTCGCAGGATGCCGTAACCGATGTCGCGGTCCTCACCCAGGATGTTGGTGAAGGTGTGGTGCAGGTAGTTGTGGCTGTGCTTCCACTGATCGGCCGGACAGACGGTGTCCCACTCGAACTCGCGGGAGTTGTAGGTGTCCTCGCGCATCCAGTCGTACTGACCGTGCATGACGTTGTGGCCGATCTCCATGTTGTCGAGGATCTTCGACACCGAGAGGGCGCCTACCGCGGCGATCCACGCGGGCGGGAAGAACCCGAGGTACATGAGCGCGCGTCCGCCGATCTCGAAGCCGCGCTGGGCACGGATCACCGAGTAGAGGTAGTCGCGGTCCTTCTGACCCAGGTCAGCGACGATCCGGGCCCGCAGGGCGTCGAGGTCCCGCCCGAGCGCCTCGACCTGCTCGTAGGACATGACGACGGTGTTGGGATCGTCCGCGACCTTCTGGTCGGCGCCGACGCGGTGCAGCGCGGGCAGGTTGTCGTCGATGGTGGTCTCGATGTCACGGCTGATGTCGATGGTCATGGCATTGCCTCCTTCTCGGAGAGGAGATGTGGCTGGGAAGGGTGGATCTGGGGGATCAGCTCGTGGACATCAGATGTCGATGTCGACCGAGCCGACCGGCGCGCTGATGCACAGCTGGATCCGGGTGTCGGACTCGTCGTCGATCTCGCCGGTCAGGACGTTGCGGGTGCACCCCGACTTCTTCGTCGCGACGCAGGAGAAGCAGATCCCCATCCGGCACCCGGATTCGGGCGTGAGCCCGGCCGTTTCGGCCTGGTCCAGGATCGGACGGCCGTCGTTGGTCGCCGACGTCCCCGACGAGGAGAACGTGACCTCGCCCTCGACGGAGTCGGGGTCGACGGCGGGGATGACCGGCGCGAAGGCCTCGCTGTGCAACGGCTGGCTGATGGCGAGTTCGGCATGGACCCGTGCGACCTCGTCCATGAGGGCGGCGGGGCCGCAGACGAACACGTCGGCGTCGGACAACCCCGGGATTCCCTCGAGGTGGTCGGCGCTGAAGTGTCCGTCGTCGCGCGTGTGGTACACGCGCAGGTCGAACCGGGGATGGCTGTCCGCGAGCTCACGCAGCTCGTCGCGGTAGGCGACGTCGGCCGGGGTGCGCGCATAGTGCACGAACGTGATCGGTCCCGCGTACCGTCGGGCGACGAGTGTTCGCGCCATTGAGAGTACAGGTGTAATCCCGCTGCCGCCGCTGAGGAAGACCGCCGACGTCGCGTCGGTGTCGGGAAGCACGAACTCGCCGTCGGCGGCGGACAGCCCGACGACGTCCCCGGCGCGGGCGTGCTCACGAAGGTGGGTGGACACGAAACCGTCGTCGTGTGCGGTGATGGTCAGCTCGATCTCGCCGTCCGGGCCCGCGGCGGCGTTGGCCGGCGAGAAGCAGCGGGTGTGCCGAACGCCGTCGATGACGACCTTGAGCTGCACGAACTGGCCGGCCTCGTGGCCTCGCCACTGACGGGTCGGACGAATGGTGAGGCGGACGGTGCGCGCCGTGGGACGCTCGACACGGGTGATCTCGCCGCGCAGATCGCGCCAGGTGATCATCGGATCGAGCAACTCGAGGTAGCGGTCGACCGGATGCGGCGACAGCGCTGCCTCCACGATCGAACCGACCAGACGGCTCCACCGGCCGGGCTCGGCGCCGGTGCCGGCGCGGGTCTGGTCCTGGGGTGTGCGGATGCTCATGGGCTGGGCTCCGTTCGGTCTGTTTCGGTGTACATGTGTACACCGGCAAGTGTGACACAGCGCGACAGTCGATCGTCAAGTGTTGGCCGATGTGACTGCCGTCACGACACCGCCTGTGCCTCTGCGTCGCGTCGGCCGACCCGACGCATAGACTCGGGTGCGTGACACGCACGCGAGAGCCGAGCCGGCGCGATGCGCAAACCCGTGCGGACCGCAAGAACCAGACGCGACAGGCGTTGCTGGACACCACGCGGTCACTGGTCGGCGAGCGCAGTTTCGGCAGCATCAGCCTCCGTGAGGTCGCCCGTGGCGCCGGGATCGTGCCGACCGCCTTCTATCGCCACTTCGCATCGATGGAGGATCTCGGGGTCACCGTCGTAGAGGACTCGATGCGCGTCCTGCGACGGGCGCTGCGTGAGGGACGACGCGACCTGGCGGCGCGTGACGCCTTGCCCACCGCACAGAACTCGCTGGCCATCCTGCTGCGGCACGTCCGCGAGAACGAGTCGCAATTCCGGTTCCTGGTGCGCGAGCAGCGGGGCGGCATCGCCGAGATCCGTCGCGCGATCGACACCGAACTCCGGTTGTTCTCCAAGGAACTCGCGATCGATCTCGCCCGGATCCCGGACCTGGCACGGTGGCAGTCCGACGACCTCGAACTGGCAGCGGAGCTGATCGTCATCATCATGCTCACCGCGGTGGCCGATCTGCTCGACGGTGAGTATCGCGGACGTTCCGCCGAGCAGGAGATCGTCGAGCGCACCGAGCGACAACTCGTGATGGTCTTCCTCGGTATGGGTCAATGGCGCCCGTCGACCGATTGAGCGGCGGGGATCGGACGCCCTGGTAGTTGCCGACCTACAGCTTGTCGGCGCTCTCGGTGAGTCCCGACCCGCTGGGCGGGAGTAGCGGGCGAGGTGGCAGCGGGGAGGAGTAGACCACATTGGTGGTGACGCTGCCGAGGGTTCCGACCATGCCGCTGACCCGTTCCAGGTGCTTCATGTCGGTGGCGACGACCTTCATGATGAAACAGTCGTCGCCGGTGACGTGATGCGCCTCGATGACTTCGGGTAGCCCTGCGAGCAGGGTGTGCAACGGCTCGTACCTGCTGCTGGGATATCGCAGCCGTAGGAAGGCCAGGATCGCGAACCCGAGCCGCTCGGGGTCGACGCTGGCGCTGTAACCGCTGATCACCCCGGATTCTTCGAGGCGGCGCACGCGCTCGGCTGTGGCGCTGTGACTCATCGTGATCTGCCGGGCCAGTTCTGCAATGCTCTGCCGTCCGTTCGCTTGAAGCGACGTCAGGATTGCCGTGTCGACCCTGTCGGACTCGAAAGTGAGATTCTTCGCCATCGAGCAAGAATGCCATGAAAGTACCGGCGACTCCGACAAGGTGCCGGGAAGTCGACCTTCCGTTGGCGAACGGACGTGAATAGCGTCGAGGCATGCCAGATTCGCCGTCATCAGACCTCTTGATATCCCACTTCGCTCGCAAGCTCGGCTTCGAGACCGATGCGTCCGACGTGCACGCCGATCAGGAACGCGGTGTGAACTTCGTCTTGATCGACTCACGAGGTGAGGCGGCGTGGGCGCAGGGGCGCATCGTCGGAGCCGTGCACATGCCGACGTCACAGATCGCCGCACGCGCCGTCGACGAGATAGCAACGAGCACACCGGTTGTGACGTACTGCTGGGGGCCCGGATGCAATGGTTCGACGCGGGCCGCGCTGGAGTTCGCCAAGCTGGGTTACCGGGTCAAGGAGATGATCGGCGGTTACGAATACTGGGCGCGCGAGGGCTACCCCGTCGAGAATGATCACAGCCGGATCATCCGGTCCAAAGACCCGCTCACCGTGCCACTGGACTCGGTGGTCTGCGACTGCTGAAACAGTCGTACCCGCCGACGCCTAGCGGCCGGGCCCTGCGGTTGTCGATTTGCCCTCAGGGCGATTTCAACTGTGGTCCGTCGACGCGATGGTGCCCGACACTGGGCCGAGGCACCGCGCCGGCCCACTCGCCTCGAGGCGGGAGTCGAGGCGGTGTCGTGCTCGTCACGTGCCGACCCGACCGAAAGGTGCCCTCGCGGTGTCTCTGCATTTCCACTGGTTCCTGCCCACCTACGGCGACTCGCGCAATCTGATCGCGGGCGGACACGGCAGCCAGATGACAGGGGACCGGCCGGCCGATCTGCGGTACCTCAAACAGCTCGCCGGCGCCGCCGAGGCCAACGGCTTCGAAGCCGTCCTGACCCCGGCAGGTCTCTGGTGCGAGGACGCCTGGCTGACCACCGCCGCTCTGATCGACGCCACCGAGAGCCTCAAATTCCTGGTGGCGTTCCGCCCCGGGCTCATCTCGCCGACGCTGGCCGCCCAGATGGCCGCCACGTTCCAGTGGCATTCGCAGGGCCGCCTTCTGGTCAACGTCGTCACCGGCGGCGAGTCGAGTGAACAGCGTGCCTTCGGCGACTTCCTGGCGAAGAACGCGCGGTACGAGCGTTGCGACGAGTACCTGGAGATCATCCGGCGGCTCTGGACCGAGGAAGAACCCGTCGACGTGGTGGGGAAGTACCTGCGCGTCGAGGGTGCGCAGCTCGGACGTCGTCCCGATCCGACGCCGGAGATCTTCTTCGGCGGATCGTCGCCGGCCGCCGGTGACGTCGCCGCCAAGCACGCCGACACCTACCTCACCTGGGGCGAGCGTCCGGACGCGGTGGCTGAGAAGATCGCGTGGGTCAACGGTCTCGCGGCCGCGCAGGGCCGGGAACTCTCGCACGGCATCCGTTTTCACGTGATCGCCCGCGAGACGTCGGAGCAGGCCTGGGCCGAGGCGGCCCGTCTGCTCGGTGCGCTCGATCCGGCCCAGGTCGCGACCGCCCAGCAGAACCTGGCGCGCTCGGAGTCCGAGGGCCAGCGACGTATGTCCGAACTCCACGGTCGTGGAGCCGGTTTCGCCGACCACAACGATCCGCACTCGCTGGAGATCCACCCCGGCGTGTGGGCCGGGGTCGGGCTCGTCCGTGGTGGTGCGGGTACGGCGCTGGTCGGCTCCTACGACGAAGTGGCCGCACTCATCGCCGAGTACGCCGCGCTCGGACTCGACCACTTCATCCTGTCGGGCTATCCGCATCTCGAAGAGGCGTACCACTTCGGAGACGGGGTCCGGCCCGCTCTCGCCCGGCTCGGACTGCTCGACCCGGCGTCGGCCGGCCCGTCCGAAGCCGTGCGCACCGCGTTCCTGCCGCGCCTGCAGGCCGCATCATCCTGATCGACAACACTTTTCACCTTCACCACGTCCCTTCTCGCCATGTAACCGACACCTCGCGGAGGTAGCCATGTCCACCGAGTCCATCGCGGACCAGATCAAGTTCGCCTACTGGGTGCCCAACGTCAGCGGTGGCCTGGTCACCAGCACCATCGAGCAACGCACCGGCTGGGACTACGACTACAACGTCAAACTCGCGCAGACCGCCGAGAACAACGGTTTCGAGTACGCGCTGTCGCAGGTGCGGTACGAGGCGAGCTACGGAGCCGAATACCAGCACGAATCCACCAGTTTCAGCCTCGCACTCCTGCTCGCCACGCAGCGGCTGAAGGTGATCGCGGCGGTGCACCCGGGGCTCTGGCATCCGGCCGTCCTGGCCAAGCTCGGCGCCACCGCCGACCATCTGTCCAAGGGTCGCTTCGCGATCAACGTCGTCAGCGGCTGGTTCAAGGACGAGTTCACCCACCTCGGCGAGCCGTGGCTCGAGCACGACGAGCGGTACCGGCGCAGCGGAGAATTCCTCGAGGTGATCCGCAAGATCTGGACCGAGGACGAGGTCGACTACCGCGGCGACTTCTACCGCATCCACGACTTCACGCTGAAGCCCAAGCCGCTCAACACCGTCGAGCGTCCGAACCCCGAGCTGTTCCAGGGCGGAAACTCCTCGGCCGCCCGCAACAACGGCGGACGCTACGCGGACTGGTACTTCTCCAACGGCAAGGACTTCGACGGCGTGACCGAGCAGCTCGACGACCTCCGCGCCGTCGCACGTGCCCACGAGCGCGAGGTGAAGTTCGGGCTCAACGGCTTCATCATCGCGCGGGACACCGAGAAAGAGGCCCGCGACACTCTGCGCGAGATCGTCGAGAAGGCGAATCGCCCTGCGGTGGAGGGCTTCCGGGACGCCGTCCAGCAGGCCGGGAACTCGACGGGCGACAAGAAGGGCATGTGGGCCGACTCGTCGTTCGAGGACCTCGTCCAGTACAACGACGGCTTCCGGACCCAGCTGATCGGCACCCCGGAGCAGGTGGCCGAACGCATCGTCGCCTACAAGCGTCTGGGCGTCGACCTGATCCTCGGCGGCTTCCTGCACTTCCAGGAGGAGATCGAGTACTTCGGTGAGAAGGTGCTGCCTCTGGTCCGCGAGATCGAGGGCGCCCAGAGCGACACCGCCCCGACGCCTGCGGGAGTGGCGTGACCGCAGTGAGCCAGGCGCGGGTGCGGTCCGCCGTGCGGATCGGGTCCGAGGCCGAGGCGCTGTCGATCGCGCGCGAACTGGCCGCCGAATTCGCGGTCGGGGCGGCCGAGCGCGACCGCGAACGTCGGTTGCCCCATGCCGAGATCGACCGTCTGTCGCAGTCGGGGCTGCTGGCACTCACCGTCCCGGCTCGGTTCGGCGGTCTCGACCTGCGTCCCAGTGCGCTCGCCGAGGTGGTGTCCATCCTGGCCGCCGCGGACGCGAGCATCGCGCAGATTCCGCACAGCCACTTCGTCTACCTCAACCTCGTCCGCCTGTCCGCGGGAGAAGTGTTGCAGGAGCGCATCTTCGCCGACGTCCTCGTCGGCGGACGGGTGGCCAACGCGCAGTCCGAGCGGGGCGGCAAGACCATCGCCGACATCTCGACACGGTTGAGTCCGGTGGCCGATCGAGCATCGACGCTATTCGTCCTCGACGGTGAGAAGTTCTATTGCACCGGTTCGTTGTTCGCGGACACCCTCGCCGTCCTCGCGCGATTGGACGTCGCCGTCGGCGACGTCGCGCCCGGGGAGTACGTGGCTTTCGTCCCGGCCGATGCCGACGGCGTGAAGATCGTCGACGACTGGGATGCGGTGGGACAGCGCACGACCGGCTCTGGGACCGTCCGGTTCAGCGGGGTCGGCGTGGGTCTCGCGGATCTGGTGGCGCGCGCACCGGCAACATCTGCGCCCACCGGTTACGGCGCCTTCGCCCAGCTGCTCCATGTGGCGATCGACGTCGGTATCGCCCGCGGTGCGCTGCGCGCGGCGTCGGAGTTCGTGCGTACGAAGTCGCGACCGTGGTTCGAGGCGAATGTCGAACGAGCAGTGGATGATCCGCTGGTCGTGCAGCGCTTCGGCGAGTTGGAGGTCGAGGTCGCGACCGCCGAGGCGACCCTCGCCGCGGCCGGTCGAAGAGTCGACGCGGCAGTGGGAGATACCCCGGAATCGCCCTCGCGCGAGTTGGTCGCGGAGGCCTCGATCGCCGTTGCGACGGCGAAGGTGGTGGCCGACCGGGTGGCCCCCTCGGTGGCGTCGGCTCTGTTCGAGGTGAGCGGCACCCGCAGTGCCGCCGGTGGCGGGGGTCTGGATCGCTTCTGGCGCGACGCCCGGACGCACACGCTGCACGACCCCGTGCGATGGAAGTACCAGCACATCGGGCGCTGGGTTCTGCGCGGCGAGGAGCCGCCCCTGCACGGCGTGATCTGACCCCTGGGGGCGTCCGGCGTCAGAGGTAGCGGCCGACGAGCGGCACGGCCTTTTTCGGGGTCTTCGCGTTGAAACCGTCACCGATCGCGCGCAGTTTCCACTCGCCGCCGTCGCGGGCGATGACCGCCATCGCGACCGCGGTGAACGGCATCCCGCCCTTGAGGGTGTAGCGGGCCAGCTCGGCGGAGGTCGTCTCGTCGACGAGCCGGCAATACGCGTTCTCGATCTTCTCGAACGTGTGGCCCCGGTAGGACGTGACGATGAACAACAGCGCATCGACGTGAGGCGGAACCTTCTGCAGCGCAACGCGGATGACCTCGTCGTCACCCTCTCCTTCGCCGGTGAGGTTGTCGCCGGAGTGCAGGATCGAGCGGTTCTTGCTGTTGAGATGACCGTAGAAGACGGTCTCGACGCACTTGCCGCCGGAGAACATCAGCACCGAGGCGTCGAGGTCGATCGAGCCCCCGCGTCCGAACCCGCCGCGCACCGGGTCCCACCCGAGCCCCATCCGGATGTCGGTGAGCGCCACGCCGCCCTCTTTGCGGAGGGTGACCTTCTGGCCCTTCGCCAGGCTGACCGGTGCACCCTTGCGCAGGCTGACCTCAGCGGGCTGCGCCGGGGGCGCGGGAGCGGGCGGTGCGGGTGCAGGGGGCGCGGGAGTGGGCGGCGGCGCCGCCGGGGGCGCGGGTGCCGGGGGAGTGGGCGCCGACGGCCGCGAGTAGCTGATCGGCGCGGGCGGGGCGGTGGTCGGTTCCGGCTCGTCGTCGACGCTCACCCCGTGGTCGCGGACCAGGTCGGCGAAACCGCCCGCGTATCCCTGACCGACGGCACGTACCTTCCACTCGCTGTTGCGTCGGTACACCTCGAGGGCGATGACCACCGACTCGCTGGTGAGGCCGGTGACGGTGAAGTCGTACAGCGGCCGGCCCGCTTCGTCGGTGACGTGAGCGACCGGCGGTGCGAAACGGCCGAAGGTCGACGACGCGTCGTCGAGCGTGATGACCGCGCGGACCGCGTCGATGTCGGCAGGTACTCGAGCGGTCGAGATGTGCAGTCGCGCAGAACCTGCGGCGGCCTGTTCCAGCCGGACGCCGGGCCCGGTCGGCTGGTTGTAGAAGACGAAGTCGTCGTCGGTACGCACCACCCCCCGGTCGGTGACCAGCAGGGCCGACAGGTCGGCGGCGGTCGCGAGGTCCACCGAGACGATGACATCGGGGGTCGGCAACGGGCCGTTCTGGCCTTTGGTCAGAGCAGACATCTCCGGGCTTTTCCTCATTTCAGTCGGGCCGAATCCGTATCGGCGCTGGGAGCGAAGCGAGCGGGCCGAATACGCACAGCGTAGTCATGTGAGGCGGCGACCCGCGTCTGAAGACCACCCGGCCGAGAGGGGGCGACGACAATACGACGTTGGCTCTTTCGTGGAGGGTGGTTTTCAGCGCCAGGTTGCTGAGGTGGGTGTGACCCCGGTCCCAGCAAGGTTCCGATTGGGTATACAGCCTGGTCCCTGAGGCGTAACCGTCCTAGTCTCATGTGTCTGAAGTGACTCAGGAGACAGATGTGAAAGTTGTGACCAGGATCGGCGTGGTGTTCTGCGCGGTGGCGATGTCGATGGTGATCGGCGCGGGCTCGGCGACGGCGATACCGCTCCCCGTGCTGCCGCCGCTGCCGGAGCCCTTCGCCACGTGGTTCAAGCCCCCGGAACCGCTCGACAAAAAGCTCGCGAAGAGCTATGCCGCACTGACGAAGTCGATGCGGAAGTCCTTGCCCGGCCAGCTCGGGATCGCGATCGTGCCCGTCGGCGGGGACGAGGTCATCTCACTCGGGTCGCTCAAATCGGGACGTGCATGGTCGACGATGAAGGTCCCGGTGTCGCTCGCCGCGCAGCGCGAGCGCGGTCCAGCGGTCGCCGCGATGGAGGACAAGGCGATCACGTTCTCCGACAACGATGCAGCCGGCGAATTGTGGGGGGTGCTCGGCGGCGGGCACGCGTCCGTCGACGCTGTCAGTGCGGTTCTCCGTGAGGGCCACGACGTCCGGACGCACGTGTCCTCCGAGGTCGACAACCCGCCGTCGTACCCCGGTCACACCGCCTGGGCGCTGCGCGACCAGGCGATCTTCGGCGCTCACCTGCCGTGTCTGCCCGACAGCGAACACCTCATCCGGCTGATGAGCGCCGTCGCCCCGAACCAGCAGTGGGGTATCGCGAAGGTGGGGCGCAGTCAGGGAGCGGTGACCGCGGTCAAGGGTGGCTGGGGTCCGGCGACGTCGAAGTCGTCGGCGCATCTGGTGCGGCAACTGGGCATCATCACCACGACCAGCGGCCAGGTCGCGGTGTCGATGGCGGCGATCCCGCGAAGTGGATCGTTCACCGACGGCACCAAGATGCTGACCCGCCTCGGCAATTGGCTCGGCAAGAACCTGGCCGACCTCCCGAAGGGCCGGTGCTGACCGCGCGGCGCGAGCTCAGGCCGCGGCGTGCGCGGCCGGTGTACGTCCCGCGCCCGCCGGGGTCGTGAGCGCGGCGGCGATCGCCGTCGTGAGCGGAACCGACAGCGCGATCGCGATTCCGCCGACGAACGAGCGGGCCAACTCCACCGCGACGACGTCGGTGGTGAGCAGTCCGCCCAACGGCTGCTGGGCCACCGAGAACAACAGCATCAGCGGCAGCGCGCTGCCCGCGTAGGCGAAGACAAGGGTGTACACCGTGCTCGCGATGTGGTCGCGGCCCACGCGCATCGCGGCGCGGAAGGTCGCGAGCCGTGACGGTTCGCCGGCCGCGGCCAGCTCGAAGGCCGCCGAGGCCTGGGTGATCGTGACGTCGTTCAGAACACCGAGGGTGCCGATGATGAACCCGGCGAGCAGGAGACCGCTGACCGAGATGTTGCCCTGATACACCTGCAGATTGGTGGTCTGATCGCCCGAGAGCCCCGTGAGGTTCATGGTCCGGATGGCGAGCCAGCTCAGGAATCCGGCGAGCAGGAGGGAGGTCAGCGTCCCGAGCAGAGCCGAACTGGTCCGGAGACTGACACCGTGCGCGAGGTAGAGGACCACGAACAGGATCACCGCCGACGACACGACCGCCACGGCGACAGGGGACGACCCGTCGAGGATGGCCGGCAGCGTGAACACGGTGAGTATCCCGAAGGCGATCGCCAGCCCGATGATCGAGCGGAACCCGCGCCACGCCGCCACCAGCACGATCGCGGCGATGAACAGCACGGCCCAGAAGATGATCGCCGGTCCGCGCTGGAAGTCGAAGAAGCTGTACCGGTTGCTGCCGTCGGGGCCGGGAACGGTCGCGAGCCGGATGTCGTCACCGACGTTCAACGTCGGCTGGCCGGCCTGGGGGTCGTCGAGCGTGCCGGCGGCGGGCGCCACGGTGTCGGGCCCGGACCCGGCCTGCGCCCGGTTGGTCGGGATCTCCAGCACGGTGTACTGGCCGGCCACGTCGCCGGAGGAGAACCGGACCGCGTTGAGGATGCACGGCCCACCCGGGACCGGATTCACCGGTATGTCCGCGGTCTCGAGCACCGACCCCGCCACCGAGTTGAGACAGTTCGCATGGAACTGGTCCACGATCTCGCCGTCGACCGTGGTGATCGGCCCGCCGTCGGCGGACCGGAACTGGGTGGGGATCGGGTGTTCGGAATCCGACGGCCACAGGACGACCATGCCGACCGCGACCGCGACCGCGGTCACCGCGAGCGTGCCGATGACGAACCACCGGGCGATCGGCGACAGCGTGTGGCTGATGTCGGACAGCGAGTGCGCATGACCGTGCCCGTGATGTGTGCGGCTCACGCGGTGAGCCTATGCGCACCGCACCCGGGTCGCGATGGGCGACCCGGGAGCGGTGATGGGGTGTGCAGCAGTGCAGACGCTGGTCACAGGGGCAGCAGGATGCCCTTGACCCGCGGATCGGTCCGCAGGAATTCCTGCACGGCAGGGTCTTTGAACGCGGCGACCAGGTTCTTGATGTTCTCGGTGTCCTTCCACTGCGTTCCGATGGTCAGCTGCCCGGCGAACTCGTCGGGAGCGGGCGGAGCGTAGATCTGCTTGGCGATGTCGATGTTCGCGGCGAGGTAGTACTCGGTGTAGCCCACGGTGGCGTCGAGGTCGGCGAGCGAGCGCGACTGGGCGGCGAAGTCGAGCAGGACGAACTGCAGGTTCCGCGGATTCGTGGCGATGTCCTTCTGGGTCGCCTTCCACTTGTCCACGCCCGGTTTCAGCGTGAGGAGTCCGGCGCGTTCGAGCAGCCAGAGTCCCTGGGCCTCGTTCGCGGGATCGGAGTAGAGCGAGACGCGGGCGTTCTGCGGCAGGTCGGCGACGTCGCGGTACTTGTCCGACCAGATGCCGAATCCCCAGCGGAACACCGGCGTCGCGGCTTCCTCCTGGAAGTCCGGGTTCGCCTCGAGGACCTGCGACAGCCACAGCTTGTGCTGATAGACGGTGCCCGCGACCTCCCCGTCGCTGACCGCGCGGTTCAGCGTCGTGGAGTCGGACAGGCCCTTGAATGCGACCTTGATGTCATACCGGGGTGCGACCTCGTCGGCGATGAACTCCACGAGTGCCTGCTCGGACGCGTTGCCCTCGGCGGTGACGACGGTCAGTGTCGCGCCGGCGGTCTCGTTGGGCGACGTCGAGTCGGACCCGAGGAAGCGCCAGCCGACGACGGTGGCGATCACGGCGACCACGACGAGCGCGCCGACGATCAGCGGCCAACGGCGACGTGTCGAGATCTCGATACCGGAACCGCCCGGCGGAGAGGGAGTCTCGCCGGAATCCGATGCGGTGCCGGTGGTGGAACCGGTGTCCTGTGTCATGGGGTGCCTTTCGGGTGTGGCTGGGTGATGCGTCGACTGGTCCTGCTCCCTGCGGAGCGAGGTTCGCCGGCGGTTTGTGGGTCTTCAGTGGTTGACCCGGCGGGACGTGACCGGGTTGAGGCTGCGCGCGAGGGCGTCGCCGGCGACCTGGATCACGGCCACCGTCACGATGAGCACGATGATGGTGGCGACCATGACTCCCTGATCGAACCGCTGGTAGCCGTAGGTGACCGCCACGTATCCGAGTCCGCCGGCGCCGATGGTGCCGGCGATCGTGGAGTACTCGATCATCGCGATGGTGTTGATCGTCAGTCCGCCGACGATGCTCGGCAACGCCTCGGGAACCTGTGCTTTCCAGATGATCTGGGCGTTCGATCCGCCGGACGCACGTGCCACGTCGATCGTCGAGGCCGGGACCGACCGCAGCGAGTTCTCGACGATGCGTGTGAAGAAGGCGATGCCGGCGATCGACATCGGGACCACCGCCGCGGCGATGCCGATGTTCGTGCCCGTGACCAGGCGGGTGAACGGGATGATCGCGGTCATCAGCACCAGGAAGGGCAACGACCGACCGATGCTGATCACCCACGACAGGGGGGCGTGCAACGAGCGTCGTGCGAAAAGTCCGCCGGGAGCGAGGTTGTGGATGAGTGCGCCCAGCGGGACTCCCACCACCAGGACGACGACCATCACGATGCTCACCATCAGGACCGTGTCGATGGCCGCCGGGATGAGCAGGTCAGGGATCTCGTCGAGCGGCACCGTGATGTTCGCCGAATACGTGGTGCTCACGCGGCCACCTCGGAGCCGGTGTCGGTCTCGACGGCGAAACCGCCCGCGGTCGCGGTGGCGTCGAGAAGGCGTGCGGCCAGGCCGAGTTCATCCGCGGCGCCGATGAACGCCGACGCGTGTCCGGTCGGCACCGACACGGTGAGATCGCCGAAGACGGTGCCGTCGATGGTCTGCACGTTGGCGCCCAGCACCGAGATCGAGATGTCGAGTCGCCTGCCCAGCTGGGTCAACCAGTCCGCGGGGACCGTCGCGGAGTGGTAGACCACCGAGATCGGGGTTTCGGCAGAGGCCGGTTGCGCACTCGGCCCGCGCGGCCGGAGTGCCCGTCCCAGAACCGAATCCGGTTCCAGGACCACCTGTTCCAGCCGACCGTGCTCGACGATGCGGCCGCGGTCGAGACGGCCGACGGTGTCGGCGACCCGCACGACCGTGTCCATCTCGTGGGTGATGAACACCACCGCGAGATCCAGTTCGTCCCGAACGTCGGTGAGGAGCCGCAAGAAGGTGTCCGTGGCCGCGGGATCCAGACCCGACGTGGCTTCGTCGGACAGCAGGACGGAAGGTTTGAGCGCGAGGGCCCGAGCGATGCCGACGCGCTGCCGCTGACCGCCGGACAGCTGATGCGGATACCGGTCCGCTTTGTCGGCGAGGCCGACCAGATCGAGAAGTTCGCCAACGCGTGCGGTGGTCGATTGCTTTGTCGCACCCAGATATTCGAGAGGCAAGGCGACATTCTGCGCCGCGGTTCGCCGGGACAGCAGACTCGCCGACTGGAACACGGTGCCGATCCGGCGCCGGGCGTCGCGAAGGCCCGACGTGCCCAGTGCGGTGAGATCTTCCCCGTTGACGACGACCTTCCCTGACGTCGGACGTTCCAGCAGATTCAGACACCGGGCCAGCGTGCTCTTGCCGGCGCCGGACGGGCCGACGACGGCGAAGATCTCGCCGGCGTCGACAGTGAAGTCGACCTCGTCGAGTACCGTCGTCGGGTCGGGCGAACCGACCCCGAACACCTTCGTCAACCCGACCACCTCGATCACCGGCGGTCCCCGTTCGCGCTGGTGAGTTGAGCGGCTTCCCTGATCGAATCGTCGATGGTCGAGTTGCTCCCACCGACCCGATACGTCGACCCGCGATGATTCTCCGGCAGCTGATCGCCACGTCCGAAGAGTTTGTGGCGCAACGTTCCCGGGACGTAGGCACGATCGTAGAGTCCGCGCCGCTCGAGGGCGGGCACCACGTGGGTGATGATGTCCTCGAACGATCCGGGGGTCACCGCGTAGGCGACGTTGAAGCCGTCGACGTCGGTCTCGGTCACCCAGTCCTGCAGGGCTTCTGCCACCTCGTCACCGGAGCCGATCAGGACCGGACCCATTCCGCCGATGCCGCCCCACGCCGCGATGTCCCGCACCCGCCATTCCTCGCCGGTGTCGCTCGCCTGCTGGAAAGCGGCCACCGCGGACTGGATCGCGTTGCTGTGCACGTTGCCGATCGGTTCGTCGATCTCGTAGCTCGCGAGGTCGATGCCCATCCAGCCCGACATGAAGACCAGCGCACCCTCGGTGCTGGCGTAGGACTGGTACTCCGCGGCTTTCGCGCGGGCGGCCTCCGGAGTCGAGTCGGTGATGATCGTCAGCAGCGTGTAGATCTTCGCGTCGTACGGGTCGCGTCCGGCCAGGATCAGCTCGTCGCGCACCTTGCTGACCACATCACGCAGGATGGCCTTGGTCGGCGCGGCGACGAAGATGGCCTCGGCGTTCTCCGCGGCGAAACGTCGGCCGCGAGGCGAGGCCCCGGCTTGATAGATGACCGGTGAACCCTGCGGCGACGGTTCGGCGAGATGGATTCCCGGCACGGTGAAGCGGGTGCCGCGGTGGCCGATGTGATGAACCCGGGCCGGGTCGGCGAAGATGCCCGCCTCGCGATCGCGGAGGACCGCGTCGCGTTCCCACGAACCCTCCCAGAGCTTGTACAGAACGGTCAGGTACTCGTCGGCCTGGTTGTAGCGCTCGTCGTGCTCGAGTTGATCGTCGGCGCCCATGTTGCGGGCTGCCGCAGGCAGGTATCCCGTCACCACGTTCCAGCCGATCCGGCCGCGGGTGAGGTGGTCCAGCGTCGACAGACGCCGTGCGAAGGGGTAGGGATGCTCGAAACCCGTACCGGTGGTGACCCCGAAGCCGAGGTGTTCGGTGGCGTGCGCCATCGCCGAGACGAGCAACAGCGGGTCGTTCACGGGGATCTGCGCACCCTGGCGGATGGCGGCTTCGTCGTTGCCGGCGTACACGTCGTAGGTGCCCAGGACGTCGGCGATGAACAGACCGTCGAATCCGCCGGTCTCCAGCAAGCGGGCGAGGTCGACCCAGTAGTCGATGGTGTTGTAGTCCCACGACCGGTCGTCGGGGTGGCGCCACAGACCCGGTGACTGGTGCGCAACGCAATTCATGTCGAAGGCGTTGAATCGGATCTTACGTGGGGCATTCGGTTCTGACACCGGAGGAATGATGCTGACGGATCGTCGGAGTGGCCATCGTTGTGCCCACCGCGAACCTAAACGCGTGCCATGCGATCCACAGATGTGTTGCTCGACGGTCTCGGTCGAGTCGTCGAGAACGTTCACGCCGTCCTGGACGACATCTCCGCCGGAGAACTGAATCGGGCTCCCGCGCCCGGTGCCAACACGATCGCCTGGCTCGTGTGGCATCTGACGCGCGTGCAGGACTCGCACGTCGCCGACGTCGCCGGAACCGACGAGGTGTGGGTGACCGGGGGATGGGTCGAACGGTTCGGTCTGCCGTTCGACCCCGGGGAGAGCGGGTACGGGCAGTCTGCCGACGAGGCGGCGCGGGTCGTCGTCGACGACCCGGACCTGTTGCGTGGCTACTACGACGCCACTCACGCGGTCAGCGTCGACTACATTGGCGCGCTGTCGGATTCAGATCTCGACCGCGTCGTCGACGAGAACTGGGACCCGCCGGTCACGTTGGGCGTACGACTGCTCAGCGTGATCGACGACGACACCCAGCACATCGGTCAGGCGGCATACGTCCGGGGCCTGTTGTCCTGATCCCGTCGCTGTCGCTCTGCGTTCTGAGTATTTGCGGCCTGGCGGCCGTCGTGGACCACGAAACAACGGTGGTGCGCGGTGCGAGCCCAACTACAGCTCCCTGAGGAGGTCGGAGCTTGCGGAGGCCGTCACGAAGGGTCCTGGTGAGGTGTGTCGCCAAACCGTTCGTGGCTCGTTGCTATCGCTCCTCGCACCTCAGCTGAGGTGCGAGCGAATCGACCCCCTGCTCCCTGAGGTGCGAGCGAATCGACCCCCTGCTCCCTGAGGTGCGAGCAGGCCGACCCCCTGCTCCCTGAGGTGCGAGCGAATCGACCCCCTGCTCCCTGAGGTGCGAGCAGGCCGACCCCCTGCTCCCTGAGGTGCGAGCGAAGCGAGCCTCGAAGGGTCCTGGTGAGGCGAGTTGCGTAGACCCTTCGTGACGCGCCCTCCGCAAGCTCCGGGCGCTCCTCAGGGAGCAGGGGGTTGGTCGCTATCCACGACGCACGTCAGGCGCCGGAGCGGGACGGTCAGGACAGGCAGCCCTTGAAGGTCTGGAAGTCACCGGCGAAGGCGGGTCCCTTGCAGGTCGGGCCGTTCTTGCCGTCGACGACGACCTCGCCGCCGGGTCCGGCGATACCGATGGCCAGGCCGGGACGAATGCCGTCCATGGTGACCGTCGCCCCGGGACCGAGGGCGATGGCCGCGGGCCCGGCGAAGTTGTCGGCGGTGACGTTGGCTTCGCCGCCGTTGTCGGTGATGGCCAGCGAGAGTCCGGTCGGGCCGGAGTCGGCGCTACACGAGGCCGCAGAGGCGGACTGGCCGGGAAGTGCCGGACATACGGTGGGCGCGGCGCCGGCGGACGGCGCGGCGGCGAGCGATACTGCTGTCGCACCTGCGGCGGCGACGACGAAACCCAGAGCTGTGCGCGTGACCGTCTTCATGTTGGGACTCCTTTGTCGAGGAACGGTGTCGTGCGTGGAGCGATTCGGAATGGCCGCCGGGCCGGATGGGGTCCGCTTCGCACGCCGCCTCGCCACCGGTCGTGTGCCCATCGCGCGTAGGTTGAAAACGTGCAATTGCGAATCTTCACCGAGCCCCAGCAGGGTGCGACCTACGACGACCTGCTCACCGTCGCCAAGGCAACCGAAGACCTGGGCTTCGATGCCTTCTTCCGTTCCGACCATTTCGCCGGAATGGCTGGCGACGGCCTCCCCGGGCCGACCGACGCGTGGATCACGTTGGCAGGCTTGGCGCGCGAGACCTCGCGGATCCGCCTGGGGACGCTCGTCTCGTCCGCCACTTTCCGCCTACCCGGGCCGTTCTCGATCGCAGTCGCCCAGGTCGATCAGATGAGCGGTGGTCGTGTCGAATTGGGAATCGGAACGGGCTGGCACGAGGGTGAGCACGAGGCGTACGGAATCCCGTTCCCGCCGTTGAAGGAGCGGTTCGACCGCCTCGAGGAGAACCTCGAGATCATCACCGGGTTGTGGCAGACCCCGCTGGGCGAGGAGTTCGACTACGAGGGCACGCACTTTCGCCTCTCGAAGTCGCCGGCCCTGCCCAAACCCGTGCAGCACCCGCGCCCGCCGATCATCATCGGAGGCAGTGGCAAGAAGCGGACGCCCGCGCTGGCGGCGCGTTTCGCCGACGAGTTCAATGTCGTGTTCCAACCGCTCGACGTCGCCGGGGATCTCATCGGTCGCGTCCGCACGGCGTGCGTCGACACCGGCCGCGACCCGGAGTCGCTGACCTACTCCGCCACCCTCGTATTGTGTTGCGGCAGAGACGAAGCCGAGTTCCGGCGCCGGGCCGAGGCCATCGACCGGGAACCGGACGAACTGCGCGAGAACGGGGCTGCCGGAACCCCCGACGAGGTCGCCGCCAAGATCGCGACCTACGGCGAACTCGGCGTCACGCGCATGTATCTGCAGACCCTGGATCTGTCGGATCTCGATCACCTCGAGCTCGTCGCGTCGAAGGTCGCCCCGCAGTTGGCGTGAGCGCCCTTGGTGCGGCGCGGAGTGCGGGAGCCCTGACCCTTCGTGACGCGCCCTCCGCAAGCTCCGGACGCTCCTCAGGGAGCGGGGTGACGGGCTCGCAAGCTCGCTCCTCAGGGAGCGGGGTGACGGGCTCGCAAGCTCGCTCCTCAGGGAGCGGGGTGACGCTCGCAAGCTCGCTCCTCAGGGGGCGGGGTGGCGGGCTCGCTAGCTCGCTCTACAGGGAGCGGAGTGTCCTCGAAGGGTGTTCCCCCGACCCGGCACCCGGGCCGACCCCGATGGGCCATAATCCACCTCATGGCCGAGAGGGGCGAGCACACACCATCGAGACCGCCGGAACGTCAACGGATCAAGAAGCTGGCCCAGGCCGCGCTCAACGCCGACGTGACCGTCGAGCAACTCGAGGGCATCATCGCCGACATGGGGGAGACCCTCGACGGACTCGGTCCCACCCTGGACGGGCTGAACTCGACGATCGCGAAACTCGACGTGACGCTGGTGCGACTGTCCGGAACCCTCGACCAGGTCGACGCCACCGTCGACCGCATGTCCGACATCGTCGGGAGGCTCGAACGGGTGGTCGGGCGGGTCGAGGCACTCGTCGGAATCGGCGAGGCCGCCTTCCGTCCGCTCGGCGCCCTGGAGTCGGCAGGCAAGTCGGTCGCTGCCCGACTCGGCTGGCACTGAACATCGAAACGAGATCAGGGAATGACACCGGAAGAACACAGTTTTCGTGGCCGGCACGGGCACACCATCGTCTATGACGTCCATCGGCCCGCGGACAGCCCGCGCGGCGTCGTCGTCGTGGTGCACGGACTCGCCGAACACGGACGACGGTATCTGCATGTGGCCCGTCGGCTCGTCGACGACGGTTACCTCGTCGCGATACCGGACCACGTCGGTCACGGCCGGTCGGGTGGCAAGCGACTCCGATTGCGCCGGTTCGGTGACTTCACCGACGACCTCGACACCGTGCTCGCCCATGTCGCCGACGGCAGCGTCCCGACGTTCCTCATCGGGCACAGCATGGGCGGGTGCATCGCTCTCGACTACGCGCTCGACCACCAGGACAAGCTCGACGGACTGATCCTGTCGGGGGCGGCTGTGCTGCCCGGTGACGACCTGCCCGATCTGGCCGTCCGAGTCGCGCCGCTGATCGGCCGGATCGCACCGGGGTTGCCCACCACCGAGCTGAGTTCGTCGAGCATCTCCCGTGATCCGGACGTCGTGACCGCCTATGACGCCGACCCGCTGGTGACGCGCGGCAAGATCCCGGCCGGGCTGGGCGGGGCGATGATCGGCACCATGCGGTCGTTTCCCGCGCGCTTGCCGTCCCTGCAACTACCCATCCTGGTGATGCACGGCAGCGAGGACGCGCTCACCGACCCGCGCGGCAGCGAACTCGTCGAGCGCCTCGCCGGATCGGCGGACAAGACGCTCGTCATCTACGACGACCTGTTCCACGAGATCTTCAACGAACCCGAGCAGGCGGTGGTGCTCGACGCGGTGATCACCTGGTTGCGCGGTCACACCGCGCGCCCGTGACCGTCGCGCGCCCACTCACGTCAGTCGCACCACTACCCCGGCCAGCAGGACCAGCACTCCGCCGATCTCGCCCACGATGAGCGCGAGCATGAACAGATAGGTGCCGGGAGTCGGCTCGACGAACTGATTCGTGGTGTCCCGCAGGGCGCCGTGGATGCAATACGCGGCGATCGCCGCGACGAAGAAGACGATCGGGACCGCCGCGGCGATCACGTTGACGGTCGTCGGGAAGGCGCTGAGTTCGACCAGCGCGGCGAGCACCAGGGTGGCGAACGAGTACATCAGCGCGGCCCGGTGCGCGATGTCTACATACACATGGGCCGTCCGGTCCGGTGAGGTGCGGATGCCGTGGTACTTCCACACGCCCACGACGAGTGCCCAGACGAGGATCACACCGGACGCCACGACCACGACGATGGTGTCGACGCCGACGAGATCGGCGAGATCGGGGTCGGCGGTCATGGCTGAACGCTAGCAGCAGGTGCGGTCGACGATCGGTCGCTCACACGGTCCGTTCCCGCTCACACCTCTCCCGGTGAGCGGGAACGGAAACCGTGAGCGGGAGAGCCGGTCAGCGGGACGGGACCGGGGTGCTGCTCGAGGTACCGGGTGTGAACGGCCCCGTCGGGGCGAGCTGGGGCACGGCCGGCGTGCTCGTCTCGGAGCTGGTGGCCGATTCCGGGACGGAAGCGTCCACCGACTCCGAGCCCGACACCGCGGACGGCGCGAGGTCGGCCGAGGACGACCCGGAGGCCGACGACTCCGCTGCGGACGACTCGGCGGACGAGGAGGCCGACTGCGAAGCGGACCCGGTCTCATCCGAACCACGGGCCGACAGACCCGACAGGTCGAGCGCCGGCGATTCCTCGGCCGCCTTCTTCGCCGCCAGGGTCACCTTCGCGGGGCCTTCGGGATCGGGGCTGCCCGAGGCAGAGACGACGGTCGTCTTCGTGGTCACCGGCGGGTTGTTGCGCAGTGTGGTCAGCACGTGCTCCTTGCCGTCACCGAGCGCACGTCCCCAGTTCTCCCACGTGTGGCCGCCGTAGTTCGGCAACGAGATCACCGATACGCCGGCCTGCTTGGCCTGCAACTGCATGAGCACGGTCGACACCGCGGACAGGATCTCCAGGGCCATCGCACTGAGCTGGTCCTGCGGCGACAGCTTGGCCATCTCCGACGGCGTCAGGAAACCGTTGCCCGAGGAGATGATGAGAACCTGGCCGTTGTCGGCCAGCTGCGTGAGGTTCTTCGACGGATCGTTGTCGGTCCAGCGGGTGCCGCCCGGCGCGCCCCACATGTTGACGACGCCGTTGACGTAGTTGGACACCATGGTCTGCGTGGCGAACACGCCGAGAGCGCCGACCGGGTTGTCGGTCTGGTAGTAGCCCGACATCGCCTGCACGACCTTGAACTGCTCGGGGTGGCGCTCGGCGAGGGTCACCGCGGGCCCGCCGGACATCGACAGTCCGATGATCGCGTTGTTGTTGCGGGCCACGCCGAACTCGCGCTCGAGGTAGCCGGGCAGCTCGGAGGTCAGGAAGGTCTCCTGCTTGATGACCGTGTTCTTGTCACCGGCGCCGCCGTCCCAGTCGGTGTAGAACGACGATGCGCCGCCCACCGGCATGACCAGGGTGGTGTCGGCCTTGGCGTCGTAGACCTTCGCGGCCTGCACGTCGGTGGTCCATGCCGAGCGGGTTTCGCTGGCACGCATGCCGTCGAGCAGGTAGACGCCGCTGTCGCTGCCGCTCGAGGCGCGGATCTGCACGATCACGTGGCGTTTCTGCGACTCCGACCAGACCTTGCAGTTCTGGACGTAGTTCCCGGAGGAGTCCCACGTGCATCCCGGCCGCAGCACTTCGGGATGCCCACGCAGAGCGCTGGCGGTGTTCGACGAGTTGATCAGCGTGCTCGCGCCGAACAGGCCGAGCGTGAGGATCGCGACCACCGAGATGCCGGTGAGGAGGCGGCGACGAGGTGAGGGTCGGCGTGGCGACTCGGGCGTCTGGCCCGCGGGGGTGGAGGGGACGGGCGGTTCGCTGTGCGAGTGCGACATGGAGCTCCTGACATACGCGGCCACCGGACTACACGGTGCCGATGTCAGGGATGTCGCTCGGAGAGTGGACCGGTGTTACCGGGCGAGCGCATTTTTTCGGACGACCTCGGCGGTCTCGTCCGGACGTTCCCACCAGAACATGTGTCCGACGCCGGACCATCGCGCCAGGGTGGCCTGCGGGATGAGGTCGGCGAGCCGCTCGCCCTCGGCGACGGCGATCATCTCGTCGACGTCGCCGTGGATGACCGCCGTCGGCATGTCGAGTGAGCCGATCCGGTCGCGGGTGTCGTGTGCCGCACAGGCGCCCGCCTGCCACGCGACGACTGCCGACGGAACGCGGCGCTGCCTCGAGATCGAGACGAAATGGTCGAAGGCGCCGGCGCGGGCGATGAACTCGGGAGACAGATTGACCTCGAACGCGATGCGCGCGACGCGGTCGGCGTCGCGCGACGAGATCGCCTCGACGAGGCGGGCGGCGCCGGACGAACCGGGTGCGCCGATGGCCCCGGGGCCGCCCGCGGTGGTGCAGCCGAGGACGAGACTGCGCACCCGGTCCGGCGAATTCAGGGCGAGTTCCTGCGCGATCATCCCGCCCATCGACGTGCCCAGCACATGGGCGGAGTCCCAGCCGAGGCCGTCGAGGATTCCGCGGGCGTCGGCGGCCAGGTCGGCGATGGTGAACGGTCCCTCGGCCCGACTGCTCGTGCCGATGCCGCGATGGTCGTAGGCGGCCACCGAGAAGTGCGGGGTGAGGGCGTCGAGGAGCTCGTCGGTCCACATCCCGCGGTGTGCGGACATGCCGCCGATGAGCAGCAGCGGTTCGCCGTCGCCGAACACCTCGGTGTCAAGGACGGGACCGGTATCGGACGCGACGGGGATCTGCATGCGGAGATGGTAGCCACGCGGCTGACCGGATTCCGTGATTCGCCTCAGAGCGCCGGCGAGATCGCCGCCCACATGTTGGGGAGTTCCGTCGGGAGTACGACGTTGACGTCCTTGTCGGCGAAGAACTCATCGGCATTGCCGGCTCCGCGCCATCCACTGTCGTTGCCGCGCGAACCCGCCCCGTCCAGGAGGTAGAGCGTCGACCGGGGTCCGGTCTTCGTTCGTGGCGTGAGGACGAAGAGCTTGATGTTCTTGGCCATCGCCGCCGAGTAGACCCAGACGACGGCGCGGGTGGGGGACTCCTGCACGACCGACACCACCCGCGGCGCCACGGGCGCCGCCACCGCCGGCGCGGCGGCCAGACACAGCATCACCAGACATGCGGCACAGACCGCACGAAGAATCACTCGGAGCACCGTTCCCCATGTGCGCCGCGCGGACGCTCTTCCCCCGAAGATGTGGATCGATCGGTCGGCGGTCGGGCTGCCGGATCGAAGTCGTTCGCCAAGCGTAGGACGTTCGCGCAGTCCTGTCCGGGCCTTGCGAAATCCCGGGGTGGCGCGGTGGGCGCGACTCCGCGGCTCGCGACGAACGACGCCGCCGGGCACATCCGTTGGGGATGCGCCCGGCGGCGTCGGGAGAGGGAACGGGCTGGGTTGTCAGGCTCCGAAACCGAGCAGCGACTTCACCTCGAGGAACTCGTCGAAGGCGTAGTCACTCCACTCGCGGCCGTTGCCGCTCTTCTTGTATCCGCCGAACGGTGCGCTCGGGTCGAGCTGGGCGCCGTTGAGCGAGATCGAACCCGCACGGATCTGCGATCCGATGCGGCGGACCTCGTCGACGTCCTTGCCGGAGACGTAGCCGGCGAGGCCGTACTCGGTGTCGTTGGCGACCTTGATCGCTTCGTCGATCGAGTCGTAACCGATGACGACGAGGACCGGGCCGAACACCTCGGTGCGGGCGATCTCCATGTCGTTGGTGACGTTGGTGAACACGGTCGGCTTCACGTAGTAACCGGTCTCGAGACCCTCGGGGCGCCCGGGACCTCCCACGACCGCGGTCGCGCCGTCGGCGACGGCGCGCTCGATGAGACCCTGGATCTTGTCGAACTGCGCCTCGGACACGACCGGGCCGAGCTTCACGTCGGTGGTGGGATCGCCGACGGTGAGCTCGGCGGCGACACCCTTGGCGATCTCGGCGACCTCGTCGACGCGGCCGGCCGGGACCAGCATGCGGCTCGGCGCGTTGCAGGACTGGCCCGAGTTCATCATCATCGTCGCGATGCCGCCGGCGACGTTCTTCGCGAAGTCGTCGTCGTCGAGGATGATGTTCGGACTCTTGCCGCCGAGTTCCTGGGCGACGCGCTTGACGGTCGGCGCGGCACTCTTGGCGACCTCGATGCCGGCGCGGGTGGACCCGGTGAACGAGATCATGTCGATGCCCTCGTGGCTCGACAGCGCGGCGCCGACGCCGGGGCCGTCACCGTTGACGAGGTTGAACACACCTGCGGGCACGCCGGCGGCGTCGAAGATCTCGGCGACGATGGCCGCGCTGAACGGCGCGACCTCCGACGGCTTGAGGACCATGGTGCAACCGGTGGCGAGTGCCGGGGCGACCTTGCACATGACCTGGTTGAGCGGCCAGTTCCACGGGGTGATGAAGCCGCACACGCCGATCGGCTCCTTGGCGATGCGCGAGCTGCCCCGGTCCTCGACGAACTTGAAGTCGGGGAGTTGCGCGGCGGCGGTCATCAGGTGGCCGAGGCCGATCGGCACCTGGGCGGCGTTCGTGAGGCCGACCGGCGAACCCATCTCCTCGGTGACTGCGGCGGCGAGATCGCCCATGCGGTTCTGGTACTCGGCGATGATCCGGTTGAGGACTTCGAGACGTTCCTCGACGGTCGTCTGTCCCCAGGTGACGAATGCGCGACGGGCGGCGTCGACCGCTGCGTCGACGTCGGCCGCGCTGCCGATGGCGACCTGTCCGGCCGACTTCTCGGTGGCCGGGTTGATGACGTCGATGAGGTTGAGCTCGGCGGGCTCGACCCACTGGCCGTCGATGTAGAACTTGGTGATGTCCGGCATGGTGCCTCCGTTGCAGCCTGAAGTGAGGACAATTGTTGTCTGTTTCACACTCTAGGCGCTGCCGCGACCGGGGTCTCGTGAATCCCGGCGTTCCGGGGGCGACACTTTGTGACCGGGTCTGGAACAGCCGTCCCAGTCGCATTCTGCGACGCTCGGCCCGGCCGTGAACGACTAGGGTCGAATCATGATCCTCATCGTCGTGAAGTTCCCCATCAAGCCCGAATTCGCCGACGAGTGGCCCGAGTTGTCCCGCGAGTTCACCGAGGCGACCCGCGCCGAACCGGGTAACAAGTGGTTCGACTGGTCGCGATCGCTCGAGGACCCCAACACCTACGTCCTGGTCGAGGCGTTCGACGACGATGCCGCGGAGGCACACGTCACCGCCCCGCACTTCAAGCAGGCCCAGCAGGAACTCCCCAAGTACCTCCAGCGCACACCCGACGTCATCAACACGACGATCGAGGGCGACACCTGGTCCGAACTCGGGGAGTTCCGGGTCGACTGACCTGTCTCAGCGGCCGGCGCGGACCTCGGAGTCCGTGTCGGCCCCCGCCGGATCCGCCGATCGTGCCACGTCGTCACCGATGCCGAGTTTCTCGCCCTCGATGTCCACGTCGGGCAGGATGCGGTCGAGCCAGCGCGGGATCCACCACGCCTTGTCGCCGAGGACGGTGAGCACCGCCGGCATCAGGGTCATCCGGACGACGAAGGCGTCCAGGAACACCGCGGCGGCCAGGGCGAAGCCCATCACCATGATGAAGGCCATGTCCTGCAGCATGAATGCGGCGAAGACCGAGATCATGATGGCCGCGGCCGCCGCCACGACGCGGGCGCTGTGGCGATATCCCTCCACCACCGCGGTCTTCGCGTCGGCGCCGTGCACGTATGCCTCCCGCATCCGGGTCACCAGGAACACCTGATAGTCCATCGCGAGTCCGAACACGATGCCCACCAACATGATCGGCAGGAACGACACCAGCGGTTGCGGGTTGTCGACGATCCCCAGGGCGCCGTCGGTGAAGAGGGCGACGGTCACACCGAAGGTCGCGGCGACGCTGAGCAGGAAGCCGAGCGCGGCGGTCAGCGGCACGAGGATCGAGCGGAACACGATGATCAGCAGGATGAAGGCGAGACCCACCACGACCAGGAGGTAGGGGATCAGCGAACTCGACAGGCGGTCGGAGATGTCGAGTTCGATCGCGGTCTGCCCGGTCACCCCGTAGGAGATGCCCGTCGTGCCCTGTACCCGGGACTCCATCTCGCGGAGCGATTCCACGAGTGCGGGCGTCGCCTCGTCGGCCGGCGCGGTCGACGGGATGATGGTGATCTTCGCGGTGTCCTGGGCCTCGTTGAGCCCGCCGGCACCGATCTGCGCCACCTCGACGTTGTCGACGCGACCCAGGTCGTCGACGAGCGAGTCGAAAGCGCGCAGGCGTTCCCCGGTGTCCTGGATCTCGCGACCGTCCGCGACGACGACCAGCGGTCCGTTCAAGCCGGGGCCGTAACCCTCGGCGACCATGTCGTAGGCCCGGCGCTGCGTCTCCGACGGCTCGGCGGTCCCGTCGTTGGGTAACGCGAGCTTGAGCCCGGCCATCGGGATCGCGAGGACGACGAGGATGCCGACGATCGCGACCGTCACGGTGCGCGGCCGGGCCACGATGCGCTGGACCCAGCGCTGGCCGTTGTGCAACCGCTCCGCATCGTGCGGTCCGACATCGGGAGCGTTGAGGCGCGGCACGCGTCCGGCGAACGCCTTGCCGCCGAACAGGCCGAGGATGGCCGGCAGAAGGGTGAGCGCGACCAGCACGGCAGCCACCACGGTGCCCGCGGCGGCGATACCCATCGCGGTGAGGAACGGGATGTTCACGATCGCCAGTGCGGCCAGCGCGATGACGACGGTGCTGCCGGCGAACACGACCGCCGAACCCGCGGTGCCGACCGCTCGGCCCGCCGCGTCGGCGCGGTTCGCCGACCGATGGATCTCGTGGCGGTAGCGGGACACGATGAACAGCGCGTAGTCGATGCCGACCGCGAGGCCGATCATCGTCGCGAGAATCGGTGTCTCGTTGCTGAGGTCGAAGAAGTGGGTGCCCATCTGCACGCCGAGCATGCCGATCGCGACGCCGACGATCGCGGTGATGATCGGCATGCCCCAGGCGACCAGGGAGGCGAACGTCAGGATGAGGATCAGCGCACCGACCCCGATGCCGATCAGCTCGGAGGTGATCCCGAGCGCGAATTGCTGTGTGGCCGAACCCTTCATCTCGACGGTGAGGCCGGCAGCCCGGGCGTCGTCGGCGATGGCGTCCATCTGTTCGCGCATGGTCTCGGTGACGTCCGAGGATGCCTCGACGTCGAAGGAGGCGCCGAGTTGCGCAACGGTGCCCGCCGCGTTGATCGGCGAAGTGGCCTGCGCGTCGGCGGCGGCCTCGTCCGCGCTCTTGCCGAAGGTCTCCCGCTGGAAGGTCGCCGAGAGCTCACGGAGCTGACCGGGGGATTGTTCGGTGCCGTACGAGACGAACGGGTTGGCGATCGAATCGGGGCTCTTCACGTTCTCGACGGTCTTCAGGCCGGCCACCATCGAGTCGATGGCGCTCTGGAACCGGGGCTCGCTCAGCGTCGAATCCTCCGGTGCGCGGACGACGTACGTGACGCTGATGTCGGAACCGAACGTCGCCTCCCCGGGGAAGCGCTCGATCATCAGGTCCTGTGCGCGCTCCGACGGGATGCCCGGGATCGAGAACGACTCGGAGGTCGGTTTCGCCAGCAGGCTCGCGCCGATGCCCAGCCCGATCAGGACCAGAACCCAGATCGCGATGGTCTTGAGGCGGTTCTCGTACGCCCATCGCCCTAGCCGGTACAGGTGTGTTGCCACGTCAGTGCTCCTCGGAGGATGGTTCGGCGAGACCGCTCTCGGGTCCGTCGGCGTTCAGGGGTCGGATGGGGAGTGCCAGCCCGGACGCCAGCTGGTCGAAGGCCGACTCCAGCACGGTGGCCAGGTCGGCAGCGGTGCCCGGGGTGTCGTCGTGATGGGTCACCCAGAATTCGAGGGCGACGCGGATGGTGGTGATCGCGTTGTGCAGGACGAGGCGTGGATACAGGGTGTGTGCCGGCTGTCCGCGCTGCGCGCACAGTTCGGCGAGACGCGCTTCGACGGTGTCGCCCAACTCCATGTCGCGGGACCTGGCCGTCAGCCCCGGATCCGTGTCGAGGAGGCGCAGGAGCGCGACGATCTCGGCGGGTTCGCCGACGTCGGGCGAGGTGGCGGCCTCGATGAGGGCGGTCCGGACCGAGCAGAAGAAGCTCTCGTCCGTCGGTCGGGCCTCGATCCGCTCCACGATCGTGTCGAACAGCGACGACACGAAGTGCAGCAGCGCGTCCTCCTTGCCGCTGAAGTAGTTGTGGAACGTGCGGACCGAGACGTTCGCCTCCGCCGCGACGGCGTCGATCGTCACGTGATCCATCCCGGCGCTGGTGGACAACCGCAGCACGGCGCGGGCGAGCGCCGAACGCGTCGCCGCCTTCTTCGCCTCGCGGAGTCCGGGGGAGTTCACCTCACCCACGGTACGGAACTTGCAGAACCCTGCAAACTTGC
Source organism: Gordonia sp. NPDC127522 (assembly GCF_042672305.1). Classification (NCBI taxonomy): domain Bacteria; kingdom Bacillati; phylum Actinomycetota; class Actinomycetes; order Mycobacteriales; family Gordoniaceae; genus Gordonia; species Gordonia sp. NPDC127522. The sequence goes on from NZ_JBHXVK010000018.1 coordinate 48,742, forward strand.
AGGACTACGCAATATTTGGGAGAGTCCTCACACCGTCTACCCGGCGATGGCGTGCGTCACACCATCAGCCCAGTGTCGATGCGCGGGCGACCAACTCGGGCTGGAACACGAGGTTCGACGGGACATGGCGTTCGGCGGGATCGTCGGCCGCGCTCATCAGCAGATCGACCGCGGTGACGCCGATGCGGGAGGTCGGCTGCCGGATCGACGACAACGGGACGACGGCCGAGCGGGCGAAATCGATGTCGTCGTAACCGATGAGCGCGATGTCGTCGGGAACGCGGACGTCGCCGCCGAGCATCGTCAACGCCTGCAGGACCCCGATTGCGAGGAGGTCGTTGGCGCAGAACACCGCATCCGGTCGGTCGCGGGGGGCCCTGGCCAGCAGGGCCGTTCCCGCCTCGCGTCCGGCCAGCACACTCAGGTTCGCCGTCTGCACGACCTCGAGCGTGGCATCGTCGACGGCGTCGACCGCCTCCTGCGCGCCCCGCCGACGGTCCGCGACCTGCCGCAGGCCGGGCGGTCCGCCCACGAAGACGATCCGGCGACGACCGGTCTCGCACAGGTGCGACACCGCCAACCGCCCGCCCGCGATGTCGTCGACGGCGACGGAATCGAAGGGGGAGCCGCCGGCGTCGCGGTCGACGAGGATCACCGGGGTGCCGCGACGGCGCAGCGAGTCGAACCGTCGCAGATCGTCGCCGATCGGCGAGACGAGCAGACCGAACACCCGCTGCTCGTCGAAGGTGTCGAGATAGGCCTGTTCGCGCGATTCGTCGTCGTCGGAGGTGCCGAGCAGCACCGTGAGGTCGTGGTCGGCGGCGCGCTGTTCGGCGGCGCGGGCGATGTCGGTGAAGAAGGGGTTGCCCACGTCGAGCACCACCATGCCGACGCAACGCGAGCGCCCCGCACGGAGCTGACGCGCGGCGTCGTTGCGCACGAAACCCAGCTGGTCGATCGCCGCCTGGACCCGCGCGACGGTCGCGGGCGAGACCTTTCCGGGCGAGTTGAGCACGTTCGAGACCGTGCCCACCGACACCGAGGCCGCCGCCGCGACATCCCGCATGCTCACACCCATGGGCCCATCTCACCAGATGCGATGCCGGTACCCGCGTTTCGTGGACTCGGGAGGGTCGCCCATCTCGCGAGCTGATTGACTACGAACACCCGCGGTACCCCCTGTAGGAAAGGCGATTCATGTCGACTCCGGCCAGCCCGTTCTCCGCGGACTACGAACCCGACCCGCGGCGCTGGAAGGCGCTCGCGGTGTGCCTGGTGGTCGGCTTCATGACCCTTCTCGACGTCTCGATCGTCAACGTCGCGCTCCCGTCCATCGAATCCGGTCTCGGCGCGAACTCGGCCGACCTCTCGTGGGTCGTGTCCGGCTACGCCCTCGCCTTCGGACTCGTCCTGGTCCCGGCCGGCCGGGTCGGGGACGCACGCGGCCGCAAGGTGACCTTCCTCATCGGTCTTTCCCTGTTCGTGCTGGCGTCGGCGGCATGTGGGTTCGCCCAGGGCCCGACACAACTCGTCGTCTTCCGCCTGATCCAGGGCGTCGCGGGCGGCATTCTCGCGCCGCAGGTCTCCGGGCTCATCCAGCTGCTGTTCCGCGGGGCCGAGCGTGGCCGGGCCTTCGGCATGTTCGCCGCGACCATCGGTATCTCGACCGCGGTCGGGCCGCTGCTCGGCGGGGTCCTCATCCAGCTGGGCGGGTCCGCCGACGGGTGGCGATGGATCTTCTTCGTGAACGTGCCGATCGGCATCGCGGCCTTCGTCGCCGCGATCCGGTTGATCCCGGCTCGGCCCGAGGAACTCAAACAACCGCTGCGGGGGAGTTTCGATCCCGTCGGCGTCGTGCTCCTGGGTACCGGGGTGTTCGCACTGATGCTGCCGATGGTCCAGGAACAGGAATGGCCCGGCGGGCGGAAATGGCTGCTGCTCGTCGTCGCGGCTGTGCTCATCGGTGCGTTCGTCCTGTGGGAACGTCGGCAGGGCCGCGTCGGCCGCCAGCAACTCGTCGACCTCTCGTTGTTCTCCATGCGGTCGTACACGCTCGGGTGCATCATCGCGATGGTGTACTTCGCCGGGTTCACCACGGTGTTCTTCATCTACACGCTGTTCGTCCAGCAGGGCCTGGGCTACTCGGCACTGCAGGCCGGTCTGGCGGTGACCCCGTTCGCGCTCGGCTCGGCGGTGTCGGCCAGTGTCGGCGGCAACATCGTCAACCGGGTCGGGCGCTCGCTGGTGTTGCTGGGTCTGGGCCTGGTGGTCGTGGGGATGATCGCGACGATCGTCGCCGTCGCGTTCGTGTCCGGTCCCGGAGTCGGGTACGCCGCCGCGCTGCCACTGCTGGTGGCGGGTATCGGTTCCGGTCTCGTGATCTCGCCCAACCTCACGCTCAGCCTCGACCAGGTGCCGGTCACCAAGGCGGGCATCGCCGGTGGCGTCCTGCAGACCGGTCAGCGCATCGGGGCCGCCGCGGGGATCGCGCTCGTCGGTGCGGTGTTCTTCGCCCAGGTCGCGAACACCGGAGGCGACTGGGCGCGGGCGTTCCAGATCGGACTGGCGACCGCCGCGGTTCTGGTGCTGATCGCGCTGGTGGTGGGTCTCGTGGATCACTTCGCCCACCGCCGCGAGGACGCGGAGGTCGCGTAGGCGGCCGGTCTGATGCCCACGCGACCTCGGCAGTCGAGCCTCAGGAACGCGACCGGGGCACCAGCCGTTCGAGTTGGGTCACGTGCGCGGGTGTCAGCTCGTCCAGCGAGGCGACACCGAGCAGCCGCATCGTGCGTGCGATCTGCTCGCCGAGGATCGCGATCATCCGGTCCACCCCGGCCTCCCCGCCGGCCATCAGGCCGTACAGGTAGGCCCGGCCGACGAGCGTGAACCGCGCGCCGAGGGCGACCGACGCCACGATGTCGGCGCCGCTCATGATGCCGGTGTCGAGCATGACGTCGGTGTCCGCGCCGACCTCGCGGGCCACGTCGGGCAGCAGGTGGAACGGGATCGGTGCGCGGTCGAGCTGGCGCCCACCGTGATTCGACAACACGATGCCGTCGGCGCCGAGGGCCGTGACGGCCTTGGCGTCGTCGACGGTCTGGATGCCCTTGACCACCAGCTTGCCCGGCCACTGCGACTTGATCCACGCCAGATCGTCAAAGGTGACGGTGGGGTCGAACATCGTGTCCAGTAGTTCGGCCACCGTTCCGGACCATCGATCGAGCGAGGCGAACGCCAGGGGCTCGGTGGTGAGGAAGTCGATCCACCACTGCGGGCGGGGAATGGCGTTGAGCACGGTCTTGGCGGTCAGCGCCGGCGGGATCGACATGCCGTTGCGCTTGTCGCGCAGACGAGCCCCGGCGACCGGCACGTCGACGGTCACCAGCAAGGTGTCGTACCCGGCCTTCGCCGCGCGGTCGACCAGGGCCATCGAGCGCTCCCGGTCCTTCCACATGTACAGCTGGAACCAGTTGCGGCCGTGCGGATTCGCATCCCGGACGTCCTCGATCGACGCGGTCCCCATCGTCGACAGCGAGAAGGGGATCCCGGCCCGGCCGGCGGCGCGTGCACCAGCGTATTCGCCCTCGGTCTGCATCATCCGGGTGAACCCGGTGGGCGCGATGCCGAACGGCAGTTCCGAACGCCCGCCGAGGATCGTGCACGAGGTGTCGACCTTGGACACGTCACGCAGGATGGCCGGGTGGAACTCGATGTCGGCGAACGCCTGTCGTGCCCGTTCGATGGACAGCTCGGCCTCGGCCGAACCGTCGGTGTAGTCGAAGGCCGCCTTCGGGGTGCGGCGCTTGGCGATCGCGCGCAGGTCCTCGATGGTGAGGGCGGCGTCGAGACGACGCTTCTTCGCGTCGAACTGGGGCTTCTTGAACTGCATCAGCGGCGCGAGGTCGCGCGGTTTGGGAACTCGACGCTTCATGGGAGAACTGCCTTGCATGGTCATGCCTTTCCTGTCCCCACCGCGGTGCGGGAGCGCGTGCCGCGGGAGTGTCGGGGTGCGTAGTGTTGCGGCGGGAACCTGTCGGCGACGATAGACCTCATCGCCTCGAGGTCGCCATCGATCAGACCGTGGGCGCGGGCGGTGATCAGCACGTTGCCCAGCGCGGTCGCCTCCACCGGACCGGCCTGCACCGGCAGACCCAGCCGGTCGGCGGTGAGTTGGCACAGCAGTCGGTTCTGCGAGCCGCCGCCGACGAGATGGACGGTCTCCACCGTCGTGCCGGACAGTTCGGCCGCCCGGGCCACCCCGTCGGCGAAGGCCGCCGCCAGGCTCTCGACGATCGCGCGCACCATCTCGGCGCGGGTCATCGGCGGCCGCATGCCGCGCTCGTCGTACCAGTCGCGGATGCGCCCGGGCATGTCTCCCGGCGGGAGGAACCGGGCGTCGTCGGTGTCGAAGATCTCGACCGTCGCCGGTGCCTCGGCGGCCAGCGCGAGCAGTTCACCGAGTTCGGCGCGATACCCTTCGCGCTGGTACTGGCGGACCGTCTCGCTGAGCAGCCACAGGCCCATCACGTTGTGTAGGTAGCGGATACGGCCGTCGGCGCCGACCTCGTTGGTGAAGTTGGCCTTCCACCCGTCGCGGGAGACGACCGGCTGCTCGAGTTCGACGCCGACCAGACCCCATGTCCCGCACGAGATGTACGCCGACCGCGACGGGTCCATCGGGATGGCGGCGACCGCCGACGCGGTGTCGTGGGACGCGACCGCGGTGACGCGGGTCGACGTCGCCAGTCCGAGGCGCTCGGCGACGTCGCCGAGCAACGGGCCCTGGTCGGTGCCGGTCTCCACGAGGTCGGGGAACAAGCCGACGGGCAATCCGAGACGCTCCATCATCGCGGTGTCCCACCGCCCGTTGATGCCGAGCAATCCGGTGGTCGAGGCGTTGGTGCGTTCGGTGCCGCGTCGGCCCGTGAGCCAGTACGTGATGAGGTCGGGGATCAGCAGGGCGGTGTCGGCCTGGTCGAGCAACCCGTCGGCCTTCTCGGCGGCCAATTGGTACACGGTGGTGAACGGCAGGAACTGTAAACCGTTGCGCACGTACAGGTCCGCGGGACCGAGTTCGGCGTGCACGGCGTCCACCCCGACGGCGCTCCGGGTGTCCCGGTAGTGGTGCGGCAACCCGAGCATGCGGCCCTCCCGCAGGAGCGCGTAGTCCACCGCCCAGGAGTCCACCCCGATCCCGACCAGATCGTCGGACTGCCTGCCCGCCTCGGCGAGGCCGGCCGACGCGGCGCGGAACAGTGCCGGGACATCCCAGTGCAGAGCGGACCTGCGCCCGTTCCAGATGTGGACCGGGTCGTTGGTGAACCGGGCGACCTGGTCGAGCTCGAGTCGTCCGCGCGAGACGTCGGCCAGCATGACCCGGCCGCTGGTCGCGCCCAGGTCGATCGCGGCGACCTGGGCGGACCGGGTGGATCGGCTCATCGCAGGAACGCGGCGGCGACGCCCGCGTCCACCGGCACGTGCAGGCCGGTGGTGTGCGAGAAGTCGGACGTGCAGAGTGCGAAGGCGGCGCCCGCGATGTTCTCCGGCAGCACCTCGCGCTTGAGCAGGGTGCGCTGCGCGTAGAACTTGCCGAGATCCTTCTCCTCGACGCCGTAGACGGCGGCGCGCTTGGCGCCCCAGCCGCCGGCGAAGATCCCCGAACCACGCACCACGCCATCGGGATTGATGCCGTTGACCTTGACCCCGTGCTCGCCGAGCTCGGCGGCCAGGAGACGGACCTGATGGGCCTGGTCGGCCTTCGTCGCCGAGTAGGCGATGTTGTTCGGCCCGGCGAAGACCGAGTTCTTCGACGAGATGTACAGGATGTCGCCGCCGAGCTTCTGGTCGATGAGGGCGCGTGCGGCGGCCTTGCTCACCAGGAACGACCCGCGGGCCATCACGTTGTGCTGGAGGTCCCAGTCGGCGGTGGTGGTGTCCAGCAACGACTTCGACAGCGACAGGCCGGCGTTGTTCACGACGAGGTCGATGCCGCCGAAGGCGAGCACCGTCGCGTCGATCGCGGACTGGACGGCGGCTTCGTCGGTGACGTCGGCGGCCACCCCGATCGCGACATCGGTGGAGCCGATCTCCTCGGCGGCCGCCCGTGCCTTCTCGGCGTCGAGGTCGGCGATCACCACGCACGCACCTTCGGCGGCCAGACGCGTCGCGATGGCCTTGCCGATACCGGAGGCCGCCCCGGTGACCAGGGCGATGCGGGTGGCGAGCGGCTTGGGCTTCGGCATGCGCGCGAGCTTGGCCTCCTCCAACAACCAGTACTCGATCCGGAACTTCTCCGACTCGTCGATCGGTGCGTAGGTCGAGATGGCCTCGGCGCCGCGCATCACGTTGATGGCGTTCAGGTAGAACTCGCCGGCGACACGTGCGGTCTGCTTGTCCTTGCCGAAGCTGAACATGCCGACGCCCGGGATCAGCACGATGGCCGGGTCGGCGCCGCGCATCGCGGGGCTGTCCGCGGTGGCGTGACGGTCGTAGTACGCGCGGTAGTCCTCGCGGTAGGCCTCGTGCAGTGCCGCCAGGCGCTCCTTGCACTCCTCGACGCTCGCGTCGGCCGGGAGGTCGAGGACGAGCGGCTTGACCTTGGTGCGCAGGAAGTGGTCCGGGCAACTGGTGCCGAGTGCGGCCAGGCGCGGATGCTCCTCTGCCGCCAGGAATTCGAGGACCGGGTCGACGTCGGTGAAGTGGCCGACCTGCGGCTTGTCCATCGAGGCGAGACCGCGGATGAACGGGGCGAGCGCCGCGGCCTTGGCCCGGCGTTCCTCGGCGGGCAGTGCGCCGTAACCGTCGATCGGGGCGCCGAAGGGCTGCGGCCGGCCGTTGGCCGCGATGTACTCCTCGGCGGTGTGGATGATCTCCAGCGAATGCGCCTGCGCCTCATCGGAGGTGTCGCCCCAGGCGGTGATCCCGTGGCCGCCGAGGATGCAACCGATGGCCTGCGGGTTGTCCTTCTTGATCGCCGAGATGTCGAGTCCGAGCTGGAAACCCGGACGACGCCACGGCACCCACACGACGCGGTCACCGAAGATCTTGTGCGTCAATACCTCGCCGTCGGACGCGGTGGCGATGGCGATACCGGAGTCCGGGTGCAGGTGGTCGACGTGCGCGGCGTCGACGAGACCGTGCATCGCGGTGTCGATCGACGGTGCGGCACCGCCCTTTCCGTGCAGGCAGTAATCGAAGGCGGCCACCATCTCGTCCTCACGGTCGAGGCCGGGATAGACGTCGACGAGCGCACGCATGCGATCGAGCCGGAGCACGGCCAGGCCCTTCTCCGTTAGGGTGCCGAGATCGCCGCCGGAGCCTTTCACCCAGAGCAGTTCGACGTCTTCGCCGGTGACCGGGTCGGTGTCGGTGCCCTTGGCGGAGGTGTTGCCGCCGGCGTAGTTGGTGTTCTTCGGATCCGATCCGAGTCGGTTGGACCGCGCGATGAGGGCGGCGACTGCGGGATTGGTCATTGCGGGTGATCTCCTCGGGAGTTCAGGGGAACTGGGGCGGGGGGAGGGCTCAGGCGCCCCAGGACGATTGGGTACCGCCGACACGCTCGGCGACGATGCGCTCGTGGTATCCGGAGTCGGCGTATGCGGCCATCGGGTCCGCGGGCAGGCCGCGACGGACACGACGCTCGGCGAGCATCGGACGGACGTCGGTGTAGAACGCGTCCATCACGATCGCGTTCGCGCCCAACACGTCTCCGGCGGCCTGAGCCTCGGTCAGGGCATCGGTGTCGACGAGCAGTGCACGGGCCGTCATCTCCTCGACGTTCAGCACCGAACGGAGCTGGCCCGGGATCTTCTCCTCGACGTTGTGGCATTGATCGAGCATGAGAGCGACCGGCGACCCGGCGTCGAGCCCGCCGCCGCGGATCACCTCGAACAGGATCCGGAAGAGCTGGAACGGATCCGCGGCGCCGACGATCAGGTCGTCGTCGGCGTAGAAGCGCGAGTTGAAGTCGAAGGAACCCAGCTTTCCGAGGCGAAGCAGCTGCGCGACGATGAACTCGATGTTGGTTCCCGGCGCGTGATGGCCGGTGTCGAGGCAGACCATCGCCCGCTCGCCGAGCGCGGTCACGTGGGCGTAGGAGGTGCCCCAGTCGGGGACGTCGGTGACGTAGGTGGCGGGCTCGAAGAACTTGTACTCCAACACGAGTCGCTGGTCGTCGCCGATGTGCTGGTAGATGGTCGCGAGCGACTCGGCGAGCCGGTCCTGGCGTCCGCGGATGTCCCCCTGTCCGGGGTAGTTGGTGCCGTCGGCCAGCCAGATCTTCAGATCGCGCGAACCGGTGGCGTTCATCACCTCGATGCAGGCGAGGTGATGGTCGATGGCCTTCTGCCGCACCGTCTTGTCGGTGTGGGTCAGGCTGCCGAACTTGTAGGCGTCGTCCTGGAAGGTGTTGGAGTTGACGGTGCCCAGGCCGACGCCGAGATCCTTCGCGTAAGCGGCCAGGGCGGTGTAGTCGTCGACGGTGTCCCACGGGATGTGCAGGGCGACGGTGGGCGCCAGCCCGGTCAGCTCGTTGACCTTCGCGGCATCGGCGATCTTCTCGTGGATGGTGCGGGGGGTGCCCGGGGTGCCGAACACCTTGAACCGGGTGCCGGAGTTGCCGAACGCCCAGGAGGGGAGCTCGATCTCGAGGTTGTCGAGGATCGTCTCGTCAAAGGTGGCCATGAGATTTCTTTCGGTTGGGATTCCCCGCCGCCGGCGTCGGGGTCAGCCGGCGGCGGGGAGGTCTGAGTGGAACATTCGAGTTGGTGGAACGTTTCAATCGCGCACGGCGCGATCCGGCCGTGGTGTCAGGCCGGGGCCCTGTGTCCCGACTCCGCGGCCGGGTTGGTGCCCGGGGTCGGGTGCGCGGCGGATGCCGGTGTCTCGATGAGCTCGGGTGACAGCGGAGCGCCGTAGCGCTCGACCTCGATCTGCTGCAGCGTCTTGCCCTGGGTGTCCGGAGCCGCGATGGCGCCGATGATCAGCGCGATGGTGAGCAGTGCGACCAGCAGGATGCCGACCGTGGTGAGTCCGGTGGCCGCGAGCATGGTGGGGAAGAAGTAGCTCAGGAGACCGGTTGCGGTGCGGACGGCGAAGAACATGACGCCCTGGGCGCTGGCCCGATAGGGCGTCGCGAACATCTCGCTGGCCCAGAGGCTGTAGAACGCCTGCGCGCCGATGCCCGAGGAGATGCCCCACAGGACCGCGAAGACGAGCATCGTGGCGACACCGCTGTCGGTGAAGGCGACCAGCACGATCCAGGCGACGATGCCCAATGCGGCGCCGAAGACGTACAGGGCGCGCTGGGAGACCCGATCGGCGTATCGCATGAAGCCGAAGTAGGTCGCGAGGACGGTGCATCCCCAGACCAGCACCTGCAGCAGGTTCTGCTGGACCGCGCTCTCGACGCCCGCGGTCTCGTAGACACGCGGCATGAAGATGCCGGCCTGTCCGGCCACGGTGTTCCAGAAGAGGTAGATGCCACCGAGCAGGAGCAGCGCGGTGATGTTGACCTTCTTGGAGAACAGGCCCTTGATTCCGCGGGCGCCGACGGAAGCGGTGAGCTCACGGGTCTCGTTGACCGCCTCGTCGGACCAGATCTTGGACTCCGCGAGCCCTTGGCGAATCCACCAGACGACCGCGGCGACGACGAAGAGGTGCAGGAAGATGATCCGCGAACCGAGCAGGCCCATAGGGGCGAGCGCGGCCGCCAGTGCGAAGCCGATCAGCGGTCCGACCGACCAGGCGAGCTGGGCGGTGCCGACGTGTTTGGCGCGTTCGACCGATGGCGCCTCTTCGGCGATGTAGGTCCAGGACGCGGGTACGCCCGCGCCGACCGCGAGGCCGGTGATGATGAACGCCGCCAGCAGCATGGTGAAGTTGAGCGCGAAGGCGGCGAGCAACACGCCGGCCATGTAGACCAGCAGGTCGTAGGTGTAGATCGCCTTGCGGCCGTAGCGGTCGCACAGCGGTCCGCCGATGGCGGCACCGACCGCCGCGCCGAACGCGTTGGCGCTCAGTGCGGCCAGCAGGCCGACGGCGAAATTGCTGATGCCGAACTCGTCCTGCCAGAAGGTCAGGCTGGTGGCGATCGCGATGATCGAGCCGGCTTCGATGTAGTTCGACATGGCAACCGAGATGGTCGCCCGCCAGCCGGTGGTGGAGCGCGCTCCTACTTTCATGGGATTCCTAGCGTCGGAGATCAGTAGAGAGGGTCGGGATCGGAAGGGTCAAGCCGGGTTCGCTGATGTCGGTGTGCCCGTCAGTACGCGTCGTGTGTTCGATATGGATCAGTCGAGGTGGAAGTACTCGAGGAGTTCGGTGCGGATGGTGTCGGGATTGGCGCCGTCGGCGTCGCCGCCGGTGGGCGGGAGGAAGTACTCGGACATGTGCGCCTGCCACCGGGTGTTGACGTCCGTCGCCTCCATGGCTGCGGTGGTCGTCGCGAAGTCGTCGGTCTCGAGATAACCCACGACCATGCCGTCGTCCTTGCGGAGGAACAACGAGTAATTGCGCCATCCGGTCGCGCGCAGGGCGTCGAGCATCTCCGGCCACACCTCCGTGTGGGCGTCGAGGTAGTCCTCGACGCGCTCCGGGCGGAGCTGGAGCACGAAGCAGACGCGCTGGGGGTCGGACATGGCTGCTCCTGACAAACGACGTGATGGGAAACGCAGACCGTCGAGAGAGGATCAACCCGGCGAATTAAAACGTTTCAATTTGTGATGGCAGCAACACTAAGAGCGGCCTGTGAGGATGTCAAGACCCGGTTCGCGCAAAGCGCACCCCGCCGGGACGGGATCGGTCATGCTCTGTCCGTGCTGGGATTCGGGAAGACGCGCGGAGCAGATGTCGGGGGCAGGATCGCGATCGTGACCGGGGGCGGGTCCGGTATCGGGGCCGCGCTCACGCGCGCGCTGGTGACCCGGGGAGCCCACGTCACCTGCGCGGACATCGACCTACCCGCGGCGCAGCGGGTGACGGCCTCGTTGTCCGGAGGGCCGGGCACGGCACGGGCGGTGCAACTTGATGTGACGGATGCCGCCGCTGTGCAGCGGGTGGTCGACGAGGTCGTCGCCGAGTGGGGGCGCCTGGATCTGATGTTCAACAACGCCGGGATCACCTGGGGTGGTCCGACCGAGATGCTGACGCCGGAGCAATGGGACTCGATCATCGACGTCAACATCCGGGGCGTCGTGCACGGGGTCGCGGCCGCGTACCCGGTGATGATCGAGCAACGTAGCGGACACATCGTCAACACGGCGTCGATGGCCGGGCTCGTCGCCGCCGGACTGATCACGAGCTATGTGATGACCAAACATGCGGTCGTGGGGCTGTCGCTCGCACTACGTACCGAGGCCGCGGGCCGCGGGGTGAACGTGCTGGCGGTGTGTCCCGCGGCGGTGGAGACCCCGATCCTGGACAAGGGATCGGTCGGCGGATTCGTCGGTCGCTCTTATTATTTGGCGAGTCAGGGTTCGTCGACCGCGTACGACGCCGACCGCCTCGCCCGGGACACGCTCGCCGCCATCGAGCGGAATCAGCCACTGCTGGTAGTCCCGCGTCGATCCCGGATCACCTGGCGCGTCCAGCGATTGGCGCCCGGCCTCACGAATCGGCTTGCCGCGCAATTCATCGATCGCCAACGCGCGGAGTTGCGGCCGGAGGGTTAACCGCCGGCGGTGCTGCTCAGGATGGCGATGATGACACCGGCCACGGTCAGTACACCGACGACCCAGGCCATCGTGATCGCGACCCGTCTGCGTCCGAACCGGGCCGCGTTGATCGCGATCCCGAGGCACACCAGGACCGCGATCGAGTACACCGAGATACCGAGGGTGAGCAGGGCGACGGAGGAGTCGGCGAGCAGGACAACCCGAGTGGACATGACACCGAGTACAGCACGCCGGTACCGGGATAGCGGAGGCCCGTCCACGCAGTCGCGTGGACGGGCCTGTGTAGCCGCGCCAGAGCGGCGGGTCCGGCGCCCGCCTACGAACCGATGGTCACCTGCTCGAAGGTCAGTCGTTCCGGTGCTTCGCGGCCGGCGAAGACCTGCCGGTTCGGGAAGCCGCCCGTCCAGAAGTCGTACAGGTACGAGACCAGACCGCCGCGGTGGTAGTCGCAGACCATGACGCCGTCGGTGACCAGGACCGGCCACCCGTCGGGGTCGTCGCCCGTCCGGTGCCAATATCCCGAGTCGCCGTCGGTGGAACGTCCCCACCCGAACAACGAATCGCCGGACAGGTCGACGGCCGTGTCGGTGCCGTCGTCATGCGCCCACGTCACGATGCTCAAGTCCTCGAGAAGCGGCTCGAGGTCGGCCACCGCGTGGCGCCCCGCCTCCTCGATCGACGCGTCGGGCCAGGGGAGTCCGGTCCACACGAGGAAGTCGTCGCAGAAGACTCCCGGTCCGTACGTGTCGGCGAGTTGTTTGTAGTCGGTCGGTAACCGGAAGCCGAGCCGGTGCTCGGTCTGCGCCCAGGCGACTGTCGCCGGGCGCGCCGCCGGTGGTGGGATCAGCGCGATCAGATCATCGATGGTGTGCTTCGGCATGGTGGTCACCTCACGTTCGGGATGATCTCGAAATGAGCGATTCCGCCCCGCACGCCGAACGCGCCGACGGCGATGTCGGTCGGCGGACGGTGGTATCCGTTCCCATAGATCGGGGTCACACTGTAGTGGACGGCTTCGCCCCTGGCGACGACACGAGCGATCCGGTTCTCGAGGACGCGCATGCGGGTGTTGGCGGTATTGCTCAACGCGACGATGTTCCGGGCGTCGCCGCCGAGCCCACCGAGCCGGTTGGCGAGCAGGTGTCCGCGTTCCAGTCCCGGCCGGTACCCCGGCGGAGTGACCGAGCGCGTACTCGGAGTGCCGGTCCGCAGCATGTTCGGAGTGATGGCTGCGTTCATACCGGTCGCCGCGCGACCCTGCATCCGCGTCAGGTTGACTTCGCCACCGTCGCGGAATCGGGTGGTACGCGTGAGGGTCGTCCGGTCTGTACGGTCGCTCGCGATCTTTCCGTTGTACGGGTAGCGCTGTGGCGCTGGGTAACCCGGCGTCGGATTGGTGACCGACGGCGGCGGGGTGCCTGGCCGCTGCGGCGGTGGGGGAGGGCTCGGCCGGTGTGGACCGCCCGAGCCCGGGCCCATTCCCTGCAGGTGTATGCGGCACCCGTTGGCCCAGGCGACGAGGGCCGCACGTTCGGTGTTCAGTCGATTGGCCTCGGCCTGGTAGGCGGTGGCCTGTAGTTGCTGCTCCGGAATCCGGAACTGCCTCGGCTTGGAGTTGTGCGCCGCGATGCGGGCGTTCAGTGACCGGGCCTCGGCATTTCCCTGCGCGATGTCGCGGTCACTGCATCCGGTCGGTACGGCATTCGCCGCATGGACCGGCGTGACAAGTGCGACGACGAGAACGAGAGCGATCATCGCCCCACGCATCAATATCTTTCATCTGTTCCCCCGACGGGTCGTCCTGACAGGTCTCGATGGGCCGTAACGGACTCGGAAGGTCCCGAGAGTCGTTCGGTACCACCGGCAGTCATGTAACCGTGGAGATCGGAGCGGTGTCCACGTACGAATTCGGCTGAACGGCCATGCGTTTGATCGACGCGGATCGGGTCGGAGAACTTGGACGCGCCGCCGGAAGTGGCACCCGAAACGGCGAAAATGCCCGGTCGGAAGGTGCCCCCAGTCGGACTCGAACCGACACTGTGCCGATTTTAAGTCGGCTGCCTCTGCCAATTGGGCTATGGGGGCGTGGGGTCCGCTCGACGACGGTCCCCACGGTGAGCATAGTCAGCCGCGGCAGCGTGTCCGAATTCGTCCGGCGCTGCCACCGACAGACGTCAACTCGACCGCCGGACCTCGATCGAGGTCTGGCAGTCGAGTCGACGTCCGGGAGTCAGCCGTCCTTGACCGGCCCAGTCGCCGGGGCCATCATGGGGCATGGACGCGGCAGCGGTGACCGGGGCACGCAATTGGGAGGCCGTCCGAGAACGGCATCCCGTCATCGTCGAGCGCCTCGAGGCGGGTCTGACCCAGGGCGATCCGCTCGCCGACGCGGTGATCGTCGAGGCCAGAGAACGCGGGATCTCCTTCTCCACACTGGTCGCGCTCTTGGAAGAGCACACCTCCGCCGAGGCGGAGACCGATGTCGATCACCTCGAGATGCCCGCCTCGATGACGCATCTGTTGCAGGTCGCGAGCACTCCACCTCCGTGGTTCGACCCGGCCTGGGCGGAAGCCGGCGCCCGCGCCTGGTGGCGGTTCGGGACGTTGCAGTCGTCGACGCTGTATCAATCGCTGATCTACGGATTCAAGGCGCAGGGGTTCGTCCGTCCGCTGGTGGCCACCGGCCGGCTGGGATCGGGGACACGTGATCGGGTCGAGTCGACGGCCCGCTGGGTCGCCGAGGCGACCACGCCCGGATCCATGCTCCCGGGCCGTCCCGGTTGGGTTGCGACGCTTCGTATTCGGCTGCTACACGCCTACATCCGCGACGTCCTGCGGCACCCGCCCGGTGGCGATCCGACGGACGACGCCGGGGGCTGGGACGAAGGGGAGTGGGGCGCACCCATCAACCAGACGTATGCCGTGATGACCATCTCGTGCGGCTTCTTGGCTCTCCCTCTCGTCGTCGCACGGGATTTCGGGATCCACTACAGCAGTGCGGAATGTGAGGCGATCACACATCTGTGGCGCTGGATCGGCTGGGTCATCGGGGTCGATGACGACCTGCTGCCGACGAGCTACGAGTCGTCTAGCGAATTGTTCCGTATAGCAGGCGAATTCGAGCTGCAGCCCGACGATTCGTCGAAGGTGCTGATCAAGGCGCTGCTTCGCGAGGGGTACGACCTTCCGCGCGTCGTGCACGGGGCCGCTCCGATTCCGGTGCCGGGGCTGCTGGTCTCCGCGGTGGATACGATCACCAGACCCCTGCTCATGTCGTCGTTCTCGGCCATCAGCACCAGATGGGTCGAGCGCCCGGTCGCCCGGCGGATGGGTCTGCGCCGGACGCCGTTGCACCATCTCGTCGACGTCGCACGGCCCGCCGTCAGGCTGCGCGAGATCGCGCGCGCGACCGGACTGCTCGGATCGGAGTCGACGGTGATCGAGCGCGAACTGCGAACGGTCCGACGCGGACTCGGCATGCCGCACGTCCCCGAATCGTCCTTGACCGCCTAGATTACTGCTGATAACTTAACGCCGTAAAGTCGACCGACGCGACAGGGGTCCGCATGCTGGTCAGATTGACACGGTTGGTCATATCCATGCCCAAACGAGTGCTGCTGGGCGCACTCATCCTGCTGGTGGTGTCCGGCGCGTACGGCGCCACCGCGGCCGAACATCTGCTGGCCGGAGGGTACAGCGATCCGAACTCGGGGTCGGCGTGGGCGGAGAGAACGCTCGACGAGACGTTCAACCGCGGCGGGGTCCAGGTCGTGGTCAAGCTGGACGGTCCCGACGGAGTCGACATCTCCCGCGACCCGACGGCACGGGCGGTCGGTGAGGACATCGTCGCCGACCTGAATCGCAATCAGTACGTGCAGGACCAGATCCTCTCGGTGTGGGCCAATCCGGCGCTCGACTCCGCGCTCGTCAGTCGCGACCGGACGTCGACGCTGATCATCGCCTCGCTCGACGGCGGCGAGGATGCGGCGCCGGGCCACGCCGAGGAGATCGCCGAGGCCCTGGCCGGTGACCGCGACGGGATCACCGTGCAGGTCGGCGGTCAAGGAATGGTCTTTGCACAGGTCAACGACCAGACCGCGTCCGATCTCCTCGTGGCCGAGGCCATCGCGATCCCGATCACGTTCATCGTGTTGATCTTCATCTTCGGCGGACTGCTCGCGGCGGCCGTCCCGGTCGGCATCGGCATCGTCTCGATCATCCTCACCTTCGCGCTGCTCCGGGCGATCGGATCGGTCACCGACGTCTCGGTGTTCGCGCTCAACCTCACCACCGCACTGGGTCTCGCGCTCGCGATCGACTACACGCTGCTGATCCTGACGCGCTACCGGGAAGAGGTCGGACACGGTCTGAGCCGGCCCGACGCGATCGTCCGGACCCTGGCCACGGCCGGGCGGACGGTCGCCTTCTCCGCGGTGACCGTCGCCCTGTCGCTCAGCGCTCTCGTGCTGTTCCCGCAGTACTTCCTGCGCAGCTTCGCCTTCGCGGGTCTCGGCGTCGTGGTCGTGGCCGCGGTGGCGGCACTCGTCCTCACGCCGGCGGTGCTCATGCTCCTCGGTGATCGCATCGACGCGTTCGACGCCCGGAAGCCTCTCCGGCGCCTGCTGCGACTGCCGCCGGCGCGGCCCGTCGAACCCGAGGACACCTGGTGGTACCGGCTCGTTCAGTGGGTGCTCCGCCACGCCCTGCCGGTCGCCGCGGTCGTCACGGTCTTCCTGCTGGTACTCGGTGCGCCGTTCCTGTCGATGAAGCTGGGGTTCCCCGACGACCGGGTGTTGCCGGAGTCGGCGAGCGCCCACGCGATCCAGCAGGAGATCCGGGACGACTACGAGGACGACCTATCCGCAGCGGTCACCGTCGTCGTGCGGGGGCCGGTGGACGATGCGACCCTGGCCGACTACACCCGCGCCCTGTCGACGGTCGGAGACGTCAACTCCGCGGGGTCGTCGGCCGGGACGTTCGTCCGGGGTGCGCCGGCCGCGCCCGGCAGCCCGGACGACACCCGGGGCGACGTACACGTCCTGCAGGTGTCGACCGACCGTGACCCGATGAGCGAGTCGGGGATCGCCCAGCTCGACGAGCTGCGGGCGGTGCCGCCGCCGGCGGGAGCGGAGACCCTGTTCAGCGGGCTCGCCGCCGCCACCGACGACACCGTCGGGTCGATCTACGCGCATCTGCCCTGGGTGCTCGGCCTCGTCGCGATCGCGACGTTCGTGCTGCTGTTCCTGTTCACCGGGAGCGTCGTGCTGCCGCTGAAGGCGCTCGTCCTCAACATCCTGTCGCTGTCGGCGACGTTCGGCGCGATGGTCTGGTTCTTCCAGGAAGGGCACCTCGGAGGTTTGGGGACCACCGCCACGGGCACGCTCAGTGCGACCATGCCGGTGCTGCTGTTCTGCGTGGCATTCGGCCTGTCGATGGACTACGAGGTGTTCCTGTTGGGACGGATTCGTGAGGAGTGGTTGCGATCGGACCGGACGCGCGCGGCCAGCGACCATGCCGTGGCCCTGGGCTTGGCCCGAACCGGCCGGGTCATCACAGCGGCAGCCCTGCTGATGAGCATCGTCTTCGCCGCCATCGCGGCGTCGGAGGTCTCGTTCATGCGGATGTTCGGGGTCGGTCTCACCCTGGCCGTCCTCATGGACGCGACGATCATCCGCATGTTCCTCGTCCCCGCCTTCATGCGTCTGGCCGGGCGGGCGAACTGGTGGGCGCCGGGTCCGCTGCGACGGCTACACGATCGGATCGGATTGTCCGAGGAGGCCCCGGAGGTCGGGCGTCCCGAGAAAGCGGCGCCGGACACCGCGCCGACGAGGGTCTGACACCGAATACGTCATGACGACGGACGAACGGCGGCGGGACAGGTGCAGGAGTGCAGTGACGACACGTAGACGAGCGAGATCACCGCGCGGGTCCGGCGAGAACCTCGCGGAGGAGATCATCGAGGCGGCCGGCGAGCTGCTGGTGGAGAACGGTGACGACACCGCGATGTCGATCCGCGCGGTCGCCAACCGCGTGGGGGTCACACCGCCGTCGATCTACCTGCACTTCGCCGACAAGGAAGCCCTGCTCGACGCCGTGTGCGCCCGCTACTTCGAGCGTCTCGACGACGAGATGGCCGCCGCGTCGGAGGGAGTCGACGACGCCTTCCGGCGGGCACTCGACCAGGGGATGGCCTACGTACGCTTCGCCGTCGCCACCCCGGTGCTCTACCGGGTGGCGTTCGGCAAGCCCACCTCCGCGGGGCATCCGTCGAAGGTCGACGAGGTGCTCGCCGCCAGTGCGTACTCCCGGTTCGCCGGAACCGTCACCGAGCTGGCCGACGAAGGGGTGTTCGATCACGCCGAGATCGCCGACATCGTTCTCGAGTTCTGGGCCGCCGCCCACGGGATCGCGTCGCTGATGCTCGCCAAACCGGGTCTCGCCTGGGGGGACGACTTCGCGCGTGCGGAAGCCATGCTCACCGCCATGTGCCTGGGCCGGGCCTCGCTCGCAACCGACGGCGGCATCGATCAGACCGCAGTGGGCCGCCGGTTGAGATCGCTGCGCGACCGGGTGAACTGACCCGGTGGCGGGTGTCTGACGACAGAAGGGTCAAGAGTCGGTAAAGTCGACGTCGACTCGGTCGTTGCGAGTTCCCGTCAGGGAACTCTCAGAAACGGCCCGACGTTGAGACGGCAGACATCCGTACCGATGAAGGAGCGCTTCGTGCGAGAAAGCAGCAATCCGGTGATGCGCGGCGTGGTCCGCGACAATCAATCCGGATACGCGGGTTTCGGGGCCGGCATGGCCGGCGCCGGCGCCGCGGCCAACCAGTTCGGTCAGGCCACTGACCCCTACACCCAGCCGGCACCGCCGGCCACTCGTCAGCTCACGATCGACGACGTCGTCACCAAGACCGCGATCACCCTCGGAGTGCTGACGCTGGCCGCGGTCGCCACGTACTTCGCGATCAGCAGCCGCGCGACCGAGGCCGCCCAGGCAGCACTCGCCACGCCGTTGATGCTGGTCGGCGCCATCGCCGGTCTCGTCCTCGTTCTCGTGGCGAGCTTCGGGCGCAAGCAGGACAACCCGGCCATCGTGCTGGCCTACGCCGCGTTCGAGGGCCTCTTCGTCGGCGCCATCTCGTTCGTGTTCGCGAACTGGGCGGTCGCTGGCGACACCTCGGCCGGTGCGCTGATCGGACAGGCAGTCCTCGGCACCTTCGGTGTGTTCTTCGGCATGCTGTTCGTGTACAAGGTCGGCGCCATCCGCGTGACGCCGCGCTTCACCCGCATGCTGTTCGCCGGCATGATCGGCGTCCTGGTCCTGATGCTCGGCAACCTGGTCATCGGTCTGTTCACCGGTGAGGCCGGAGTCCTGCGCGACGGTGGCCCGATCGCCATCATCTTCTCGCTGGTCTGCATCGCCCTCGCCGCGTTCAGCTTCCTGCTGGACTTCGACGCCGCGGATCGCCTGATCCGCGCGGGCGCACCCGACCGGGCCGCCTGGGGCGTGGCACTCGGCCTGACCGTCACCCTGGTCTGGCTGTACGTCGAGATCCTGCGTCTGCTGACCTACTTCAACTCCGACTAGTCGGTCATGTGACAGTGGCCCCGCACCTCGGCAGGTGCGGGGCCACTGTCGTATTCAGGATCATCGTCGTGTCAGGGTCGGTTGGCGACAAAGTGTGCCACCCGGGTGCGTTTGCGGGAACAACCCCATCACCGCGGTTCTACCGTGCGGACATGGTGTTCTTTCTGATCCAGCTGGCGCTGATGATCATCGGCGCCGTCGTGCACATACTGGTGGACCGGTCGATGCGACGACGCACCGCCGGCCGCGCAGCCGAACTCGTGCTGCTCTGGATACTCGTCCCCGGCGGCGCATTCGGCATCCTCGCCGGGGTCGGCCACGTCGGCCCGAACGCCCCCGAGATCGCCGAGGGCATCGGGCCGGACTTCATCCCGTCCATGTTCCAGTGGGAGCTGGGGTGGAACGACATCGCCGTGGGCGTGCTCGGCGTGCTCTGCTACCGGGTGCGCAATCGTGGCGGATGGCTCGACGCCGCCGTGTGGGCACTGGCGATCAGCTACGGGGGAGACCTCGCCGGCCACATCTCGCAGTACTACATCCACGACAACACCGCGACGAACAACGTCTGGGCGATCCCCGCCGAGATCTACATCGTCGGTGCCGTCGTCATCGCCTGGTTCGTGTACCGACGAACGACCCCCCGCAGCGTCGCGGTCCGGGGACCGAACGCGGCGAGGGGCGTCGACGAGACGGAGACGGCCTCGGTCAGCTGAGGCGCTCCAGCACTGATCAGCTGAGGCGCTCCAGCACTGATCAGCTGAGGCGCTCCAGCACCATGGCCATGCCCTGACCGCCGCCCACGCACATCGACTCGATGCCGAAGGTCTTGTCGCGGGTCTGCAGGTTGTTGAGCAGGGTGGTCGTGATGCGGGCGCCGGTCATCCCGAACGGGTGACCCAGGGCGATCGCGCCACCCGACACGTTGAGCTTGTCGTGGTCGATGCCGAGATCACGGGCCGAACCGAGGACCTGCACGGCGAAGGCCTCGTTGATCTCGACGAGGTCGATGTCCGACAGCGACATCCCCGAGACCCGCAGCACCTTGCGGATCGCCTCGATCGGACCGAGTCCCATGATCTCCGGCGACAGGCCGGTGGCCGCGGTGGCGACAACGCGCGCCAGCGGGGTGAGGCCCAGTTCCTTCGCCTTGGTGTCGCTCATGATGACCAGCGCCGCGGCGCCGTCGTTGAGCGGGCATGCGTTACCCGCGGTGATCGTGCCGTCCGGACGGAAGACCGGCTTCAGCTGCGAGATCTTCTCGTAGGTCGTGCCCGCACGCGGACCGTCGTCGGTGGTGACGAGCGAGCCGTCGGGCAGGGTGACCGGGTCGATCTCTCGCTCGAAGAAACCGGACTTGATGGCTTCCTCGGCGCGGTTCTGGCTCAGTACGCCCCACTTGTCCTGGTCCTCGCGGGAGATGCCGGTGAACGAGGCGACGTTCTCGGCGGTCTGCCCCATCGCGATGTACACGTCCGGGATGACCCCGTCCTTGCGCGGATCGTGCCAGATGCCGGCGTCACCGGCGGCCGCCTTCTCCGTGCGGGCCATCGCGTCGTCGAACAGCGGGTTCTTGGAGTTGGGTGCGCCGTCGGCGCCGCCGGAGATGCCGAAGCTCGACACGCTCTCGACACCACCGGAGATGAGGACGTCGGCCTCGCCGGCCTTGATGGCATGCAGCGCCATCCGGGTGGTCTGCAACGACGACGAGCAGTAGCGGTTCACCGTGACGCCGGGGATGTGGTCATGACCCAGCTCGACCGCGATGACCCGGGCGATGTTGTAACCGCCCTGTCCGCCGGGTTGGCCGATGCCCCAGTGGATGTCCTCGATCAGTGCCGGGTCGAGCTCCGGCACCTTGGCGAGCGCGGCTTCGACCATCTGACGCGACAGTTCGTCGGGTCGGATGTCTTTGAGGGATCCCTTGGCGGCGCGGCCGATCGGGGAACGGGCGTGGGCGACGATGACGGCTTCAGGCATACCTCGAAACTACCGCACCAAGCATCTGCTTGGTCGGGAGGTCGGTCAGCCGGGCTCGTGGCTGCTCACCGGTGTGTCAGACGTCTCCTGAGACGTGTGACGAACCGTGTTTCTTCGACGGCTTCGGACACCTTGGGTGGTTCGGGCAGCGGCGTCGGACCCCACTCGCCGATCGAGGCGAGCACCTCGGGCACCAGGATGTCGGCGGCGAGCTCATACCCCGCGGCCGACGGGTGGAATCGATCGGGCGACAGCATGTGCTCGGGGCGCGCGAGGAACTCCTCGGTCAGCAGGTCGGCCAGTGGGACCGGCCGCCCCCCGGCGGCCCGGACCGCCGATCGCTGCGCGGCTGCCAGCGTGAGTCCCCAGCGTCGCAACACCATTCGTAGGGGCTGGGGGATCGCGGTCACCACGCCGAAATCCGGGCAGGTGCCGACGACGACCTTCGCGCCCTCGTCGACGAGGGCGCGGACCGCCTCCCCGAGCCGGCGCGCCGACGGGAGCGGACTGTTGCGAGCGGTGACGTCGTTGGCGCCGACGAGGATGACGGCCACGTCGGGTCGCTCGTGATGGACGAACATGGCCTCGATCTGGGCCGCGAGCCCCTTCGACGTCGCGCCGACGATGGCCTTGTTGGCGTAGCGGACCACCCGATCGGTCTCCGCGGCCACGCGGCGGGCGATCTGAACTCCCGGCGTCTCGTCCGCGGTCTCGGCACCCAGTCCGGCCGCCGTCGAGTCCCCGAACACTACGAGATACAGGTCGTACACGGTGTCCCGGGTGAAACGTGCGCTGGTGCCGTCGGGGCGGTACACGCCGTCGCCGTCCGGGGCGTTGTCGGTACGGTGCGGGATCACCACGCGGGCCTCGGCGGCCTGACTGTTCAACAGGTTGTAGGCGGCCCATCCGGCGCCGGCCGCGCCCGCGGTCGCGGCCGCTGTCGCGCCGACGTCGCGCACGATCCTGGCGGGGACGATTCCTCGACGACTCGAACCGGACACGAGTGCCAGTTTAGGCGTTCAGCGGGATCTGCTGACCGGGGCAGCGGCCGGGTGTCGCTGTTCGCGGCGGCTCTGGGACCATGGACGCATGCGTATCGCCAATCACGTCGTCGACCTGGTGGGCAACACCCCGCTGGTCAAGCTGAACTCGGTGACCTCACCCGGATCGGGCCTGGTCGCCGCCAAGGTCGAGTACCTCAATCCCGGTGGCAGCAGCAAGGACCGCATCGCCGTGCGGATGATCGACGCCGCGGAGGCCTCGGGTGAGCTGAAGCCGGGCGGGACCATCGTGGAACCGACGTCGGGCAACACCGGCGTCGGCCTGGCGCTCGTCGCCCAGCAGCGTGGCTACAAGTGCGTGTTCGTCTGCCCGGACAAGGTCGGTGAGGACAAGCGCAACGTCCTGCGCGCCTACGGTGCCGAGGTCGTGGTCTGCCCGACCGCGGTGGAGCCGTCCCACCCGGACAGCTACTACAGCGTCTCCGACCGCCTGGTCACCGAGATCGACGGTGCGTGGAAGCCCAACCAGTACGCGAACCCGGCCGGTCCGCAGAGTCACTACGAGACCACCGGTCCCGAGATCTGGGCCGACACCGACGGCAAGGTGACGCACTTCGTGGCCGGCGTCGGCACCGGCGGCACCATCACCGGTACCGGCCGGTACCTCAAGGAGGTGTCCGGCGGCTCGGTGAAGATCGTCGGCGTCGACCCCGAGGGGTCGGTGTACTCGGGCGGGACCGGGCGCCCCTACCTCGTCGAGGGTGTCGGGGAGGACTTCTGGCCGTCGGCTTACGACCCGGACATCCCCGACGAGATCATCGCCGTGTCCGACGCCGACTCGTTCGACATGACCCGGCGTCTCGCCCGCGAGGAAGGGCTGCTCGTCGGCGGCTCGTGCGGGATGGCGGTGGTCGCGGCCCTGCAGGTCGCCGAGCGTGAGGGGCCCGACGCCGTCGTCGTCGTACTGCTGCCCGACGGTGGCCGCGGCTACATGGCGAAGATCTTCAACGATCAGTGGATGAGCAGCTACGGCTTCCTGCGGACGCCGCTGGACGCCAACACCAAGGAGTCCCTCGTCGGAGATGTGTTGCGCGGCAAGACCGGCGCCCTGCCCGACCTCGTGCACACCCACCCGCAGGAGACCCTGCGCGACGCGATCGAGATCCTGCGTGAGTACGGCGTCTCGCAGATGCCGGTCGTCGGCGCCGAACCGCCGGTGATGGCCGGCGAGGTCGCTGGTGCGGTCACCGAGCGCGACCTGCTCAGCGCGGTCTTCGAAGGTCGTGCCAGCCTCGCCGACCCGGTGTCGGCACACATGGGGGAGCCGTTCCCGCTCATCGGTTCCGGCGAACCGGTGTCGGCGGCCACCAAGGCGCTCGGCGACTGCGACGCGCTGATGGTGGTCGAGGACGGCAAGCCCATCGGCGTGATCACGCGCCACGACCTGCTCGCCTTCGTGTCGAGCCACCCGATCGTCGGATAGGAGCATCACCGTGAGTGAACGACGCAGTGCCGCGGATTCGGTTCGCTGGCAAGGCTTCTCGACCCGCGCCATCCACGCCGGGTACGAGCCGGATCCGCAGACCGGAGCAGTGAACGTCCCGATCTACGCCAGTTCGACCTTCGCCCAGGACGGCGTCGGCGGACTGCGCGACGGCTTCGAGTACGCGCGCACCGGAAACCCGACCCGACGCGCCCTCGAAGCCAATCTCGCTGCGCTCGAGAGCGGCACGTACGGACGGGCTTTCGCTTCCGGCATGGCCGCCACCGACTGTGTTCTGCGCTCGACGCTGCGGCCGGGCGATCATCTGGTGATCCCCAACGACGCCTACGGCGGGACCTTCCGGCTCATCGACAAGGTGTTCAGCCAGTGGGGCATCACCTACTCGGTGGCCCCGGTGTCCGACGTCGCCGCGGTGCGCGACGCCATCCGGCCGGAGACCAAGCTGGTCTGGACCGAGACGCCGACCAACCCGCTGCTCAACGTCGGCGACATCGAGACCCTCGCCGCCGTCGCGCACGAGGCCGGCGCGAAGCTCGTCGTCGACAACACCTTCGCCTCGCCGTACCTGCAGCAGCCGCTCGTCCTGGGCGCCGACGTGGTGCTCCACTCCACGACCAAGTACCTGGGCGGGCACTCGGATGTCGTCGGCGGCGCACTGGTCACCGACAGCGAGGAGCTCGACGAGGCGTTCGCGTTCCTGCAGAACGGCGCCGGGGCGGTCCCCGGACCGTTCGACGGGTTCCTCACCCTGCGCGGCATCAAGACCCTCGGCGTCCGGATGGACCGGCACTGCGACAACGCGGAAAAGGTCGTCGACTACCTGAGCGGCCACGACAAGATCGACGCCGTCCTGTACCCGGGTCTGGCGAACCATCCTGGCCACGAGGTCGCGGGCAAGCAGATGAAGCGCTACGGCGGCATGGTGTCGGTGCTGGTCAAGGGCGGGCTCGACGCCGCCAAGGAGTTCTGCGCCCGCACCGAGGTGTTCACGCTCGCCGAATCACTTGGCGGCATCGAGTCGCTGATCGAACACCCCGGTGCGATGACGCACGCCTCGACCGCCGGATCGCTCCTCGAGGTCCCCGCCAACCTCGTCCGGCTCTCGGTCGGTATCGAGGACATCGACGACCTCCTCGGGGACCTGGAGAACGCGCTGCGCTGAGGAGTCGGGGTCGCCGTCAGACCCGCGCCTCGAGGAGCAGGTTCGACGCAGTGGTCGCCGCGACACGCGCCGAGGTCAGACCGGCCGCCCGGAAGGTGTCGAGCAGTCGAGTGGGGCCGGCCTGGGCGCCCAGCGAGGTCGTGCCGTCGGCGATGCTGTGCGGCACGCAGAGGTATGAGCTACCCGAATAGAACAGCAGCGCAACGGGATTGGTCAGATTCTCGGCCAGTGTGTCGTGCGCCAGCGGTTCGACGGCGATCACCTGACCGCCGGGACGCAGTGACGACCGTGCGTGTGCGAGCGCACCCACCGGATCGCCGAAGTCGTGCAGGGCGTCGAAGATCATGATCGCGTCGTGGTCGCCGGCGTACGACTGGGCCGTCGCCACCTCGAAGCGGACCCGGTCGTCGACCCCGGCCGCCTGGGCGGCTGCGGTGGCGCGCCGGACGGACTCCTCGTGGCTGTCCACGCCGACGAACGTGGAGTTCGGGAAGGCCTCGGCGAGCAGGATCGTGGGGACCCCGTACCCGCACCCGACGTCGAGAACGCGGATGCCGTCGGTGAGGCGCTGTCCGAGGCCGTCGATCGCCGGAACCCACTCGCTGAGCAACGACGCCCGGTAGATCGTGCCGTAGAACCGTTCGACGCCGGAGAACAGGCGGGAATCGTGCGCGTGCCAGGGCACGCCGTCGCCGGTCGCGTACGCATGCGCGAGCTGGTCGACCGAGGACCATACCGCGGCGGCGACCTCGAAGCCGGCCACGATCGCCGCCGGACTGTTGTCCTCGGCGAGCACCATCGCGTGCTCGGCGGGGAACACGAACACCTCTGGGCCATTCGCGGCGTCATCACCGGCGTCGCGGAGCAGGACGTATCCGGCCGCGGCCTGCACGCACAACCATTCGTGCACATACCGTTCGGCGAGTCCCGAGCGTTCGGCGAGCTCGGCGCTCGTCGCCGAACCGAGTTGCGCCAGCGCCCGCCACAGTCCGAGGCGGTCGCCCAGGTAGGTGCTGATCGAGTGGTAGGCATGGGTGAGATCGGCGCTCACCTGGCCGGCGAAGGCCTCGACCCGAGCGAAGTCGATCGCGGTGTCGGAACCGGCGGCGTGTGTGGTGGTCATGGGATGAACCTCTCGTGTGCGATGTCGTAACCACGCCGGGCGGCGTGTGCACCGAGCGTGCGCCGGGGTCCTGTCGCGGCGCTGTCATGACCGGACCGTGGCCCGCTGGGCGGTGAGCCGATGGTGACAGCCCCGTGACAGCGGGCTCAGAGACCGTCGACGCATGAGAACAACACAGATCAGCGACCTGGGCACCGTGATGTCCGTCTGGGCTCACCCCGATGACGAGACCTACCTCGCCGGCGGCGTGATGGCCGCCGTCCGCGACGCGGGTGGGCGCGTGGTGTGCGTGACCGCGAGCCGCGGGGAAGCGGCCGACGAGAATGCCACCGCCGCAGAGCGTTCGGAGCTCGCCCTGGTCCGGACCGGCGAACTCGAGAAGGCATTCATCGAGCTCGGCGTTCAGGAGCACCACTGGTTGGACCTACCCGATGGTTCACTGGCGGCGATCGACGAAAGCGGGCCGGTCGGACGCATCGCCACCCTCCTCGACGACGTGTCACCCGACACCGTCCTGACCTTCGGTCCCGACGGCGTGACCGGGCACCCCGACCACCGCACCGTCAATCGGTGGGTCCGCCTCGCCGTCGACCGTTCGTCGACCTGCCCGCGAATCCTCCACCCGGTGGGCACCGGGCGGGGGATCGAGTTCGACCTCGCCCGTGAGTTCGACATGTGGGCGCTGGGCGGGCCGCGCCAGTGTCCGGAGGAGATGGTCGCGTTGCGAATCGATCTCGACGGGGCCGAACTGGACCGTAAGGTGCGAGCCCTGCTGGCTCAGCGCTCGCAGACCGCGGACCTGGCCGCGGCGATCGGCCTCGAGCGATATCGAACATGGGTGTCGGTGGAGACCTACGCTCATCCTGCATAGGCCGTCGGAAAACAGAGAGCGACGATCGGGATGGTGGTGCGCGGAACCGAAGACGGGCACGTGCGGCCCGCAGTCGAGGTCGGCCTGCTGGGTGCGCTGAGGCTGCGGGTCGACGGTGTCGAGGTCGCGGTTCCCGGGGAACGACGACGCGCCCTGCTCGCGCTGTTGACCGTCGCGGGCCGGTACGGCATGGGTACCGGGCGGCTCGTCGACGCTCTCTGGGGCGACGACCTGCCGCGGGAACCGATTGCCGCACTGCACAATCTGGTGTCCCGGCTGCGACGCCATCTCGGCCGACACGGCGATCTGCTGGAACGACGCCCCGACGGCTACCGGCTCCGGGTGTCCGTCGTCGACGTGATGATCGTGCGCGACCTGCTCGCATCCGCCGCCGACACGCCCGATCCCGCCGAGCGTCTCCGTCTGACCGTCCGGGCCCGCGAACTCTGGCGCGGCGAGCCGCTCGGCGAGTTCGCCGGCATCCCCGACCTGGACACCGAACGCGTTGCGTTGGAGGACCTCCACAACCGGCTCGCCGACACCCACGTCGAAGCGCTGGTGGAGTGCCGCGACCCGAGCGCGACCGCGACGGCGAGGGCCGGTGTCGCGTCCGCGCCGTTGCGCGAGAGTTCGGCACGACTGCTCATCCGCGCACTCGCCGCCGACGGGCGTGTCGGCGACGCGATGGCGGTCGCGATGGAGTTCCGCGACCGGTTGCGTGAGCGGACGGGTCTCGATCCGAGTCCGGCCCTCGCGTCGCTCGAGCAGCGCGTGGCGGCGGGCTCCGAATACGGGCCGGCCGAGACACATCACGGGTCCGGGGTGTCCTCGCGGCGTCGACCTGCTCCGCCGGCCGGGCCTCTGGTGGGGCGGGAGCGAGAACGCGCCGAGATCATCCGGCTGTTGTCGGCGCATCGGGTCGTGACCCTGACCGGTCCGGGCGGCGTCGGCAAGACCAGTCTCGCGCTCGACGTCGCCGCCGACCCCGCGGTGTTCCCCGGGTACGCCGTTGTCGTCGTCAACCTCGCCGCGGTCGCGCGAGCCGACCGCGTCCTCCCGTCGGTGGTGTCCACCCTGGGTCTCGAGGTCGGGGTGGGTGCTTCCGTGGACGCGATCGCGCGCGCCGTCGACGGGTCGCTCCTGCTCGTCCTCGACAACTGCGAACATGTGTTGTCGTCCTGTCGCGAAGTGATCGCGGCGATCGTCGAACTGGCTCCCGCAGTGCGGATCCTGGCCACCTCCAGAGTCGTGCTCTCACTCCCCGCCGAGTACGTCCTGCGTTTGCAGCCCTTGACCTTTCCCACTCGCATCGTCGACGTCGACGTCGACGCGGTCGCCCGGCAGCCTGCGGTGCGCGCGTTCGTCGAGCACGCGCTGCGACGCAATCCGGACTTCGCGGTGTCGAGTCGTGAGCTCGCGGATCTCGTCGACGTCGTGCGCCGTGTCGACGGGCTCCCGCTCGGCATCGAACTGGCGGCGCGTCAGGCCGCCGTGATGCCGATGTCGGCAGTGGCCCGAATGCTCGATGGTGCACTCGATCTCGCGACGGGAACCGGACCCGACGACCAACGGCGGCTGACGCTCCGCAGCAGCATCGACATGTCGTTTCGACGGCTGACCGTGGTCGATCAAGCCGTACTCGCCGCCCTCGCACCGTTTCCCGGCGGTGTGTCGCTGCGCACGTTCGAATCCGTCGCGCGGAGCGTGGACGCGGAGGTCATCGGCGCAGGGGGCATCGGCGTGCGAGGTGACGGCGGGCTGGATCCGGTGGAGACCCTGCACCGTCTGATCGACAGCTCGTTGCTCGTCGCCGACGCGTCGGGCGGCAGATACCGTCTCCTGCATCTCATCCGGACCCATCTGCTCGATCACCTCGACCGTGCGGGCGTGCTCGCCGCGGCCGAGGACCGGTTCCTCGACGAATGTGTCGCAACGGTGCGGGACATCGGCGACGAGTGGCTCGGCGTCGCGGAGTTCGAGGCGAATGAACGTCTCCATGCCGAGATGGACAACCTGCGGTCGGCGCGGGACCTGGCCCTGGCGCGCGGACGCGTCGACGTACTCGTGGCGATCACGACATCGCTGTCGCTGGTCAGCACATGGCGCAACCTCACCGAATTGTGGACGTGGGCTATCGAATCGGCGCGTTCGGTGTGGCTCGATGGTCATCCCGATCGCGCCGAGATGCTGTCCGCGGCGGCCGAGGCCGCGCGGCTCGTCGGCGAGTTCGACCTCGCCGTCGACTTCGCGACCGCTGCCCTACGTCCCAATGCCACCGGGACGCCACCGGATCCGGATGCGCCCGCGTTGGTCGGTGCGCGGGCGGCCAGGGCGGCGGTCGCGCACTTCCGCGGCGACTTCGCGGTGGCGGTACGGGAATGGACCCGCTGCGGCACCCACCCGTCCCTGGGGTCGGCGTTTCTCGCGTCTGCGGCGCTCGCCGCGTCGTACGCCGGGGACTCGAGCGAGGCTGCCCGGCTGTTGGCCGAGGCCCGGTCGACGCTGGACCCGTCGGCGGGGCCGTCGCAGCACGCCTTCCTCGACTACGTCCACGGCGAGCTGCTGTCTCCGCACGACCCGTCCAGCGCGCTCGCCCTCTACGAACGCGCCCACGAACGTGCCGCCGGCGTCGGGGCGACGTTCATCGTCGGGGTCGCTCGTGTCGGCGCAGCGGCGTGTCTCGTCCGCGTCGGCGACGTACCGCGTGCCGCCCAGGCCTACGTCGTCCTGCTCGGGGCATGGCGCGACAGCGGTCAGCCGACGCAGCTGTGGACCACGGCGCGCGACGCCGCCGCACTGCTGCGCGCCCGGGGCCGGATCGACGTTGCCGACCTGCTCGTCGAGTGTGCCGATCTCGACCCCGCGGCGGCCGTCGACACACGCAGAGGTGCCGCGGACCATGCGGACGGGGACATGGTGCACACCGACAACATGGTGCACGCCGACACCGCAGCCGTGCTCGACCGGGCGATGCGCGAACTCCGGGAGATCGGGGAGTCGACGTCACCGGACGACCGCGGGAGCTCGACGGCGCGATGACGTCTCCTCTGGTGGTTCCCGCCGGTGGGGGATGGCCGATACTGGTCGCATGCTGCTGACTGCCGACGACGTCGACCGCGCCACCGACGAGCTCGCGTCCGTGATCCGGCGGACCCCGACGATCGCGTCGCGGGTGGTGTCCGAGCGCAGCGGTGCGCAGGTGTGGCTCAAGTGCGAGAACCTGCAGCGCACCGGATCTTTCAAGCCACGCGGCGCGTACCTGCGCATCTCCCGGTTGTCGGCGGGGGAACGTGCCCGGGGGGTCGTCGCGGCCAGTGCGGGCAATCATGCGCAGGGAGTCGCCTGGGCGGCATCGGAACTGGGGATCGCCTCACGGGTCTACATGCCGGCCGGGGCCGCGCTGCCGAAGATCGCCGCGACGAAAGCCTATGGCGCAGAGGTGGTGCTCGCCGGATCGACGGTCGACGAGGCGCTGGTCGAGGCGCAGCGTCACGCCGATACGACGGGCGCGGCTCTGATCCATCCGTTCGATCATCTCGACATCGTCGCCGGACAGTCGACGGTCGGCGTCGAGATCCTGGAGCAGATCCCGGACGTGTCAACGATTCTCGTGCCACTCGGCGGCGGTGGGCTGCTCGCCGGCGTCGCCGCGGCGGCGCGTCTGCGACGACCGGAGGTCGAGGTGATCGGCGTGCAGGCGGCGCAGGCCGCGGCCTGGCCGACGTCGCTCGCCGAGGAGCGGCCGACACCGGTCGCGGCGATGAACACCATGGCCGACGGCATCGCCGTCGCGACACCCGGGAAGGTCCCGTTCGCGCACGTCTCCGAGTTCGTGGACCGGATCGTCACGGTCAGCGAGGAAGAGTTGAGCACCGCGCTGCTGCTCATGCTGGAGCGGGCGAAGCTGGTGGTCGAGCCTGCCGGGGCCGCGGCGGTGGCGGCGGCGGTGAGCGGTCGGCTCGCGCTGTCCGGGACCGTGTGCGTCGTGTTGTCCGGCGGCAACATCGACCCGCTGCTGCTGCGCCATGTGACGACGCACGGCCTGACCGCCGCCGGACGATTCCTGACCGTGACCGCGACCGTCTCCGACCGGCCCGGTGGACTGGTCGCACTGCTGGAACTGCTCCGCGACCTCGGCGCGAGTGTGCTCGACGTCGTCCATTCCCGCGTCGCCGACGACCTGTATCTCGGCGAGGTGCAGGTGACCGTCAGTGTCGAGACCCGCGGACACGACCACCAGCACGACGTCCGGCGGGCCCTCGCCGACGCGGGGTTTCTCCGGGAGTGACGAGTTTGTGGACGGGCGTTCCTGCTGTGGATTCCCGGCGCGGCCGCGACAGCGGGACGGATTACGTTGCCCGCCATGGGACGACGCACACACTCCGCCGAGGCGGCCTGGACACCACGGATTGCTCACCAGGTCCGGCACGAGCTCATGGATGACGTTCACGAGCAACGACGGAAGGCCTACCGGCGGCTGGACGAACTCGAGGCCGAAGCGGGACTGCTGGCCGAAGATCTCAACGATGCCGACGATGGCTCGCTGCATCTCGATCCGGACGAGTACACCGACAGGGAGGCCGCACTCGAGGAGGCGGACCGACTCCTCAGCCTCATCAACTGGTGGTCTTCGTCGCTCGCGGTGACGGTGTTGAATCTCGCCGACGCACCGGTGCACTGGGTCACTGCCCCGGCAGTAGAGCTGATCACAGGCGTGCAGAACGAGGAAGCCACCGCCGGGGGTGGCGGTGTGGACACCCGCGTCCTACCGACATTGGGTAGCGCCGGTCTCGCCTTGTTCGAGAGGTCCGCCGGACGCCATCGTCCATCGAAGAGATGTCCCGGTCTCGACAATCGCGACGTCGGGATCGACGGCTTGTGCTGGTGGCGAGCAACACTCGGTGGGGAGAACTCGCCGCCCGTCGTGGACATGATCACGCTGCACGTGCTGACCCGCGACCGGAAGCTCTGCCGCTCTGCAGAGGTCGACGGGCGACGCCCGACGGTCGTCGACGTGGACGCGTTCACCGTGGCGATCGAGCCTGCGTGGACGGGGAGCGCACAAGCCTCTCCATCGGTTCGCGTGCTGATGCGTCTCGCCGATGACCTGGGCCGGGGCACGCTGACTGCCTCGCCGATGCCGACGACGGGTCGAACTTCGGCGGCCGTCGCGGTGGTGGCCTGACAACCGGCCGACGGCTCACATCGCAGGTTCGAGGTTCGCGAAATGCTTGAGGGTGTCGGCCTCGATGGTCTTGTAGACCGTCGACGACGCGGGACCGGAGAACGCGCTGACCACACGGGACGAGGTGGGCAACTCGAGCGCGAAGGTCCACTTGAGTCGGCAGCCCACGTCGGCGGGCAGGATCTCGGTCGCCTCACCGAAGCGTCGGATGCCGGGGACGTTCGCCCTCAGAACCCGGAAACCGTTGCGGTAGCGGCCATTCGCCGGGTCCTCGGTCCAGTCGAAGAAGTCCTCGTCGAGGGTCACATAGCCGGGACCGAGGACCGCGCGGCGTTGTGTTCCCACACCGTACGGCGGCGGTAACACGAACTCGATCTTCTTGATCGCGCGGCACCAGTCCAGCGTGTGCTGACGGGTGAACTCGGCCCACGCGCGTTCCGGCGTGACCGGCAGGCGCACGTCGATGACGTGCCGGACCGGCGCATCGTCGAAGAAGTCGAGATCGAAGGACTCCAGCTCATGAGAACGTGCCATGGGTCACATTGAAGCACGGGCTTCCGGGTCGAGCCCCGGGCGAGCGGGTCGAAACAGGATCAGCCTCCTGTTGAGGTCAACCGGTGAACGTCAACTCGACTCCTGGACTTCGATCGAAGTCCAGGAGTCGAGTCGAGGTTCGCCGGTCGTGGGGTAAGCGACCCTCGCAAGCGGATCCGATATCGGCCCTGGTGCGTCCTAAAGTCATGACCTCTTTTCCCACCGACAGACACGGGCTGATTCGCCGCACGGCAACGCTGCGACTCGGCATCAACGACGACGCTGTGACAGCCGCCGTACGGCGCGGCGAACTGATTCGTCTTGCCCCGGGGGTCTGCGCAATGGCGGCCGACGAGGCGTCCGCCGAGGACCCGGGTGACCGTCTGTACCGACTCAGATCGATCGCGGTCGCGACGTCTGTTCGAGACTGTGACGCGTCGATCCTGAGTCACGACTCGGCGGCAGCCGTTCACCAGCTGCCGCTGCTGCACCCGGAACGCGAGGTCGTGCATCTGACGAAGAAGTCGAAGGTGGGCGGGTTCGGGCACGGGTTACGGATCGTCCATGCCGGGCCGGTGGCGCCCGACGAGGTGGTCGACATCGGCGGAATCAGAGTCACGTCTCGTGAGCGAACCGCTGTAGATGTTGCGATGTCCGGTGACTTCGCCCAAGCGCTGGTCGTGTTCGATCGTGCGCTAGCGTCCGGCGCTGACATCGCCACGATGACCCGTATCCTCGCGTCGCGGAACCGTTGGCGCGGTGCGGGGACCGCGCGTCGTGCCCTTGCGCATGCGGACGGTGCGTCGGAGAGTGTCGGGGAGTCGTGGAGCCGGGCGCAGATGATCGAGGCCGGGTTGCCGACTCCGCGACTGCAGCACACGTTCCAGACGGACGCCGGAGACGCGCGGACCGACTTCGACTGGGACGGAACACTTGTCGGTGAGTTCGACGGACTACAGAAGTACGGCCGACTGTTGCGCCAGGGTGAGAGCCCGCGCGATGCACTCATCCGGGAGAAGCGTCGGGAGGATGCGCTGCGCGCACAGGGGATCATGGTGATCCGGTGGACGTGGGGAACGCTCGAACGCGGCGAGCTGGCGAGTCTGCTCCGGCCGTGGTTGGACAAGCTGACCGCGGCTTGACCGATGAACGTCAACTCGACTCCTGGACTTCGATCGAAGTCCAGGAGTCGAGTCGAGGTTCGCCGGTCGGAGCGCGACCGGCGTTGGCGCACCGTGTGTGGCCCCGTCTGATTGCCGGCGTGGTCGCGGTGTGCGGAATTGCGTTGGGAGTCAGTACGATCGGCACTCAAAGTGGCGTCGCTGTGACCGCTACCGGTTCGAGCCAGGAGTTCGAGCAGTCACCGACGACCGGGACTCCCGGTGCAGAGTCACTCGCGACCTGGGAGCAGACGAGCGCAGTGGCGAAGGCGAAGGAGTACCTCTCGATCATGGCGTTCTCGAGAGCGGGTCTGATCGATCAGCTGGAGTACGAAGGGTTCTCGACGGCCGACGCGACGTACGCCGTGACCGAGGTCGAGGCTCAGGGCGCCGTCGACTGGAACGAACAGGCGGCGCAGAAGGCCCGCGACTATCGTTCGATGACGGCGTTCTCGCGGCAGGGCTTGATCGAACAGCTCGAGTATGAGGGCTTCACGTCCGCGCAGGCGACGTATGGGGTCGACCACGCGTAGGGCACGACCGATGAACCCCAACTCGACTCCTGGACTTCGATCGAAGTCCAGGAGTCGAGTCGAGGTTCGCCGGTAGCGCGACCGGCAGCTCACGGACGAGCACCCCCGGAAACACAGAACCCGGGACGGTCATGCCGTCCCGGGTTGTGTTCGTCGTCCGATCAGCCGTGGTAGGGCTCCGCGCTGACCAGGGTCACCTTGATGGTGGCGCCGCTGGGCACGGAGTACTCGCGCGTCTCGCCGACCTTGGCGTCGATGAGGGCGGCACCGAGCGGGGAGCTCGGGGAGTAGGTCTCCAGGCCGCCCTGGCCGCTCTCCTCGCGGGTGGCGATGAGGAACGTCTCGGTGTCCTTCTCGTCACCGTCGTAGTAGACGGTCACGACGGAACCGGGCAGTGCGACGCCGGACTGGGTCGGCGCCTCGCCGACCTTCGCGTTGTTCAGCAGTTCCTGCAGCTGGCGGATACGCGCTTCCTGCTGGCCCTGCTCCTCGCGAGCGGCGTGGTAGCCACCGTTCTCCTTGAGGTCGCCTTCTTCGCGACGCTCGTTGATCTCGGCGGCGATGACCGGACGGTTGGCGATCAACGAATCGAGCTCGCTCTTGAGGCGGTCATGCGACTCTTGGGTCAGCCAGGTCACCTGGGTGTCGGTCATCGGTCACTCCTTTGTGTTGTCCGCGCCCCGGGCGACCGTTTACACCAGGGGCATATGGACTGCTGAAAATGCAGCAACACGACCCCTCGCGGAGCCGTGTATCCGTTCAGGGTACCAGGTGGTGAGACCTATGGCACATCGGTACTGCCGCGCGACAGCGCGCCGAGAGCGTCCTGATACGTCGGTTCCATCCGTTTCAGCCATCCCACAACGAAATACGTCAAAGGCATGAGGATGACCTCGACGAGTGTCTTCCAGACGAACCCGACGATCGTGTAATTGATGAAATCTCCCCAGGTCGAGATACCCAGGGCGGTGGCGGCGATCGAACAGAAGACGATGGTGTCGGCCAACTGGCCGACAATCGTCGAACCCAACAGGCGCGCCCAGAGACGATTTTCCCCGGCGCGTTCCTTCATTTTGACCAAGACGAAGGAATTGAGGAATTCGCCCACGACATAACCGGCCAATCCGGCGAGCAGGAATTGTGGGACGACCCCGGCAACCGTCTCGAAAGCCGCCTGGCCTTCGTAGAATTCGGCGGCCGGCAGGTGAATGGTCAACCAGAAACACAACGACGCGAGAATCAGGACCGCGAACCCGGCGAGGATCGTCCGGCGCATGGCACGGAACCCGTAGACCTCGCTGATCACGTCGCCCAGCACGTACGCGAGCGGGAACAGGAAGAAGGCACCGTCGGTCACCAGGCCGTCCATCTGGATCGGCCCGAGATCGACCCGCAGCCATTCGTCGAACAGCACGACGCCTTTGGTGCCGGTGACGTTGCTGATGAGCATGACGCCGACGAAGACGGCGACCAGAAGGGGGAAGTAGCGGCTGCCGATGGAGGCGAAGGCGGCGCGCGGCGACGGCAGCTCGCTGCCGGTGGACGCGGTCACGAGGCCGAGGGCTTCAGGTAGGCGGGGACGTCCAGGGTGCAGCCGAAGACCTCGCCGATGACCGGCGGTTTCGACGTCGTGATCTCGGTGCGGACGCCGATGCGATCTGCGGAGTCGGCGGGGACGAGGATCTCGCGCCGGCCGGTCTCGCTGCCGTCTCGGGAACGTCCGCGCACGACGCAGGCCGCCGGACGGCTCGGGTCGGACCGTTCGACGGTGAACTGCACGGCGACCGTCGAGTCGTCGAGGATCTCGTATCCGGTGGCCTCGCCGGTGACATCGGCCGTGGAGAACCGGTTGTAGCCGATCACCGCCAGCGCCACCCCGGCTGCGACGACCAGGATCGACAGGGCGATGAACCAGCGACGACGCCCCGAGGCGGTCTCCGAACGCTCCGGATAGGTGGCGCGCGGACCGCTGTGCGGTCGCGAGGTGTCGGGTGTCGCGCGCGGCGCGTCACCGGCGTCTGCGGCGCCCCCGTCCGAACTGTTCACGCGTCAATACCTACCATGGGAGGAGTAGCGATCCGAAGGTGAGGAACTGTGACCGAATCCCACGTCGGCGACCCCAAGTCGGGTGTGTTCCGGCTGATGGCGGTGCACGCGCACCCAGACGACGAGTCGAGCAAGGGTGCCGCCACGACCGCGAAGTATGCGGCCGAGGGCAACGAAGTGCTCGTCGTCACACTCACCGGCGGTGAGCGTGGCGACATCCTGAATCCGGCGATGGACCGCCCGGGCATCAAAGAGCGGATGACCGAGGTCCGTCGCGAGGAGATGGCCAAGGCCGCCGAGGCGCTCGGCGTCCGACAGACATGGCTCGGTTTCGTCGACTCGGGACTCCCCGAGGGCGACCCGCTCCCGCCTGTGCCGGAGGGTTCCTTCGCCACGGTGCCGCTCGACGAGGCCACCGAGGCGTTGGTGCGTGTGGTCCGCGAGTTCCGCCCGCACGTGATCGTCACCTACGACGAGCACGGCGGATATCCGCATCCCGACCACATCCGCTGCCACGAGGTATCGGTCGCGGCGTACGAGCAGTCCGGCGATCCGGATGCGTTCCCGGAAGCAGGGGAACCGTGGACCGTGTCGAAGCTCTACTACACCCACGGGTTCATCCGGGACCGGATGGTCCTGTTCTCCGACGAGTTCGCGCGGCACGGCCAGGAGAGTCCGTTCGCCGAGTGGCTCAGCAAGTGGGACCCGAGCCGTGGCGATCTGATGGGCCGTGTGACGACCCAGGTCGAGTGCTCCAAGTATTTCCCGCAGCGTGACGACGCGCTGCGCGCCCACGCCACGCAGATCGATCCGAACGGGGTGTTCTTCGCGGTGCCGCTGGAGTGGCAACAACGCCTGTGGCCGACGGAGGAGTTCGAGCTCGCCCGGACCCGGGTCAAGACCGCGCTGCCGGAGACCGATCTCTTCGCCGGGATCGAGGCGTGATGGGCACCAGCACAGTCGTGAACGACACCCTGATGGTCCTGGCGCAGGAACCCCAGGGACCGGAGTTCGGCAAGGCCTCACCGCTGGGCCTGCTCGTGATCCTGTTGCTGCTCGTCGGGACCGCGTTCCTCATCTGGTCGATGAACCGGCAGCTGAAGAAGCTGCCCGCGTCCTTCGACGCCGACCACCCCGAAGCCGACCAGGCCTTCGACGAGGGAACCGATTCGCCGGGCCCGGCCGGTTCGGACGCGGTCGCACCGAACCCGCCCGGAACCCCGGGTGCCACCAGTGCCGCGGGCACCGACGACCGGCGGCCCGCCGACACCTGAGTCGAGGCGTAGAAGTGGAGTCATGCGCATCTCCACTCTGATCGGGACGTCACTCGCGACCGCTGCCGCGGCGGCCATCGGCAGTGTGGTCACCAAGCCGGCGGTCGAGACCTGGTATCCGAAGCTGGCGAAACCGTCCTTTGTGCTGCCGAACTGGGCGTTCCCGCTCGCCTGGACCTCCCTTTACGCCGACCTCGCGGTGACCTCGGCGGTCACTCTCGACGACCTGGCCGACGACGGGGACCACGAACAACGTCAGCGGTATCTCGCGGCGCTCGGCGCCAACCTCGTGCTCAACGGCGGGTGGAGCTGGATCTACTTCGGCCGGGGCGCCCTCGGAACCGCGTCGGTCGCGGCGGCGGCGCTCACCGTGAGCAGTGCCGACCTCGCCCGGCGCACCGCACGGACGAACCGGACGGCAGGTGCCGCGCTCGCCGCCTACCCGGCGTGGTGCGCGTTCGCCACCGTGCTCTCGACGAGCACCTGGTGGCTCAATCGTGGTCGGCGGTCACCGGCGCCTGCCTGAGCGTCGCGGCGAATCGGTCCATCGCCCAGTCGATCTCGGATTCCGTGACCACGAGCGGCGGTGCGAGTCGCAGCGTCGAGCCGTGGGTGTCCTTGGCGAGGACATTGCGTTCGGACAGCCGCAGACAGAAATCCTTGCCGGTGCCGAGCGCGGGGTCGAGATCGATCCCTGCCCACAGGCCGAGGCCGCGCACCGCCACCACCCCGTTCCCGACGAAGTCGCGCAGTCGGGCGTGCAGATGATCGCCCAGTTCCGCCGCCCGTCGTTGCCAGGTCCCGTCGGCGAGCATGTCGACGACGGTGTGACCGACGGCCGCGGCGAGCGGGTTACCGCCGAAGGTCGATCCGTGCTGACCGGGATGCAGGACGCCGAGGACGTCGTGGTCGGCAACCACCGCCGACACCGGTAGGAGCCCGCCGCCGAGTGCCTTCCCCAGCAGGTAGACGTCGGGTTCGACGCCCCAGTGCTCTACTGCGAAGGTCCTACCGGTGCGGCCCAGACCGGACTGGATCTCGTCGGCGATGAACAGCACGCCGCGTTCGGAGCAGAGGGCCCGCGTGCCGGGCAGGTAATCGTCGGGAGGCACGACGACGCCGGCTTCGCCTTGGACGGGTTCGAGCAGGACGGCTACCGTGTTCTCGTCGATCGCGGCATCGAGGGCAGCCAGGTCGCCGAACGGGACGCGAACGAATCCCGGTGTGTAGGGGCCAAATCGGGCGCGCGCCTCGGGGTCGTCGCTGAACGAGACGATCGTCGTCGTGCGGCC
Source organism: Gordonia sp. NPDC127522 (assembly GCF_042672305.1). Lineage (NCBI taxonomy): Bacteria > Bacillati > Actinomycetota > Actinomycetes > Mycobacteriales > Gordoniaceae > Gordonia > Gordonia sp. NPDC127522. The sequence continues at coordinate 87,666 of NZ_JBHXVK010000018.1, forward strand.
GTGGAAGTTCCCGGAGGCCACCACGATCGTGGCGCGGCCGTCGGGTACGCCTTTGACGTCGTAACCCCACTTGCGGGCGACCTTGATCCCGGATTCGACCGCCTCGGCACCTGTGTTCATCGGCAGGACCATGTCCTTGCCGCACAGGGAAGCCAGTGCGGCGCAGAACGGTTCGAGTCGATCGGACCGAAACGCGCGGCTGGTGAGCGTGACCCGCGCCAGCTGATCGAGTGCGGCGGCGACGATGCGTGGATGGCGGTGGCCGAAATTGACCGCGGAATAGGCACCGAGACAGTCGAGGTGGCGATGGCCGTCGATGTCGGTGATCCAGGCCCCCTCGGCGGTGGCCGCGGTCACCGGGATCGGCGAATAGTTGTGCGCCACATGAGGTTCGACGACACCGAGAGGTGCGCCCGCGCTGGCGTGGGTGCCGGTGCCGGGGCTCGTCATCGTCATGAATCGAGGGTATCGTCGAGGTCTGGTGCAAACAATCGACGTCGATTGCGTCTGAACGCAACGGATCGCCGGTATGGAAGCGAAGGGGAGCGGTCTGTTGCGGACACTGGACGACCTCGACGAGAGGGTGCTCGCGCACCTCACCCGGGACGCCCGGGCGACCTACCAGCAGATCGGGCAGCAGGTGGGGTTGTCGGCCCCCGCGGTGAAACGACGCGTCGACCGCCTGGTCGCCGACGGCGTCATCCGGGGTTTCACCGCGGTCGTCGACCCGCACGCGATGCAGTGGACCACCGAGGCATACGTGTTGGTGTACTGCCGGGGCAACATCTCGCCCGACGAGTTGAAGGCGGCGTGGGAGCCCATACCGGAGGTGGTGGGTGCGGCGACGGTCACGGGTCAGGCCGACGCCGTCCTGCACGTGATGGCCCGCGACGTACGCCACCTCGAGCAGGCGCTCGAACGCATCCGGCGGGCGGGCCCGGTGGATCGATCAGAGTCGATCCTCGTGCTCAGCGAGCTGATCGACCGGGGGCACCCGTGAGAATCGGGGTGTCGAAACCGTTGTGCTAGTGTGGTCGCCGTGATCAGCACCGTGCGCGCGTATTGGCGCTTTATCGAGGCTCCGGGTGGGGCCACGATGATGCGTTGACCTGACGCGCGTACGACACACCCGGAGCCCGAGCAGCGACCCCCACGGTCGCTGCTCTTGTCATTTGAGCGGGGCTCCGACCACACCCAGGGCATGCCTCGTCACCACAACGACACGGGCATGACCTCGAAAGGCACACAACGTGACCACCTTGCCGGACCTCCCGATCCGATCCGACGACAACGCCGAATCGACCTCCGACCGCCGCATCCGGGCGTTCCGTCCGATCCCGTCGCCCGACACCGTGCGCAGCGAACTGCCCCTCTCGGCACGACGAGCCGTCGCCGTCCAGCGCGACCGGGACGAGATCGCCGACATCCTCGCCGGCCGCGATGACCGGCTGCTCGTCATCGTCGGGCCCTGTTCGGTCCACGATCCGATCGCCGCCATCGACTACGCCCGGCGCCTCGCGCCGCTGGCCGATGCCTACTCCGAGCGGCTCAAGATCGTCATGCGCGTCTACTTCGAGAAGCCGCGCACCACCGTGGGGTGGAAGGGCCTGATCAACGACCCCGGGATGGACAACACCTTCGACGTCGAGCGTGGCCTGCGCACCGCCCGGTCGCTGCTGCTCGACATCATCGACCTCGGCCTGCCGGTCGGCTGCGAATTCCTCGAGCCGACCAGTCCGCAGTACATCGCCGACGCGGTCGCGTGGGGGGCCATCGGCGCCCGCACCACCGAGTCCCAGGTCCACCGGCAGCTGGCGTCCGGTCTGTCGATGCCGATCGGGTTCAAGAACGGTACCGACGGGAACGTCCAGGTCGCCATCGACGGTGTGAAAGCCGCTGCGGCCGAACACGTCTTCTTCGGCGTCGACGACTTCGGCAACGGTGCCGTGGTGGAGACCGCGGGCAACGAGGACTGCCACATCATCCTGCGCGGCGGCACGCGCGGCCCGAACTTCGACGCGGAGTCGGTGTCGGCGGCCGCCGAGGCGCTCGCCGCGGCCGGCCTGCCCGCCCGGGTCATGATCGACTGTTCGCACGCCAATTCGGGCAAGGATCATGTCCGTCAGGCGGAGGTCGCCACCGAGATCGCGACGCGCCTTCGGGCGGCGCGCGAGGCCGGTGAGCCGTCGAACGTCAGCGGCGTGATGCTGGAGAGCTTCCTCGAACCCGGCGCGCAGTCGACCGAGGCCACCCCGCTGGTGTACGGCAAGTCCGTCACCGACAAGTGCATGGGCTGGGAGGCCAGCGCCCAGGTCCTGGCGGCGCTCGCGCGGGGGTGACCCTTCGTGACGCGCCCTCCGTAAGCTCCGGGCGCTCCTGAGGGAGCAGGGGGCAGGGCGTTCTTTCGGATCAGGGAGCGGCGTCAGACGACGTCGACCTCAGACGTCGAGTCCGGGATCGTGATCAGTGCTCGACGACGCAGTGTTCCGCGGGGCGACCGTACCGACGGCGCCACGCGGAACTCGGCCTCCCATCGATCGGAGTGGATCCGGTTGAGCAGGTAGCCGCGTTGCGAGTTGCCGAAGCGGACGTGGGGTGAGGCTTCCTTGAGGCGGCGGTCGCCGTCGTCGCTGTCCACCCCGTCGCCGCCGGAGGTGATCGACGTCGCGGCCAATTCGATGCCGCGCGTGGGCGATTCATCGGTGTAGGAGGTCCGGAGGTCGGCGACCACGCTGCGATGGATGTCGCCGGCGAGCGACACCAGGTTGCGCACGCCCCGGTCGGCGGCGCCGCCGAGGACGCGGGAGCGCGACGCCTCGTAGCCGCTCCACCCGTCCATGCTGACCGCCCGGGTCGAGTCGACGATTCGGGCGAGGTCGGCCATCGGTACCTGCTGGGCGAGGACGTTCCACCGGCGCCGGGACGAGGCGAAGCCGGCGAGCACCCATCGTTCCTGTTCGGCACCGAGGATGGTCCGGGAGGCGTCCGCGGTGGGCGCGTTCTGCCCGGTGTCGTTGTCCCCGTTGGCCTGATCGCTGCGGTGACTGCGGGTGTCGAGCAGGGTGAGGTCCACCAGGTCTCCGAAACCGAGCCGCCGATGCGCGCGGATGACGGTTCCGTTCGGTCGGGCCGCCACCCGCACCGGCGTGTTCTCCCACCATGCGCGCAGGGCGCGGGCGCGACGCAGCGCGAACGCGGTGAGTGGGGTGTGGTCCTCGGGAACTGCTGCGGCCCAGTTGTTGTCGACCTCATGGTCGTCGAAGGTGATCACGAACGGCGCCATTGCATGGGCGAGTTGGAGGTCGGGATCGGACTTGTACAGCGCGTAACGCTCGCGGTAGTCGTCGAGGTCGACTGCTTCCCGTGTTACCGAGAGCGGAAGCACCGCATCGGGTCTCGCACCACCATGAGCCGGGATCGGCTTCTCGTAGATGTAGTCACCGAGGTGGAGCACCACATCGGGTGCATGCGCCGCCAGGTCGGCGTACGCATGGTAGTAGCCGTCGGACCAGTTCTGGCAGGAGGCAACGGCGACCGTCATCTTCTCGACGCGTGCGAAAGGTGCGGGTGCCGTTCGGGTCCGGCCGATCGTCGAGACCTCGCCGAGTGCCCGGAACCGATAGAAGTAGTCAGCGGCGGGCGCGAGACCGCGAACGTCGACGTGCACGCTGTGTCCCCATTCCGCGGTGGCGTGGACAGTACCCCGACGCACGATGCGGGTCATGGACTCGTCGGCGGCGATCTCCCAGTCGACCCGCACCGGGCGTGGTTCCATGCCGCCACCGGGCGCGAACGGGTTGCGCGACAACCGCGTCCACAGCACGACGCCGTCGGGGAGGGGGTCACCGGACGCCACCCCGAGTCCGAACACGCCGGCGGGGTGAGCCGGTGTGGGTAGGGCCGGCGAGGTGCCGCCGAGGAGGCCGGGCGTGAACGCGAGACCGGCGACGAGTGCCGACCAGGTGAGGAAGCGGCGTCGGGAAGTGCCGCCGCGGAGCGTGAGGTCGGGATGACAACGGATGGTCGACGGTGTGAGAGGGGCCGGTGAGGCGTCGGCCGGGTTTCCCCGCATGGCCTCAGCCGACCAGGATCACCTGACCTGGGCTCCACCTGCAGACGGCGGGGACATGATGCGGAGGTGAAGTCTCCGACCTCCTCGCGTACGTCCCCGCCGCCTGCCCGACGGGCTACCGCGAGTCGACCGACCCGCTCGACTCGTTTCCGGCGCCGGTGACGACGCCGACTCGCTTGCGACGGGCGAGCATTCCGAGCACCGCGTCGACCACGAGGAACCCGAGGAGGCTGAGTCCGAGCAACGGCACGAACCAGCCCACGACCGCGGCCACCACCACGATCGTGACCGCGCCGGCCACCGGCACCCGACGCAGTGCACCCCGTGCCGGCGGGCGACCCATCGCGACTGGGCCGCCGCGCCGCGGGCGACGTTGCCACCACATCTGATAGCCGCGGGCGATCAGCACCACGAGCGCGATCGCCAGGAGCAGGAGAACCAGCTGGCTCACCCAGCCGAACAGGATGCCCATGTGCAGTGCGATGCCCCAGGTCGTGAGTTTCGCGGCGAGCGGCCAGTCGGCGAACCACAGTTCGTCGACAACGGCACCGGTCGCGCCGTTCACGGTGACGGTGTCCTGGGCGAACTGCCAGGGCTGCCTGGTCTCGGCGACGGTGAAGGCGGTGTCCGCATCGGTCGGGACGGACACCTCGACCTGGCCGTCCACACCGGCGGCCCGAGCGGCGACCAGCACCCGGTCGAGCTGCGCGATCGTCTGCCCGGACGTTTCCGGAACGTGCTGCTCGTGACCCGCGCCGCCATGATCGCCGTGCCCGCTGTGATCACCGTGCCCGTCCGATCCGGACGTCGATCCGGACAGCGAGGTGTCGACCGTCGGGGTCGTCCAGCTCAGCGCCGTGCGCACATCGGAGACGTGCTCACCGGCGTACTTCGACCACGTCAGACCGGTGGCCGACAAGAACACCAATCCCACGGCGATCCAGACGCCGATCACGCCGTGCCGGTTGCGGGTGCGGTTGCGTCCGGTCGCCGATCGGTCGAAGGTGACCAACTCGGCGGTGCGCCGTTTCCGTCGTGCGCGGTAGTCGGAGATCCACAGGGCGAGGCCGCCCAGCGCGATCACCCAGAGCCACGATGCGGCGAGTTCGCTGTAGATCCGGCCGGGCTCACCGAGGTGGAGGTGCCGGTGGAACTCGCTCAGCCAGGTGCGCAGCGGCAGAGCGGCGCTGCTGCCGTAGGACACCGATTGCCCTGTCGACTCCAGGGTCACCGGATCGATGAACACGGCCTGGCGCTTCGACGCCCCGAGGGAGGGATCGTCGAACAGGACGCGGGTCGTGTCGCCGGGTTCGGCGGCCGGGCGCACCGCGGACAGGGTGAGGTCCGGCCGGATCCGGGCCGCCGCCTCGACCTGTTCGGAGACCGGCCGCGCGTCGCCGGTGCTGTCGGTGGAGAGTTGATCGCGGTAGACGACTTGTTCCAGCGACGGGGAGATCGCGTAGAGCCCGCCGCTGACGGCCGCAACGATCAGGAACGGCGCGATGAAGACGCCTGCGTAGAAGTGCAACCGGCGCAGCAGAGGTTGCCAGCTGTTCGGGGTCACTCGCCGGTCTGGTGCGGCGGCTGGTGGAGTCGGGTTGTCGTCGGATGTTTCGGGACGTGGGTCGGGCGGCCCGGTGGGTTCACCGGGGCGGGACAAGTTCGACAGGGTCACGGGTGGGCCTCTCATGCGGAAGACGGCGCGCGGCATCGACCGCGGTCAGGCGGGATGGCAGACGCGCACCGACCGGCCCGTCGGATGGACGGGTCGGCGGAAGTCGATGGATTCAGCGTGCGGGAGAGGGTGGTCCGCGGGTGTCGAGAGCGGCGATGGCGCGCAGGCGGGGCCGCGCGTCGTCGTGGGTCGCCAGCGGGGCGTGCAGGATCGCGTCGTCAGCGGGCGGGTCGAGGACGGCCCGGATGAGTGCGACGACCGCGGTCAGGACGCTGAGCAGGGCGGGTTCGACGACGTGGATGGCGGCGGCGGTGAGCAGAGTCGCCACCGCGTGGACGAACAGCATGGTTCCGCTCGGGGCGTGTGCCAGCGCACTCACACCGGCGTGGTGCGCCGACGAGGCATCGAGCGCGGTGAGGGACACGTGTGCGAGCACCTGCCCGGCCGCGAGGAGCCCGATCGTGCCGAGCCACCCGGGACGACGACGGGCCGTCGCGCCGATCGCCCAGCCGAGTACGGTGCACGCCGCGATCATGAACACCAGAGATGAGGTGGCGGGGAGAGAGCCGGCCGCGAGCCCGTGCGCGGCCACCGCGGTGCTGGCCGACAGCGCGCCGACGACCCCACCGCGGAGGCGGTGGAGGGCGCGCATGTCCGGGCTCACGGAAGGAGCATAGCGACGGCGACCGCGCCCGAACCGTGCGCGGTCACCGAACGGGCAGGTCAGCCCAACACCAATAGCCAGGCGGCGACGTAGTGCAGCAGGGCCGCGACTGCTGTGCATGCATGGAACACCTCGTGATGACCGAAGGTCTCCGGCCAGGGGTCGGGCCAGCGTGCCGCGTAGAGGACGCCGCCGACGCTGTAGAAGACACCGCCGAGCGCGAGCAGGATCAGAACGGGCAGACCGGTCTCGCCGACGAGCGCCGGGGCGACGGCCACGATCACCCAGCCCAGCACGATGTAGAGGGTGACCCCGAGCCAGCGGGGTGCGCCGGGCCACGCGATCTTGAGGGTCGCACCGGCGGCTGCGCCGACCCAGACGGTGCCGAGGACCCACCAACTGGTCGGCGAGGGAAGCCCGAGGGCGCAGAACGGCGTGTAGGTGCCGGCGATGAACAGGAAGATCATGGCGTGGTCGGCACGTTTCATCCGGGTCCGCGCGCGGGCGGTCTTCCACGGAATCCGGTGGTAGCCGGCGCTGATCGCGAAGAGTCCGAGCACGGTGACCGCGTAGACGGCACACGGGACGACGGCGACGGGGTCGCCGACCGTGGCCGCGCCGATCACCAGGGCCAGCCCGGCGACCGCGGCCACATAGGCGGAGTAGTGGTGGATGACCCCGCGCAGTCGTGGGCGGACGTCGGCCGACGGGTTCAGCAACGTGCTCACCAAACCTACGGTACCGTAACTTCGCGCGTCCACAGCGTCACCGGCAAGCCGCGATCCGACGCGTAAGGTGTCCTGCGTGACACGAGGCCGACACGACGCCGGAACGACGCGACGATGAAGCTCCTGCCGGACCGGCTTCGACGACCCGTCCTCTCCGTCTACGAACGCCGGCTCATCCAGCTCCTCGACACCGAGCGCCTGCCGCGTCACGTGGCGATCATCTGCGACGGCAACCGGCGGTGGGCGCGTGAGGCTGGTTTCGAGGACGTCAGCCACGGACATCGCGTGGGTGCCCAGCGCATCGCGGACATGCTCGGCTGGTGCGCGGGCCTGGGCATCGAGGCCGTCACGATCTACCTGTTGTCGACCGAGAACCTCAACCGGTCATCAGACGAACTCGACGCACTCCTCGAGATCGTGCCGGACATCGTCGACGAGATCTCCGCGCCCGAGGGCGAGTGGCGCATCCGCATCGTCGGCACCCTCGACGCACTGCCCGAGCCGGTGGCCGGACGTCTGCGGGCGGCCGCCGACCGCACCGCCGAACGGCGGGGGATGAACGTCAACGTCGCCGTCGGATACGGCGGGCGTCAGGAGATCGTGGACGCGGTTCGCGCGCTCCTGGAGGAGAAGGTGGCCGCCGGGGCGACTGCGGCCGAGATGGTGGATGCGGTCACCGTGGAGGCGATCGACGCCAATCTCTACACCAAAGGTCAGCCCGACCCGGACCTCGTGATCCGGACCTCCGGAGAGCAGCGACTGTCGGGATTCCTGTTGTGGCAGAGCGCCTATTCGGAGATCTGGTTCACCGACGCCTACTGGCCGGAGTTCCGTCGGGTGGACTTCCTGCGCGCCTTGCGCGACTACTCCGCGCGGAGCCGGCGGTTCGGCAAGTGACTCCGCCGGTGCCGACCCGCGCCGGGTTCAACGCGCCACGGAGTCGGCCAGGAGCCTGGTCAATGCGGTGAGATCGGCGCCGAACGTCGATGCCGCAGGAGTGCCGAAGCCGACACCGATCCCGCCGGAGGGCAGCGGGTCGGCGTCGGGATGCCGGAACAGGGACTGTCCGGTCACCGCGATTCCGCGTTCGTAGGCCCGGTGGACGATGGCTCCCTCGTCGGCATGGTCGACGGGGATCAACGCGTGCAGTCCGGCGGCGATGCCGGGGAGTTCCAGTCCGATTCCGGCCAGGGCCGCCACCAACGCATCGCGTCGGGTCCGGTAGGCCTGACGGCTGCGCCGGATGTGCCGGTCGTAGGCTCCGGAACCGATCAGTTCGGCCAGCGTGAGCTGATCGACGATGCTCGCGTCGGCCTCACGGAACCCCTTGCCGCGCAACACCGGTTCGACCAGATGGGCGGGAGTGGCCAGCCAACCCGCGCGTACCGCCGGCGACAGGCTCTTGCTCAACGAACCGGTGTGGACGACGACGTCGGGGCCGAGCGCCTGCAACGCACCGACCGGTTCGCGGTCGTAGCGGAACTCGCCGTCGTAGTCGTCCTCCACGATGACCGCGCCGGTCCGCCGCGCCCAGTCGACGACCTGCATCCGGCGCGCCGGCGAGAGGGCGACACCGGTGGGGAACTGGTGGCTGGGGGTCAGCACGACCGCGGTCGCCCCGGTGCGTTCGAGCTCGTCGATGACCATGCCGTCGGCGTCGATGCGCACCGGTACGACCCGCGCGCCGCCGCGCTCGAGGGCATGCCGGTGAAAGGGCAGACCGTGGCTCTCGACCGCGACGACACCACCGATCACCGTGCGCGCCAACAACTCCAGTGCCGACAGCACCGACGTCCCGAGAACGATCAGGTCCGGTGCGGTGCGGACACCCCGAGTGCGGGCCAGGTAACCGGTGAGGGCGTTCCGCAGCTCGAGGCGCCCGCGGGGGTGAGCCGGTCCGAAGGCGTCGTCGGGGGTCTCGGTGAGGGCGCGCCGGGTGGCGCGGATCCAGTCGTTGCGCGGGAACATCCCGGCGCAGGGTCGCCCCAGCGAGAAGTCGTGACGCAGGGCCGGCAAGGCGGTGGACGCGCCGGGATCGTCGATGGCCGGTGGCCGTGCGGCACCGTCGGCGACCCGGGTGGCCGAGCCCTGGCGCGCGGTCAGCCACCCTTCCGCGATCAGTTCGGAGTAGACCGCCGACACGGTGCCGCGAGCGAGACCGAGGTCCGCGGCGAGGGATCGGTACGGCGGCAATGCGGTGCCCGCGGGCAGCCGGTTGTCGAGGATGGCCGAGCGCAGCGCCTCGGTGAGGGCCCGGCGCAGGGTGGCACCGCGCCCGCGGGCACCCGCGCCCGGATCGGGCTGCAGGTCGAGGAAAAGGTCCGCGCCCAGCCGCTCGGCCACTTCGGCCCAGGGATCCGCCGTCGAATTGACCCGCTTTTCTGCCATCGGATTGGACCACTTTCTTGAGCTAATTGCGGCATAGCCTAAACCCACAACACACAGCTGTCCGTCCTTGAGGAGGAACGAGATGAAGATCGTGGTCGTGGGTGCCAGCGGTGCGCTGGGAAGTCGGGTCGCCGACCTGCTCGTCGAGCGAGGCCACGAGGTGGTGCGTGCCAGCCGGGCGACCGGCGTCGACGCCTACACCGGAACGGGTCTGGCGGCGGCGTTCGACGGCGCCGGCGCCGTCGTCGACTGCCTCAGTCTCCAGACGCTGAAGGCGAAGGAGGCGATCGACTTCTTCGAGACCACGGCGACCAAGATCGGCCGTGCCGCGACGACGGCGGGCGTCGCGCACGTCGTCGTGGTGTCGATCGTCAACGCCGGCGATCCGGCGGTCAACGCCAAATTCGGTTACTACCAGGGCAAAGCGGCACAGGAGGCCGCCTACGGCGAGGTCGTCGACCCCGCGGCACTCACCATCCTGGCGTCGGTGCAGTGGTTCGAGCTCGCCGAGCAGATGATGTCGTCGATGGGGTTCGGCCCGATCGCCGTGGTGCCCAGGATGCGGTGCGCCCCGGCCGCTGTCGCCGACGTGGCCGTGGCGGTCGCCGACGTGGTGACCGCGGGGCCGACCGGGAAGCGGACCATCGAGGTGAGCGGCCCCGTGGAGATGGACCTGGTCGATGTGGCGAAAGCGGTTGCTGCGCAGACCGGTTCACCACGGTGGGTGTTCGGCCTCCGGTTCGGGGGGCCGACGATCCGCGGGGGCGGACTCGTGCCCGCCGATCCCGACGTCGTCACGTCGACGACGCTCGACGGGTGGCTGGCCGGTCGCGAGAGTGCGAATGCCGGGGAACGGCGATGAGCACCGCCGCCCGGCCCGCGACGAGAATGTGGATACCGCAGGACAATCCGTCCGTGTACAAGGCCCTCGTGGCGCTGCAGCGGGCGTCGTCGGCCGGTGTCGACCCCGAACTGGCCGAACTGATCGTCATCCGGGCCTCGCAACTCAACGGGTGCGCCTACTGCCTGCACATGCACACCTCCGATGCGCTCGCCAAGGACATCGACCCGCACAAACTGATGCTGATCGCCGCGTGGCGGGAGGCCGGAGAGGCGTTCACCCCGGCCGAACGGGCTGCACTCGCCCTCACCGAGAGCGTCACGCTGATCGGCGAGAACGGTGTGCCCGATGACGTGTTCGATTCCGCACGAGCCCATTTCGACGCCGCCGCGATGGGTCAGCTGGTCGCGTCGATCGTGATGATCAACGCGTGGAACCGCATCGCGCTGGCCGGCGGGTACCCGGCCGGACTCGACGAACGCCGGGCCGCGTCGTCGGTCAGAGCTTGCGCAGGCGCACCCGGTTGATGGAGTGGTCGTAGTCCTTGCGCAGCACCAGTGACGCCCGCGGCCGGGTGGGCAGGATGTTCTCGATCAGATTCGGCCGGTTGATCGAGGTCCACAGATCCCGGGCCGCGGCGGTCGCCTGATCGTCGGTCAGCGACGCATAGGCGTGGAAATGCGAGTCCGGGTTGGCGAACGAGGTGGTCCGCATCTGCAGGAAGCGCGAGATGTACCAGGATTCGATGTCGTCGATCTTGGCGTCGACGTAGATGGAGAAGTCGAACAGGTCCGAGACCATCAGCGTCGCTCCGGTCTGGAGCACGTTGAGGCCCTCGAGGATGAGGATGTCGGGCTGGCGCACATAGTGATAGACGTCGGGCACGATGTCGTAGGCGAGGTGTGAGTAGACCGGCGCGGCGACCTCGCGCGCACCCGACTTCACCTCGGTGACGAAGCGCAGCAGGGCCCGGCGATCGTAGGACTCGGGAAATCCCTTGCGGTGCAGAATGCCCCGACGCTGCATCTCCGCGGTGCGGAGCAGGAAACCGTCGGTGGTGATCAGGTCCACCTTCGGGTGCGACTCCCAGCGGGCGAGCAGGGCGGCGAGCACGCGTGCCGTCGTCGACTTCCCGACCGCCACACTGCCGGCGATCCCGATGACGAAGGGCACCTGCCGATTGGTCTGCCGCTCACCGAGGAAGGTCGAGGTCGCGGCGAACAACCGTTGCCGCGCAGCGACTTGCAGGTGGATCAGACGAGAGAGCGGCAGATAGACGTCGGCGACCTCGTCGAGGTCGATCTGCTCACCGAGGCCGACGAGCTCGGCCAGTTCGTCCTCGTTGAGCACCAGGGGCATCGACTCGCGGAGTTCGCGCCACTGCCTCCGGTCGAGTTCCAGGTACAGACTGGGATCCCGATCGGTGGCGTTGCGGGCCATCAGGGCAGCTCCGCCGATGTCGGTTCCGCCGCTCCCGGAGTGATCATGCGTACAGCTTAGGGCGACGTGTGACAGCGTCGATCGGTAGCCTGCCGGTATGCCGTCCCCGACCGCCGCCGACGCCGACCACGCCTCGGACCCGCTGGTGGCCGAGTACCTCCGCCTCGGCCTCGCCTTCGATCGCCTCGAACGGGGCTTCGTCGACGCCTACACCGGCGATCCCGCGCTGAAGGCGGAGGTCGAGAACGCACCCGCACCCGACCCAGCCCGGCTCGCCGACCGCGCGCGCGGGCTGCTCGCCGACCTGCCCGGCGCGCTGGACGCGCAGCGCGCCGAGTTCGTCGGCGCCCACCTGCGCGCGCTGGAGTGCTCGGCGCGCAAGTTCACCGGCGACGACGTCGGATTCGTCGACGAGGTCCGCGCCTACTTCGACGTCGACATCGCGATGGCCGATCCGGACCGGTATCGGCAGGCGCACGCCGACCTGGCGGAGGCCCTCGGCGTCCCGGGCGCCACCGGTGACGAGCTCCGGGACATCTACGCCGCGCACCGGCGTGCCGACGAGATCCCGCCCGAGCGGGTCGACGAGTGTGTCCGCGCGTTCAGCGGCGCGCTCCGCGAACGAGTCCGGTCCGCATATCCGTTGCTGGACAACGAGATCGTGGAGTTCGAGGTCGTCACCGACAAGCCGTGGTCGGGATTCAACTACTACCTCGGCAACTATCGCTCACGCGTCGCCATCAACGCCGATCTCACGCAGTACATGTCCTCGTTGCCCGCGCTCATCGCGCACGAGGCCTACCCCGGACACCACACCGAACACTGCCGGAAAGAGCAGTTGCTCGTCGGCGCCGGGCACGACGAGCAGTCGATCTTCCTGGTCAACACCCCGCAGTGCCTGATGGCCGAGGGCCTCGCCGACCACGCGCTGGCCGCGATCGTCGGTCCCGAGTGGGGAACGTGGGCACAGGAGATCTACGCCGACCTCGGACTCCGCTTCGACGCCGGGCGGGCGATGGGCGTCGGACGCGCCACCGCCGGGCTCCTCGGCGTTCGACAAGACGCCGCGCTGCTGCTGCACGACCGCCACGCCGACGCCGACACCGTCGCCGAACATCTCCGGCGCTGGCTTCTCGCGCCCGAGGAACGGGCCCGACAGATGCTGCGATTCCTCACCTCGCCGCTCTGGCGCGCCTACATCAGCACCTACGTCGAGGGATACCGATTGCTCGAGGCGTGGCTCGACACGGCCGACGACCGCGCGGCCGCCTTCGGACGCCTGCTCGACGAGCCACTCATCCCGGCGAGTCTGCGGCGCGAACTCGGTGCCTAGAATCGGGGCATGACCGCGAACCCGTCATCCCTGAACTCGATGTCCCTGGCCGAGGTCGACCCCGACGTCGCAGCCGCCATGAACGGTGAACTCAGCCGCCAGCGGGACACCCTCGAGATGATCGCCTCGGAGAACTTCGTGCCGCGTGCGGTGCTGCAGGCCCAGGGCAGCGTGCTGACCAACAAGTACGCCGAGGGGTACCCGGGACGTCGCTACTACGGCGGGTGCGAGTACGTCGACGTCGTCGAGGACATCGCCCGCAACCGGGCGAAGGAACTGTTCGGCGCCGACTTCGCGAACGTGCAACCGCACTCGGGTGCCCAGGCCAACGCCGCGGTGCTGCAGGCACTGATGGAGCCGGGGGAGACCATGCTCGGTCTCGACCTCGCGCACGGCGGTCACCTCACCCACGGCATGCGCCTGAACTTCTCCGGCAAGCTCTACGAGAACGCCTTCTACGGCGTGAGCAAAGAGGACTTCCGCATCGACATGGACGAGGTGCGCAAGATCGCCCTCGACGTCAAACCGAAGGTCATCGTCGCCGGGTGGTCGGCCTACCCGCGCACGCTCGACTTCGAGGCGTTCCGCTCCGTCGCCGACGAGGTCGGCGCACACCTCTGGGTCGACATGGCCCACTTCGCCGGTCTCGTCGCCGCCGGCCTGCATCCGTCGCCGGTCCCGCACGCCGACGTCGTGTCGTCGACCGTGCACAAGACCCTCGGCGGCCCGCGCTCGGGGATCATCCTCGCCAAGCAGGAGTGGGCCAAGAAGCTGAACTCGGCGGTGTTCCCCGGTCAGCAGGGCGGGCCGCTCATGCACGCGATCGCCGGCAAGGCGGTGGCCCTGAAGATCGCCGCCACCGACGAATTCGCCGAGCGCCAGCGGCGCACCCTGTCCGGGGCGCGGCTTCTCGCCGAACGCCTCAACGGCTCGGATGTGGCCGGGGCCGGCGTCTCGGTCCTGACCGGCGGTACCGACGTCCACCTCGTGCTCGTCGATCTGCGGAACAGCGCCCTCGACGGCCAGCAGGCCGAGGACCTGCTGCATCAGGTCGGCATCACCGTCAACCGCAATGCGGTGCCGTTCGATCCGCGGCCGCCGATGGTCACCTCGGGCCTGCGCATCGGCACCCCGGCGCTGGCCACCCGCGGCTTCGGCGACGAACAGTTCACCGAGGTCGCCGACATCATCGCCACCGCGCTCGCGGCCGGCGATTCCGCCGACGTCTCGGCCCTGCGTGGCCGCGTGTCCAAGCTCGCGCTCGACTTCCCGCTCTACGACGGTCTCGAGGAGTGGGGCCTGATGAGCCGGATCTGACCTGGATTGCCTGTCCCGGCGGCGCGTCCGTATCCTTTCAGCGATGAACGCCCTCACTGAAGACGACCTGATCATCGCGCTCGAGAAGGCTCTTCCCGAGATCGCCGAAGACCACCAGTCGGCCGCGAGTCCGTGGAATCCGCACGACTGGGTGCCGTGGGACGACGGACGCAACTTCGGGTTCCTCGGCGGAGCGGATTTCGATCCGTCGGAGGCCTTCCTGTCCGATGAGGCGCGTGCGGGACTGCTCGCCCTCCTGCTGACCAAGGACAACCTGCCGTCGTACCACCGGGTGCTGGCCAAGCACTTCCCGGCGTTCTCCGACTGGCGGCAGCTCGTGGGCGTGTGGACCGCCGAGGACAACCGCCACGCGATCGTCCTGCGCGACTACCTCGTCGTCCGGCGCGCGATCGATCCGGTGGACGCCGAGGAGCGCCGTCGCATCCACGTCACGCAGGGGTATCGGCAGACGCCGGAGCAGGTCGAGCCCCTCGGCCCGCTCGACGTGCTCGCGCTGATGGCGGTACACGAGAACCAGTGTGTCCACTTCATCAAGCGCCTGTCCGCGGTCGCCGGCGACGAGGCGCTCGTGGAGATCCTGACGAAGATCTCCAACGACGACCAGGGCCAGGCCACCACCTTCGGCGCGTTCCTCAACGCCGGCATTGTCGCCGACCAGGACGCCACCGTCCTCGCCATCGACCGGGCGCTGGCCCTCGACGAGCCGATCGGCCACGACATCGCCGACTTCGACACCGAGCGCGCACTCATCGCCGACTACGAGAACGCCGAGGTGAGGGCGGCCATCGCGGCGGCCCTGGCCGACGCGGTCAAGCTCGACACCGTCTCCGGTCTCGGCGAAGAGGCGGAGGCCGCGCGCACCCGCATCCTCGCGCGCACCGGCCGCTGACGACTCGCGCCACAATACGAACACGGCGCCACCGGGACGACGAAAGTCCTGGTGGCGCCGTGTTGCGTCTCCGGTGGAAACGATACGGCGGTTTACCCACAATTCACGCCGACACACCGGATTCCGGCGCGCCGCCAACGATTTCCGCGCGTACGTTGGCGAGTGACGGACCGCGGGGAAGCGGTTCGTTCGGGAGGTTCAATTCGTGGTTTGTGCGAGCAACGCGAGGGGGCCGGCCCCGGTCCTCGTCCACCTCGGCTGACGCCGGGACAACGGACAACTGAACCGGCCGGTCGACCAACACTGGTTTGTGCGGGAGCCGCACGAACGTAGGAGCCCCACGTGACCACACGCACCTACGTCCTCGATACCTCCGTGCTGCTGTCCGATCCCTGGGCGGTCATGCGTTTCGCCGAACACCACGTCGTGCTGCCACTGGTGGTCATCAGCGAACTCGAGGGCAAACGTCACCACCACGAACTCGGCTGGTTCGCGCGTGAGGCGTTGCGCATGCTCGACGACATGCGACTCGAACACGGCCGACTCGACCTGCCGCTCGAGATCGGCGACGAGGGCGGCACCCTCCAGGTGGAGCTCAACCACACCGACCCCGCCGTGCTGCCCGCCGGCTTCCGCACCGATTCGAACGACTCCCGGATCCTCGCCTGTGCACTGAACCTGCGCTCCGAGGGCAAGGACGTGACCCTGGTCTCGAAGGACACACCGCTGCGGGTGAAGGCCGGCGCGGTGGGCCTGGCCGCCGACGAGTACCACGCGCAGGATGTCGTGGTCTCGGGGTGGTCGGGCATGACCGAACTCGATGTCGCCACCGCCACGGTCGACACGCTGTTCGCCGAGGGCGTCGTCGACCTCGACGAGGCACGCGAACTGCCGTGTCACACCGGTGTTCGGCTGCTCAGCGCCACGTCGAGTGCCCTGGGTCGGGTGAACGCGGACAAGCGGGTGCAACTGGTCCGCGGCGACCGCGAGGCCTTCGGACTGCACGGACGGTCGGCCGAGCAGCGTGTCGCCCTCGACCTGCTCCTCGACGAGAGCGTGGGGATCGTCTCGCTCGGCGGCAAGGCCGGTACCGGGAAATCGGCGCTCGCGCTCTGTGCGGGACTGGAAGCGGTCCTGGAACGGCGTACCCAGCGGAAGGTCGTCGTGTTCCGCCCGCTGTACGCCGTGGGCGGACAACAGCTCGGCTATCTGCCCGGTAGTGAGTCCGACAAGATGGGTCCGTGGGCGCAGGCGGTCTTCGACACGCTGGAGGGGCTCGCGTCGCCGGAGGTCATCGACGAGGTCTTGAGCCGCGGCATGCTGGAGGTGCTGCCCCTGACGCACATCCGCGGGCGGTCGCTGCACGATTCGTTCGTCATCGTGGACGAGGCCCAGTCGCTGGAACGCAACGTGTTGCTCACCGTCCTGTCCCGCCTGGGGTCGGGATCTCGCGTGGTGCTGACACACGATGTCGCGCAACGGGACAATCTTCGCGTGGGCCGCCATGACGGCGTCGCCGCGGTCATCGAGAAGCTGAAGGGACACCCGCTCTTCGCGCACATCACGCTCACCCGCAGCGAGCGGTCGCCGATTGCCGCGCTCGTGACCGAGATGCTCGAGGAGTTCGCGCCGTAGGGCCGGCGCGGACCTCTGGGTTCCAGTCACTCGGTGGCCGTGGGGATTTCGCCGCCGGATACACGAGGGCCGCGTCGACTCCGGAAGGGAGTCGACG
>NZ_JBHXVK010000019.1:0-92758 GCF_042672305.1 Gordonia sp. NPDC127522
AGCGCCTCGAAGAACCGATCCTTCAACTCTGCAGAAACCACGATCCCCGCAACTCCCTGAAAGCCAGGGTGTTGCGGGGATCGCTAGAACCCGCCTCCCGGTGACGGGCCCCTTCTGTGTGCACCGGAACCCTGGGTGGGTGGACGAGGTGCCGGTGCTGTCTTCCATCCTCACCGGAGTCCGGGACGTCGACACGAGTACGGCACTACCCCAATCGGTGGTGGGGTCTACGTACGGAGGATCACCAACTGCTGAGTCGCCCGGGTCATCGACACGTAGCGGTCGACCGCGCCCTCGGTGTCCGCGCCGAAGGCGTCGGGGTCGACGAGCACCACGAGGTCGAACTCGAGCCCCTTGGCGAGGGTGGGGGTGAGCGACCGCACGCGGTCGGTCCCGGCGAAGCCGGGTTCGCCGATCACACAAGCGATTCCGTCTCGATGCGTCGAGGTCCAGTCGTCGACCACGGTGTCGAGGTCCGCGCGGGCGCCGTAGGTGACCGGAATGCCCGCGCGCCGAACCGAAGTCGGCACGTTCGCGTCGGGGAGCGCCGCGCGGATGACGGGGGCGGCCGCATCCATGATCTCTTCCGGGGTCCGGTAGTTGATCGTGAGTCCTGCCGAGGTGACGTCGCGCAGACCGACGCGACGAAGTCGCTCTGCCCACGACTCGGGGAATCCGCGTCGTGCCTGTGCGCGGTCGCCGACGACGGTGAAGCTCTTCGACGGGCAACGGTCGATCAGCATCTGCCACTGGGCGTCGGTGAGCTCCTGCGCTTCGTCGACGACGATGTGCGCGAACGGCCCGGACAGTGGGCGGGCGGTCTCGCCCACTGACCCGTCCCCGAGGTGGTGGCGCAGGTTCTCGTGCCGGAGCATCGTCATGAGTCCCTCGCCGTCGTCGTGGACCTCGGCGGCGATCAGGTCGTCGACCACCTGGTCGATCCGCTCGCGTTCCCTCGTCAGTTCCGCGCGCTGCCGGCGACGACGGGTCGACGCTACCGGGTCCCCGATCCGGCGGTGGGCGCGGTCGAGGATCGGCAGGTCGGCATCGGTCCAGGCGTCGGGGACGCTGCGCTGGAGTGCGCGTACCTCGCCGGGCGACAGCCACGGCGCACACATGCGGAGGAAGGCCGGCACCGACCACAGGTCACCGACGATCTCGGCGGCATCCAGGATCGGCCATGCCCGCGAGAAGGCCGCGGCGAGTTCGTCATTCGCCGCCAACGCACGACGCAGCGCGTGCTGGGGCACGTCGTCGTCGTGTCGCGACGCGATGATCGACACCAGTTCTTCCCACACCTCGTCCCGCGCCTCGTTGTGTGCGGTTCCGCGCTCGGCTGCGTCGAAGGCGTCCGCCCAGTCGCCGGCGGTCAGAGTCGTCTCCGTCCAGGGTGTTTCGACCACGAACGGCGTCGTCGGCGGTTGTTCGTAGAACTTCACCGCCGGCTCGACCGCCTCGACCATGCGAGCTGACGACTTCAACCGCGCCACGTCGACGTCGGCTTCGGTTGTCGCCGAATCACCTTCGACGACGAGGTCGGCGAGGGTGCACGTCTGGACGCTCTCCTCCCCGAGGCTCGGCAGCACATCGGCGACGTAGGCGAGGTACGGCCGATGAGGCCCGACGACGAGCAGCCCGCCCCGATGACCGGCGAGCCGCGGATCGGCGTAGACGAGGTAGGCGGCACGATGCAGCGCGACGACGGTCTTGCCGGTTCCCGGTCCGCCGTCGACGACGAGCGTCCCGTGCGAGTCCGCTCGGATGATCGCGTCCTGATCGGTGGCGATGGTGCCCAGGACATCTCGCATGCGCGGGGAACGACTGGCGCCGAGGTCGGCGAGGAAGGCGGACTGCTCGTCGAGCGCCGCGTGCGAGGTGAGCACCGCGCGGTCGTCGACGAAGACCTCGTCCCAGTAGTCGGTGATCCGGCCGTGGGTCCAGCGGTAGCGGCGCCGGCTCACCAGTCCCATCGGGTCACGGCGGGTGGCGGCGAAGAACGGCGCGGCCAGCGGGGTGCGCCAGTCGACGAGCAGGGTCTCGCCCGCGGCATCGGTCAGCCCGAGCCGGCCGATGTAAAGAATCTCCCCGTCGTCGCGGACCAGCCGACCCAGGCACAGGTCGAGGCCGAACCGCCGCAGCGATCGGATACGTGCGCCGAGCTGGTGGATCTCCATGTCGCGGTCGACGGCCCGACGACCCCTGCCACCGGCTTCGCGCCGAAGGTGCTGCAGGCGCTCATCGGCGTCGGCCAAAGTGCGTCGCAGGTTCGTGGTGATCGAGGCGAAGTGTCGGGTGTCGTCGGCGACGAGGGCCGGATCGTTCTTCGGGGACAGGCTGTCGGGGAGGGCGAACACCGCGGTGGTCGTTGACGTCGCGTCGTCGGGGACTGAGGTCTCAGGGACTGGGGTTTCGGGGACTGGGGTTTCGGGGACTGGGGGCACAGAGATGACTCCGAATCAGCAGGTGGCAGGGGTGGTCGTCGCAGGTGAGACAGCGATTCTGCACCGGATAGGGGGTCTTGCGGCAAGCCCCTGTCCAGGGCTTATGGTGAAAGGGGCAGAGATCGGCGGGTGCGCAGGTGAAACGGACCCCGATATCACTTGTCTTGGACGTCCGCGCAGCTGTTGCAGCCCGCGGTGCTGTATGTGAAAGTACTTTCAGTTCACTACGGTGAACTCTCTTCGGTGGGGCCTGTCAGGGGGCTGCCGCCCCCGAGGGCACGGGGGTGGGGCGGCAGCGCGGCCACGGTTTCCGCGTCGTCGGTGTTCGGGCTCATTCGACCGACTGGTTCGCTGTCGTCGCGGCATCACCATGACCTGCGGTTTTCCGATCGTTGCGGTGGGCTCCCGACTTCGCGCCGTAAGGTCGGAGAGGGACTGACGCGCGGCGTCGAGCCGAATCGCAGGTTTCGGTCGAGGCCGCGCCGCGTCGACGACGACGCTCGACAATCCGACCGGAGGCCGACGATGGGACAGCCGTACGGGGGGCCGAACCCCGGCGCTCACGACCCTCGACGCCGCGACGGAGGCGGCAGCCAGACCGGCGGGTCGCCTCGCGATCTCTACGGGCAACCCGTCGCACCGCAGCTCTATCCGCCGCTCGGTTATGCCGCGGACGGGACCCCGATGTTCCGCCCCGGCCAGCCGACGAACACCGAGCTCACCATGGCCGAGCGCGCCGAGCGTGCCGAGGCCGAACGCATCGCGACTGCCGAGCGGGAGGCCGAAAGCGCTGACGGCCGACCGGGTTCACGCATTCGCAAGGTGCCCACCCCGACCCTGATCCTGACTCTGGGCGTGGTGGTGCTGCTCGTGGTGGCTTTCGTCGGGTTCCTCGGGCTGCGGGAGGAGGCACCGCAGGACCGCTTCGCCGACTCGCCGCCGGTCACAGACACCATGCCGATCCCACGCACCTTCGAACCGCCCAGCCTCACCCCGCCCGACCCGGGACGGCAGCTCCCGGGTCAATCCGGTGAGCGCATCGATCCGCAGAACAAACCGGTGACCTACGAGGCGACCATCGACGGGCAGGCCACCATCCTCTACGTCGACGACAACGGCCTGCGCTCGGAGTTCGCCCCGACGAATCCGTGGACCGTCCAGTTCACCGGCGGGGTCAACCCCCTGCGCCTCCTGGTCATCGCGGGAACGGGTAGCTCGGTGAGTTGCTCGATCACCGTGGCGGGAGAGGTGGTGGTCGAAGACACCGTGACGCCGTCATCGACCCGCCGAACCGCGTCCTGTATCGCCTGAACGGTCACGTCTTCGGGGTCCCGGGCCGGGTGATCGGTCGGGTGACCAGGTCGTCCGATGTGTGATCGGGGCGGTTGCTCGCTACCGTGGTCACGTGAGTTCTCCGCAGACAGCCCCTGACAGCGGTCAGTCCTCCGCCACCAACGACGAGTTCAAGACGATGCTCACGTGGCGAGGCGAGGACACCGATCGACTGGAACAGGTCCGCCTGGTCGTGTCCGGCGCACGACTCAAGGCCTATGGACGGATCATCGCCGCGGCGACCGCCGACCACGAGGCGTTCTCCGCGTCCTACGAACTGCAGACCACCGATGCCGGTGTGGTCAAGCGGCTCACCGTTCACCTGGTTCGCACTGACGGTGAGACGCAGTTCGGCATCACGCGCGACGACGAGGGCACGTGGCTGATCCGTCGTCCCGACGGTGAGACCACCCGTTCGGACTTCGACGGCGCCGAAGACGTGGACCTCGCTCTGTCGCCGATGTTCAACGCCTTGCCGATCCGGCGACGTGCTCTCTCGGCGTCGACTCCCGGTGCGGTCGAGATCCCCGTCGCCTACATGTACCTGCCCAGCGGAGACGTGAAGCCGGCGACGGTGTCGTACACCCCGGGCACGGACGGATTCCGTGTGGTGTCGCCGCTTGCGACCACCACCATCACCGTCGACGAGAACAACTTCGTCGTCGACTACCCGGGCCTCGCACGCCGGGTCTGACGTGTGCGGGCGGCCCCAGGGACACGCGCGGCGGTCAGCCCACCCACACCCGGCCCTGATGGGCCTGCCGGCGTAGTTCCTGCTGCCAGCCGTCGTCGCCGACCGTCACCCCGGAGATGACCTCCGCGGCGCCGGAATGCAGTTGCTCGTACGCCTTTCGCGCGCGGTGCCCGTCGTCGACCAGCACTTCGGCGGTTCCGTGGTCGCGGAGTTCGTCGCGCACGGCGGTGAGGCGGTCGATGGTCTCGCTGAGGACGTTGAGCACGGCGATGCCGTTGGCCTCGATCATCGCGCGCTGCAGGGCGGGTGCGGTGCCGGCGACCCGGGTGCCGTCCCGGAAGCTGCCGGCGGCCAGGCGCAGGGCGAGGTCGCTCTCACCGGCCCCGACGGCGGCCGTGGCCGCGGCGGTCAGGTGTGGCAGATGCGAGATCGCGGCGACCGCCCGATCGTGCGCGTCGGGTGCTACCGGCACGACTCGCGAGCCGACCGTCACGGCCAGCGCGGCCACCGTGAGCCAGTCGTCGGCCGGGGTGTGGTCGGTGGTGGTGACCGCCCACATCGCCCCGTCGAAGAGGGTGGCGTCGGTTGCCGCCCAGCCCGACGAACTTGTCCCCGCCATCGGATGCCCGCCGACGTACCGACCTCCGGGATGCAGATCGGCGAGTAGGCGCTCGACTTCCTGCTTGACGCTGATGACGTCGGTGACCAGGAGCCCGGGCGCGTTCTCGGCGATGGCCGTCACCAGGGGGCCGATCGTCGTCACCGGTGTCGCGAGCACGAGCAGCGCGTCCGACGACGCCGCGCGCCGAAGCGTCGCAACAAGATCCGCGGACGCGTCATACCCGTCGCCGATGGCCGCATCGACGGTCGTGGCCGACCGGTTGTAGCCGAACGCCTCGTGCCCGGCGTCGTGCAGGGCCCGCAGCAGCGAGCCGCCGATCAGGCCGAGACCCAGCACACAGACCGGCGTGGGAAGGGCGACAGCGGGGGACGACGGCGCGGCAGTCACCCTGACACGTTCCCATACCGGTCATGCCCGGTGAACCGGGACTTGGGAGTACCGGTGATAGGGGCTACGGTTTGTCGCATGGCCGGTGCCGGATTTGGGAAGTCGGGGTCGAACGCGCAGGACGTGGACGACGACATCGACGGTTTCGCCGTGGCGGTCGTCCGCGACGAGAGCGGTTGGAAGGTCACCGCGATGAAACCGTCGGCGCTCTCCGATCTCGAGGACGCCGAGACCCAGTTGCGTGAGCTGCGTTCGGCGGGCGCGGTCTTCGGACTCCTCGACGTCGACGACGAGTTCTTCATCATCGTCCGGCCGTCGCCGACCGGGGCGCGTCTGCTGATCTCCGACGCGACCGCCTCCGTCGACTACGACATCGCGGTCGACGCATTGGACGCCCTCAACATCGAGGTCCCCGACATCGATCCGGACGAGCTCGATCAGATCGATCCGTGGGAGGAAGGGGACCTCGGGTTGCTCGCCGACCTGGGACTGCCCGACGCGGTCATGAGCATCATCGTCGGGGACACCGATCTGTATGCCGACGAACAGCTCGGCATGATCGCGGCGCGGCTCGGTTTCGCCGACGAGCTGGGCAAGGTCCTCGACTCCCTCGGCCACTGAGCCCGCACGAAGCCGCGCGATGAGTGCGCCCGCCTGGGAGGCCATGGTCCGCTCCGCGCTCGACGCGGCGGCACTGTCGGGCACCGACGACGTACCCATCGGGGCAGTCGTGTTCGACCCCGAGGGCGTCGAACTGGCCCGCGCCGCCAACCGACGCGAGGCCGATTCCGACCCGACGGCCCACGCCGAGGTGCTTGCGCTGCGTGCCGCGGCGCGGGCGTTCGGTGATGGATGGCGGCTCCCGGGATGCACGATCGCGGTGACCGTCGAACCGTGCACGATGTGTGCCGGAGCGATCACGCTGTCCCGGGTCGACGCCGTCGTCTTCGGGGCGTGGGAGCCCAAGACCGGTGCCGTCGGTTCGCTGTGGGACGTCGTCCGCGATCCACGGCTGTCGCATCGCCCCCAGGTGAGGGGCGGAGTCCTCGAAGCCGAGTGCCGCGCACTCATGGTCGACTTCTTCGCCACCCGACGACACCCGTGACCGTCGTCATCTCGGGGTCGTGAGGACTCAAGATCGGTGAGATCTCAGGGTGCGGACCGGTGGTCGGCGGCGGGCGGTCCTGGCAGATTGGACGTCAGCATCCCCGATCCGCGAGGAGTAATGATGACCGATCCGTCCGACAAGGTGACCGCGGCCTTCGACACCGCCAAGGCCAAGATCAACGAGTTCGCCGAGAGCGGCAAGGTCCAGGAGGCGCTGGGTACCGCGCGCGACAAGATCGACGAGTTCGTCGAGAGCAAGCAGGTCCAGGATGCGCTGGGCACCGCCAAGGACAAGCTCAACGATCTCGCCGAGAACGAGAAGGTCCAGGAGGCGTTCAGTACCGCCAAGGACAAGATCAACGAGGTGTCCCAGAAGTTCAACAGCCGCTGACAGGTCGCTGACCTGCGGTCATGCAGCTCAGTGCACACCTGTGGCACGGTGGGATGCGGGAGTCCGCTCCCCAGGCGGCGCCAGTGTCGAGCAGCCGGCGCGTCGGTCGTCGCCGAGTTCTTCCACATCGGACGGCACCCGGCCGCGCCGAACCTCACCGAGGAGGCTTCATGGGAACCACGGACGACGCCAAGAACAAGGCCGAAGAGCTCAAGGGTCGCGGCAAGGAAGCTGCCGGCAGCCTCACCGACGATCAGGACCTCAAGAACGAGGGCAAGGGCGACCAGGCGCAGGCCGAGGGCAAGCAGAAGATCACCGACGCCGCCGACGCAGTCAAGGGCAAGATCGACGACGTCAAGGACAAGCTGACCGGCCACTAGGTCCCCTGCTCCCTGATCCGAAAGAACCCTCAAACCGCTGGTCCCGAGCCTGCGGCCCTCCTCCGCCACTGCCCCCTGAGGAGCGCCCGGAGCTTGCGGAGGGCGCGTCCCCCCTCGCTCCCTGAGGAGCGCCCGGAGCTTGCGGAGGGCGCGTCACGAAGGGTCTGCCTCGCATCTCACCAAGACCCTCCGTGACGCTCGCAAGCTCGCTCCTCAGGGGGCGGGGGTGGGCCTGAGCAGCCGATTTAAGCCTGACCGCGGGTCTGCGGTACAGTCTTCGGCGGTGGCGTGTCCGAGCGGCCGAAGGTGCAGCACTCGAAATGCTGTGTGCGGTAACCCCGTACCGAGGGTTCAAATCCCTCCGCCACCGCCGGAAATGGCCCCCCATCCGCACGGATGGGGGGCCATTTCGCATCTCTGGGAGAGCGGTGGTCGGTCAGCCCATGCGGAACGGCTTTCCGTACACGGCGATCGACTGCGACACGTTGTCGGTCGTGATGCTCACCTTGGCGTACGACCAGGCCTGCGCGAACCGGCGCAGCCGGTCGTTGATGACGTGATTGACCGCCTGGCCGGGCCCGATGGTCACGCCGGCGCCGGTCTCGGCCGTCGTGGTCGCGCTGTGGAGGTCGAAGTCGGGTGCGGTCGCGCCGGCCCTGCTGTTCGAGTTACCGCCCAGCGTCAGCTGGCAGCCGACGACGTAGCCGGCGCCGACACCGATCTTCGCGGCTGTGTCGGAGGCGGTCCCCACGTACTTGCCAGACACTCAGGCGTTGCGGTGCAGGGGCGTGGCGCCCATCGACGGGGTGATCCGCGCGGATCGGCCTGCGCGGGTGCGGCATTGAGCGCGGGTATCAGGGCCGCGTCAGGCCCGACCGTCCGACGGTTCGATGTCCCGACGGAGTTGCCCGGTGATCTCGTCGATCTTCGCTCCCGTCGTGGGCGCGAAACGCGAGTCGTCGAAGCGAGGCCTGCCGTCGACCCGCAAGTCGTACCGCCGGAGTTTGTCCCGCACCGGATCTTTCATCTCCGCGAAGACGAGTTCGATGTCGTGGGTGCGGAGGTAATCGTCGAGTTCGACGAGTTCGTCGACAGCGGTGGCGTCGATGTCGACGACGGGCTCGGCGGCGAGGATCACGGTGTGCAATTGCCTCCCGGCCGCCCTCGCGTCGCGGACCATGCCGCGGACGTAGTCGTCGAACATGCCGCCGTTGGCGAAGAACAGCGGCGCGTCGAACCGGACGATGAGAACGCCGTCGATGCGCTCGGCGTCGGGGTGACGGGTCACGTCGTGGTAGCCGCGCAGTCCCGGCACGCGGCCGAGCTCGGTCCGGTACGGACGCCACGCGAGGTTGACGAACGCGATGAACGACAGGCCGATCGCGACCAGGATGCCCTGCAGGACACCGATGAGCGCGACACCGAGGAAGGCGGCGATCGACAGGGCGCCCTCGACCCAGTTGGCGCGGAACAGCGTCACCACGCCGGAGACGTCGATCAGTGAGACGGCCGCGGCGATCACGACGGCCGCCAGGGCGGCCGACGGCAGGTAGGCGGTGACCCCCGGTGCGACGAAGATGAAGACGACGATCAACAGCGCCCCGACGACAGCGGCCAATTGCGACTTGGCCCCGGCTTGTTCGGCGACCGGGGTCCGGGATGACGACGCCGAGATGGCGAAGCCGCGCAGGAAGCCGGTGGCGATGTTCGCGGTGCCGATGGCCGCCATCTCCTGGCTGCCGTTGACCTGGTCGCCCGCGCGCGCGGCGAAGGTCCGGGACAGCACGCTGGTGTCCGCGAACGCGATCAGCGCGATGCCGACGGCCGGGCCGATCAGGCTGATGACGTCGTCGAGGGTGACGCCTTCCAAAGACGGTGAGGGGAAGCCGCGGGGCATGGCGCCGACGACCGGCAGGTCATCGGACCAACCGAAGACCGCGACCGCGATGATCGAGGCCACCACGGCGACGAGGACTCCCGGAATGGCCTTGCGCCAGAACTTGAGTCCGAAGATCAGGACCAAGCACGACACCCCGATGACCGTCGGCGACAGCTCGGCCTCGCCGGACGTGACGCCCCGGACGATGGCGACGGCTTCCTGGAGGACCGAATCGCCATCGACGCTGAAGCCCAACAGTTTCGGCAACTGGCTGAGCACCACGACCAGTGCGATCCCGTTGAGGTAGCCGATGCGGATCGGTTTGGACAGCAGGTCGGTGACGAAGCCGAGCCGGAGGAGGCCGCCGATCAGCAGCACCAGACCGACCTCGATGGCGAGCACTCCGGCCAAGGCGATGCGCTCGGCGTCGAACGCTGCGAGCGGAATGATCGACGCCGCGATGATCGGGGCGAGCGACGAGTCGGGGCCGAGGACCAAGATGCGGGACGGTCCGACGACGGCGTAGACGAGCAGCGGTATGACCGTCGCGTAGAGACCGGTGACCGGTGGCAACCCGGCGACTTCGGCGTACCCCATGCCGGCGGGAATGAGCAACGCCGTCAGGACGATCCCGGCGACGATGTCACCCTTCAGCCATGACCGCTCGTAGCTGCGGAGCACTCCCAATCCGGGCAGGAATCGTGAGACCGTTTCCGGTTGCATCAGGCGATTATGAGCCCTGGCGGCGATCTCGGCTTCTCTTTGTCCAGTAGTTGTCGTGCCGTGTGCGTTCGTGTCAGGCGGTGACCGCCCGGGGGGCGTGTCGCGGGTCCGTTGTCCGCGGCGGGATCACGGGCGACAGGGCCAGGGCGATGGTGCCGGTGACCGTGAGGTGTGCGGGGGCTTCGGCGTGCAGGGTGCGACGATGCCGGGACAGGTCGACGACGGTGATGTCGACCATGGTCCCTCCCGCCAGATGAGTCCCCGGGAAGGCGACATCGAGCAGTGCGGAGTGGAGCGGGAGGGCGGCGTCGACATGGACGACGACGCGTTGCCGGGCGACGACCGCAGACGTGACCCGGGTGACCAGCGTCGGAAACCACACCCCGGTCGGGCACAGGGATTGGCAGACGGGCTCGCCGTCGGCATCGAGGTAGAACGCGATCTTGCGGTGCAGCGATTCTGCGCGGAGGGACAGGTCGCCGGCGACGACGTCCGATCCGACGGTGCGTAACGGTGTTCCCCACGTCGCGGTGTCGAACGATCTGGTCACGGTGACGCCTTTCAGAGAGGGCAGTATGTCGAACAAGGTCACCGCATCAGATCTACTCCGCATCATGTTGCTGGGGAACGCATCCGGGCGCTAAGAGTTCGTCAAATCGATTGCTGGCCGTCGAAGATCTCGAGTGCGAGATCGCGAGCCGCGTCGAGGGCTCCTGGCTCGACCCCCATCCCGGCGGTCACCAGCGCGCCCTCATGGAGGATGAACAGCCGCTGTGCCAATGTGCGCGGGTCGGGCGCGCCGGACTTCGTCGCGATCGAGGCGAAGAGGTCCCGTAGCTCGTGTTTCTGGCCGACGATGATCGAGAACGCGGGATGCCCGGGGTCGCTGATCTCGGCGTGCGCGTTGATCATCGCGCACCCTTTGTGACCGCGGTCCGCCGACCAGTCCCGCGTGGCGTCGAAGATCGCGGCGAGTTGTGCGCTCGGCGACGCATCGGCGGCGTCCAGGCGGGACCGGAGGAACTCTTGCCAGGCGGCGTTGCGGGCGCGTAGATACTCGACGACCAGTTGCTCTTTGGAGCCGAAGCGGTCGTAGAGGGTGCGTTTCGTGACGCCCGCGGCTGCTGCGATGGAGTCGACACCGACCGCGTGGATGCCGTGTTCGTAGAACAGTGCCGAGGCCGCGTCGAGGATGAGTCGGGCCTTGGGTGTCCACTCCACGGTCGAGGGTGTGGTCTCGGCAGTCACATGACAAAGACTACACCGATCGGTAAGGTCGGCTGCATGCAAACTTCACAGATCGGTATACCTGCGCGATGGGTGACAGTTGTCATGTCGGCGGTGTTCGTCGTCTGTTGGTCGTCGGGTTTCATCGGCGCGAAGCTGGGCGCGGGTGAGGCGCCGGTGCTCACGGTCCTCATGTGGCGATTCCTGGTGGTCGCGGTGGTACTCGGGGCCGCGGTGTACTTCCTGTGGCGTCGGCGTGGCCTCGCGCCGATGTCCGGGCGAGCGATCGGTTCTCAGGTCGTCATCGGTGCGCTCTCGCAAGCCGGCTACACGGTCACGGTGTACTGGGCGATCGCTCTCGGCGTCAGCACCGGGACGACCGCACTCATCGACGGTGTGCAACCGCTCGTCGTCGCCGCACTGGCAGGTCCGTTGCTCGGGGCGGTCACCCACCGACGACAGTGGTGGGGTCTGCTCGTCGGGGCGGTCGGGGTTGTACTGGTGACCTGGTCGGACGCGACGTCGTCGGCGGACGCGCCGTGGTGGGCGTACCTCGTGCCGCTGCTCGGTATGGCCGCGCTGGTTGCCGCCACCTTCCTCGAACGGCGCGTTGTCGGCCCGCCGTCACCCGTGGTCGTCCTGGCGATCCACTGCGGCGTCTCCGCGGTGATCTTCACCGCGGCAGGTGTTCTCGCGGGAGTGGCGGTGCCACCGGCCGACCGTACGTTCTGGCTGGCGATCGCCTGGCTGTCGATCCTGTCGACGCTCGGCGGTTACGGGCTGTACTGGATACTCCTACGACGATCCGGCGTCACCTCGGTGAACACGTTGATGTTCCTGATGCCACCCGTCACCGCGGTGTGGGGCACCGCGATGTACGGCGAACCCTTCGGCTGGGCAACGGCTCTCGGGCTTGCCATGGCCGGTGGCGCCACCTGGGTCGTGAACCGTGCGGGGGCGTCTACCGAGGTGCGTGACCGGCGCCGGCCTGCCGAAGCTGTGGGGGCATTGTGATCCGCCTGGCGGACCCAATCGCCCCGACTCACCCGGTGGGATCATCTGCACGGGCCGTCGTCGGCGCGCCAGGTGACCGTGACGGGAACCTGGTCGTCCCACGGTTGCCGGGTGACGAGATCCGCGACGCGCACGTAGCCGCGTTCGAACTCGCCGACCGCCGGGTCGACGAGGCGGTACTCCTGCGTCTGTCGGTGGATCGGTTGCGCGTCGAGCAGTACGATGCGGACCTCGCCGGGCTCGAAATGACAATGCCGCTGCAAGGATTCGATGAGCTGCTCGTTGGAGAGATGTCCGTCCCCGAAGTTCCATCCCATCGCCGTACTGCAGATTCGTTCACCGTCGGTCAGCACATACTCTGACTCTGCGACGCCGTTCTCATCCGGCCCGCTCGCTCCGCTCCCGGCGCCGGCCATCGCTCGGTGCGCCAACGTGAACAGCGCCCGACCGTGACTGTTGAACGAGCGGAACGCGTATCCCATGTAGAGCGGTATCTGGGCCGCTTCGGGACTGCCGTAGAACCGTTCGAGCTGTGCGGCCGGCATCGACGCGATGGCGACGATGCCCTGTTCGATCTTCGCCGACGCCGACGGCTTGATGCACCACAGGCCGGTGTCCCAATTGCCGGCGTAATAGCGCATGCCGGGCAGGAACGAGACCTTGCGCGGCATCAGGTTCCCGATGATCACCGTGCCGGCGGAAACTGCGAACAGCAGTAGCGGCCAGGGCGATTGGAGATCGGCGAGTCCGATGTCGGGGTGACCCACGAAGATCGCCACAATGCCGAACATCATGAAGACGTTCCACTCCAGCGGGACGCCCATCGGGATCGACGACAGGATGCCGAAGTGGAAGATCAGCATGATCGTCGCCGCCACCGCGGTCACCCACCCGCCGTGGGAGAAGAACAGGACGAGCGGCACGAGTCCTTCGACCGCAGTGGAGAAGTGCGCGATCCATCGTGATCGACGGCCCGGTCGCAGGTCGTCGGGAAAGTTCTCGAAGAACTTCCGTTTGATCTTCGGGGAACGCCAGATCGGGTTGTTGGACATCATCGTCGCGATGACGAAGGGGAAGTGCTTGTTCAGCTTCGACGTCGCTGCCCCGAGCCAGATGCAGAGGAAGACCAGCTTCGCGGCGATGATCATGTCGACACCACTGAAGAGAAATGCCACCGTGAACGCGCCGTAGACTTCACCGCGCGCCGCGAGGAAGACGGTCTTGTCACGGAGACCGATCGCAGCTAGCACACCCAGGACGGCCCAGATCTGCCAGCTGGGGAGGACGCCGACGGTCGTGTCCAGCTCCGGGATCGCGCCGGTACCCGGACTGAACAGCGCTATGACCAGCAAGGCGAGCAGAGCGCCATAGAGGATGACGTCGACCGGGTTACGGGAATCGCCGGCAGTCAACGGGATTCGTGGCCATGGTGGCTGCCGGATCGTCTTCGGGCGTAGCCAGTAGAGGATCGAACCCAGTGGCGGGAAGAACCGGTTGTTCAGCGGCCCGAACCCACATCCCAGACCGACGACCTCGAACAGCATCGTGTAGAGCACGACCTTCTGGAAGACGATCGGCTCGTCGTACCAAGTGGTGGCGTCGAAAAAGCCGTCGATCCCGGGCGTGCTGATCACGACGACCCAGCCGACGAGGACGTAGAGGAGGATCTTGCCGACGTAGAACAGGTGCAGCGCCACCGGTGTCCCGAACCCGACCTCGGCCCAGTGCCGCGCCATCGGCTTGATCTTCTCCGCGCGCGTGCCCTGACTCCAGGTCGGGAAGTCGATCTCCGGGGTCGTCTGTTTCAGGAATCCCATCGACCGAGAACCTAACAAACCAAGTGCTTGCTTGGTGCCGATTCGGTGGCTGTGGAGAAACGTGGATGACATCCGACGCGGTGCAGACGTTGAGTCCCGCCGCCGGCAGAATCGCCTAGCCTCGTCGTGTGGGAGCGTTCGATCAGTTATCGCCCGCGGAGTCGGGCCTCTTCGCAAGTTTCGACGACGCCACGGTGGGCCGCGGTGCCGTATACGCGCAGCAGGGGCGCGTAGCTCTCGAGAGCTGGGACCCGGCGTTGATGTCGGCGACCGGGACCTGCGTCGGTTCGAGCGGCGACTTGTACTACCTCGAGGTCGGGTTCGTCGACAACACCCGCCAGTGCGTAGTCGACTTCACTGAATGCGACTGTCCGGTCGGGGAGGCCTGCAAGCACGCCGTTGCTCTGGCGCTGGGGGTGATGCGTGCTGGGCTCATTGGTGCATCGGCTCGAGGCGTGAGGCATGCGTCGGCGCCGTGGCGGGCTTTGCTGGGTGACCTTGTCGCCGATGCCACCCCGAAAGAGCCGGGATCGGCGCCCATCGGACTGCTCGTCGAGCTCGACGATCCCGAGTGGATGAGCCTGAAGACGGTGACATTGCGCCTGGTGACCCCCGGCAAGAAGGGCAATTGGGTACGCACCGGGATCACCTGGAGTTCCATCAAGCCGGGTTATGTGACCGAGTACTACAGATCCACCACCGACCATCCGGCTGAGTACTTCGACCCCGTTCACCTGGCGCGAGTCCGTGCCATCGACCTCTGCGCCGGGGACAGGCACCTGTACGGGACCTCCCAGGTTCACCGATTGGACCAGGCGTCCGCCGAGATCTGGACCGCTCTACAGGCGGCGGTCGACGATGGTGTCGTACTGGTGGCGCACAAGTCGACGGGCGCGAAAAAAGTCGAGTTGCTTCCACCCGCGTCGGCCGCGTTGACCGTCGATCGCGACGACGAGGGTCTCGTGGTGTCCGGCGGTGTCGATTTCCCGACCGTCGGGCCGGCTGGGGACGAGGCTCTGATGCTGTTCGGCTCGGAACCTCACGGAGCGAGCCTGATACGAGGCGGCACGATGTTCCTGGCGCCGCTCGTCGACGACGGGTCGTCGAAAGCCCTCCGGGCACTGCTCGACGCCGGGACGGTCAGAGTTCCCGACACCGACATCGCGGAGTTCGCCGACGAGATGCTCCCCGACCTCGCCGGTCGGATATCCGTGACCGTGGCCGATGGCGCCGTGACCCGACCCGAGATCACCGGCCCAGACGCTGCAGTCACGCTTCGGGTTGCCGACGACGGCGGCGCGCACCTCGAGTGGGGTGCCGTCTACCGCGTGAACGGGAGCAGACGGTTCTTCCCGTCCGGGCAGAGCTCGGGGTTCGGTGACGACGTGGCCGAACGTCGCCTGTGGAAGCAGCTCCGTGGTCACCTCGAAGCTGCGGCTCGGGTGTGTGATCGATGGCAGATCCAGGTCGCCGGGTTTCCGGGAAGCAAGTTCGCAGACGATCCGGAACTCGCCGAGATGAGTCGCGACGAGGCTCTCGCATCGGCATCGGTTGCGCTCCTGACCCGCCGCTACCGTTACTCGCCCGTCGACACTGCGCGTTTCGTCACCGAGGTCGCCCCGGAGCTGCGGGCTGACGGGATCGAGGTGGAGATCGTCGGCGAGCTCCCCGACTACCGCGCCGCCGAGGTCGTCCCCGAGATCGGTTTCGGTGCCGAACGGTCCGATGACAACGACTGGCTCGGCCTGTCGATCACCGTCGAGGTCGACGGCGTCGCGGTGCCGCTGCACCAGGTGCTGACGGCGTTGTCGAACGGAGCGACACACATGCTGTTGCCCGACGGGGCCTATTTCGTACTCGACACCCCGGAGCTGCAACGCCTGGCCGAACTGGTGGCCGAAGCTCGCGACTTGGGAGAACTCGACCGCGGGCGGGTCCGCCGGGATACGCACAACGCCACGCTGTGGGACGAGCTGCTCGAACTCGGCACCGTGAAGGACGACCTCGCACAGTGGAGGAACCAGCTGAAGCGTCTGGCCGCCGCGACACCGCCGGCGCCTTGTCCGGTGCCGACCGGGCTGCGCGCGGACTTGCGTGACTATCAGAGGGCCGGCCTCGACTGGCTGAACTTCTTGTGGGAGAACAGGATCGGCGGAGTGCTGGCCGATGACATGGGTCTTGGCAAGACCCTCCAGTCCCTCGCGCTGATCGCGAAAGTCATCGAGGAGGAGCCGCGGGCTCGCTTTCTCGTGGTCGCACCGACGAGCGTGATCTCGAACTGGGCGGTCGAAGCAGAACGGTTCGTACCAGGTCTGAGGATTGCAACGGTGACCGAGACGAGCGGACGGGCGAAGATCGCGTTCGCCGATCGTATTGCGGGAGCGCAACTGGTCGTCACCTCGTACGCGCTGATGCGCATCGGGATCGACGAGTTCACATCGGCCAGTTGGTCGGCCGTGTTCTTCGACGAGGCGCAGTTCGTCAAGAACCACGCCAGCAAAGCTCATCAGTGCGCTCGCCGTCTTGATGCCCAGGTCAAGATCGCGATCACCGGCACGCCGCTGGAGAACAACCTGATGGAACTGTGGTCGCTGATGGCGTTGACCGTGCCGGGTCTGTTCCCGTCGGCGAAGACCTTCACGTCGTACTTCCGCAAGCCGATCGAAAGTGGCACGGAGCCCGGGCGGTTGGCGTTGCTACGACGACGGATCCGTCCGATCATGCTGCGGCGCACGAAGCATCAGGTTGCCACAGACCTGCCCGCCAAGCAGGAACAGGTACTGTCGATCAGCCTGAACACGAAGCACGACAAGCTGTATCAGACGCGCCTCACTCGGGAGCGGCAGAGCGTGCTCGGCCTGCTCGACGACTTCGACGGCAACCGGTTCCAGATCTTCCGATCGCTCACCATGCTCCGGCAACTGAGCCTGCACGCCGGGCTGGTCGACGAGAAGCACGCCGACATCGACTCGGCCAAGATCGAGTTCCTCGTCGAGCAGATTCCCGAGCTCATCGCCGAAGGGCATTCCGCCCTGATCTTCAGCCAGTTCACCGGCTTCCTTAACCTCTTGGAAAGAGAACTCGCCAGTGCCGGAATCGATTACAGCTATCTCGACGGGTCGATGACCGCACGCCGGCGCTCTGCGGCGGTCAAACGTTTCACGAGTGGGTCGTCGAAGGTGTTCCTCATCAGCCTCAAGGCCGGCGGTTTCGGCCTCAACCTGACCGAGGCGGATTACTGCTTCGTCTGCGACCCGTGGTGGAATCCGGCGGCCGAGGCCCAGGCCGTGGACCGCGCCCATCGCATCGGTCAGACTCGTCCGGTCACGGTCTATCGCCTGGTGTCGGCGAACACGATCGAAGAGAAAGTGGTTGCGCTGCAACAACGTAAGCGCGACCTGTTCGACGCCGTCGTCGATGACGGCGACATGTTCGGTACGGCCATCGACGCCGACGACATCCGCGAGTTGCTCGGCGGGACCATGCCGGGGGACTGACGAGCGAAGGCGCCTAGGGCCCGACGATGTGCGGCTCAGGTGGGTCGAAGCTGGGATTGTCCGGAAGCGGTGTCTGACCCAGACCGTCACCGATCTCCTTGATGGTCTTCACTCCCGACAGCTTCGACGCGCCGCGGCGGGCGAGCGAGTCGTCGTACCACTCGAACCACGGATAACCATATCGCTGGTACTCGGTGATCGTCGGTGGAGCATGGTGCGGTGCGGACCCGGTGAGATCGTGCCATGCGTCACTGTTGACGATCCGCAGGGTCGCCTCGACGGTGTCGCCCACCGCCCAGTTCTCGCGCGGTTCGAGCGGACTGGCGATGGACTGGGTGATCGACCCACCCGCGCCGAGGCCCATCGCGGAGTCGGATGTAGGTGCGGGACAGAAGTTCAGGGTGCCGAGATCAGCCGGCGGCTCCGGTGTCGCGCGTCGAGCAGCCAGGCGCTCGTTCCATATCGACGCGCGGAGGGGCGTGACCTGGATGCGTATCGCGCCGTCGTCGGACCCGACGAGCTGCTCCGCGGCGGTGTAACCGGAGCCGAGTGGCATGGCGACGAACTGACGGACGGATCTCTCGTCGACGCGGAAACCGTCGAGCCAGGGTTGTTCGGGTACCTCGAAATAGTCCTCGGCGTCGAAGTCCACGGTTTGCGCGAAATCCTCGCCGGTGATCGCATCGATCCCGCCGACAGACATGCGTACGAGGAACGGGTAGTCGGTCGGGGAGGTGAAGCGAAACCATGCCGCCTCGGCCTGCCACATAGGGAGCAGCGTGTCGGACTCGGACCACTCGGCACGCCGGCCTCGAAGTCTGCCTGCGTTCGTGAGGTGGAAGCGTCCCAGCCCGGGCGGTAGACCGTATGCGGTCTGGTCATCGGGGACGCGCAGGGTTCGCTGCACTGCGATGGACAGGCGGGCCTCGGCGTGGACCTCCGGGAATGCGAAGTCCAAACAGTCGTCGTCGATGGTCATGGGCATAGGGGGCCTCCGCGGAGTCGGTTGTGGCTCGAGGGTATGCACGTGGTCCGACATCTTCAGGCGTGCGCTGTCCTGCACAGGAATCGGCCACCTCGTCGTCAACCGTGGTGTACTGGATTGATGATGTACGTCGTGATTGCCGTCTTCGTGGTGGTCATGGCGGCGGCCTTCGTCGTCTTGTTGGGAATGGCCATCGGCGCGTTCTCGGCGATGTTCACGGGCATGCGCGACGACCGACGCGCCCGGAGGTCGGCGGCACGGTTGCGGTCGGGCAACCCGGGCCCGGCGCGGGCGGCTCAGGACTCCCCGGCGGATCCGCTGGGCGACCTCGCTGACACGCTTCGACTCGCACAGGCTCGACGCTGTGAGTCGTGTCAGGCAATCCGCGAGCGACTGGACGGCGATTCCACCGACAGCGGAGAGATCGATGCCGACGGGTTCAAGCTCCGTGCCCTGGAGATCTGGTGCGGTCGGCCGTCCGAGGGGATCGACGTCGGATCTGACACCGGCGCACTCGACCGCTTCGCATCCGACCCGATAGGCCAGATCGCATGGACGACCGCGGCGGTTGCCGACCGCATCAGTGAACTACCCGCGTGGCGTCTCGACTTCTTCGATCGCCATTCCGTGCGCGTCGACCTGAGCGGTGAGGTCAACGCCATCGCGAGCGCGGCCGTCGGCCTTCGCGACCAGTTCTCGTTGCTCGGCGAGGCGCCGTCGGGGCACCTGGCCGCCGACCCGGAAGTGGTCTCGACCTTCGCCGACAAATCGCTCCTCCTTTCGGGGCGACTCGACGAACTCGTGCGGCGACTCGAGGCGTTCGCCGGGTACGAGCAGATCGTCGCGCAGATTCAACATCGCCAGGAGAAGCAAGCGTGGCTCGACCGTGTCGGTGAGATCGACGATTTCGAGCACGTCGTTGCCACCGAATGGGATCGGGCCGAGGCCGATCGGGTGCGGCACCTGGCCGACGAATCGGATGTGCTGGCCTCGATCTACCTCGATGAGATTGCGCCGCTGGTGAAGTCGCTGAAGCGCGATCGACTGTAGGGCTTCTGGCACCGTGATCACTGTGGGGCAGTGACGATCTGGAACAGCACTTTCCCGGCGGACGACGAAGCCGAGCTGCTCGTACAGTCGGATTGCGCCGACGTTGCGGGCATCAGCATGCAGGATCGGGATATCGCCGCGTGTCCGGATGCGGTGCGCCAGGTCGAGTACGAGCCGGGACGCGAGTCCGCGCCCGCGGTGGTCGGGAGCGGTGCAGACGGCGCTGATCTCGGTGTATCCCGGTGGGCTACGTCGGGATCCGACGCAACGGCCGCCTCGTCCCGTCCGAGGTGCATCTTCACCCACAGCAGTTTCTCGGTCCAGGCGAGGGGATTGTCCCAGGACGCGGTTGACAGGATGTAGGTGTCGAAGAGGCTCGACAGATGATGAAACGCCTGGACGGCGCCGGGCATCGGGTCCATGAGAGAGAAGATGCCGGAGACATCGTCGAGGCTGCCTTCGAACTTCCGGCGCTCGACCGCGCTGAGTCTGTCGATGCCGGACTTGAAGTCGACGAGGGTGTTGTCCATGTCGATGTAGAGGATCTTCTTCGTGATCCCGACGGGAGTGTCTGTCATGAATCTTCGATTCCTTCTGTGATGGGTAGGCTGCGCATAATTGACGCGCTCGGGCGTCGACCGGGTTTCACACGAGACCGCGGCGACTGGAGTCATGAACTACCCGGACGGGGAGGACTCATGCCCGCGGTCGGGAATGCGTCTCGATCACGTGGCACTCGCAGAATAGGACCGGGCTACGACAGTGTGACCGTTGGCGATTGCCGAGCCGCTGGGTGGCACTACTGCTGTACAGACGAAGAGGCTGGGCGAGCGCACTCGTTGGTGCACTCGCCCAGCCTCTTTCGGATCTCGACCAGACGGTCGCCGAGTCCGAGAACTCAGCTCAACACGATCTCCACCGACACCGCGTTGGCGAGGGTGTGTCCGACCGGTGAACTGGCCTGGACCTTGGCGTGCAGCTCATCGAGCTTCTCGCGCGGGGCGTCGGAGTCGATGGTGACTCTCGCAGTGATGGATTCGAATCCGGCATGTCCCTCCGCCAGTCCGAGGAAGACGTGGAGGTCGACGTCGCCCTTCAGGTCGATTCGCAAGTCCTTGAGTTCGATGCCCGCCACTGTGGCGTTCGCGGCGTACCCGACGGCCAGGCAATTACCCAACGCACCGAGGAGCTGTTCGACCGGGTTGGGTGCCGTGTCACCGCCGCCGAGCGCAGCGGGCTCGTCGGACGGGATCGGCGGGAAGTCGCGTACCCGTGCCGCCGACGCGAACGAACCGTTCCACTGGACATGCGCGGCCCATGTCGTCTGGGCCTTGCCGGCGTCGTCCTGAATCGCTTCGACCAGTTGGCCGACGGCGGCGACGTCTACGTCGTTGAGGCGGGTGGCGGTCTCGGTCATGGTGCCCCTTCGACGGTCCGGTTGCCGACGAAGCTATCGGGCACCGTCGAGAACGACGACGGTCTGCCTCACGGTGAGCGGAACACTTGGATGTTGCGGCGCGGAGGAGCATCCTGCGCGATCGCATGGGCCGGTTGAACGGTCAGCGTCGTCGCCCCGACCGCCGGACTTCAACTCGACTGCCAGACCTCGATCGAAGTCTGGCAGTCGAGTTGAGGTCTGAGCGTCGAGTTGGTCGGGTTCGGCTGTCGCCAGTCGCCCGCTGTTCGAACACCTACCAGGTGATCTCGATCTCGAGTTCGGATTCGTCCTCGCCCCGCTCGATCTCGATCTTCAGCTGCACCTTCGCCGGGATGTCGACGCGAACGGTCTTGTTGTTCTCCACGAAAGACACCTCGTTGTGACGCGCGATGGCGTCCGCGAGCTCGTGGATCCTCTTCGCCGCCTCTTCACGGGTCAGTTCGGTCTTGGTCTTGTGCTCGAACAGTTCGTCGCTCATCAGTCCATCTGAGCCGACCGGGCATATCCGGTCAAGCGGCACGCGTGCCGGATGACACCGAGCTCGGAGGCGGACACCTTCTCGTCACCCACTTGTCACCAGCCATTGGAAGTGCTGCGCCACCCTGGCGCCCATGACCCGACCTCATCGAGCAGACCGTCCCACGTCCCGACGCACGATTCTGCGGACTGCCGCCGCGGGCGCGCTCCTCGTCCCGGTCGGGTCCGCGCTGGCGGCCTGCGGGTCGTCGAATCCTGGTTCGGCGACGCCGAGTCTGGTCAGGAACCGGCCGGACCTCACCCACGGAGTGGCCGCCGGCGAGGTGACCAGCGGAGGGGCGCTGGTGTGGGCGCGGTCGGACCGGCCGGCAACCATGATCGTCGAGACCGCATCGAGCGAGTCCTTCGCCGCTGCACGAAAATTCCGCGGACCGCAGGTGACGCCCGCCGGCGACGGGACCGGCCGACTACGGGTGGCCGGCCTGGAGCCCGGCCAGACCGTGCACTATCGCGTCACCTTCGAAGGTGAGGACGGCGCGCTCTCCGAACCGGCGACCGGCACCTTCACGACAGCTCCGGTGCGGGAGAGCGACATCACGTTCCAGTGGTCCGGCGACGTGGTCGGCCAGGGGTGGGGCATCAACCCAGATATGGGCGGGATGACCATCTTCGCCACCATGGCCGACCGTGACCCGCAGTTCTTCATCCACTCCGGCGACGCCATCTACGCCGACAACCCGGTCGAGGCGACTCAGGAACAGAACGACGGGAAGACCTATCGGAACATCACCAGTCCGGCGAAGGCGCAGGTGGCGCAGACCGTCGATCAGTTTCGTGGAAACTACGCGTACAACCTGACCGACGACCACTTCCGACGCTTCGTCGGATCAGTCCCGCAGCTGGTGCAGTGGGACGACCACGAGGTCGTCAACAACTGGTTTCCAGGGGAGAGTCTCGAGGGGCAGGGGCGCGAGGGATACACCGAGATGAGTGTCGACGTGTTGGCGCGCAACGGACGTCAGGCGTGGCAGGAATGGCAGCCCGTCGAAATCGGTGCCTCGGATCGTCTGTACCGCAAGATGTCATACGGTCCGCTGCTCGACGTCTTCATCCTCGACATGCGCAGCCACAAGGACCCGAACCCCGATGCGTGGTCGAGGGACAACGTCGACGGCTTGCTCGGTCCGGAACAGACCCAGTGGCTCATCGACGGACTACGGGGGTCGACGGCGACCTGGAAGATCGTCGCCAATGACCTGCCGCTGAGCATCGTCGTGGAGGACAAGAACACGACACCGCCGGACGGTCCGAAGGCGATGGAAGCGGTGGCCCAGGGGGATGCCGGCGATCCGCTTGGTCGTGAGATCGCGTTATCCCGCATCCTGTCTCAGACGAAGAACGTCCGGAACGTGGTGTTCCTGACCGCAGATGTCCACTACACCGCCGCGATCTCCTACGAGCCCGACCGCGCCGGCTTCAAGGATTTCGCGCCGTTCTGGGAGTTCGTCGCCGGACCGTTGCACGCCGGTGCGTTCCCGGAGAGCCCGTTGGACAGCACATTCGGTGCCGAATACGACTTCGTCCATGCGCCCACCGAGTCGAATGTGTCACCGGCCGAGGGGTTTCAACACTTCGGCGAGGTGACGATCGACGGCAGGACCAAAGTGCTGAGCGTGGATCTGGTCGACGCGTCGGGCAAGACCCTGTACCGAAAGGACCTCGAGCCGGCGTCGTGACGACCCGTTGAGAGAGTGCGGGATTCGTCCCGGAATACGGTACCGTTCCCGCACTCTGCGGAAGCGCTCACTCGCTCAGCGGCCGCAGGAAATCCCCGGTCACTTCGACAGCGGGTGCGGACGACCCGCCTCCGACGACGAGCGTCGCGAACGCGAGGTCCCCGACGATCCCCGCGAACCAGCCATGCGGGTTCTCGTTGTCGCCGTACTCCGCGGTACCGGTCTTGCCTCCGAGATCGGGAATGTCGCGGAGGGCGGTGGCCGTCCCGCGGGTGACGGTGTCGCGCATCATGCTTCGGAGTGCACGAGTGACGTCGCCCGGGATCTGTTGCGGTTCCACGTCCGCCGTCGTGTCCCTTCCGCGAACCAGGCCGGGGGTCACGGTCTCACCGCGCGCGAGGCTCGCCTCGGCCAGGGCGAGACCGAAGGGGCTGACGGTCACCGTACCCTGACCGATACCGTTCTCGACCCGCAACGCAGGCGAATCGGCGCGGGGCACCGACCCGGTGACGGTCGTCAGGCCCGGAACGGTGAAGTCCGCGCCGATGCCGAACCGTCGTGCCATGGCGGTGAGCGCGTCGTCGGGGAGCCTGTTCGCGAGGGCGCCCATCGTCGTGTTGCACGAGCGCGCGAAAGCTGTTGACAGTGGCACGGTCCCGAGGTCGAAGTCGTCCTCGTTCGGGATCGTCCGACCTTCGATCGTGGTGCGGCCAGGGCAGCGGACCTGCGACGTCGGTTGCACGGCTCCGGCGTCCAGTGCTGCTGCGGTCGTGATGGTCTTGAACGTCGAACCCGGAGGGTAGAGCCCGGACAGCGAGACCGATCCCGACCTGTCGGCGGCATCGTTCTGCGCGACGGCGACGATGCCTCCGGTCGACGGTTCGATGGCCACGACCATGGCAGGGCGTCGTTCGCCGTCGACGGCGAGTTGTGCTCGGGTCTGGACATCGCGATCGAGGGTCGTGCGTACCGGTGGCGTGACACCGGGTTGCGCTGAGTCGACGAGATGAGTGGGTGTGCCGTCGGCGCCGACGATCTGGACGGACCACCCCGCCGTGGCGTCGATGTGCTCGCGCCAGATCTCCTCGAGTCCCGACATCGCCGGCGAATGCAGTGCTCTGGTGACGCTGAGCAGCGCGCCTTGCTCGCTGAGCGCGACACCCGGGATCGGCTCCACCGAGCGCTGGACGCGCCGGAGATCGGACTCGCGGAGCCGGATCACCGTGTGCTGCGGCGCATTGTTGCCCGCGAAGGCCGCGCGGATACCGGCGGCGGTCATGCCGGGTTCGACGGGTCGGAGGGCGCGGGCCAGCATCTCCGCCGAATCGAGTTGCGCGCGTTGCAACGTGACCACGGTGACGGCCTGCCAGGTCATGAGCGGTCGATCGTTGGTGTCGAGGACCGGCGTCCGGTAGGCGCGATCGTCGCTGTACGAGAACGATTCTCCGGCACGGAGTTGCCGGTGCAGGACGGATGGCTGCCACCGGATCTTCCAGTGGGAATCCGACTCGGCGAGAACGACAGAGGTCTGATACCCGACGCTCCGATCGCGGATCTGCCAGCGATGGTCGAGTGTGCCACTGACCTCCTTGTCGTCGACCAGGTCGGCCGCGACCGAGAGCTTGGGCGTGCGGCCCATGCCGTCGAACATGGCGGAGATCGCCGCGCCTGCCGCGGCCGGATCATCGGTGAGCGCCGCGGCTCTGGTGGCATCGCCCTCCTGCAGCGCGGCCGCG
This sequence comes from Gordonia sp. NPDC127522, assembly GCF_042672305.1. Lineage (NCBI taxonomy): Bacteria > Bacillati > Actinomycetota > Actinomycetes > Mycobacteriales > Gordoniaceae > Gordonia > Gordonia sp. NPDC127522. Next base: position 24,934 of record NZ_JBHXVK010000019.1, read on the forward strand.
AACGACCGTAGCGCATCCGCAGGCGAGTCCGAGGACAGGAAGCAACCCGACACCGTGCCCACGATCACCACACATGCACTCACCAGTGCCCACCATCGACGCATGTCCCGAGCCAACCCATCGGGCCGCCGTGATGCCAAGTTTCGGCACGCGATCGGCCGATAGCGGATCGCTATCACCGCTGTTGCCGGGCCGGTTTCCGGTCAGTCGTCCGGTCTTCGGAGTTCGGTGACGATCACGCGGGCCACCTCTCCGATGGCGCGGTCGACCTCGGGTAGCGCCATCTCGGATCTCGCGCTCATCGTGAACATCGCGACCGCGATCGGCACTTCACCGGGGAACTCGATGACGCCGATCTCGTTGCGAACGGCGACGAGCGTGCCCGTCTTACCCGCGACGCTCACCCGGCGGAACGGAAACCCCGAAGCGAGGCGCGAAGTGAAGACCTGTTTCCTCATTGTCTGGCGAATGAACTCGCACGACGCCGCGGAGGCTGCGCGATCGGTCCAGATCGCGTCGAGCAGCGTCGTACAGTCGCGCGGTGTCGCGGCACTGGAGTAGGCGGCGTCGTAGGCGCTGACCGAGGCGTCGAGGTCGGGATCGGCCAGGGCCGCGAAGGCCTCGGCGACGGTGCTCGTGCCGGTCTCCCGCTGAAGGCGCTCGTGCAGTTCTGCGACCCCACCGACGATCCGGGTGTTCATCAGGCCGAGTTCGACCAGGTCGTCGTGGATCTGCGGCAGTCCGATGTGGGCGAGTATGACGTCGGCGGCGACGTTGTCCGAGACGGTCATCATCGAGGTGGCGAGGTCGCGCCATGAAATGGTGACCGGGTCCGAGAACAGTGCGAGCCCGGTCGGGCCCTGAGCCCACCGGGTGGGATCGATGGTGATCGACGCCGTGAGATCGATGTCGCCGCGATCTGCCATGCGGCACAGGGAGACCAACACCGCGAGTTTGTAGACCGACGCGAGGACGACCGGGGTGTCGGCGTCGTGGCAGTACTCGACCGGCGTCGGACCGATCGTCCGAACATGCACGCACCCCGAACAGCCGGCGTCGGCGAAGGTCTCGTGGACAGTGCGATCGAGCTCGGTGCGGACCGACTCGGGCAGGGGCGCCGACGAGCTCACGTCGCCTTGCCGATCCGGTAGAGGGCGGCGGTGACGACCTCTGCCACCTCGCTGAGGCCGGGTTCGCGGTAGACGACTCGAAGACGCAGCGCGGTGGCGTCCGGTCCGAGGGGCAGGCAGCGGACGGCATCGACCGCGGCGAGGACACCGCGATCGACGGTCAGCGCGAAGGCGTGCCCGGCGGCGACCGCGGCCAGCACCTGGTCGGCGGAGGTCCCCGGATTCAGTTGCGGGTCGAGGCCGGACTCTCGGAGCCGGTCGATCAGCTGGTCGTGCGCAGGCGGGTTGAACGACCTTGGTGTGTGGCAGAAGTGCAACCCCGCGAGTTGACGCAGGCGCGGCCGGTCGGTATCTGCTGTCGGATGCGAAGCGGGCACCACGACCGAACGCTTGAGGACGACAATCGGGCCGGTGGTCAAAGAGCCGGTGACACAGGGCGCTTCGACGACCGCGAGGTCGAGTGACCCGGCCGACACCTGTTCGACGAGATTCACCGTCGAGGAGCTGACCGTGTCCTGTCCGGACGCGACTCCGGCGATGCGGCGTGCCAGCGTGGCTGTGATCGTCGGGCCGATCAGTGATGGGGTACCCCAACGCAATACCTCGGTGCGCTCGTGGAGCCGACGGGCCTCGCCGACGAATCTCGAGGCGTCGTCGACGAGTAGACGTGCGCGCGGAAGCAGTTCGCGTCCGGCATCGGTGAGTTCGGCGCCGCGCGTGGTGCGTCGGATGAGCTTGAGTCCCAGCTGCTTCTCCAGGCGACGCAGACCCTGCGACACCGGCGGTTGTGTCATCTCCAAGCGCGCAGCGGCCTCGCCGAAGTGGCCCTCCTCGGCCACGGCGACGAAGAACCGCAAGTGCCTGATCAGATCCACGGGTTCCAGGATGGCATGGTTGACCCCGGGAATGGTTCAGCTGAGAAGTGACCACACACAGCGCCTGACGTCGGGGCAGTGTGCGTCGCATACCGGACCCAAATGCCCCAACTCGACACGTGACCGTGCACGATCCTGCACAACTCCGCAGTGGTCGACGTTTCGCTGACAGATCCGTTCCTGATCATCTGTCAGCGCAAGAACACCGCCGCTGAGTCGGCGAGGTCGAGCAGCGGTTGCGGGAAGACGCCGAGGGCCACCGTCACGAGGGTGCACAGGGCGATGCCAGACGTCGTCAGGACACTGGGTTTGACCACGTGCGGGGCGCCGGAGGTGGGGACGTCGTCGAAGAACATGGCGACGATGATGCGGACGTAGACGTAGGCGGCGATGGCGCTGCTGATGACGCCGATGACCACCAGGACGCCGCCGCCGGAACCGGCCGCTGCGGCGAAGACATCGAATTTGGCGATGAAGCCACTGGTCAGCGGGATGCCCGCCAAGGAGAGCAGGTACCCCGAGAACATGGCGCCCACCAGTGGGTAACGGCGCCCCAACCCCGACCACTGGGTGAGGTCGGTGGCCTCGCGGCCGGACAGGTGTGGGTTTCGCGGCAGCGGTGCCGTGCCGTGGATGGCGACCGTGCGGGCGGAGGGACCGGAGTCGGTGTCGGGCTCACGGATGACGGCGACGGTGGCGAAGGCGCCGAGAGTGGTGAACGCGTACGCGGCGAGGTAGAACAGCGTGGCGCCGAGTCCGGCCTCGTCGAAGGAGATCAGGCCGAGCAGGATGAACCCGGCGTGCGCGATGGACGAGTACGCGAGCATTCGCTTGACGTCGTTCTGGGTCACCGCCATGACCGAGGCGATGACCATCGAGGCGATGGCCACCGCCCACAGCGCGGGTTCCCATTGCTCACGCAGCCCCGGGAAGCCGACGTAGAAGACCCGGAGCAGCGCGCCGAAAGCGGCGACCTTGGTGGCGGCGGCCATGAACGAGGTGACGGGCGTCGGAGCGCCCTGATAGACATCCGGAATCCACGAATGGAACGGCACCGCACCCACTTTGAAGAGCAGGCCGACGGCGAGCAGTGCGAGCCCGATGAGTGCCAGCGTGGTGTCACCGCCGCTGTCGGCGGTCGCCGAGATCGACGCACCGATCGTCGCGAGGTTCAGCGAACCCGTGGCGCCGTAGACGAAGGCCGCTCCGAACAGGAAGAACGCGGACGAGAACGCGCCCAGCAGAAAGTACTTCAGGGAGGCTTCCTGCGAGATGAGGCGCCGACGCCGGGCCAGTCCGCACAGCAGATACAGCGGGAGCGAGAACACCTCCAGCGCGATGAACATCGTGAGCAGGTCCCCACACGCCGGAAACAGCATCATCCCGCCCACCGCGAGCAGGGCCAGGGGAAAGACCTCGGTCGTCACCGCTCCGGCGCGGGTGGCCTCGAACTCGGCATCGGTGTTGGGTACCGAGGCGCCCGAGGGGGTGAACATGTCGGCGTCCACCCCGCCACCGCCCGGGCCGCCACGCGTGATCGCGTCGTCTCCGCCGCCGACCCCGGCGAGCCTACGCATCGTCACCGGTGCGACCACTCGCTCGAGTCGGCGCTCGGCCATGAACCCGACGGCGATGACCGCGATGATCAGCAGCAGCCCTTGTAGATACAGCGCCGGTCGGTCGATCACGACCGCACCCGACATCGCGAACTCGCCGTTCGCGCCATCGTGTGTCTGCGCGACCGCCACCGCGATCAGGGCGCCCAATCCGACGACCAACCCGCCGAGCGCGAGTGAGAGTTGCAGGGGATACCGCAGACGACGCGGCGCGAACGCCTCGACGAGCACCCCGACCACCGCCACGCCGAACACGATGAGCATCGGTGCGAGAGAAGCGTATTCGACGCTGGGTGTGTCGATGGCGGCCAGCGCCATCGGGCTGTCGTCGAGGGTGGTCGATGTCATCAGTTGCCCTCCGGATCAGACTCGGCGACGGCCGGTTCGGGCGCCTCGACGCCGACAGTGGTGAGCGTTGCCTGGACCGCCGGATCTATCAGGTCGATCATCGGCTTCGGATACACCCCCAGCGCGATGAGCAGGGCGAGCAGCGGAGCGACGACCACGAGTTCGCGACCCGCCAGGTCCCGCATCGACGACAAGCGGTCGCCGGCCGGTTTCGTCGGTCCGCCCATCATGCGCTGATACGTCCACAGGATGTAGATCGCCGACAGGACGAGCGCCGAGCAAGCGATCACCGCCGCCACCGGGTAGCGGGTGAAGGTGCCGATGAGAACCAGGAACTCGCTGATGAACGGGGCCAGCCCCGGGAGCGAAAGGGTGGCGAGCCCGGCGACGAGAAAGGTGCCGGCGAGGACGGGCGCGACCTTCTGCACGCCGCCGTAGTCGGCGATCAGGGTGCTCCCACGGCGTGATACGAGGAAGCCGGCGATGAGGAACAGTGCGGCGGTGGAGATCCCGTGATTGACCATGTAGAGGGTCGACCCGGTCTGGCCCTGGTCGGTCATCGCGAAGATGCCGAGGATGATGAAGCCGAAGTGCGAGATGGAGGTGTAGGCGATGAGCCGCATCACGTCGGTCTGTCCGATTGCCAGTACCGCGCCGTAGACGATGCTGACGACCGCGAGTCCGCAGACGAGGGGCGCGAAGTACTGGGACGCGTCCGGGAACAGCTGCATGCAGAATCGCAGCATCGCGAAGGTCCCGACCTTGTCGATCACGGCCATCATCAGCACCGCCGAGGCGGGCGTGGCGGCGACGGCGGCGTCGGGCAACCACGAATGCAGGGGCCACAGCGGCGCTTTCACCGCGAAGGCGAACAGGAAGCCGAGGAACAGGAGTTTGGCCAGCCCGGTCGAGTCGTCGATCTGTCCGCTCGCGACAGCTGCGGCGATGTCCGGCAGCGCGAACGTCCCGCCACCGTCTGGGCCCACCCCGCCCTGGGCGGTCACCACGTACAGTCCGATGACCGCGGCCAGCAGAAGGAGTCCGCCGAAGAGGTTGTACAACAGGAACTTCACCGCGGCTGCAGATCGGTTGGGTCCGGTGCCGAACCCGCCGATCAGGAAGTACATCGGGATGAGCATCGCCTCGAAGAAGATGTAGAACAGCAGCACGTCGAGCGCGACGAAGCTCATCAGCACCATCGCCTCGGTGGCGAGGAACAGCGCCAGGTAGATGTGCGGGCCCTTCTGTGCGCGGCCACCCGAATTGTCCAGCGAGCCCGCCGACTCGGCATCGCGCCAGCCGGCCACGAGCAGCAGGGGCAGGAGCGCCGCGGTCAGGAGCACCAGGACAAGTCCGATGCCGTCGAGCCCCAGCGCATACCGCGTGCCCAGCGCCGGTATCCAGCTGACGTCCTCGACGAACTGGTAGCGCTCGCCACCGGGATCGAAACCGGCCGCGAGACCGATCGACAGGACGAGGACGGCCACGGACACCACGAGCGCGAACCATCTCGCCGCGGTCGGCCGGTGCGCCGGGACCGCGAGGACAAGGGCCGCGCCGACGGCGGGCGCGACCCAGAGGATGGTCAACCAGGGGATGCTCACAGGACGTTCACCGCCATCACCAGGGCCACGATCACGGTGGTACCCGCGAACATCGACAAGGCATACGACCGGACATAACCGTTCTGCCACCCGCGTATTCGACGCGACGCGCCGGTCACCGCATCACCGACACCACTGGTGAGCGCGTCGACGCCGTCGGACTCGACCGCGACGAGGCCGGCGGTGACCCGCTGGCCCGGCCGCATCAGCAGCTCCTCGTTGACGGCGTCGCCGTACAGATCGCGGCGAGCGGCGACGGTGAGCACGGATACGTTCTCGGGCGCGGTCACCGGCACCGGTCGAGTCGTGTACTGACGGTAGGCGACGGCCACGCCGACGGCGACCACGAGCAGGATGATCGCCGTCATGACCCACACCGGGAGGAGATGGTGCGCGGTGTGTTCTCCGACAACGGGTTCGAGCCACGTCTCCAGCGACCCGCCGACGGCCAGGAGGCCGCCCGACGCGACAGAGCCGAGCGCGATCAGGATCATCGGGCCGGTCATGACACGCGGCGACTCGTGCGGTTGCGGTGCCGGCGCGTCCGTGCCGTCGTGCCAACGCTTCTCGCCGAAGAAGGTGAGCAACATGACCCGGGTCATGTAGAACGCGGTGATCCCGGCGCCGAGAAGTGCCGCGGCACCGAGGATCAGACCTTTCGCTCCGCCGGCGCCGAACGCGGCCTCGATGATGTGGTCCTTCGAGTAGAAGCCCGCGAACGGCGGCACACCGATGATCGCGAGATACCCGACGCCGAAGGTGACGAAGGTGATCGGCATGAGGGCGCGCAGTCCACCGTAGCGGCGCATGTCGGTCTCGTCGTCCATCCCGTGCATCACCGATCCCGCGCCGAGGAACAGCCCCGCCTTGAAGAAGCCGTGAGTGAGGAGGTGCATGATGGCGAACGCGTAACCCGCCGGACCGAGCCCGGCGGCCAGGACCATGTACCCGATCTGGCTCATCGTCGACGCGGCGAGCGCCTTCTTGATGTCGTCCTTCGCGCAACCGATGACGGCGCCGAACAGCAGGGTGACCGCGCCGACGACCACGACCCCGACCTGGGCGGCGGGGGCGAGGTCGAAGATCGGGCCCGAGCGCACGATGAGGTAGACGCCGGCGGTCACCATGGTCGCGGCGTGGATCAGCGCCGACACCGGCGTCGGGCCCTCCATCGCGTCGCCCAGCCACGACTGCAGCGGAACCTGCGCCGACTTGCCGCATGCGGCGAGAAGCAGCACAAAACCCAGTGCGGTGAGTGTCGTCTCGCCCGCCTGGGAGGCACCGTCGAACACCGCGGTGAAGGCCACCGAGCCAAAGGTGGCGAACATGATCATCAGGGCGACAGCGAGTCCGATGTCGCCGACCCGGTTGACGACGAATGCCTTCTTGGCCGCGGTGGCCGCCGACGGCTTGTGCTGCCAGAAACCGATCAGCAGGTACGACGCGAGTCCGACGCCTTCCCAGCCGAGGTAGAGACCCAGGTAGTTGTCGGCCAGGACCAGGACGAGCATGGCCGCGAGAAACAGGTTGAGGTAGGCGAAGAATCGGCGACGATCGGGATCGTGCTGCATGTAGCCGATCGAATAGACGTGGATGAGCGAGCCGACGCCGGTGATCAGCAGGACGAAGCACATCGACAGCTGGTCGAGCAGAAACCCGAAGTCGACCTGGAGCTCGCCCACCGGTACCCAACTGAACAGGATGTCCGATACGGCGCGTTCGTCGGCAGATCGGGACACCATGCCGGTGAACATGATCAGCGCCACCGCGAACGACGCGATCGCGAGGCCCGTCCCGAGCAGATGCCCCCACCGGTCCGTGGCGCGGCCACCGAGAAGGAGGATCGCCGCACCCAGGAGCGGCAGAGCCGGGATCAGCCAGAGCAATGACGCAGTGAGTTCGGCGTTCACCAATCCTCCTCTACCTCTTCAGCAGATCCGCGTCGTCGACCGACGCCGAGCGGCGCGATCGGAAGATGGTCATGATGATCGCCAACCCGACCACCACTTCCGCCGCGGCGACGACCATGGTGAAGAAGGCGATGACCTGACCGTCGAACGATTGGTTCATCCGGGCGAAGGTGACGAAGGCGAGGTTGGCCGCATTGAGCATGAGCTCGACGCACATGAACACGACGATCGCGTTGCGTCGCAGCAGTACTCCGGCCGCACCGATGGTGAACAGCAGCGCTGCGAGGTAGAGGTAGTTCTCCGGGTTCACCGGTCGGTCCCCGGGTCGTCGGCCGGGCGGGTGCGGAGTGTCCGCGCGGCCAGGATGGCGTTGACCGACAGGTCCGACGGTGACCCGTCGGGCAGACGGGCCGGCACGTCGACCGCGTTGTGTCGCGCGTAGACCCCGGGTGTCGGCAGCGGGGTCAGGTTGACCCCACTGCGGAACCGCGCCTGCGACAGTTCTTTCTGGGTGAGCCGTGGGCCGAAACGTTCCCGGTGCGCGAGCACCATGGCGCCGAGCGTGGCGGCGATGAGGAGGGCTCCGGTGAGCTCGAACGCCCACAGGTAGCGGACGAAGATCAGCTCGGCGATGGCCTCCACACCGGCGTCGCTCTGCGCGGCCGCGACGCCGGGGTCGGTGGCACCGGTGACGACACCGACGGTCGCGCTGCCGATCCCGGCGATCAGCAGGATTCCGAAGCCGACACCGATCAACACCGCGGACAGCCGCTGGCCGCGCAGGGTCTCCCGTAGTGAGTCCGAGGAGTCGACGCCGATCAGCATGATGACGAACAGGAACAGCATCATGACCGCACCGGTGTACACGACCACCTGCACCACGCCCAGGAACAGCGCACCCTGCGCGACGTAGAACACGGCCAGCACGATCATCGTGGTGGCCAGGAAGATCGCCGAGTAGACGGCCTTGGTGGCGAAGACGACACCCAGCGCACCGGCAACCGCGACGGCCCCGAGAACCCAGAACTGGATCGCCTCACCGGTGGAGGTGCGCACCACCTCGTCGGCGAGCCACAGGGCGCCACCGGAAGTCATGACCGCGACTCGCGTTTGGTCGGGACAGTCGGATCAGGCAGGGTGACGCGGCCGTCGGCGGTCACCTCGCCCCGGTAGTAGTTCTCCTCGGTGGAGCCCGGCGCCATCGCGTGCGGCGGCGCGTCGACGCCGGGTTGCAGCGGGGCCAGCAGACGGTCCTTCTCGTAGATGAGGTCGGCGCGGTTGTCGTCGGCGAGTTCGTAGTCGTTGGTCATCGTGAGCGCGCGCGTGGGGCACGCCTCGATGCAGAGCCCGCAACCGATGCACCGCAGATAGTTGATCTGGTAGACGCGCCCGTACCGTTCGCCGGGCGAGTAGCGCTCGTCGGGTGTGTTGTCGGCGCCCTCCACATAGATGGCGTCGGCCGGGCACGCCCACGCGCACAGCTCGCACCCGATGCACTTCTCGAGACCGTCGGGGTGCCGATTCAACTGATGGCGACCGTGATAGCGCGCTGCGGTCGGCCGTTTCTGCTCGGGGTACTGCTCGGTGATCGTGGGTTGGAACATGCCGCCGAAGGTGACGCGCAATCCGCTCACCGGTTTCAGGAAGTCAGGCATCGGTGGTCTCCCTCACGGTGCTGGGCATCGGCGGCACGGGGAATCCGCCGGCCATCGGGTCGAACTCGTCGGGTGCGGCGGACAGGTCTGCGGAGTCCTGCGTCGGGTCCGGGATGTCGGGGACCCGCATCAACCGCCACACCGCGTAGGCGATGAGCCCGGTGACGACGAGTCCGGCGCCGGCGGAGACCAGCGCGCGGGTGAGGTCGGCGTCCTCGCCGGCGAAGGCGGCGCGGATGATCGCGACGACCATCACCCAGGTGAGGGAGATGGGGATCAGGACCTTCCAGCCCAGATTCATGAACTGGTCGTACCGCAGGCGCGGCAGACTGGTTCGCAGCCAGATGAACACGAACAGGAACGCCCACACCTTGAGCGTGAACCAGAGGACGGGCCACCAACCGGAGTTCGCCCAGTCGAACGTGCTCAGCGGCCACGGCGCCTGCCAGCCGCCGAGGAACAGAGTGGTGGCCAGCGCGGAGACGGTGACCATGTTGATGTACTCGGCGAGCATGAACATGGCGAACTTCAACGACGAGTACTCGGTGTGGAACCCGCCGACCAGCTCACCCTCGGCCTCGGGCAGATCGAAAGGCGCCCGGTTGGTCTCGCCGACCATCGAGATGGCGTAGATGACAAACGAGGGCAGCAGCAACAACACGTACCAGTGGTGTTCCTGGGCGGCAACGATTCCCGACGTCGACATGGTCGCGGCGTCGAGGAACACCGCGGCGAAGGTGAGTCCCATGGCGATCTCGTACGAGATGACCTGTGCCGTCGAGCGGAGTCCGCCGAGCAGCGGATAGGTCGAGCCCGACGACCAGCCGGCCAGCACGATCCCGTAGACACCCACCGACGTGACCGCCAGGACATACAGCACCCCGACGGGGAGATCGGTGAGCTGCAACGGAGTCTGGTGACCGAAGACCGACACCATCGGACCGAACGGGATGACCGCGAAGGCCATCACCGCCGGGACGACCGCGATGATCGGCGCCAGCAGATAGATCACCTTGTCGACGCCGGTGGGGATGATCCCCTCCTTGAGTGCGAGTTTCACGCCGTCGGCAAGGCTCTGCAGGATTCCCTTGGGGCCGACCCGATTCGGCCCGAGTCGGGTTTGCATGCGTGCCATGATCTTTCGCTCGAGCAGGATGGCGATGAGCGGATTGAGCACGAGGAACACGAACACGGCCAGCGCCTTGGCGACGACGAGCCAGATCGGGTCCTGGCCGAAGTCGTCGAGGGTCGGGAAATCGGTGGCGAGGTTCACGCGGCACCCCCTGCGGCGTCGGTGGCGTCGACCGGGGCCGGCGCGAGGGCCACGAGGTCACCCTCCTGTGCGCGAAGCGCGGCGTGGACATGCGAGCCAGGTGAGAACAGCGGGAGCCACACGACCCGATCCGGCATGTCGGTGATCTCCACCGGCAGAACGATGGCACCGTCGGCGGTGCTGACGCGCAGGAGGTCGCCCGACCCGACACCGGCTTCGGCGGCGGTCGACGGCGCGAGCCGGGCGACCGGCGGGCGGGCGGTGCCGGCGAGGTGCGGTTCCCCGTCTTGCATCCGGCCGTCGTCGAGCAGGGTGTGCCACCCCGCAAGCACCGCCTGGCCGGCAGCCGGGTCGGGCTGGGGCCGGTCCTCGGCGTCGATGGGGGCCCGCCGGCCGGACCATGCGCCGATGCGTCGCAGGTCGATGTGGATGGTCGGGACGTCGGCGCACCGCAGGTCGACACCCATCTGCCGGGCGATCGCGTCGAGGATGCGGTGGTCGGACAGGTGGCCCGAGTCCGTCAGGGCGGTGGTGAAGCTCCGCGGGCGGCCCTCCCAGTCGACGAACGTGCCCTCCTTCTCCGCGACGGCAGCCACCGGGAAGACGACGTCCGCGCAGCGTGTCACGGCGCTGTGGCGTTGCTCGAGGCTGACGACGAACGGTGCGGCGGTCAGCGCCTCGGTCGCCGCGACGGGGTCGGGGAGGTCGTCGACGTCGACGCCGCCGATCACCAGCGAGAGTCCGTGATAGCGCGCGGCGTCGATGATCCCGGCGGTGTCGTGTCCGGGCCGCGGGTCGAGATCGGTGCCCCAGATCTCCGACACCGGCGTACGGGCGTCCTCGTCGTCGAGCGGCCGGCCGCCGGGTAGCAGGCCCGGCAAGGCGCCCGCTTCGAGCGCGCCTCGTTCGCCGGCGCGGCGCGGAATCCAGGCCAGCCGGGCGCCGGTACGGTCGGCCAGTTCCGCGACTGCGGCGAACGCGCCGGGCCGGGTGGCCAGCCGTTCGCCGACGAGGATGACCGAGCCGGCGGGCCGCAGATGTGCGGTCACCTCCGCCGACCGGAGCACCTCTGCCTCGCTGCCGGGAACGGACCGGAAGACCGCGGCGTCGAGTTTGGTGGCGCCGCGACTCGCGAACGGGGCGACCGTCGCGACGCGCTGCCCGGCGGTGCGTACCGCCCGCCGGAGACGGAGGAAGACGATCGGGGACTCTTCCTCGGGTTCGAAACCGGCGAGCAGCACCGCTGGTGCGGCGGACAGGTCGTCGTAGGTGGTCGCGAGTCCGTGGCCGGCGATACGCGCGGCGAGGAAGGCGGCCTCCTCGGTGCTGTGGCTCCGGGCTCGGAAGTCGATGTCGTTGGTGTACAACACGGTTCGCGCGAAGCGTGAGTACGCGTACGCGTCCTCCACGGTCAACCGGCCGCCCGTGAGTACACCGACGTTGCCCGGTGAACGGGTCAATCCCTCGGCCGCCGTACGCACGGCGTCGGCCCACGACACCTCACGGAGTTCGCCGTGCCGGTCGCGGACGAGTGGGGCGGTGATCCGATCAGGTGACGACGTGTAGGCGAACGCCCATCGTCCCTTGTCGCAGTTCCACTCCGAGTTGACCTCGGGATCGTCACCGGCGAGCCGGCGCAGCACCTTGCCACGGCGGTGATCGGTGCGCTGGGCGCACCCACTCGCACAGTGTTCGCACACGCTCGGCGTCGACACCAGGTCGAACGGCCGGGCGCGGAACCGGTACTGCGCCCCCGTCAGCGCACCGACCGGGCAGATCTGGACGGTGTTGCCGGAGAAGTAGGAGTCGAACGGTTCGTCGGCGTAGATGCTGACCTGTTGCAGCGCACCGCGATCCGCGAGCTCGATGAGCGGATCACCCGCGACCTGCGTGGAGAACCGGGTGCAGCGCGCACACAGCACACATCGCTCCCGGTCGAGCAGGACCTCCGACGACAGCGGGACCGGCTTGGTGAAGGTCCGCTTGACGCCGTCGAACCGCGACTCGGAACGTCCGGCAGACATCGCCTGATTCTGCAGCGGGCACTCACCGCCCTTGTCGCACACCGGGCAGTCCAGCGGGTGGTTGATCAGGAGGAGTTCCATCACCCCGCGTTGCGCTCCCGCCGCGATCTCCGAGCTGAGCTGCGTCCGCACCACCATTCCTTCGGTGGCGACGGTCGTGCACGACGCGAGCGGTTTGCGCTGCCCCTCGACCTCGACGAGACACTGCCGGCAGGCACCGACCGGTTCGAGCAGCGGATGGTCGCAGAAGCGCGGGATCATGATGCCGATCTGCTCGGCCGCGCGGATCACCAACGTGCCCTTGGGTACCCGGACGGCCCGGCCGTCGATGGTGATGCCGACCAGGTTGTCGATCGCGGCCGCCGGGTCGCTCCCGTGGGTGAGTGTCATCGGACGCCTCCTGCCCAGACGGTTGAGCGTGAATGGTCGAACGGGCACCCGTGGTCGAGGTGGGCGAGGTACTCGTCGCGGAAGTACGTCAAGGACGACACAATCGGACTGCCCGCTCCGTCCCCGAGCGCGCAGAACGACTTCCCGACGATGCTGTTGGTGACATCGGCGAGGGTGTCGAGGTCCGCGGCGGTTCCGCCCTCGTGCTCCAGCCGGTGCAGCAGTTGCACCAGCCAGTACGTGCCCTCGCGGCACGGGGTGCATTTACCGCAGGACTCGTGTTCGTAGAACTCCGTCCACCGCAGGACCGCGCCGACGACGCAGGTCGTCTCGTCGAAGATCTGCAGGGCCTTGGTGCCCAACATCGAACCGGCCGCGCCGACACCCTCGTAGTCGAGCGGGACGTCGAGGTGCTCCGGCGTCAGGAGTGGCGTCGACGACCCGCCCGGTGTCCAGAACTTCAGCTCGTGCCCGGCGCGCACCCCGCCGGCCCGGTCGAGTAACTCGCGTAGCGAGACACCCAGCGGCGCTTCGTATTGTCCGGGGCGCGTCACGTGCCCCGACAGCGAGTAGAGGGTGAACCCAGGTGACTTCTCGGTGCCCATGGACCGGAACCAGTCGACGCCGTTGCGGATGATGGCCGGGACGCTCGCGATCGACTCCACGTTGTTCACGACCGTCGGACTCGCGTACAGGCCGGCGACCGCCGGGAAGGGCGGGCGCAGACGCGGTTGTCCCCGGCGGCCCTCGAGCGAATCGAGTAAGGCGGTTTCCTCGCCGCAGATGTAGGCGCCCGCGCCGGCGTGGACGACCAGTTCGAGATCGAAGCCGGATCCCAGGATGTCCGTGCCGAGATAGCCTGCCGCGTATGCCTCGTCGACGGCGGTGCGCAGTCGACGGAGAACCGAGGCGACCTCGCCGCGCACGTAGATGAACGCGTGGTGCGCGCGGATGGCATACGCCGCGATGATCACGCCTTCGACGAGCGTGTGGGGTGACGCGAGCATCAGCGGCATGTCCTTGCACGTGCCCGGCTCGGATTCGTCGGCGTTGACCACGAGATAGTGCGGGACAGACGGGTCGGTCTGCGTGGAATCCTGCTGGGGAATGAACGACCACTTCATCCCGACCGGGAAGCCCGCGCCACCTCGACCGCGGAGACCGGAGGCCTTGACCGTCTCGATGATGTCGTCGGGGGGAGTGGTCAGTGCGGTCGACAACGCTCGATAACCGTTGTGGCGCAGATAGTTGTCCAGGGTCCAGGAGTGCGGTTCGTCCCAGTGGCGGGAGAGGATCGGGGTCTCGGGGGGTTCGGGTTCGGGGGTGGGTTGTGGTGGTTGGGAGGTGGCTTCGACTCGGCTCCTCGCTCCGCTCGGGGCCGGCTCAACCAGCGGAGGACGGGCCCCGGCCAGGTCGCGTTCGGTCTCGCGGAACGATCGCACGGGGCCGGTACCGCGAGCCGGGGTGACCTCGACACCGGCGCGGAGGTCCTCGATGAGCTCGATGGTCGACTCCGGGGTCTGGTCGTCGAAGAACTCCCAGTTGACCATCACCACCGGAGCGAAGTCGCAGGCCGCATTGCATTCGACGTGTTCGACGGTGATGCGATGGTCGGCCGTCGTGTCCCCGGGTTCCACGCCCAGGTGCTCGCAGACCGAACGGAGGATCTCGTCGCCACCCAGGGTCGCGCACAGGGTGTTCGTGCAGATCCCGACCAGGTACTCGCCGGTGGGTGTGCGTCGGTACATGGAGTAGAAGGTGGCGACCGAGGCCACCTGTGCGGGCGTCAGATCCAGCTGCGCGGCACAGAATTCGACACCGGCACGCGTGAGACGGCCGTCGTTCGACTGCACCAGGTGCAGCAGCGGCAGCAGTGCCGACCGCGCCTGCGGATAGCGGGCGATGATCGGAAGCGCTTCTGCGGTCAGCTGTTCGACGACCTCGTCCGGGTAGGCGGCCGGGCCGTCGAATGTGATCGGTGGGACGGGTGCGCCGTGCGTCGGCGCCGATCCCTCCGGCGGGGGTGCGGTGCTCAGGTCCACGAACACGGGATCGGTCATCGGTCCACGCCTCCCATCACGGGGTCGATGCTGGCCACCGCCGTGATGACGTCGGCCACCATCCCCCCTTCGCACATCGCCGCGACGGCCTGCAGATTCGTGAACGACGGGTCGCGGAAGTGGACGCGATACGGCCGGGTGCCGCCGTCGCTGACCATGTGCACGCCGAGCTCGCCGCGCGGTGATTCGACGGCGACGTAGCACTGGCCGGCCGGGACGCGCATCCCCTCGGTGACGAGTTTGAAGTGGTGGATGAGGGCTTCCATGGAGGTGCCCATGATCCGGGCGATGTGCTCGGGCGAGTTGCCCAGTCCGTCCGGTCCGAGCGCGAGGTCGGCCGGCCAGGCGAGCTTGCGGTCGGCGACCATCACCGGCCCCGGCCGGAGCCGTTCCAGACACTGCTCCACGATGCGGATCGACTCGCGCATCTCGCGCACGCGGATCAGGTAGCGGCCGTAGGAGTCGCACGTGTCCTCGGTGATGACGTCGAACTCGTAGTTCTCGTAGCCGCAGTACGGCTCGGCGCGGCGCAGGTCGTGGGGGTAACCGGTGGACCGCAGCACCGGACCGGTGATCCCGAGTGCCATGCAACCGGTGAGGTCGAGATAACCGACGCCCTGGGTTCGCGCCTTCCAGATGTAGTTGTCGTTCAGCAGGTCTCCGAGTTCGTCCAGGCGGCCGGGGAGCTGTCGGATCACCTCGGCGACCCGGTCGATGCCATCCTCCGGCAGGTCCTGCGCGACACCTCCGGGACGGATGTAGGCGTGATTCATCCGCAGGCCCGTGATGAGTTCGAACAGGTCGAGGATCATCTCCCGCTCGCGGAAGCCGAGGAACATCGCCGTCACGGCACCGAGTTCCATTCCGCCGGTGGCCAGCGCGACGAGATGGCTGGAGATGCGGTTGAGCTCCATCAGCATCACCCGGATGACGGTGGCGCGTTCCGGGATGTCGTCGGTGATACCGAGGAGCTTCTCCACGCCGAGGCAGTAGGCGGTCTCGTTGAAGAACGGTGACAGGTAGTCCATCCGGGTGACGAACGTGACGCCCTGCGTCCAGTTGCGGTACTCGAGATTTTTCTCGATCCCGGTGTGCAGGTAACCGATTCCGCAGCGGGCCTCGGTGACGGTCTCGCCCTCGATCTCGAGGATCAGGCGCAGGACGCCGTGCGTCGACGGGTGTTGCGGACCCATGTTGACGACGATGCGTTCGTCTCCCGGTTGCTGCTCGGCGCGGGTGCGGACGTCGGACACGATCGAGTCCCAGTCCTGCCCGGACACGGTGTAGGTGTGCGTGTGGGTGTCGGTCATCAGTTGTACGACCTCCTCCGGTCCGGCGGGTCGACGCGGGTTCCCTTGTATTCCACCGGGACTCCGCCCAGCGGGTAGTCCTTGCGCTGGGGGTGGCCCTCCCAGTCGTCGGGCATCTCGATCCGGGTCAGCGAGCGATGGCCGTCGAAGACGATGCCGAAGAAGTCGTAGGTCTCGCGTTCGTGCCAGTCATTGGTGGGGTAGATGTCGCAGATGCTCGGGATGTGCGGGTCGGCGTCGGGCGCCGCGACCTCGAGGCGGACGCGACGCCCGTGGGTCAGGGAGGCGAGCGGATAGACGGCATGGAGTTCGCGGCCCGGGTCGCCGGGATAGTGGACCCCGCTCACGCCGAGGCAGAGTTCGAATCGCAACCCGGGCGCGTTGCGCAGAGTCAGTGCGACGGCGGGAAGATGCTGTCGTACAACGTGGATGGTCATCTCGCCGCGGAAGATCACGACCTTCTCGATCGCGTCGTCGTAGCCGTCGCCCATCTCGTCGAGCAGACGGTCGGCGATCTGGTCGAAATACCCGCCGTAGGGTCGGGACGTACTGGGCGGCAGCGTGACCGGCCGGACCAGGCCGCCGTACCCCGACGTGTCGCCGGTTCCGGGCGGACCGAACAATCCGTGCCGAACGCCGATCTGCTCCGCGTCATGCGGAGGGGGTGCCGGGTTCTCGGGGTCCTGATGGCCTGCGGGCGTGGTCATCGGAGCAACCCCTTCAGCTCGATCGTCGGGGTGGCCTGGAGGGCGGCCCGTTCGGCCGCCCAGATGGCCTCCTCGCGGTTGACACCGAGCGGCATCTCCTGGATCTTCTCGTGCAGCTTCAGGATGGCGTGCAGCAACATCTCCGGGCGTGGCGGACAACCCGGCAGGTAGATGTCGACAGGGACCACGTGATCGACGCCCTGGACGATCGCGTAGTTGTTGAACATCCCGCCCGACGACGCGCAGACCCCCATGGCGAGAACCCATTTGGGCTCCGGCATCTGGTCGTAGATCTGCCGGAGGACGGGGGCCATCTTCTGGCTGACGCGGCCGGCGACGATCATGAGATCGGCCTGTCGCGGCGACGCCCGGAACGCCTCCATGCCGAACCGGGCGAGGTCGTACCGTCCCGAGGTGGTGGCCATCATCTCGATGGCGCAGCAGGCCAGCCCGAAAGTCGCCGGCCAGAGCGAGCCCTTGCGCATGAACCCGGCCAGATCCTCGACGGTACTCAGCAGGAATCCGCTGGGGAGTCGTTCCTCGAGTCCCATGGGTGACCTCCTTGCCGTATCGGATCGGTGAAAAGCGCTCAGTCCCAACTCAGTCCGCCGCGACGCCACTCGTAGGCGTACGCGACGGAGACGTTGACGATGAACAGGAGCATGGCCATGAGGCCGAACCACCCGAGTGAGTCGAAGGCGACCGCCCACGGGTAGAGGAACACGATCTCGATGTCGAAGATGATGAAGAGCATCGCGGTGAGGTAGTACTTGACCGGTACGCGCTGGATCGAGCCGGTTGCCACCGTGCCGCCGGCGGTGCGTCGCGTCGGGTAGAGCAGACTCTGTTCGACCGGCTCGATGCCGCACTCGTAGGGCTCGAGTTTGGCGCGGTTGTACCGTTTCGGACCGATCGCGATGCCGATGAAGACGCTGAAAACGGCAAACGCCACGCCGATTGCCCCGAGGACCATGATCGGGACGTAGGCGTTCAAAGCGCGGACCCCTCCTCGCTTGTGGCGACCGGAGTGCACCTGTTCGATGCGGCCGGCCCGGGTGTTCGTCCTATCCGTGCCGTCGGCCGATCTGGTCCGGCAGTACGAATGTGAGCTGCAACACAAGCCTAGTGTGAGTGTGTGGCGCGAGTCACTGTTTTCTAGAGTTCGGCGTTTCCGATCATGTCGACGAACGCACGCGGAAGAGTGATGGGGTCGACGGGCAGGACGGCCACGGCGTCGGCGCGGGACCAGTCCGCGAGCCACCGGTCGTCGGCACGCCCGAGAAGGACGAGCACCGGTGGACAGGGATCGAGTTCGTCTTTCATCTGCTTGGCCAGGCCCATGCCACCGGCCGGGGTGGCTTCCCCGTCGGCGATCACGGCGTCGACGACACCGGCGTCGAGCTGCGCGAACACCATTGGGGCGGTGGCGACCTCGATGAAGCTGACCGGTGGGATGCCCGGGTCGGGCCGGGTTCCGATCGCGCCGATGACCTGCGTGCGGGTCTGTGCGTCGTCGGAATAGACCAGCACCCGCAGGGCCCGCGCAGACTGGGAGTCGGTCACGGTTGGCATGCTACAACCCGGCACCCTCGCCGAGCCCTGGAACATGCGCGCGTCTGCACATCGGCGTCACGAGCGTGCGCCGCGCTCAGTGCTCGGTGGAGAACCCCGTGCGACGGCGGTGCACCTGAAGCGCGAACGTGACGAGCTGATCGATCAGGTCCGGGTAGGGTACGCCGGTCGCCTCCCACAGCTTGGGGTACATCGATCCCGGGGTGAACCCCGGGATGGTGTTGACCTCGTTGAGCAGCCAGCCGCGGCCGGACTCCTCGTAGAAGAAGTCGACGCGCGCCATGCCGGTGCAGCGCATCGCGGTGAACGTCGTCGCCGCGAGCTCGCGGACCTGGGCGGCCGCCGCGTCGGACACCGCAGCGGGGATGACCAGCTGGGCGGCGCCGGTGACGTACTTGTCCTCGTAGTCGTAGAACTCGCTCCCGGGTTTGATCTCGCCCGGCACCGAGGTCTCGGGCGCCGTGTCACCGAGGACGGCGACCTCGATCTCCCGCCCGGTGACGGCCTCCTCGATGATGACCACGTTGTCGTAGCGGAGCGCGAGATTCACCGCCGCGTCGAGTTCGGACTCGTCGTGCGCCTTGGTGATGCCCACCGACGAGCCGAGGTTCGCCGGCTTGACGAACACCGGGAGCCCCAGCGCGTCGATCGCGCGGGCGGTGATCGTCTCCGGGTCGTCGACACCGTCGCGGAACTCGACCCAGCGGCACTGCGGGATGCCTGCCTGCTCGGCGACGATCTTGGCCATCGCCTTGTCCATGCACACCGCGGACGACAACACACCCGCACCCACATACGGCAGCTTGAACAACTCGAGCATCCCCTGGATGGTGCCGTCCTCACCGTGCGGTCCATGGAGAAGGGGAAGGACGACCGTGATCGCCTCGTCCGCGTGACCACGCAGTTCGGTCAGCGGGTCGACGGCGGTTCCGGCGACCTCGAGGGTGTCGGGGAGTGGCGTGCCGTCGGCGATGGCGGCGATCGCCTTGTCGTTGCGCAACCACGTCCCGTCCTTGGCGATGCCGATGGGGACCAGGTCGTATTTGGCCCGGTCGGCCGCGGCCAGGACATGAGCCGCTGTGACCCGCGACACATCGTGCTCGGCGGAGACGCCACCGTAGAGAACCACCAGACGCAACAGCCGAGAAGACATGCCTGTCACGATACGGCCCCGCGCAATCAGGTTCTCGGCGTGTGCTGGGGACTCGGCTAGCGTGAGACCGTGCATTTCAGAGCAAGCGAGGTCGCGGAGGCCGTGGGCGGGGAGCTGCTGGGCCCCGACGTGCAGATCGACGGGGCGAGCATCGACTCGCGGAGTGTTCGGCCGGGCCAGCTGTTCGTGCCGATCGTCGCCGAGCGCGACGGCCACGATTTCATCGAGTCCGCACTCGACGGCGGGGCCACCGCCTACCTCACCTCGAGGGTCGACCCCGTCGGGGGGACCGCCATCCGCGTCGCCGACACCGCGCTCGCCCTCGCCGACCTCGGTCGAGCGGTCCGCGCCCGGGTCCCCGATCGCGTGGTGGGCATCACCGGCTCGGTGGGCAAGACCTCGACCAAGGATCTGCTCGCGGGCGTGCTGCGCACCACCTACCGCACCGCGGCGAGCGAGAAGTCGTTCAACAACGAGCTCGGGCTGCCGATCACCCTCGCCGCGGCCGCCGACGACGTGGAGGCGGTGGTCCTCGAGATGGGCGCCCGTGGCATCGGGCACATCGATCTGCTGTGCTCCATCGCGAAACCGACGGTCGGCGTGATCACCCGCGTCGAGGGCGTCCACCTGGAGCTGTTCGGTGACATCGAGTCCGTCGCGCGCGCGAAAGGTGAACTGGTGGAATCGCTCCCAGCCGACGGGATCGCGGTGCTCAATGCCGACCATCGGTACGTCGCGGCGATGGCGGATCGCACCTCGGCGCGTGTCCTGCGCTACGGGCTCTCGCCGGACGCCGACGTGTACGCGTCCGACATCGCCCTGGACGACGAGTTGCGCGCGACGTTCCGGCTGCACACACCGTGGGGTTCGACGGAGGTCCGGCTGGGCGCCCGCGGCGAGCACCAGGTCCCCAACGCGCTGGCCGCGGCGGCCGCCGCCGGCGGGCTCGGGGTGCCGGTCGAGTCGATGGCGGACGGGTTCCTCGCCGCCGAATTGTCCGGTTTACGAATGGAACTCACCACCTCGTCGCGAGGCGTCACGGTCCTCAACGATGCCTACAACGCCAACCCGACGTCGATGTCGGCTGCGCTGCGGTCGCTGGCGACCCTCCCCGCGTCGCGTCGGGTGGCGGTTCTCGGCACCATGGCCGAACTCGGCGCCGACTCGCCGGACCAGCACCGTGCAATCGCACTGGAGGCCAGAAACCTCGGGATCGAGGTCATCGCGGTCGCCGAGGCCGACTACGGTGACACCGCCCGGCACGTTTCCGACGTCGACGGCGTGTCGGCCGAACTCGGCGACCTCGACGACGGGACCGCAGTGCTGGTCAAGGGGAGTCGGGTCGCCGCGCTCGAGCGCGTGGCGCAGGCGCTGCTGGACTGAGGGGGGTTTCGACAAGCTCAACCGGCGGGGAAACCGGCGAGAGCTCAGTGGTGGAAGTGTGACCCGTCGCCCTCGCGTGGCATCGGGCTCTCCAGGCGATTGAGGAAGTCGACCTCGGTCCGGATGTCGGCGATGAGTGCACGGGCGAGGTCGTGGCTCAGCCCGGCGCGCACGACGATTCGCTGCACGGTCAGGTCGGCGAGGTCGTCGGCCATCGGGTATGCGGGAACCAGCCAGCCCTTCATGCGCAGGCGGTCGGACAGGTCGTAGAGGTTCCAGTTCTCGCTGTGCCCGGCCTTCAGTTTCCAGGCGAAGACCGGGATCGTGTCGCCCTTGCTGACCAGTTCGAGGCCGTCGATCTGGGCGATCTGTCCGGAAAGCCATTGCGCCACATCGAGAGAACCCTGCTGGACCTGGGTGAAGCCGTCGCGGCCGAGCCGCAGGAACACGTAGTACTGCAGCAGGACCTGTGCGCCGGGGCGGGAGAAGTTGAGTGCCAGGGTCGGCATGTCGCCGCCGAGGTAGGAGCAGTGGAACACCATGCTTTCGGGCAGTGCGTCGGTGTCGCGCCACACGATCCAGCCGACACCTGGATAGACCAGTCCGTACTTGTGGCCCGAGGTGTTGATCGAGACGACACGGTCGACACGGAAGTCCCATTCGAGGTCCGGCTGACAGAAGGGGGCGATCATCGCACCCGACGCGCCGTCGATGTGGATCTTGACGTCGAGTCCGGTGTCGGCCTGGATGTCGTCGAGCTTGGCCGCGATCGCGGTCACCGGCTCGTACATCCCGGTGTAGGTCTGTCCCATGATGGCGACGACCCCGATCGTGTTCTCGTCCACGTACTTCTCGAGTTCGTGACCGTCGAGGACGAGGTGGTCGGGGCTGATCGGTACCCATTTGGGCTCGACCTCGAAGTAGTTGCAGAACTTCTCCCAGCACACCTGGACCGCCGTCGACAGCACGATGTTGGGGTTCTCGGTGGACTTGCCCTCGGCGCGGCGCCGGGTCTGCCAGTGCCGTTTCAGCGCGAGCCCACCGAGCATGCAGGCCTCCGACGAGCCGATCGTCGAGGTGCCGATCGCGTTGTCGACGTCCGGGTTGTGCCACAGGTCGGCGAGGATGCGCCAGCACCGGTCCTCGATCGCGGCCGTCTGCGGGTACTCGTCCTTGTCGATCATGTTCTTGTCGAACGTCTCCGAGTACAACTTCTTCGCCTCGTCGTCCATCCACGTCGACACGAAGGTCGCGAGGTTGAGGCGGGCGTTCCCGTCGAGCATCGCCTCGTCGTGGACGATCTGATAAGCCGTGTCGGGCAACAACATCGAGTCGCCCAAGGCGAACTTGGGGAGGTCGGTGGCCTCGCCGTCGCGGTTGAAGACGGTGCGCAGGGTCATCGCATCGCCGATGTTGGTGGTGGCGCGGGCGCCACCGCTCTTGTTGTGGACGCCCGGGTCGGTGGTCATGGACACCGAACCTATCCGACCCGGACGACCGGCGGGTGGCGATCTTTCACCCTCGTCCCGCGTTTGCGTGGATCACCTCCCGCAGGTAGACGGCCAGGCCGGGGGCCTGTTCGTCGTAGTGTGCGGTGAACCGCGGGTCGGCGACGTACATGTCGGCGAGGCAGACCTGCATGTCGTGATCGCAGTCGTAGAAGCGCCCGATCTGTGCGCGGTGCTCCTCGGCGAGCGAGTTCGCCTCGGCGGTGCCAGGAGTCACCCCGCGACGCATCGCGTCCGCGAGCCGCCGTTCCAGGTCGTCGGTCTCGTCCTTGATGCGCTGCCAGTCCTCCTTGGAGAACTGCCCGGTCCGCTTCTGGCTCTGCTTCCAGGCGTCGGTGTTCCCCCAGCGTTCCTCGGCCTCGGCGGCGTACTCCTCGCCTGGCCATTGGTCGCCGAAGATCTCGGCCTGCTCGGCCGCCGACAGGGCGATGCCTTCCTTTTTTGCGTTCATCATCTCCTCCAGTGAGGCGACCATCCGGAGCAGGCGATCGATCCGTTCGGTCAGCAACTCGCGCTGCGTCTCGAGGTGACCCATGGGGTCCACGTCCGGATCGTCGAGCAGGGTCGCTATCTGCTCGAGGGAAAAGCCCAGCTCGCGGTAGGTGAGTACCTGGTGGAGTCGTTCGACGTCGGTGTCGTCGTAGACGCGGTACCCGGCCGGTGTCCGACCGGATGGCACCACCAGGCCGATCTGGTCGTAGTGATGCAGCGTGCGGATGCTGACGCCGACCATGCCGGCGACGACACCGACGGTCAGCTCCCGGGTGTCCACCTTCGAAGTGTGCTTTTCCTCGCTCACATCGACAACCCTGCTGCCTGACGTCGCGTGAGGGTCAAGCGAGCGGAGCGATCGTGGACGACCCATGCCGTCGGCGTCATAGAAACTTGACATGTGTATCAGATTGGAAACTAGGGTACGTGTGCACCGAGCTCGGGCCGTCTGCCCGGTAGTGTTGGTATCACCTGCAACACCAGTAACACGCGTACCACGATCTGGAGTCACCGTATGTCCGTGCCGTATGGCCGCAGCCCCCGCCGAGGCCTCGGCATCCGAGCCCTGCTGACCGCGGCGTCCACCGTAGTCGCTCTCCTCGTCGGACTCGTCACGGCCGGCGGAGCCCAGGCAGCGGACGGGTACCCATACGTGAATCTGGGTGACAGTTACAGCGCGGGCGCATCGGTGTTCCCCCAGGCGACGAGTGCGGCGACCTTCTGCTCGAACTCGGCGATCAACTACTCCAGCCTCGTTGCCAAACGACGCGGTACCGAGGTCGTCGATGTCAGTTGCGCGGGCGCGACGACCGAAGACCTGACCAAGTCGCAGTATCGGTGGCAGGGACCGCAGATCAGCGCGATCGGACCGGACACCCGCTTGATCACCCTCACGATCGGCGCGAACAACAACGGACTGTTCAGCCATTCGACCTCGGCCTGCCAGCAGGCATGGCTGTCCGCGCCGCTGTCGGCGACCCCATGTCGCGACGAGTTCGGTACCTCGCTGGTCGACAAGATCGAGTCCTCGACCTACCCCGACCTCGTGAACGCCTTGCGCCTCGTCGGCCGCGAAGCGCCGCGCGCACGCGTCGTCCTCGTCGGATATCCGCGGATCTTCCCGGCCACGGGTTCAGCGCTCTGCTCGGCGTCGTTGCTCACGACACCCGGGGACACCGCATACCTGCATCGTGTCTTCAAAGCCCTCAACGACGCCATGCGCCGCGCCGCCGCAGCCACCCGCGTGACCTTCGTCGACATGACCAAGGTCTCCGCGGGCCACGACGCCTGCGCGGGCGAACGGCGATGGGTCGAGCCGACGCTGGGTGCGGTCAGCTTGCCCGCGATGCACGCCAACGCGCGCGGCCAGAAGGCAATGGCTGACCAGGTCGTGGCCGCACTGCGCTGAGGGACCGTTGTGCGGGTTGCTCGCCGTGTGGAGGCACTGCCCCATGGGCGGTAGGGGGTACTCATGGGACTCATTCGGTCGTACACCAGGCTCAGCGACGATGAAATGCACGAAATCAGCACGATGGGTTCGGCCCGGGACATCGCCGACTTCGTCGGCAGCCTCCGTGAAGCCGACCCGACCATCTCCACCGACATCGACAAGGCGTATCAGGCACTCGAGCTGATGTTCGACCGATCGGCGATGCCGGTGAACCCGGTCCGAGGGCACGGAATGGTGCCCGGCAACATCGACTTCGGTGAAGGTATCCCGAACTACATGAGTCCCGAGTACGTGGTGGCCACCCGGGACATCCTCGCGCACATCACCTTCGACACGTTGCTCGATGACACCACCGCGGCAGAACTCGCTCGGCAGGAGGTGTGGCCGATGATGCGCCATTGGGACGATGGGGCTGTCGAATACCTGCGAGAAAAGTACGCGATCATGGCTGGTTTCGTCAGCCTGGCCGCCGATCTCGACAACCACGTGGTGCTGGAGCTCGTGTAGGACAGACGTGCCGGCCGCGGGTGGGTTCGTAGCCGGCTCGAACACTTTGGCCCGGCTGCCCGACTGACGCCCCAAAAGAAGAACTACGGCGCGAAGCCGATGACCGCAGTGCCCTTCTGGCAGGCCGCGAGGACGCCCTCGAGCTGAGACGGTGCGCAGGTCCAACCGGCCACCGACTGCTGCTGACCGGTGGTGATCTTCGGTCCGTACTGGGTGGCGATGGTCCGCGCCGAATCGCAGGACACGTCGCCGGCGAGGATCATGACACGCAACGCGCCGTCGGGGCCCGGGATGGTGCCGCAGGTGGTGTCGGAGTCGCCGGATGCGGTCGCACTCGACGTCGTCGTCGACACGGGTTTGCGACCGGGGACCACCGGCGGCGAGGTGGCGGGCTGTTCGGCGGACGGTGATCCCGACTCCGCGGCGACGGCCTGGGTGGTCGACGACGCGGTGGTCACGTCCTGTTCCGCGCCGCAGGCCAGAATCGTGGACATCGCCGCCGCGAGTCCCAGGGTTGCCGCCGCGACCCTGATCGGTCGGCGAGAGCGGCTCGTGGTGGGACCGGTGGGACGAGTTCTGCGCGACATGGTTCACCACGGTAGCGAATGCGGTGTCGTCGACCGCACCGGTGGCCGGTGCCGGCCGTCGGTTTGGGATGGGCGCGCCCGACCTGCGAAGATGCTGGACGTGAGCAGTACCGGAACCGAAGTCGCCGACCCTACCTACGCCGTCGGCACCACCCTCGCCGGCACCCGTGGGCGCACGGGGACGATCACCACACCGCACGGGCCGATCCACACCCCCGCGTTCGTCCCCGTCGGTACCAAGGCCACCGTGAAGACGGTCCTCCCGGAATCGGTCTCCGCCCTCGGCGCCCAGGCCGTGCTCGCCAACGCCTACCACCTGTATCTGCAGCCGGGGCCGGAGATCATCGACGCGGCCGGCGGGCTCGGCGCGTTCATGAACTGGCGGGGGCCCACGTACACCGACAGTGGCGGCTTCCAAGTGATGTCGCTGGGTGCGGGGTTCAAGAAGGTCATCTCGATGGAGGCCACCGGCACCCCCGACGACGACCTCACCGCCAACGGCAAAGAACGGCTCTCGCGGGTCGACGACGACGGGGTGACCTTCAAGTCGCACCTCGACGGTTCGGCGCATCGGTTCACGCCGGAGGTGTCGATGCAGATCCAACATCAGCTGGGCGCCGACATCATTTTCGCCTTCGACGAGCTGACCACCCTGATGAACACTCGCGAGTACCAGGTGAATTCGCTCGAGCGCACCCACTTGTGGGCGATCCGCTGTCTCGCCGAACACAATCGGTTGAGCGTCGAACGCGCACACCGGCCGCAACAGTCGCTCTGGGGTGTCATCCAGGGCGCCCAGTACGAGGATCTGCGGCGCAAGGCCGCTCGTGACCTCGTCGCCTTGAGCGAGGCGGACCGCGCTGCCGGCGGAAAGGGCTTCGGCGGGTACGGGATCGGCGGAGCACTCGAGAAGGACAACCTCGGCACGATCGTCGGCTGGGTCAACGACGAACTCCCGGAGGACTCCCCGAAACACCTCTTGGGGATCAGCGAACCCGACGACATCTTCACCGCCATCGAGAACGGAGTCGACACCTTCGACTGCGTGTCGCCGACCCGGGTCGCCCGCAACGGTGCGATCTACTCACTCGACGGCCGGTACAACGTCACGAATGCCAAGTATCGCAGTGACTTCCGGCCGCTCGACCCCGAGGTCGAGAACTACACGTCGCAGTACAGCCGGGCCTACCTCCACCACCTGTTCAAGGCGAAGGAAGGACTCGGTCCGACTCTCGCGACGCTGCACAACGTGTCCTTCATCGTCACGCTCGTCGACCGGGCCCGCCAGGCCATCGAGAACGGCACATACACCGAGTACCGGGACGAGTTCCTGCGGCGCTACTACGGAGGTCCCCGGTAGGCGTGACCATTGCTCAGAATGGCGGTGGGTTGGCGTCGTTCCAGCGCTTCTCGGCGCGTTGGTGGCGTCGGAAGTCGTTGTCGCGCTGCGTGTTGAGTCTGTCGCGGGCGGGGTGATCGGGTGACCGTCTGGGGAAGAGCTTGTTGAACAGGTCGCGTCCGCTGAAGGCGTTGCCGACGAACATGTGTCCGGTGGGTGTGGTGAACCACGCGGTCTGGAATTCGTCTTGGTGGTCCTGCCAGCTGGTGAAGGTCTTGATGCGGTGATGGAACCGGCACAGCGGTTTGAGGTTACGTGCATCGGTCGGGCCGCCGCGACGCGGGTCGGTGTGGTCGAAGGGTTCGGTGTGGTCGAGGTCGATCTGCCAGACCGGCGCGTTGCAGCCGGGGAAGGTGCAGCACAGTTCGCCGGCGCGCACCAGGGCCTGCAGCTTCTTCGACGGGGTGTACCGCGTTGTCGAATTGCCCGCGTCGGGAGGCGATACCGGTGGCGCGTCGGGGGTCGGTGCGGGCTGGATGTAGGTGCGGCGGGCTTCGGCGAGGAGTGTTCGCGCGGTGTCGGCGTCGATGATGCCGTGGCGGTCGAGGAAGGCAGGGTCGTCGTCGAGACCGATCAGGGTCGACAGGTTCACCACGATGTGAAAGGTCGCGCGCGGCGCCGGCGATGACGACGTCGACGCGTCCGGCTCGGCCGGGTCGTCGACAACGACGTCGGCTGACGGGTCGACGATGGTGTCCGCCTCCACCATCGCAGCAGTCGGTTCAGGCGGCTCGACGGTATCCACTGTCGTGGCGTCGGAGTCTGGTGCTGTGTCGGGTTCGGTTGCGGCAGGTCGGCAGTCGTCGCATAGGCACGTGATGGCGGCTTCACCGCGAGCGAGCGCTTTGAGGGCGTCGACTCGGCGATTGGCCAACATCCGCGGGTCACCGGCGTGGACGGCGGTGGCGATCGACGTCAGGCGTGCGTCGAACTCGGCGGCATCAGCGGCGGGCAGGGTTCCGGAGATCCGGGACTGCCCGGGGGTGAAGCGGTCGGGTGTGATGGTCACCTTGCGGTCGGACTTGACTCGCTCCTTTCGTCGGCGGATCGCGTCGGGTGCCCACTTGGCGACGATGGAATCGACCATGGCGGTGAACCGGGCCGTCGACATCGGTGCGCGGGCGAAGATCGCTTCGGCGAGATGGGCGTCGACGGTCTGCATCTCTTCGTCGTCGGTGATGAGGTCGGTGCGTTTGAGGGCGATGAGGAAGCGGCGTTTGTCGATTCGACCGCACGCGAGTGCGTGTCCGGTGAAGGAGAGTCGGTAGCGCAGTGCGTCGCCGGCTTCGATGAGGTCTTTCGCCTCGGCCGGTGTCACGGTGAGGGTGGCGCCGACTTCGGCGATGGCCTGTTCGAGGCCGTTGGGCCCGAACTGCTCGTAGGGGTTCTCGCCGGCGGCCACTCGTGCGGACAGGTGCTCGAAGGCTTCGATGGAGTCGAGTTCGCCGCTGTGCGTCTCGGCGCGCCGCTGTGCGTAGTCCATCTCGCGTTCGTCGTGAATGAGACTGGCCACGACCATCATTCGATGAGCGGACGCCGCCGCCAAGCCGGCGCAGTGATTCAAGACCTCGACGAGTTCAGAAGCGGAGAGTTCATGGTCGGGACGAAAGCGCGGCTCGACTGACTCCTGCGATGGGTCCACCGATGTGGATCCGGCCCCCGCCCCCGATGACATACCTCCACAATACTCGAATATATGTTCGAGTCAAGGGTTTGATCTCGGGATCTCCCGGGTTGTCTGGCAATCGAAGCACGCCGCACCGACAGGAGTGAAGCGTCGCCTCGGTGGCCTCGACGGGCGCGGCGTCCTCGCTTCGCTCGGTCGACGCTGCTCGACCAGCGGGACTCTGCGGCGCTGCTCGACCAGCGGGACTCTGCGGCGCTGCTCGACAAGCGGGACTCTGCGGCGCTGCTCGACAAGCGGGACACTGCTCCTCTGCTCGACCAGCAGAGAGCGGCGGCGCACCACAACGAGCGACGGCCGACAGGCGTCAGCGCGAGTCCTCGGCAACCATCCGTTCGCGGATACCGCCGGCGACCCCGGTGCTGTTCGGGTTGGGGTCGTGGATCGCACCCGCGTGCGGCTCGACCGGTGTTCCCTTCTCGGTCTCGGACTTCGCAGTCGCCGCCGAGAACCGCTCGGTGATCCCGGGCATGAGGTGATGAGAAGCGTTGGCGGCCTTGGCCTTGTAGCCGACTGGCTGGTCCAGCTTCGGGTTCGTGCAGGCTGCCACGATCGCGTCGACCACGATCTGCGGATCGTCCATCGCGGACATCCGCGGTTCGTGTCCGGTGTAGTTGGCGGCGTGGACCCACCACGGTGTGTCCACGGCCCACGGCATGATGGTGCCGACCTTGATGGCGTCGTCGCCGGCCATGCGCAGCTCTTCGCTGATCGAGTGCCCGAGGCTCCGAACCGCCGCCTTCGTTGCGGCGTAAGTGTTCTGGAGTGCGATGGGTACCTCGCTGTCGACCGAGCCCACGTTGATGAGTGTTCCGCGACCCTGCGACCGGAAGACGCGCAGCGCCGCATGCGCGCCGTAGATCAGGCCCTTCAGGTTCACGTCGACGAGGCGAGCGTGGTCCTCGATCGGGATGTCCCAGAAGTACCCGACCGCGCCGACGCCGACGTTGTTCACCCACACGTCGATCGACCCGAACCGTTCGAGCGCGGCGGACGCGAGATGGGCGACGGCACGCGGATCGCTGACATCGGTGGGCACCGCCAGCGCCGATCCGCCCTTGCCGGTGATCTCTGCGACGACCTCGTCGAGCACCGCGGTTCGACGCGCCGCGACCACCACGTTCGCGCCCAGTTCTCCCAGTCGCACCGCGGCACCGCGTCCGAATCCGCTCGACGCGCCGGCGATGACGACGGTGGAGCCGCTGATTTCCTTGTTGTCTGTCATGGTGATCGCCTACCCGAGGCGGGGTTCACCAAACCGACTCGGAATGCGCTCAGCCCGCGGCGCGGGCCTGCCGGAAGGACTCGATAGCGGCGAGATCGTACGAGTTCGCCCCGGTCCCGATGCCCTGGGCGACGTGCGCGGCCACCGCGCAACCGAGTTCGGCGGAGTCGGCGAGACCGAGCCCGCGCAGTCGGCCGGTCAAGAACCCGGCGGAGAACGAGTCGCCGCAACCGGTGGTGTCCACGACGTCCACCTCGAACGCCGGCACCGCGACCACATCGTCGCCGGTCACGACCAGCGCGCCGTCGGCGCCGCGGGTGAGCGCGACGCAACCGACACCGCGGTCCAGGAGCGCCCGTGCGCCGTCGGTGAGGTCGTCGGTTCCGGTCAGTCCCCGGATCTGGTCGTCGTTGGGCAGCAGGTAGTCGAGGTGGGGAAGTGCGTCGGCTATCCACTCGAGAAGGCCGGGGTCGCCACCCGACAGCAGATCGGCCGACGTCGTGATCCCGCGGTCGCGCGCCCGGCCGAGGAGCTCTGCGGCGACGGCGCCGCCGAGGAACTCCGGGCCACCGAGGTGCAGGTGGTCGAGCCCGGTCAGCGCGTCTGCACCCAGGTCGTCGAGCGTGAACTGCGCGTTCGCCCCGATGCAGTGCCACGCGGGACGGTCCCCGTTGGGTCGGACGGGTATGACCGATGACGACGTCTGGACCCCCGGCTTCGGAACCAGGCCGCCGGTGTCGACGCCTTCGGCGTCCAGCAGTGCGGTCAGCGAACGCCCGATCGAGTCGTCGCCGATGGCTCCGTGGGTCCGGACTTTGGCGCCCAGCCGGCCGAGGACGAGCGCGGTTCCGCCGGCGGTGCCGGCGGCGGAGAAACCGATGGACTGGACGAGCGCGCCGTCGGACCCCGCCGGGATGGACTCGATCCCGACGACGTGGATGTCCAGCACATGGACGCCCACGGTTGCGATCGTCGGCGGTTCGAGCAGCGGTGCGGGTGTCACGTCCGGTTCTCCTTGGGTGTCCCGTAGTCCAGCCGGATCGCCTGGGCGACGGTGGACTGCTGTTGGTCCTCGGTGAGTTCGCGAGGCCGGCCCATGCTGATGGTCCGGTGATAGAGGGTCGCGAGCCACTCCAGCAGCAGGGCGTTCTCCACCGCGTGGGCCAGGCTGGAGCCGCGTGCCACCGAACCGTGGTTCGCCATCAGCGCTACCTGGGTGTCGACCAGCGCGTCGGCGACGATCCCGGCGAGCTCCGGGCTCCCGAATGTGGCGTACGGCGCGACCGGGATGGCACCGCCGAGGCCGAGTTGCTGGTAGTGCAGCACCGGCAACGAGGTCAGTCCGCTGACACAGGCGACCGCGGTCCCGAAGGGTGCGTGTGTGTGGACGACCGCCTGTGTGCCGGTTCCCTCGTAGACGCGAAGGTGCAGGTCCAGCTCGGACGACGGCACGATCGCCCCGTCGACGACGTCGCCGGCAAGGGACACCACCGTCACGTCGGTCGCGGCGCAGTTCGCGAGTACTACCCCGGTTCCGGTGATCGCGACGTGATCGCCCGTACGCGCCGACACGTTGCCGGAGGTGCCGATCAGCAGACCTTCGGCCGCCAGCCGTCGAGCGGCTGCGGCGACCTCGTCGCGTATCGACGGGGCGCTCATCGGCCGAATGTGTCGATTCGCACTCCGCGGACGAGGATCGCCGGGCATGTCGCGGAACTCGGAGCGCATTCGGTACGTTGGGACCACATACCGGACATTTACGCACATGCCTTTGCTCCCGGCACCCGGTATGAAACACCCGAGCACCAGCGAGAGAGACGATGAGACGCGGAAAGCGCCGAAAACGCCGACGACACCAGTCGGCCCCCTGTTGTGAATTGAATGACCCGGGTGTTCCGCCCGGCCCCGGCACCGGGACGGTCTCATGCTGACCCTCCTCGGAATCGGACTCGGAATCCTGGTGGTCTTCCTGATCACCGCCCTCACCGGATACTTCGTGGCCCAGGAATTCGGCTACATGGCGGTCGACCGGTCCCGCCTCAAAGCCCGTGCCGAAGCCGGTGACGCCGCCGCGAAACGCGCGCTCGCGGTCACCCGCCGCACGTCCTTCATGCTCTCCGGCGCCCAGTTGGGCATCACCGTCACCGGCCTTCTCGTCGGCTACGTGGCCGAACCCCTGATCGGTTCCGGCGTCGGCGAGCTGCTCGGCGGCGTGGGCATCCCGGTGGGCGTCGGTGTCGCGATCGGCACCGTCATCGCGATCATCTTCTCCACCGTCGTGCAGATGGTCTTCGGTGAGCTGTTCCCCAAGAACCTCGCGATCGCCCGGCCTGAGCCGGTCGCACGGTGGCTCGCCCGTTCGACGACGATCTACCTGGCAGTGTTCGGTTGGCTCATCGCATTGTTCGACAAGTCGTCGAACCTGCTGCTGCGAGCGCTGCGCATCGAGCCCGTGCACGACGTCGAGCATTCGGCGTCGGTGCGCGACCTCGAGCACATCGTCGCCGAGTCCCGCGATGCGGGTGACCTGCCCGACGAGCTGTCCGTCCTGCTCGACCGTGTGCTCGAATTCCCCACGCGCACCGCAGAACACGCGATGATCCCGCGACCGAACACCGATCATGTCGACGCCGATCTGGCGGCGGGTGAGGTGCTGACACTGATGAGCACCGGCCACACGCGGTACCCCGTGCTGGCCGGCGGTGACGACGAGGTACGCGGCGTGATCCACCTCCAGGACCTCCTGGAGTGGAGCTACGCGCTGAAAAAGCAACCGCCGCAGGCCGATTCGTCGGCCACCGCGGTCGACCTGTGTCGTCCCGCGGTGGTGGTGCCCTCGACGCTCCCGCTGCCCGAGGTGTTGGAGACCCTCGCGGACGCACATGACGAGATGGCGGTGGTCATCGACGAATACGGCGGCTTCGCCGGAGTTGTGACCGCCGAGGACATCGCCGAGGAACTGGTCGGCGAGATCGACGACGAACACGACTCCGAGGCGACCGTCGCGATCGAGGAGAGCCCCGAGGGATGGCGCGTGCGGGGTGACGCACACGTCGACGAGGTCTCCCGGACCGTCGGCTGGGATCTTCCCGAAGGCGACTACGAGACGATGGCCGGATTGGTGATCGCCGAGTTCGTCGGACTCCCGGAGGTCGGGGACACGGTGACGATCGAGATCGATCCCGATCCGTCGACCCTGCTCGAAGACGACGAGGCGCCACCCCGCACCGTGCGGGCCACGGTGCTCGAAGTCGACAAGCGCGTCCCCGCTCTGCTGTCGATGAGCGTGGCACACAACGAGAACGACCCGGGCGAGAAGAGTCCGGACGACAAGCATCGGGGCGAGATGAAGAACCCGGCCGAGAACGGAGAGGAGAGCGACAATGGATAACCCGTGGGTCGTCGCGGCCGTCACCGTGGCCCTGATCGCGTCCAGCGCCTTCTTCGTCGCGGTCGAGTTCGCCCTGATCGCCGCGCGTCGGCACCGGCTCGAAGACGCGGCCGCGACCAGCGGCAGCGCCCGCGCAGCACTGCGCAGCGCATCGGAACTGTCGGTGTTGCTCGCCGGGTCGCAGCTCGGCATCACGGTGTGCACGCTGGCACTGGGTTCGGTCACGAAACCCGCTGTGCACTACTGGCTCACGCCGCTGTTCGCCGGGTGGGGTCTGCCGTACTGGTCGGCCGACGTTATCGGCTTCGTCCTCGCCCTCGTCATCGTGACGTTCCTGCACCTCGTCGTCGGTGAGATGGCGCCGAAGTCGTGGGCCATCGCCCACCCCGAGAAGTCGGCGATCATGCTCGCGATCCCGATGCGCGCCTTCATGTGGGTGACCCGTCCGTTCATCGTCCAGCTCAACCACCTCGCCAACTGGTGCCTCAAGCGCGTCGGCGTCGAGCCGGTGGACCAGGTCGCGACCGGGCAGGACAGCGACGCCCTCCGCCACCTGGTGGAGCACTCGGCCACCGTGGGCACACTCGACGAGAGGTATCACGCCCACCTGACGAGTGCCCTGGAACTGGAGTCGTTGACCGTCGGCGACGTCGTGACCCCCAACGACCATCTGGCCGTCGTCGGTCCGGCCGCGGACGCCGATCAGATCCAGACGGCCGGCCGGACCTCGGGCCACCTGCGGCTGCTAGTGCGCGACGATGCGTCCGGGGCGCCGGTCCGCGGTGTCGTGCATGTGCGCGACAGCCTGACCGCGTCGCCCGGCACCACGGCGGCCGATCTCATGCGCCCGGTCCTGAGCGTCGAGTCGGCGCAGCCGGTGTACGAGACGCTCACCGCGATGCGGGAACAGCGCGCCCACCTCGCGCTCGTCACCGATGGGGGCCGCGCGGTCGGACTCATCACCATCAACGACGTGCTCCAGCGGTTGCTGGCGACCACGGCGTAGGAGGCGGTCGGGGGCGCCGGGGTGGGCCGCTAGGTCCACTCGTCGGCCGTCAGGAACCACGGTTCGGCCGGCAGCGCGGCGGGGTCGAACCGCTTCGCCAGTTGCTCCGCGCGCACGGGCTCGTCCCGGCCGCCGAGCCCCAGTGAATGGGCGATGCGGGACAACACGGTCGACGTCTCCACCCCCGCGGCGGCGAGGTCGGCCAGGGTCACCGCCCCGTCCCGCTTGCTGAGCCGGATTCCGTTGGCGTTGAGCACCATCGGGACATGCGCGTATACCGGTGGGGTGGACCCCAGCAGCGTCGCCAGGTAGGCCTGCCGGGGCGCCGACGACAACAGATCGTCCCCGCGGACGACCTGGTCGACGCCCTGCGCGGCATCGTCGACGACGACGGCCAGGTTGTAGGCCGGGGTGCCGTCGTTGCGCAGGAGCACGAAGTCGTCGACCGCGCCCATGTAGGGGCCGTGCAGCAGGTCGTCGACGCCGTACTCCCGGACGTCGGCCCGCAGCCGGATCGCGGGTGGCCGGGTGGCACGGCGTTCGTCGCGCTCGGCGGCGGTGAGGTCGCGGCACGTGCCGGGGTAGGCGCCTTGTGGCGCATGGGGTGCGGACGGCGCGTCGAGGATCTCCCGGCGGGTGCAGAAACACTCGAAGGTGCGGCCGGCGTCGCGCAGGTCGTCGAGGACGGCACGATATGCGTCGAGTCGGTCCATCTGGTGGACGACGGGTGGATCCCAATCGAGGCCCAGGGCCGCTAGGTCGGACAACTGCCGGGAATCCGCGCCCTCGACGGCTCGGTCGAGATCCTCCATCCGGATCAGGAATTGCCGGCCGGTGGTCCGCGCGAAGAGCCAGGCGAGCACGGCGGTCCGCAGATTGCCGACGTGGAGGTCCCCGGAGGGGGAGGGCGCGTACCGGCCCGCTCGCTGCGTCGACACCGCGTCGAGATTACCGGTCCGCGATGAGAATCCGTGCCGCGGCCGGTCTGCCCGTAGTGGCCCGGACGACGACACGCCGGGTACGCGGCGGCGCGTAGGCGTTGCGGTCCCGTCGACGAGTGAGGAACGATGAGTTTCATGGATCTCCCGGTCATGCCGCCTGTTGCGCCGATGCTGGCCAAGGCGGTGACCAGCGTGCCGCCGCAGCCCGACGGGTCGGTGTCGTGGTCGTATGAACCCAAGTGGGATGGTTTTCGCGCGTTGGTCTTCCGCGACGGCGACGAGGTGACGATCGGATCGCGAGGCGGCAAGGACCTGGCCCGGTACTTCCCCGAGATCGTCGCGGCGGTGAAGGACGAACTGCCCGACAAGGTGGTCCTCGACGGTGAGATCGGGGTGCCGGCACTGATCGGCGACACGCACCGGCTCGACTGGGATTCGCTCGCGCAGCGCATCCATCCGGCGGAATCGCGCGTCACCATGCTCGCGGAGAAGACACCGGCGATCTTCGTCGGATTCGACGCGCTGGCGCTGGAGTCGACGAGCGTGATGGGCGAACCCTTCGAGGTGCGCCGGGAAGCGCTGCTGCGGGCCGTCGGTCCGGGCGGGCGGGACCGTCGCGTGCATGCCAGCCGGGTGACGAGCGACCCCGCGGTCGCCGAGGACTGGTTCTCCGCCTTCGAAGGTGCCGGGCTCGACGGTGTCGTCGCCAAGCGACTCGACGGCGTGTACGTCGAGAACAAGCGGGAGATGCTGAAGATCAAACACAAACGGACCGCGGACTGTGTGATCTTCGGGTATCGAATCCACAAGTCGGGCACCGGGATCGGGTCCATGCTGCTCGGCCTGTACGGCGATGACGGCGAATTGCGGATGGTCGGCGGGGCCGGGGCCTTCTCCGACGCCAAACGGATCGAGTTGCAGCAGATGTTCGAGCCGATGCGGCTGGACCCGGAGAAGGCGTCGCCGGGCGAGCCGACGCGGTGGCGTTCGGAGAAATCGGGGGAGTGGATCCCGATCCGTCCGGAGCTGGTCGCGGAGTTCGCCTATGACCAGATGGAGAACCATCGCTTCCGGCACACGGTGAAATTCCTTCGCTGGCGGCCCGATCGAGAACCGGAGAGCTGTGGCTACGACCAGCTCGACGTCCCGCTGACCTACGATCTCCACGACGTCCTCGAAGGAGAATGACCATGGCATCTCGTTCGCCCGCCGAGGAACTCGACGTCGACGGGGTCGCCGTCCGGATGAGCAACCCGGACAAGATCTACTTCCCCGAACTCGGCGAGAACGGCGGCCGCAAGCGCGATCTCGTCGGGTACTACCGCACACTCGCACTGGGAGTCGACGACAGCGGCGACGGGCCCCTCATGCGCGCCACCCGCGACCGTCCGACCTTTCTGCAGCGCTTTCCCGATGGCGTCGAGGGCGAGGAGATCTACCAGAAGCACATCGCGAAGAAGCGGCCGGAGCATGTGCAGTCCACCCCGATCGTGTTCCCGTCCAAGCGAACTGGCGACGCGATCCGGCCCACGGTGCCGGCCGATCTCGTGTGGGGCGCGAACCTGGGTACCGTCACCTTCCACACCTGGCCGACCCTGCACCCCGACAACGACCACCCGGATCAGCTTCGCATCGACCTCGATCCGCAACCCGGCACGACCTTCGAAGATGTCCGGCGAGTGGCGATCGAGGGACTCAAGCCGCTGCTCGACGAACTCGGCTTCGTCGGTTTCGTGAAGACCTCGGGCGGTCGGGGAGTACACGTGTATGTGCCCATCGAACCGCTGTGGGACTTCATCGCGACCCGACGCTGCGTCATCGCGATCGCCCGCGAACTCGAACGCCGCGACCCGGACGCGGTCACCACATCGTGGTGGAAAGAGGAACGCGGAGAACGGATCTTCATCGACTACAACCAGAACGCCCGCGACCGCACGATGGCATCCCCGTACTCCGTTCGACGCAGCGCCCGCGCTCGGGTGTCGACCCCGGTCACGTGGGACGAACTCGCCGACGTCGATCCGGACGACTGCACCATTGCAACCGTCCCGAAGCTCCTGGAAGATCGCGGCGACCCATGGGCCGACATCGCCGACCACCGGCGCGGCGTCGAGAAGCTGCTGGAGATGGTGCAGGCCGACGACGCGAACGGCCTGGGCGACATGCCCTATCCGCCCAGCTATCCCAAGATGCCGGGCGAGCCGCCGCGCGTACAGCCGAGCAAGAAGGTCGCCGAGCACTGGGACGAGAAGGGCAACCGACGCTCCGACGGCTGAGGGCCGGTTTCCGTAAGGTTCAGCGGCGCAGCGCCTCCGCGGCCCAGGTCGCGAAGCTCTGCCAGCCGACGTCGGGGAACCGGCGGTGCAGGGTGGGGATGTCGACCTCGTATCCGCGGTCGCCGAGGAACGTGAACATCGCCCGCATGTCCTCGGACTCGATACGTTCGGGGTCGTAGGACTCCGCCGTGACGGTGGTGCCGAGCACGTCGCCGATGATGCGCGCCATCTCCTCGGGCGTCGGCTGATCGGACGCGAGGTCGATGCGTTGGCCGACGTGGACGTCGGGCGCGGCGAACAGGGTGGCGACGAGTCGGCCGAGGTCGCGCCGCGAGAGTTGTTGCAGCGGCTTGTCCGCGGGCATCGCGATCGGCATCACGCCCGCCGCGAGGGCGTCGGCTCCGCCGAGCAGGTTGTCGAAGAAGTAGGCCGGGCCGACGATCGTGTGCGGGATCTCGGTGGCCGCCAGCATCTGCTCGACCTCGAACTTGGAATCGAAATGCGGCACGCCGGTCTGACGATCGGCCGAGGCCACCGAGGAGAACACGAGGTACGGGATCGACGCGGACGTGGCGGCTTCGATCAGCGCACGACCCTGACCGATCTCGGACTCGACGCCGGATTCGAACGGAGTGGTGAGCGCGAACACGCCCGCCGACCCGGTGAATGCCTCGGTGAGACCCGACCCGCTCACGATGTCGCCGACGGCGAGTTCGACGCCTCGGTCGGCCAGGCGTGCCGCCTTGCTCGACACCGCGTCCCGCACGACGGCGCGGACCGGGAAACCGGCCTCGAGCAGCGCGTCGAGCACGGCGCCGCCCTGCCCTCCGGTGGCTCCGACGACAACGACAGGAGAGGAATCGGCCATGCCGTCGACCCTAGCGGTCACACTCGACGGCCGGACGGTTTGGGTGAGTGCGCCGTCGGCGGCTATCATCTCGACGTTGGAGGATTCGCCTAGTGGCCTATGGCGCTCGCCTGGAACGCGGGTTGGGTTAACAGCCCTCAGGGGTTCGAATCCCCTATCCTCCGCCACCGAAGGTCCGCAGTGACACCCGTCTTTCCGGGTGACACCGCGGACCTTCGTCGTATTCCGGAGCGTGCGGGCCAAGTGCCCTCAAGCCGCGCGGACCGGTTCGAGGACCCCGGCTCCGGCCGCCGGAACCCCTCGCTACACTGGACGACGGATCCCGCGCGGCGTGCATCCTGTGAACTCCCCCAGGGCCGGAAGGCAGCAAGGGTCAACGGGCTCTCTCGGGTGCGCGGGGTCCCCTATTTTCCCGATACGAAGTTTCAGGTCAGGGGCGTCGGCCACCCGCACCGGCGTCGAGCCGCGAGAGGGCCAACGTTGAATTTTCACTCGATGAGTGCCGACCAACTCCGGAACACCCAGACGGAACTGACCAAGCAATACGAGGCGCTGCGCGCGCTGGGTCTCAAGCTCGACCTCACCCGCGGCAAGCCGGCCCCCGAGCAGCTCGATCTCTCGAACGGTCTCCTGTCGCTGCCCGGTGACGAGTATCGAGACGGCGCGGGCACCGACACCCGCAACTACGGCGGACTCAACGGACTGCCCGAGTTGCGCGGCATCTTCGGGGAACTCCTCGCCGTCGACCCCGACAACCTCATCGCGCTCGGCAACTCGAGCCTCGAGATCATGCACGACCTCACGGTCTTCGGGCTGTTGCACGGCACCGCCGACTCCGACGAGCCGTGGGGACGTCAGACGATCAAGTTCCTGTGCCCGTCGCCCGGTTATGACCGCCACTTCGCGATCACCGAGAGCTTCGGCATCGAGATGATCCCGGTGCCGATGCTGCCCGACGGCCCCGACGTGCGGGTGTGTGCCGAACTCGTCGCCGCCGACCCGAGCATCAAGGGCATGTGGGCGGTGCCCACCTACTCGAATCCGACGGGTGTCACCTTCTCCGAGGAGGTCACCCGCGGACTGCTCGAGATGCCCGCGGCGCCGGACTTCCGGATCTACTGGGACAACGCCTACGTCGTCCACACGCTGGTGGAGACCCCGCCGACGCCGATGCCGATCCTGGAGATGGCGGCGCAGGCCGGGCACCCGAACCGCGTGTACGTCCTCGGCTCGACGTCGAAGATCACCTTCGCCGGCGCCGGCGTCTCGTTCTTCGGGTCGTCGCCGGAGAATCTGGCCTGGTTCAGCAAGTACCTGTCGCTGAAGACCATCGGGCCCGACAAGGTCAATCAGCTGCGTCACCTCAAGTTCTTCGGCGACGCCGACGGTGTACGGGCACACATGGCCCGCCACCGGGAGATCCTCGCCCCGAAGTTCAAGCTCGTGCTCGACATCCTCGAGGACCGGCTCACGGAGTCGAAGGTGGCGTCGTGGTCGGAGCCGGAGGGCGGCTACTTCATCAGCCTCGACGTCGTCGACGGCGCGGCCCGACGCACCATCGAGCTGGCCAAAGAAGCCGGTATCGCGCTCACCGCCGCCGGATCGGCGTTCCCGTACAAGACCGATCCGCACGATCAGAACATCCGACTCGCACCGACGTTCCCGAACACCGACGACCTGCGGGCCGCGATGGACGGGGTGTCCACGTGCGTGCTGCTGGCCGCGGCGGAGACCCTGCTCGCCCGCTCCAGCTGACCCGACACGCCTATCCCGGCGTTAG
This sequence comes from Gordonia sp. NPDC127522, assembly GCF_042672305.1. Lineage (NCBI taxonomy): Bacteria > Bacillati > Actinomycetota > Actinomycetes > Mycobacteriales > Gordoniaceae > Gordonia > Gordonia sp. NPDC127522. The sequence goes on from NZ_JBHXVK010000019.1 coordinate 65,058, forward strand.
ATTGCTCTCATTCTCCGGCGAGTGCGCTGGCGTGCGCACCACTTTGTGACAGGCTTTCAAATCGTGAATCTGCCCAGGCCGGTTCTTCTCGCAACCGGTTTCGCCGTCGTGGGGGTCATCGCACTGGCACTCCAGGATGTCGTCGTACCCCTGGGCGCCCAATTCTGGGGCTTGTTGCACAATCAGATCGATCTCTCGGTGTATCAGGCGGGTGCCCGGGCGGTAGCCAACGGCGTCAGTCTCTACGACGTCAAGATGATCGGCGACCTGGACTACACCTACTCGCCGTTCTCCGCCCTGCTGTTCAGTCCGCTGGCCTGGATGTCCTTCGACGTCGCCCGCATGTTGTGGTCGGCGGGCATCGTCGTGGCGCTCTACCTGGTGATCATGCTGAGCTTCCGCAGCCTCGGCCGGCCGGTGACCTGGCCGTTGCGCGTGATCGCGGCGTCGCTGGTGGCGGTGGCGATGTTGTTCGAGCCGGTTCGTACGACGATCTGGTACGGGCAGATCAATGTGTTCCTGATGCTCGTGATCGTGGCCGATCTGGTGCGCCCGGACGGTGGACGCCTCAAGGGGTTCTGGACCGGAGTCGCCGCGGGAATCAAGCTGACGCCCCTCATCTTCGCCGGTTACTTCCTCGTGCAACGGAACTGGCGCGCCCTCGCCGGGGTGGTGGGCGGCTTCGCCACCACCATGCTCATCGGGTTCGCCGCCTTGCCCGGGGACTCGTGGTCGTACTGGACGGGCAAACTGTTCGAGTCCGACCGGGTCGGTTCGGCTCAGTTGCGCGGTAACCAGTCCCTGCGCGGCATGCTGGCCAACCACCTCGACACCGACAATCCGCCGACGCTGCTCTGGCTCGCCCTGGTGCTGGCAGGGCTGGCGGTCGGCTTCGCGGTGGCGACGTACGCCCATCGCAAAGGTCAGGAACTCCTCGCCGTCAGCATCGTCGGGATGACCGCCTGCGTGGTGTCGCCGATGTCGTGGGGCCACCACTGGGTGTGGTTCATCCCGATCCTGGTCATCGGAATCCACCTGGTCCTCGACGCCCGGCAGCCGCGGGCACCGCGGGTGTGGGCCGGCGTGGGCGTGGCGGCACTGGTGCTTCTCGCGTTTTCGTGGCCGACGCATGTACCGGCGCTGATCCCGGACGGCTATTACACGGGGCTGTACGTCAAGACCCGCATCACATGGCTCAACTGGTTCACGGTCAGCCCCTACCTGTGGGCCTACCTCGGCGTGCTCGTCGCGACGGTCGTCGGCCTGCGGATGGTCGGCAGCCGCGGCTACTCCTCGCCGACGCCCGCCGACCCGATCATCCCGCCCGGCGTCGCGGCTGCGGTGATCGCCGAGGGTGGGCTGCCGACCGGCGATGCGGGCAGCACCGGCAGTGAGGGCACACGACGGCCGGACACGGGTGGCGAAGAGTCCGGGCCACGCGACTCGCGAGGCACGTCCGGGCATACTCCGCGCCCTTCGGAAGACACCCGCGGGATGGCCGATGACCTGGTCGGAACCGATGGCGAACCCGTCACCGAGACACCCGATCAGGGGCCCGCTGCACCAGTGTGAGGCACACTCACCGACTGTCACGGGTCGCCGGTAGTCTCGACGCGTGGCTCTGTATCGCACCTATCGCCCGGCTACCTTCGCCGACGTCGTGGGTCAGGAGCACGTCACCGATCCGTTGAGCCGTGCCCTGGATTCCGGTCGCATCAATCACGCGTATCTGTTCTCCGGTCCCCGCGGTTGTGGCAAGACGTCGTCGGCGCGGATCCTGGCTCGTTCGCTGAACTGTGTGCAGGGCCCCACCTCCACGCCGTGCGGAACGTGTGTCTCCTGTGTGGCGCTCGCGCCGGGCGGCCCGGGCAACCTCGACGTCATCGAGCTCGACGCCGCGAGTCACGGCGGTGTCGATGACACCCGCGAGCTGCGTGACCGCGCCTTCTATGCGCCCGCCGAGTCGCGCTACCGCGTGTTCATCGTCGACGAGGCGCACATGGTGACGAACGCGGGATTCAACGCGCTCCTCAAGATCGTCGAGGAGCCGCCGGAGCATCTGATCTTCGTGTTCGCGACCACCGAACCCGAGAAGGTGCTGCCGACCATCCGGTCGCGCACCCACCACTACCCGTTCCGGCTGCTCGCTCCGCCGGTCATGCGCGGTCTCCTGGAGACGATCTGTGAGCGCGAGGGCGTGACCGTCGCGCCCGAGGTGTACCCGCTCGTCATCCGTGCGGGTGGCGGTTCGCCTCGTGACTCGCTGTCGATCCTCGATCAGCTGCTGGCCGGGGCCGACGATCAGGGTGTCGCGTACGAACGCGCACTGGCGCTGCTCGGCGTCACCGACGTGGCGCTGATCGACACCGCGGTCGACGCTCTCGCCGACGCCGACGGTTCCGCATTGTTCGGCACGGTGGAGAAGGTGGTCGACGCCGGCCACGATCCTCGACGGTTCGCCGTCGACCTGCTGGAACGTCTTCGCGATCTGATTCTGCTGCAAGCGGTTCCGGACGCCGCCGACCGCGGACTCGTCGAGGCGCCGGGTGACCAGCTCGCCCGCATGCGCGCCCAGATCGAGACCCTCGGGCCCGCGTCGCTGACCAGGTTCGCCGAGATCGTGCACAACGCGCTCGGGGAGATGCGCGGCACGACGTCGCCGCGACTCCTGCTCGAGGTGATGTGCGCACGGATGCTGCTTCCCGCGGTCTCCGCCGACGACGCAGCTCTGTTGCAGCGACTCGAACGACTCGAGTCGGGGATCGGCACGACGTCGATCCCGGTACCCGCGAAACCGGCTGAGCCGGAACCGGAACCGAAGTTCGTCCGACCCTCGCAGCGCAAGGCGATGGAGGAGGCCAAGGCCGCCGAGGCGTCAGAGCGCGCGGCCGCGGAAGCCGTCGAGGCCGACGCCGCGCAACCCGACACCAATCGGGTGCCGGAACCGGTGGTCCCCGAACCGGCGGTGTCTGAGCCGGTTGCGCCGGAGACGGTGGTGGAGACTTCCGCGCCGGAACCCGTCGTTGCTGACTCGGTCGCGGCAGGTGCGGCGCCCGAGGCGGTTGAACACGACTCGACCGGCGTCGCAACGGGTTCGGGGGTCGAGGCCGTGCTGCCCGCGGAGGAGACCGCCGACGACGAGTCGATGTTCGACGAACTGATCGCCGACCAACCGAGTGCCGAGGCGGCAGAGGCCGAACCGGCGCCGGCCGCTGACACCTCATCGGACGACGATGCGGCGGCGCTGATCGAGGTGCCCGCCCCGCCGACGCCGACTCAGCCGCCGGCACGGTCCGACCGGACCCCGTCCGCACCCGAACCGCCGTCGCACCGTCGGGGCGCGCCCTCGCCCGAACCGGAACCGCCGTCGCGCCATCGGGACGCGTCCTCGCCCGAACCGGAACCGATTGCCGAACCGGCGTCGACCGCGGCGTACGACGACATTCCGCTGCCCGATGAGCCCGTCGACGAGGACGACGTCCCGCCACCCGACGCGATGCCGGTCCGTGCCCGTCGGCCCGAGCCCGAGCCGGTGCCCGAGCCGGAGCGCGAACCCGAGGCGACCGCCGGGCTCGACGCCGACTCGGTTCGCAAGCGGTATCAGGACATCCGGGCCGCGGTGCGGGAACGGTCGAAGAGTCTCGAGCCGATGCTGTCGGCGGCGGTCATCGCCGACGTCGACGGGACGACCGTCGTGCTCTCGCATCCGGTCGAGGTGCTGGTCGGGCGGTTGTCCGCACCGCACGCCGTGACGATCATCCGCGAGGCGCTCACCGAGGTCTTCGGCACCGAACTCGACGTGCGTACCGTGCACCAGGCGCCGGGCGCCGCCGCACCCTCGGCCACGTCGACCGCGCCGCCGTCGAAGCAAGCTGCCAAAGCGCGGCAGTCGTACTCGCGTCCGAGCCGCGCGCGTGACCAGTCGGCGACGCCGGTGCCCGCACCGGAGCCGGTCGCCGAACCGGAGGAGCCCGAGCCGCCACGTGCCGACGAGGACATCCCGCACGACGAACGCGCGGAGATGGTGGCCGATGCACGCACCGGCAGCCCCGAGCAGCGGCTCGACCCCGACCAGGTGGCGCTGGAACTGCTCAAATCGGAGCTGGGGGCACGGCCGCTGGAGTGAGCCGTGGGGCGTCACCGGACCCTTCGTGACGCGCCCTCCGCAAGCTCCGGGCGCTCCTCAGGGAGCGGGGAGACAGACGTTCCCGCCGCAAGCTCCGGGCGCTCCTCAGGGAGCGGGGAGACAGACGTTCCCGCCGCAAGCTCCGGGCGCTCCTCAGGGAGCAATGGGGTCGCATTTGCGCACTAGCTGAGCGGGGAGCTGCAGTTTTCAGAGGCGGGTCGGGCTCAGGCGTCCCACCACGGCCGGAGTGGCACCTGGTGGCCGCCGTCCTCGTCGAGTTTGGTGGCGAGCACGTGATGGAGCTGGATGATGTTGCGGTCGAAACCGATTCGGCACCCGGCCATGTAGAGGCCCCAGAGCCGTGCGGTGCCCTCGCCGACCTCGGCCACCGCTTCGTCCCAGTGCTCGACGAGGTTGATGTTCCAGTCGCGCAGCGTCATCGCGTAGTGCTCGCGGAAGTTCTCCTCGTGGATGACCTCCATGCCGCCGATGTCCTGCAGCTTGGAGATGATCTTGCCGGAGCCGGTGAGCTCGCCGTCGGGGAAGACGTAGCGGTCGATGAACGATCCCGCCTTGCTGCGACTCGCGTTGTCGGGGCGCGTGATGCAGTGGTTCAACAGCATGCCGCCGGGACGGAGCTTGTCGCGCATGAACCCGAAGTAGGACGGGTAGTTGTGGACGCCGATGTGCTCGGTGAGTCCGATGGACGACACCGCGTCGAAGCCGCTTTCGGTGACGTCGCGGTAGTCGCTGTGCCGGACCTCGGCGAACTCGCCGAGCCCTTCGTCGGCGATCGCCTTCTGGGCCCACTGCGCCTGCTCGGCGGACAGCGTCGCCCCGATCGCGTGGACACCGCGTCGGGCGGCATAGCGGACCATTCCGCCCCAGCCGCATCCGATGTCGAGGAGGCGGTCGCCGGGCTTGAGGCGGAGCTTCTCGAAGATGAGGCGGTACTTGTTCTCCTGCGCGGCTTCCAGCGATGCGTCGCGTTCCGGGTAGACGGCGCAGGTGTACGTCATCGACGGTCCGAGCACCCACTCGTAGAAGGTGTTCGAGACGTCGTAGTGGTAGTGGATGACCTCGGCATCGCGGGACTTGCTGTGCCGCAGTCCTTCCGCAAATCGACGCCAGCGCGGGACGGCCTCCTGCGGCGGCGGTGCGATCGGCTTGAAGTGATCGATGCCCAGCGAGCGTGCGATGTGGGCGAGCGACAGAGGGGAGGGGCGGTGGAACTGCAGGTTGCTGGCCAGTGCCTTCAGCGCGGGGTACGGATCACCGGGGTGCGCGCCGATGAGTTCGAGATCGCCTGCGATGTAGGCGCGCGCGAGTCCGAGATCGCCGGGTGCGGTCACCAGATACGTTGTTCCGCGCGAGGTCTTCAGATCGAGGCCGTACTGGGCGTCGACGGGTCCGGCGCTGCTGCCGTCGTAGGCGGTGATCCGGATCGACAGGTTTCCGCCGAGGAGTGTTTCGAAGATCTCGGCGAGGGTCATCTTGCCGGCGTGCGAGTCCACACTCGACGCCGAACTCTCCTTGAACGTGGTCATTGGCGTTTCACCGCTTTCGAGTAGAGGTCCAGCAGACGACCCCGCGGGTCGTACCGCTTCTTGAGGAGCCGATAACTCTCTCCGCCGTAGAGTTCGTCGAACTCTTCCGGCGTGTAGAAACTCTCTGAATACAGCGACTTGTGGCCGTCGAGTTCGGCGACCTTGCGTTCGATGATCTTGTTGGTGTGCCCGGGATCGCCCGGGGTGACCGGCACGGCCGACCAGAAGCCGACGTTGACGTACGTGCGTTGCGGGGCAAGGGGATACAGCGGCCAGGGGCGTACCGGATCGGCGCCGGGGAGGGCGGGCTCGCGAAGCCGGAGGGGGCACAGCCAGATCGGTTCGATGGGAATCTCGGAGAGGAACCACTCGACGTAGTCGGCGGTCCGGTCAATGGGAACCTCGATGTCCTGCACGACGCGTTCACCCGCCGGTAGTCCCTTGCGGGCGTTCAACCGGTCGCCGATGTCGAATCGCTGGTCGAGACCGATCAGCTTCCAGTAGAAACTGCTGCGGAGGTACCGCTTCGGCCACCAGCGCCGGATTCGCGGATTCTGTGCACCGAAGGCGCGTGAGCACCAGAACCAGTCGGTGTCCCAACGCCAGAGGTAGTCGTGGACCGTCAACCTATCGGTCGTCTTCTGTTGGATGGATCGATAGAAGATGTCCATCCCGGTGTAATCGCTGACCGGTCCGTCCTCGTCGGTCTGGCGGCCGAGCGTCAGATAGGACTCGTTGGCGGAGAACACGACTCCGTCGAGGTAGTCGACCGGTTCGCCGTCGTGCGACTTCGTGGTGACGATCGTGTCCATCGCCGACTGGAGATCGGCGATACTCGTGAACCGGAGATGGCGCAGTGCCACATACGGCTTCACCGGCTCCAGCTCGATCCGCAGCCGAACCGAATAACCGAGCGTGCCATAGGAATTCGGGAAACCGAAGAAGAGGTCGGCATGTTCGTTGGTGGGCGTCGCGGTCAGGATCTCGCCGTCGCCGGTGAGGATGTCGATCTCGAGTACCGACTCATGGGGCAGTCCGGAGCGGAAGGACGTGCTCTCGATGCCGAGTCCGGTGACCGCGCCGCCGAGGGTGATCGTCTTGAGCTGTGGGACTACCAGCGGTGCGAGGCCGTACGGCAGAGTGGCCGCGACGAGGTTCTCGTAGGTGCACATGCCGGCGACGTCGGCGGTGCGCGCCTCGGGATTCACCGAGATGACCCGGTCGAGTCCGGAGACGTCCAGTCCCGGATGCGGATTGGCGGCGCGCTTACGAAAGAGGTTGGACGTCTTCTTCGCAAGACGCACGGTTGCCTGCGGCGGGATGGCACGATAGCTGGCCAGAAGGTCGGCAACCCCCTGGTCGAATGCCGCTCCCCCCATCTCGAGCCCGTTGGTCACCCGGTTAGCCTAGGACTTGATCAGTTCGCCCGCCAATCGTTTCGTAACTGAGGAGTGTCCAATCGTGGGTCAGGTTTCCGCATCGCAGTCGCTCGACATCGCCGCCGCCCCGGACTCCGTGGTCGGAGCTCTCGCCGACTATGAGGTCGTGCGGCCGGCCATCCTCCCGGAGCAGTACCGCGACTACAAGGTGATCAGCGGCGGCAAGGGCGACGGCACCGTCGTGCACTGGATTCTGCAGGCCACGTCGAAGCGGCAGCGAGACGTGCAGGCGACCGTCAGCGTCACCCCGGACACCGTCACCGAGCGCGACGCCAACTCGACGATGGTGACCACCTACTCCGTCGCGGCATCGGGCAGCGGTTCGCGCGTCACGACCACCACCACGTGGCAGGGGGCCGGCGGCATCGGTGGGTTCTTCGAGAAGACATTTGCGCCGAAGGGTCTCAACCGGATTCAGGCCGAGGTCCTCGGCAACCTGAAGAAGCGCCTCGAGAGCTGACGGCTCGGCATCTCCGACCGCCGGCGCTCGATGACCTGCTCACCCGACAGCGTGCGATGACCGGCGCGGGATCGACCGATCCCGTCCGGCGCCGCCGTGGCCGGGCAAGGCCGTCGCCGCTGCCCATCCGCGACGGCGTCGACGCCACGCGCGTGGTGTTGCGGTCAGGGCCGGAGCTGACCGTCGGTCAGGCGCTGCTGGCCGCGCCCGCGCTGACAGGGCTGACCGCCGACGATCTGGGTCGCCGCGCCGCCGCGGGCGAGATCGTCGATGCCGACGGCCGGCCCGCTGATCTGGCCGCGCCGTCGAGCCGCAACGTCTCGCTGTACCTCTACCGCGACCTCGACGACGAGATCGCGGTCCCGTTCGACCTGCCGGTGATCCACCGTGACGAGAACATCGTCGTGGTGGACAAACCGCATTTCCTCGCCACGATGCCGCGGGGCCGTCACGTGACCGAGACCGCGCTGGTGCGGCTGCGTCGAGAACTGGGCTCCGACACCGTCTCGCCGGCGCACCGCCTGGACCGCCTCACCGCCGGGGTGCTGCTGTTCACCCTGCGGCCCGAGGTGCGCGCGGCCTATCAGGACCTGTTCGCGTCCCGGACCGCCCGCAAGGAGTACCTCGCGCTCGCGCCGGCCGACGAGGCGCTGGCGTCGACCGTGACCGTGCGGGACCGGATCGAGAAGACCGCGGGCGACCTACGCGCCCTCGTGGTGGACGGGCCGGTCAACGCCATCAGCGACATCACGCTGACCGAGGTCGTCGGCGGCCTCGGCGTCTACCGACTGGTGCCGCACACCGGCCGCACCCATCAGCTCCGGTTGCACATGGCGTCGCTCGGGGTGCCCATCGTCGACGACCCGCTCTACCCCGACGTGCGGCCGGGACTCGCCGCTCTTCCCGATCACGGGGACTTCACCCGGCCGCTGCGCCTCGTCGCCCGGGCGCTGGAGTTCACCGACCCGCTGACCGGCGAGGAGCGCCGGTTCGAGAGCCGGCGGCCGGTGTCGGGGTAGGGCCACGATCTACCCTGGCGCCATGACCATCCGCGCGTCCTACGAACGGCATCCCGACCTGGGCTGCGAGGCCGTGGTCTTCATCGACGACGAGTCGCTGGCCTGTTTCCAGATCCAGCGCGATCTGGTCGGCGGGCCGCGCGCCGACGAATACTGCGTCACCACGGGAGCCAGTGCGCCCGTCTACGGCGGGATCACCCAGTGGCGTCGCGTCGACGACCGGTTCGAGTTCGCGCTCACGGCGCGCGCGGGTCGGCTGTTCGGCGACGAGGTCCTGTCCTTCGAGGTGGCCGCCGTCGAGGAGTCGACCGTCGACGACATCGCCGCGCATGTCGATCGGCTGCTGCGATGACGCTGCGACTACCCTGGGCCGGGTGACGCAACCATTCGATCCCAGCGCGTTGTTCGGCGGCGGTCAGGGCGGGGAGAACCCGATGGCCGGACTGCTGGCCCAGGCGCAGCAGATGCAGGAGAAGCTCCTGTCGGCGCAGAACGAGATCGCGGCGGCGGAGGTGGTCGGCAGTGCGGGCAACGGACTCGTGACCGTGACCGGCAACGGCACCGGTGAGGTGACCGCCGTGTCGATCGATCCGAAGGTCGTCGATCCCGACGACGTGGAGACCCTGCAGGACCTGTTGCTGGGTGCGTTGGCCGACCTGTCGGAGAAGCGCGAACAGCTTGCCAGCGAGAAGATGGGGCCGCTCGCCGGTGGTCTCGGCGGCGGCCTCCCCGGATTGGGCGGCTGAGTACGCCCACCCCGCGTACGACGCCGAACGACGAGTAGGAATCCCGGACACCGTGGACGCAGATCAGCATGTATGAGGGACCGATCCAGGACCTGATCGACGAGCTGGCCAAACAGCCGGGCCTCGGTCCGAAGGGCGCCCAGCGCATCGCGTTCCACCTGCTGGCCGGGGAGAAGTCCGACATCGATCGCCTCGTCGCCGCGCTGGGACGGGTCCGCGACGACGTCGTCTTCTGCGCGGAGTGCGGGAACGTCTCGGCCAATCGCCTGTGCCGGATCTGTTCGGACGCTCGCCGCGACGCCAGCAAGATCTGTGTCGTCGAGGAGCCGAAAGACGTGCACGCGATCGAACGGACCAAGGAGTTCACCGGGCGCTACCACGTACTCGGCGGTGCTCTCGACCCGTTGTCCGGGATAGGCCCGGACCAGTTGCGTATCCGCGAACTCCTGCGTCGGCTGGCCAACCAGGAAGACGGCGTCGACGTCTCCGAGGTGATCGTCGCCACCGACCCGAACACCGAGGGCGAGGCGACCGCGACCTACCTCCAGCGCATGCTGAAGGACTTTCCCGGCCTGTCGGTCACCCGGCTCGCGTCGGGGCTGCCGATGGGCGGCGACCTCGAGTTCGCCGACGAACTCACCCTGGGTCGTGCACTGTCGGGTCGTCGCATCCTGGCGTGAGGTCGGTGGCCGTCGTACCCGGCAAACCGGACGGCTAGGGTCATGGGGTGATCTCGCGTAGTGGGTGGCGTCGTCGTGTCCGGGGTGTTGCAGCAGGCCTGACGGTGGTGGTCGCGGCCGGCCTGGTGGGTGCCGTACAAGGCGTGCAGCCGCCCGAAGCATCCGCCGCGCCCGCGCTCGACTGGCAGGCATGCCCCGCGGTGCACGGCGTACCGGCGACGGTCCGGTGTGCGACGGTCGAAGTTCCGCTCGACCACTCCGAGCCGAACGGCGAGACCATCGAGATCGGCGTGAGCCGTATGCAGGCGCGCGACCAATCCCGGCGTCGCGGTGTCGTGATGGGCAACCCGGGAGGCCCGGGCGGCGACGGCATCGCGATGTTCAGTCAGCTGCGCCCGCCGGCGGCCATGCTCGACGAATGGGATCTGGTGGCCGTGCAGCCGCGTGGTCTGGTGTCGGGCACACCGCTGCGCTGCGATCCGATCACCGGCGACGAGCCCGAACTGATGACGGCGCTGGGCAAGCTGAATCGCGATCGCTGCGAGGCGCGTACGCCGGGCCTGGGGGCGACGCTCACCACCGAGAACACCGCCCGTGACATGGAAGTCGTCCGGCGGCTGCTCGGCGAACCGAAGGTCAGCCTCTACGGCATCTCGTACGGCACCCTGCTGATGTCGACGTACGCGACACTGTTCCCGCAGCGCGTCGACCGGATGGTCCTCGACTCCGGTTTCGACCCGGGCGTGGTGTGGAACAGCCTTCTCTCCGTGCAGACACCCGGCTACAAGGCGCGGGTGCACGAGCTGATGGCGTGGATCGCGCGCCACGACCGGATCTACCATCTCGGCACGACGCCACTCGCCGTGTACCGGAAGTGGAGCGACCGGGTCAGTGCCGAGGCCGGTGTGCCGCCATCGCTGCTGGCACCTCCCGCGCAGGTCGGGGACGTGCCGCCGGGCCTGCGGGCGGTCGCGCAGCAGTACATCGCGGGAACCGATCTGACCGCCGATGCGCGTGCCAGGTTCGAGAACCTGGTGTTCACCCTGCTCCGGCCCGGGTCGCTACAGCTGACGTCGCAGCTACTGGTGCTCACCCGCGCGCTCGCGCCTGATCGCAACTCCTGGCCGACAGTGGCGCTGATGACCGCGACCCCCGGTCGGAAGCTGCCCACCCCGGGCCCCGCCGCGATCGAGGCCGCCCAGGTCTCGCAGGACATGCAGGCCGCGGTCCTGTGCAACGAGAACCAGGTCCCCGCGCAGCCGTCGCTCGGCTTCCGGGCGTTCCTCGCGAACTACGTGACCGGGGATCCGTTCGAAGCGCCTGGTCTCGCCTACGAGTCCGGCCTCGCGTGTGCCGGAGCGCCGGCGCTCGGGCGGCCGGTCGAGATCCGCAACCGCGGGCTGGCGGTGGCGCCCCTGCAGATTCAGAGCGTCGGCGACCCGCAGACCCCGTATCGCGGGTCGTTGAAGATGCGTGAACTCATGCGCAGCCACCTCATCACGGTCGGTGGTGGCGACCACGCGCAGCTCGGTCGCGCCAACAAGCCGCTCGACGACGCCATCGTCGAGTACCTCCGCACCGGCCGGACCTCGGTGCAGCGCGTCCCCGAAGCACCGATCACGGCTCCGCTCACCCGGTTGCCCTCGGCGTTCGCGTCCGGGGCGGCCGGTCGGTGACCCATCCTGATCTGGTGAGCCCGCAGACCCGCGCCCGTGTGACCGAACTGGCCGCTCGCCTCGACGCCGGGATCGTCGCGATCGACGGACCGTCCGGAGCGGGCAAGTCGACGATCGCCGATCTCCTGGTCGCGGACCTGCGCGCTCGGGGAGTCGGTGTGACTCTGGTCCGCACCGACGACTTCGCGACGTGGGACGATCCCGTCGCGTGGTGGCCGGAACTGGAAACCGATGTGCTGCACCCGTTCACCCGACGACGCGACTACCGTTACCGGCCCCGCGTGTGGCAGGACGGCGTCCCGGCCCCCGGGCCCCGCGTGTGGATCGAGTGGCAGCCGCTGCTGATCATCGAAGGGGTGTCCTCGGCGCGGCGCCGGATCGCCGACCGCCTGTCCCACGCGCTGTGGCTCGACGGCGGGACCCCGAGCGAACGGCTCGAGCGGACGGTCGCCCGCGACGGCGAGGATGCGCGAGGTCATCTGGAGGCGTGGCAGGAGTTCGAGCGCGGCTGGTTCGGCGTGGATTGCACGCGGGAACGGTGCGTCGTACTGGACTGAGGGGGCTTGGACTGAGGGGGCTTGGACTGAGGGGGCTTGGACTGAGCGGTCTCGGACTGACGGTCCCGTCGGCCGGCGGGGATGCCGAGCGGACGCCGCGGTTAATGTCGAGGGATGGCCACCCGACGACGCTTCCGTGATCTGGCGGAGCTCGACGCGCACCTGATCGAGTGCCGTGCATGCCCGCGCCTCGTCGAATGGCGGGAGTTGGTCGCGCAGGAGAAGCGACGCGCGTACGCCGACGAGGAGTACTGGGGCAGGCCGGTGGCCGGTATCGGTCCGGCGGATGCGCGACTGCTGATCGTCGGCCTCGCCCCCGCGGCGCACGGCGGGAATCGGACCGGGCGCATGTTCACGGGTGACCGCAGCGGCGATGTCCTGTTCTCCGCGCTGTATCGCGCCGGCCTTGCGAGCCAGCCGCTCTCGGTCGCGATCGGCGACGGGTTGGAGCTGTTCGACACGCGGATCACCGCACCGGTCCACTGTGCACCACCGCAGAACAAGCCGACGGTCGAAGAGCGCGACACCTGTTCGTACTGGCTGCACGCCGAACTCGAACTGCTCGCACCGACGGTCCGTTCCGTGATGACACTCGGCGGATTCGGTTGGCAGTCAACGCTTCGTACCTTCGCGAGGCTCGGCTGGACGGTCCCGAAGCCGATGCCGAAGTTCGGTCATGGTGTCTCCACCACCCTCGTCCGCGACGGTGCCGAACTCGAGGTCTTCGGCTGTTATCACGTGAGCCAGCAGAACACCTTCACCGGACGCCTCACGGTGGAGATGGTCGTCGACGTACTCACGGCGGCGGCGCGGTCGGCGGGGATCGAGAATTATTGAGCCTGACCGGCGTGCTCTCGGTCCCGCTGATCCGTGTGCCACCGCCGGCGGGGTCCGAGCGAGGAGACTATGAATGGTTCATGTGCTGATGCGTGAAAGTTCGTCCCCCTCATCATAATCGAAGGGCACATTGCCCTTCGACCAAGCCCACGGGGACGGATTTTCGCGTCTCCGGCGGACAGTGTCACCCTCGGCATGGTTTGACAAGCACGCAGCACGTGCAGTTCTGACCGACGAACTCGAATCCTGACTGATGGACCTCGATCGAAGTCCATCAGTCGAGTTGAAATTCATCCGTCGACGCTACCGACGACGGCCGGAGCTGAGAGTCGGCTACCGGCGTCGGCCGGCGGCGAGGCGTTCCCGGCGGAGCCGGTCTACCTCGGGGAGGTCAAGCGGGGCAAGGGATTCGACGCCGAGCGCGGTGGCCAGGAGGTGATCGGCGAGTTCGGGGTTGCGGGCCAGTGCCGGACCGTGCATGTAGGTGCCGATCACGCTGCCCTGGACGACGCCCTCGGTGCCGTCGCCGACGCCGTTGCCGACGCCGTGCCGTACCCGACCCAGGGGGGCGGCATCGGAGCCGAGAGTCGTTCCGCCGCGGTGGTTCTCGAAACCGGTGAGGGGCTGTGACAGCCCTGGGAGGGTCGGATCGACGAGCAATTCGCCGATACTCCGCTCCGCCTGGGGCGCCGTCGTGAGATCGAACAGCGAGATCCCGTCGACGCGTTCGCCCGCCGATGTCTCGTACCAGTGGCCGAGCACCTGGATGGCGGCGCAGATGGCCAGCACCGGCCGTCCGGCCGCCGCCGCCTGCTGCAGACCCGGGTAGCGCGTGAGGTGCCGGGTGGCGAGCCGCTGCGCGTAATCCTCGGCGCCACCGAGGGTGTAGACGTCGAGCGAGTCGGGGACCGGGTCGTCGAGGGTGATGTGGATGACCTCGGCGTCGATGCCTCGCATCAGCGCGCGGCGCTTCAGGACGAGGGCGTTCCCGCCGTCCCCGTAGGTCCCCATGACGTCGGGCAGGACGAGGCCGATCCGCAGGGTCGATTCGCTCACTGCTCTGCCTTCCGCGATCGTGCTGCGCGTTCCAGGGCGGTGCCGAGATCGCGGAACGCCGTGTAGTTCGCCAGGACCTCGACGCGTCCCGGCGGACAGGATGCGATGGCGGCCATGGGATCCGGGACGGTGGTGTGTTCGGCGCCCGCGTAGAGCAGCCGGACCGACAGGTCGGCGGCGCGCTCGCCGGCCGCGACGACCTGCATGGTCTCGAACGCCTCGAAGCGCACGTCCCACAACCAGGACAGGTCCTCGCCGTCGGGCACCTGGCCGTTGACCGCGATCACCAGCCCGTCGGCGTCCTGGTCGATCATCGACATCGCTTCTTGCCACCCGGCCGGGTTCTTCGCGAGAAGCGTTCGGACCGAATGATTTCCGACCTGGTGGATGCCGTACCGGCCGGCGACCTCGCCGACCGTGCCGACGGCGGCCACCGCGTTGCGCGGGTCGGCGCCCATCGCGACGGCCGCGGCCACCGCCTGGGTCGCGTTGCCGCGGTTGGCCCTACCCGGCACCGCGAGCTCCAGGGGAGCGCTGAAACCGTCGGGGCCGTAGATGTTCTCGTCGTCGAACCACCAGTCGGGGGTGGGGCGGCGGAAGTTGTCGTCGCCGGTCGACCGCCACCCCTCCTCGGAACGGACGATGGGCTCGCCGGTACGGGGGCAGCTGACGGAATCGCCGACCCAGCTCGCGCCGGCCGCGACCCAGACCACGTCCGGAGCGTCGAAGGCGGCCGACGTCACCAGGACGTCGTCGCAGTTGGCGATCACCGTGGTCTCGGGATGACGTGTGATGCCCTCACGCAGCCGACGCTCGATCATGTTGATCTCCCCGACTCGGTCGAGCTGATCCCGGGAGAGGTTGAGCATCACGAGGACCTCGGGGTCGACGGCGTCGCTGACGTGCGGGACGTGCAGTTCGTCGACCTCGAGCGCGCAGAACGGCGCCGTCCGGCTCAGGGTGAGGGTCGCGATGATGCCGGCGTCCATGTTGGCGCCGTCGGCCTGGGTGGCGACCTCGCCGAGTTCGGCCATCGCGGCCGCGGTCATCCGTGTGGTCGTCGACTTCCCGTTGGTGCCGGTGACGATCGCGGTGCGTTTGCCCGCGGCGAGCCGACCCATGATCTGGGGGTCGATCTTCGCGGCGACCAGGCCGCCGATCATCGACCCCTTGCCCCGTCCCGTGGTGCGCGACGCCCACCGGGCCGCGGCCGCAGCGCCCAGGGCGATGGCGGTACGGGCGGGAACACGGGTGTTCGTGCGGGTTGCGGAACCGGCGGAAGAGAGTCGGTCGGGCATGCGCACGAGTGTGTCACAGGCCGATCCGACGGGAGTGGTCGTGCCGTGCGCCGACGCCGCGTAGGCTCGGCGGCTGTGAGTCGCGACACCCATCTGCGCCTGTCCCTGCCCGCCCGAGTGCAACGCGGACTGTTGCTCGGCGTCGCACGAATCCCGGCCGGAGCGTTGGCCGTTCTGGGGCGACGGGCACCGGTCAACTCCGACGGTGAGCGAGTCGCCCCCGAGCTTGCCGCGATCGGCTGGGCCAACGACAACGTGCCCGGGCTGAACCCCTTCCAGGGCGAGGTGGCGCAGTCGCGTGCCCAGACCGACGAGGTCGGCGCCGCCATGGCCGAGGCGCTGCCGCCCATGGCGGTGGAAGAGGACCTGATCATCGACGGACCCGCCGGCCCGATCCCGGCCACTCGGTACCGCTCCACCGCCGACTCGGCCGGGCTGCTCGTCTACTTCCACGGCGGTGGCTTCGTCACCGGCAGCCGGATCAGCCACGACACCTTCGTCCGGCGTCTGGCACACGGCACCGGCCTCGACGTGCTCTCCGTCGACTACCGGTTGGCTCCGGACGCCCCGTTCCCCGCCGCCGTCGAGGACGCGGTGGCGGCGTGGCGCTTCGCGGTGGAGGTGGCGCCGCGGTGGGGTCTGGATCCGGCGCGGATCGTCGTCGCCGGTGACAGCGCGGGCGGAAATCTCGCGACCGTCGTCGCCCGGGAGGTCCGTGGCGAAGCGGTCACCCCGGCTTTCCAGCTGCTCATCTACCCGGTGACCGACCAGGCCGCCGACACACCCTCGCGCCGGGAGTTCGCCTCCGGATACTTCCTCACCGCCGACGGCATCGCCTGGTTCACCGATCGCTACCTGCCCGACGCCGCGCAGCGGAGCGACCCGCGCTGCTCGCCACTGCTCGCCGACGATCTCAGCGGTCTCCCGCCCGCGCATGTCATGGTCGCCGGCTTCGACCCGCTGCGAGACGAGGGCCTCGCGTACGCGCGCAGGCTCGAGGAGGCCGGCGTGCCGGTCACGGTCCGGCGAGAGGGCGCGATGATCCACGGGTTCGTCAACATGACCTTGATCAGTCCGGGGGCCCGGGCCGCGGTGGACCGTCTGTGCGCGGTGGTGCGCGAGGCCCTTCCGCCGGCCGGGTCCAGCTCAGCCGCCTGAGCGCACCGGTGTTCCGGCGCCCTCGCGAGCGCCCGTCACCGACGACACGGAATCGACCGGCGTCGGGGTGGCACCTGGAACGGGCGGGCGCCTACGGGCTCGCGGCCGGGCCATCACCCCGGCTGCGCACCCCGCGACGACGATGACCGCTCCGACGATCTCCCCGACGCTCGGGACCTCGCCGAGCACGAAGAATGCTGCCGAGATCCCCACCACGGGCACGAGCAGCGACATCGGCGACACCCGGCTCGCGTCGTTGCGTCCCAGCAGCGTGGTCCACAGACCCGCACCGATGACGGTGCCGAAGATCGCGAGGTAGGCGAGTCCGCCCAGCGCACGCAGTCCACTCTCGGTACCGAGCGTGGCGAGCGCGTCGAAGCCGGCGGACGGTCCCTCGACGATCAGACTCACCGCGTACAGCGGCGGGGCGGCGACGACGGCCATCCACAACGTCATCCGCAGGGAATCGTCGGGACGGGCGAGTCTGCCCCCGATGTTGCCCGCTGCCCAGCTCAGACCACCGAGCACGGTGAGACCGATCGGCAGCAGAGCGGCCACGCCGAGGTCGCTGCCCCGCATCCGGTCGATCGCGATGACCGCCATGCCGAGAACCGCGACCGTCAGGCCGAGGACTTGTCCGGCGGTCATCCGTTCCCGGAGGAACAGCACGCCGAGCAGGACCGTGAAGGGTGCCGAGGTCTGGAGGACCAGCGAGGCGAGCCCGGTCGGCATGCCCAGATCCATGGCCAGGAACAGCATGATGAACTGCACGCTGCCGAAGCCGGCGACGTACAGCAGGAACCACTTCAGGCGCACCTTCGGGAACCGCACGAACAGCATGACCGGTATCGCCATCACCGCGAATCGCATCGCGGCGAGGAAGAACGGTGGGAAGTGATCGAGCCCGACTCGGATCGCGATGAAGTTCAGTCCCCAGAGCAGGACGACGAACAACGCGAGGAGGCGATCACGAGTGGACATTGCCCCATCGTCGGCGTGGACGATGTGAAGGACAATCGAATTTAACCGGAATAACTATTCAGTTTCTCTGAACGGTTACTCCTGTGCCGCGGCGACCTTCGCCCGCACGTCATCCATGTCGAGCCCCTCGACGGCGCCGATCAGTTCCTCGAGCTGAGCCGCGGGCAGTGCACCGGGCTGGTTGAAGACCAGAATCCCGTCCCGGAATGCCATGAGCGTCGGGATGGAACGGATACCGAGACTGCCGGCGAGCTGCTGCTCGGCCTCGGTGTCGATCTTGCCGAACACGATGTCGGAGTGTGCTTCGGAGGCCTTCTCGAAGACGGGCGCGAACTGTCGGCACGGGCCGCACCAGCCGGCCCAGAAGTCGAGGAGGACGATGCCGTCCGAGGCGATGGTGTCCTCGAAGGTTTCCAGGGTGATGTCTTGTGATGCCATGCCCCCACCAACGGATCGGACCGCTCGGACATTCCACCCCGAAGGTCATGCCGTGACCCACGGCACTGCCTGACGACGACGTGGGCCTGAGTACCGTTGTCGCATGGAAGTCCGGCGTCTGCGGCTGCTGCGGGAATTCGCCGACCGGGAGTCGATCGGCGCGGTCGCCGACGCGATGCACATGACCCCGTCGGCGGTGTCGCAACAGCTGAAGGTCTTGGCCGAGGAGGCCGGTGTCGCGTTGTTCGAACCCGATGGCCGCCGAATCCGATTGACCGAGGCGGGGCGTGCGCTCGTGCTGCGCGCCGATGACGTGATCGCGGCGGTGGATCGGGCGCAGGAGGAGATGTCGTCGTATCGGTCGGGCAAGGCCCGGGTCCGCCTGGCGATGTTCCCGTCCGGTGCCACTCTGCTGCTGCCGGTGGTCCTGGAGCGGGCCACCGCATCGGGCATCGACGTACACGCGGTGCATCTCGACGTCGGATACCACGACGCGGCACCGGCTCTCGCCGATCACGACGTCGTGGTCACCCACCGCGACGAACGGACCCCGGCGGTCAACGTCCCGCGGGTCCGGGTCACCGAGCTGATGCGTGAACCCGTCGACGTGATCGTCGCCGCCGGCAGCGAACTCGCCGTGCGCGACCAGGTCGCGGTCACCGAACTCGCCGATCACGACTGGATCAGCGTCGAGGGCGGCTTCCCGGTCGACGATGTGCTGCAGTCGATCTCGGCGGCGACCGGGGTGGCGCCCCGGGTGACACAGCGGATGCTGGACTTCACCACCATCGAGGCGCTCGTGGCGCACGGCCACGGCATCGCGCTGATGCCGCGTTTCGCGGTCCGGCATCCGGAGGTGAAACGACTGGTGCTCAAGGGAGTTCGCGCCGCACGGGTCTACGAGGCGCTGGCCCGGCCGCGTTCGCGGGCGGCGGTGCAGCAGGTCGTCGATCACCTGCGTGCGGTGGGCGCCGAACAGGGCTGACGGCCCGACGCCACCCGAGTGGGCCCGGATACACCGACAGCCCGGGGCGGGTGCCCCGGGCTGTCGGTGATTGCGAGAACTCAGACGCCGAGACTCTTGCCGACGATGTCCTTCATGATCTCGGTGGTGCCACCGAAGATCGTCTGGATACGAGCGTCGGTGTAAGCGCGGGCAACCCGGTACTCGTTCATGTAGCCGTAGCCACCGTGCAGCTGGAGGCAGCTGTCGATGACCCGCTTGGCGAGCTCGGTACACCACCACTTGTTCTTCGAGGCGTCGACGGCGTTCAGTTCACCATCGAGAACGCCCTGCAGGCAGCGGTCGATGTAGACCTCGGCGATGTCGAGCTCGGTCGCCATCTCGGCGAGGCTGAAGCGGTTCGCCTGGAAGGTGCCGATCGGACGGCCGAAGGCCTTGCGGTCCTTGGTGTACTGCAGGGTCTCGTCGAAGATCGCACGCGCACCGGCGATGGCGCCGATGCCGATCGACAGCCGCTCCGACGGCAGGTTCTGCATGAGGTGGTAGAAGCCCATGCCCTCCTGGCCGAGCAGGTTCTCGACCGGCACGCGCACGTCGTTGAAGTGCAGCTCGGCGGTGTCCTGGGCCTTGAGGCCCATCTTGTCGAGCTTGCGACCGCGCTCGAAGCCCTCCATGCCGCGCTCGACGACGAGCAGCGAGAACGCCTTGTGGCCGGCTTCGGGATCGGGGTTGGTCCGGCAGACCACGACCACGAGGTCGGAGTTGATGCCCGACGAGATGAACGTCTTGTTGCCGTTCAGGACATAGTGATCGCCCTCGAGCTTGGCCGAGGTCTTGATGCCCGCCAGGTCGGAGCCCGCGCCCGGCTCGGTCATCGCGACGGCGAGGATCGTCTCGCCGGTGGCGATCCCGGGCATCCAGCGCTTCTTCTGCTCGTCGTTGGCGAGGTGCACGAAGTACGGTGCGACGACGTCGTTCTGCAGGCTGAGGCCGGGTGCCGCGCCGTCGAACTTCGCGAATTCCTCGACCACCACGGCGTTGAACCGGAAGTCGTCCATGGCGCCGCCGCCGCCGTACTCCTCGGGGATGTTGAATCCGAGAAGGCCTGCGTCACCGGCCTTCTTGAATGCGATGCGATCGACCTGACCGGCTCGCGTCCACTCCTCGGTGTACGGGGCGCATTCGCGCTGCAGGAATTGCCGCGCGGTTTCCCGCAGGGCCTCGTGCTCGTCTTCGAAGATGGTGCGTTTCATGGCTTCTCCCTTTCGTGAGTGAGTCTGTAATAGGTGGCGTTCGGTGATCAGTCGTCGGTGTGTCCCTGCGCGCCCACGACGCGCAGCGAGATCAGGGCATACGACGCCGCGACCTCGGCCGGTGTCCGAGGACCCGAAGGGCGATACCAGGTGGTGACTGCCTGGCACGCGCCGAAGAGGTAGCGCAGTACTTCTTTGGGGTCCTCGTCGAAGTGGAACTCCCCCGACTCGACACCACGTGCGATGACATCGGCGAGCAGGTCCTCGGTCTCGGTGCGCATCGCGACGTAGGTCTCACGTCGGGGATCGTCGGAGTCGAGATGGCGGAACTCGTGGGCAACGCTGGCGAGCTCGAGATCGCTCGTCATGTGCAGGACGATCGACTCGATGGCATTGGACAGCTGTTCGCTCGGCGTCCGGCCGGACTGGATGGCCGCGCCGACCCACGCCAGCACCGAGGTCATCGCGGCCTCGAGCAGTTCGACGAGGATGCCGAGCTTGTTGTCGTGGTGGTAGTAGAGCGTCGGCAGCGAAACGCCTGCCCGCGAGGCGATGTCGCGGATCGAGGTGCCGTGATAACCGCGTTCGTAGAAGGCGTGTTTGGCCGCGACGAGGGTGGCCGGCAGCGGCACCGGTTCGCGCTGCCGCCAGTCCAGGCCCTCGGTCTCGATCGTCAGCCTCCGGGTGGGAGCCGTCCGCGCCGCCTCAGACACGTTCGATGATGGTGGCGTTGGCCATGCCCGCGCCCTCGCACATGGTCTGGAGGCCGTACCGGCCGCCGGTCGCTTCGAGATGGTTGACGAGGGTGCCCAGCAGGCGGGTGCCCGACGACCCGAGCGCGTGGCCGAGCGCGATCGCGCCGCCCCGCGGGTTCAGCTTGGCCGGGTCGGCTCCGAACTCGTGGGCCCAGGCCATCGGCACCGAGGCGAAGGCCTCGTTGACCTCGTAGGCGTCGATGTCGTCGATCGAGAGGCCCGAGCGCGCCAGGATCTTGTGTGTGGCCGGGATGGGGGCGGTCAGCATGAAGATCGGATCATCGCCGGCCACCGAAAACGAGTGGAATCGTGCACGCGGGGTCAGGCCCAGCTTCGACGCCATGACGTCGCTCATGATGAGCGCGCCGGACGCGCCGTCGGTCAGCGGCGACGAGTTGCCAGGCGTGATGTGCCAGTTGATCTCCGGGAATCGTTGCGCGAAGTCCTCGGTGTAGAACGACGGCTTCAGCCCCGACAGACCCTCGGGAGTGGTCGTGGCGCGCACCGTCTCGTCGGTCTGGTGCGTGAAGGTCTTGCCGTCGGCATCGGCGACGTCGATGGGCAGGATCTCGCGGTCGAAGAAGCCCTCGCCGGCGGCAGCGGCGGCGCGCTGGTGAGACTGTGCGGCGAAGGCGTCGAGTGCCTCGCGGTCGAACTTCCACTTGGCGGCGACGAGCTCGGCCGAGATGCCCTGTCCGACGAGTCCGTCGGGGTAGCGGGCCGCGATACTCGGGCCGTAGGGGCTGCGCCCGGCGGTGGTGAAGCCCATCGGGACGCGGCTCATGGACTCGACGCCGGCGGCGATGACCACGTCGTAGGCGCCGGCGATGATGCCCTGCGCGGCGAAGTGAGCGGCCTGCTGGCTCGACCCGCACTGACGGTCGACGGTCGTCGCGGGCACCGACTCGGGGAAGCCGGCGGACAGCAGCGCGGTCCGCGAGATGTTCAGGGCCTGCTCACCGGCCTGGCCGACGCAACCGCCGATCACATCGTCGACGAGGGCCGGGTCGAGATCGTTGCGCTCGACCAGCGAGCGCAGCACGTGTGCGAGCAACTCGACGGGCTTGGTCTCCGACAGCGCGCCGCCGGGCTTCCCCTTTCCGGACGCGAGGCGTACGACGTCGACGATGACGGCTTCGGGCATGAGGGTTCCTCTCGGGAGCGGGGACCAGCGCAGCAGTTGGCGCGGCTAACTTTATCTAACGATCGTTATACCGGTCTAGCACGCGCTCGGTGGCGGAATCAACAGCAAGTACCTGCAGAAATGGGCACCGCCCTCACCCGGGTCGACGGGTGAGGGCGGCGTCGTGATGTGTCAGATGGTGCCTTTGTCCGGCTGACCTGCGGGAACTGCCGTGAATGTCCGCACGTCCAGGGGGCCGGCCAGCAGTCCGCCGATGGCCTTGCCCAGCGTGGTGAGTGCCGGGGCGGCGCCGTGGGTCGCCAGGGCCTCCATCGATTCCCAGCGCTCGATCATCACCAGGTCGGTCGAGTCGCCGGTGGCCTCGTGCAACGCGTATTTCCCGCATCCCGGCTCGCCGTGCACCTCGGGGATCGCAGCCAGCACGGCCTCCCGCACCGCCTGTTCTTCTCCGGGCTTGGGGGAGATGGTGGCGACGACGATCACTTCGGACATGGGGGCTCTCCGTTCGCGGTGGGGCTCGGCGTGTATCTCGACAATTCGTCGGTGATGTCCGTCGGACACCGGACACCCCGGTGACGTTAGGTCAGCGAGTCGTCCCGATGTGGCGATTTCGGCACCCTGCGCAAGAACGCCGGCCCCGAGCGGCTGCGCGCGGGAGGACCGGCGCGGCCGACGGGGCCGGCGAGGTGTGCGTCACGCGATGTCAGCGCCAGCCGAGAGCCGGCGCGACGTGCGTGAGGATCGACTCGAGGACGTGCGCGTTGTACTCGACACCGAGTTGGTTCGGCACGGTCAGCAGAAGGGTGTCGGCCGCGGCGATCGCCTCGTCCTCGCGCAACTGCTCGACGAGCTTGTCCGGCTCGTCCGCGTAACTGCGCCCGAAGCGGGCGACGCTGTTGTCGATCACGCCGACCTGATCGGATTCGGCGCCGCCGCGGCCGAAGTAGGCGCGGTCTCGGTCGTCGACGATGGCGAAGATGCTCCGGCTCACCGATACTCGTGGCTCGCGCGGGTGCCCCGCGTCGGCCCAGGCCTTGCGGAACCGCTGGATCTGTTCGGCCTGCAACTGGTGGAAGGGCACGCCGGTGTCCTCGGTCAGCAGCGTCGAGCTCATCAGGTTCATGCCCTGCTGGGCAGTCCACTCCGCGGTCGCCCGGGTCCCGGCGCCCCACCAGATGCGGTCCCGCAGGCCGGGGGACTGGGGTTCGATGGGCAGCAACCCGGGCGGGTTGGGGAACATCGGACGGGGATTCGGCGTGGCGAAGCCGCCGCCTTCGATGACCTTCAGGAACACCTCGGTGTGCTGTCGCGCCATGTCGGCGTCGGACGATCCCTCGGGCGGAACATGGCCGAAGTATTTGTAGCCGTCGATGACCTGCTCGGGGGACCCGCGACTGATCCCGAGCTGGAGCCGGCCGCCGGAGATGAGATCCGCGGCACCGGCGTCCTCGGCCATGTACAGCGGGTTCTCGTAGCGCATGTCGATGACCCCGGTGCCGATCTCGATGCGACTGGTCTTGGCGCCGATCGCCGCGAGCAGCGGGAACGGCGATGCGAGCTGCCGTGCGAAGTGATGAACGCGGAAGTACGCACCGTCGGCGCCGAGCTCCTCGGCGGCCACCGCGAGGTCGATGGACTGCAGCAGCGTGTCCGCGCCGGACCGCACCTGGGACCCGTGGGCGTCCGACCAGTGACCGAACGACAGGAAACCGATGTTCTTCATGCCCTCTAAATGACACTCCGGTCCGTTTTGTTCCCGCCGGTACGATTCCGTCCCGCCGATCGGCGCGATCGACGGGACGGAATCGGGTCTTCGAAGGGGATGGTCAGGGCGCCCAGGTGCCCGGGGCGGCTTCGCCGTCGGCGACCGGAACCGAGGTGACCCGGTAAGCGCGGTTCACCGCCGAGACGACTGCGCGCAGGCTGGCGGTGGTGATCGACGACGCGATGCCGACACCCCAGACCGTCTCGCCGTTGACCTCGGTCTCCACGTACGCCGCGGCGCTGGCGTCGCCGCCGGCGGTCAGTGCGTGCTCGCTGTAGTCGAGGACCCGGACCTCGTAGCCGACGGCGCCGAGCGCGTCGACGAAAGCCGCCAGCGGACCGTTGCCGGAGCCGGAGATCTCCCGCTCGTTGCCCTCGACCTTCACCACGGCGGTGATGTGGTCGTCGCCGCCGTCGACCTCGGCCGCGTCCACCTTCTGCCGGATGCGCTCGAGCGGCCAGATCGGGTGCAGGTAGTTCTCCGCGAAGACGTCCCACATCTCCTTGGGATTGACCTCGCCGCCCTCGCCGTCGGTGATCTTCTGGATCTCCCGGCTGAACTCGATCTGCAGACGACGCGGCAGGTTCATGCCGTGGTCGGCCTTCATGATGTAGGCGACGCCGCCCTTGCCGGACTGGCTGTTGACGCGGATGACAGCTTCGTAGTTGCGGCCGACGTCCTTGGGGTCGATGGGCAGATACGGTACGGCCCAGGTGATGTCGTCGACGTCGGAGTCGGCGTTGTCCGCGTCGACCTTCATCTGGTCGAGGCCCTTGTTGATCGCGTCCTGGTGGCTTCCCGAGAACGCGGTGTAGACCAGGTCGCCGCCGTAGGGGTGACGCTCCGGGACGTTGAGCTGGTTGCAGTACTCGACCGTCCGGCGGATCTCGTCGATGTCGGAGAAGCTGATCTGCGGGTCGACGCCGCGGCTGAACATGTTCATGCCGAGGGTCACCAGGCAGACGTTGCCGGTTCGCTCGCCGTTGCCGAACAGGCATCCCTCGATGCGGTCGGCGCCCGCCTGGTAGCCGAGTTCGGCTGCGGCGACGGCGGTTCCGCGGTCGTTGTGGGGGTGCAGGCTCAGGATGACCGAGTCGCGCCGGGCGAGGTTGCGGTGCATCCACTCGATCGAGTCGGCGTAGACGTTGGGGGTGGCCATCTCGACCGTCGCCGGCAGGTTGAGGATCATCGGGCGCTCCGGGGTGGGGGCGATGATCTCGGTGACCGCGTCGCACACCTCCTTGGCGAAGCTCAGCTCGGTGCCCGTGTAGGACTCCGGCGAGTACTCGTACCGCCAGTTGGTGTCCGGGTAGTTCTGCTGTACCTCGAGGATCTTGTGTGCGGCGTCGGTCGCGATCTTGGTGATCGCCGCCTTGTCCGCGCGGAACACGACTCGACGCTGCAGTACCGACGTCGAGTTGTAGAAGTGGACGATCACGTTGGCCGCGCCGCGGCAGGCGTCGAAGGTGCGCTCGATCAGTTCGTCACGACACTGGGTCAGCACCTGGATCGTGACGTCGTCGGGGATGGCGCCGTCTTCGATGATCTCGCGGACGAAGTCGTAATCGGTCTGGCTGGCCGACGGGAATCCGACCTCGATCTCCTTGTAGCCCATCCGGACCAAGAGGTCGAACATGCGGCGCTTGCGTGCCGGGCTCATCGGGTCGATGAGTGCCTGGTTGCCGTCGCGCAGGTCGACCGCGCACCACATCGGGGCGGTGGTGATGACCTTGTCGGGCCAGGTGCGGTCGGGAACCGCCACCTTCTCGACCTCGTCGGCGAACTGGCGATAACGATGAACCGGCATCGCGGAGCTGCGCTGCGGGTTCCATGAGGGTTGTCCGGCGGGAATCGGGCCCGCGGGCTCGACGATTCGGCTGGCGCCGGAAGTGAAGCTGTCTGCTGGTGCCATGGTGGTCATTCTCCGTGTGTGGAAGGAAAGTGACCGGCGCGTGATGAGGCCCCGCGACGGAGGGCCGGTCGGTTCAGACCCCGCCGCGGCAACCGAGGAGGAGTGCGCGCTGCATGCGCTCGACTGTACTCCCCGGCGACGAGGTGGCCAAAGATGCAGGTGAGGCCGGGTCATGACGTCCCCCTCTTCGGGGGGTGTCGCCTCACCGACACGAGCTCCAGACTATGACATGCCTCTCACCGCGCAGCCGGAGTGACCCAAATCATCCGAGCGGCGGACAGGGGCACCCGGACCGATGATGCCCGGGATCTCGAGCCGCCACCCCGACGCGGCCGTCTGCAGAAAGGGCGAACGCCAGTGACGACCATCCCCGCCGAACCGCCGGTGACCGAACCGCCGGAGGGTAAACGCACGAGCCTTCGACGCGTGGCCGCCGCGAGTTCCATCGGCACGACGATCGAGTTCTACGACTTCTTCATCTACGGCACCGCCGCCGCCCTGGTGTTCCCGACGGTGTTCTTCCCGGCCGCCGACGAGGTCACCGGGACCATCGCGTCCTTTGCCACCTTCGCCGTGGCCTTCTTCGCGCGGCCGGTCGGAGCGATGCTCTTCGGTCACTTCGGCGACCGGATCGGCCGTAAACGCACCCTGGTGTGGACTCTGCTCATCATGGGATTGGCGACGGTCGCGATCGGTCTTCTCCCCGGTTACGAGACCGGCGTGTTCGGCTTCGCCGAATCCGGGATCGGCATCGCGGCGCCCATCCTCCTCGTCTTCCTGCGGTTCCTGCA
The DNA here is from genome assembly GCF_042672305.1 of Gordonia sp. NPDC127522. Lineage (NCBI taxonomy): Bacteria > Bacillati > Actinomycetota > Actinomycetes > Mycobacteriales > Gordoniaceae > Gordonia > Gordonia sp. NPDC127522. Next base: position 91,660 of record NZ_JBHXVK010000019.1, read on the forward strand.
GGGCTTCGCCGTCGGCGGCGAATGGGCGGGCGCAACGCTTCTCACCGCCGAGTACGCCCCACCGGGCAAGCGGGGACTGTACGCGATGTTCCCTCAACTCGGCCCGGCCTTCGCGTTCTTCCTGTCGAGCCTGACGTTCCTCATCGCGAGCCTGACGCTCGGCGAGACCAGTTCGGCATTCCTCGACTACGGCTGGCGCATCCCGTTCATCCTGTCCTTCGCGCTCGTCGCCGTCGGGTTGTGGGTCCGGCTCGCGGTCGCGGAGACGCCGGTGTTCCGAGAAGCGAAGCAGCGCAGGACAATCGGCGGTCCCGTGGTCGACGGTCCGGCACTGCCGTTCCTCGACGCCTTCCGCCACCAGTGGCGCGAGATCCTCATCGCCGGCGGCGCGCTGGCGAGCCTGTTCTCGCTGTTCTACATGGGCACGGCGTTCCTCACGAACTACGGCACCAAGTCACTGGAACTGTCGCGGACCTTCGTGCTGACCGCGGGGATGGGCGCGGCCGTGGTGTTCGGACTGTCGACCGCGGCGTCGGCGGTGTGGTCGGACCGCGTGGGTCGTCGCCGGGTCATCCTCACCTCGTGCAGCGTCGCGATCCCCTGGGCGCTGGTGCTGTTCCCGATCCTCGAGATCGGCGGCGGCTTCGCGTTCGTGGTCGGACTCTTCGGGACGCTGCTCATCTTCGGCATCGCCTACGGTCCGGCCGGAGCGCTCCTGCCCGAACTGTTCGAGGCGCGGTACCGCTACACCGGTGCGGGGATGGGTTACAACCTGGCCGGCATCCTCGGTGGGGCGATCCCCCCGCTGATCGCCGCCCCGCTGATCGCCGGCCCCGGGGCGATCTGGGTGGGTGTCCTGCTCGCCGGTCTGTCGGCACTCAGCGTCGTGTGCACGATCAAGATCGTCGAGACCAAGGACAAGACGATGCGGGCGTCGGTCACCGACGACGAGCAGGTGCTGGTCGCGTAAGCGACTGTCCCGCAACTCCTCTGACGCAACTCCGTCCCGAGCCGAACGGCTCGGGACGGAGTTGTTTGAGACGACGGTCGCCGGACCCTTCGTGACGCGCCCTCCGCAAGCTCCGGGCGCTCCTCAGGG
>NZ_JBHXVK010000020.1:0-83357 GCF_042672305.1 Gordonia sp. NPDC127522
CATTCCGAACCCGGAAGCTAAGCCCTCCAGCGCCAATGGTACTGCACCCTAATCAGTGTGGGAGAGTAGGACACCGCCGAACACAATTTCAGAAATGCCCCGCAACCTTCGTGGTTGCGGGGCATTTCTTTTTGGCGATCAGCTCAGGTGGTGGACGTCTGCCAAGCCGTATACGGGCGTGGGGATTCCTTCATATCGCGCCTTGAGCTGTAGGGCGAGATAGAGCGAATAGTGTCGCGACTGGTGCAGATTTCCGCCGTGGAACCACAGGCCCGGTTGCTGGGTGGGCTTCCACATGTTCCGCTGTTCGCCCTCCCAGGGGCCCGGGTCCTTGGTCGTCTCGGAGCCGAGTCCCCACACCTTTCCGACACGGTCGGCGACCTCCTGCCCCATGAGGTCGGCGGCCCAGCCGTTCATCGATCCGTACCCCGTTGCGTAGACGACCACGTCGGCGTCGATCTCCGTCCCGTCGGCGAGCACCACCGAAGTCTCGGTGAGGTGGTCCAGTTGACCGTGGACCAGCTTGATCGTTCCGTCGGCGATGAGTTCGCTGGCGCCCACGTCGATGTAGTAGCCGGACCCGCGGCGTAGGTACTTCATGAAGAGTCCGGAGTCGTCGTCGCCGAAGTCGAGCTCGAAGCCGGCCGCCTCGAGGCGTTCGTAGAAGTCCTTGTCCTGCTCGCGGATCTGGTCGTACACGGGTACCTGGAACTGGTGCATGATCCGGTAGGGCAATGAGGCGAAGGTGAGATCGGCCTTCTTGGTCGTCATCCCGGAGGCGACCGCCTCCTCGCTGTAGAGGGAACCGAGGGCGATCGACCGCAGCGAGTCGGATTTCACGATGTGGGTCGAGGAGCGCTGCACCATCGTTGCGTCGACGCCGTTGTCGACCAGCGCCTTGCAGATGTCATGCGCGGAGTTGTTGGAGCCGATGACGACGACCTTCTTGCCGAGGTAGCCGTCCGGTCCGGGGTGTGCGCTCGAGTGGTGTTGCTCCCCGGCGAACACCTCCTGCCCGGGGACGGAAGGGACGGCAGGTTTGCCGGACATTCCCGTCGCGAGGACCAGCTGCGTCGGTTGGAGCGTGAGGCGCTCACCGTCCCGGTCGACCTCAACCGTCCACCGTGACTCGGCCTCGTCGTACTCGGCGGACAGACACGTCGTCTTGCTCCAGTACGGGACCTCCATGACCTTGGTGTAGAACTCGAGCCAGTCTCCGATCTTGTCCTTGGGTGCGAAGACCGGCCAGTTGTCGGGGAACGGCAGGTACGGGAGATGGTCGTACCAGACCGGGTCGTGCAGGCACAGCGACTTGTAGCGTTTGCGCCACTGGTCCCCGGGACGGTCATGGCGATCGACGACGACCGACGGAACGCCGAGCTGGCGGAGTCGTGCGCCGAGCGCGATACCGCCCTGCCCACCGCCGATCACGAGCACATACGGTTGCGCCGACCGTCCGAGTGACGATTCCTCGTCGGCCTTCTTCTCCGCCCAGGAACGGGTGTCGGGGTCGGAACCGTGCACCGCCCCGAGCGGTCGATCAGGGCCGGCCGACTCCTCGTGTCCCTTCAGTTCCTGCATCGTCGTCAGCAGCGTCCAGGCCTTGTCCTCCCCGGCATCGCGCCCGCCACCGTCGTCGTCGCGACGGATGCGCAGGTGTCCCTCACACCGTCCGACGGCGGTCTCGAACGCGATGAACGCCGAGACGACACCGTCCCCGTCGTCGGTTGCCGGTTCAGTGGCGGTGAAGTTCGACGGGCGGGTGTCCGCGAGACGTGCGGTCAGCATGTCGGCGATCTGCTCGTGACCTTCGACGGTCTTGATGTTCCACGTGAATGCGGTCAGGTCGCGCCAGAAGCTGTCGGTCAGAAACGCGTTCGTCGCGCGGGTGATGTCGTGTGCGGCGAGTGCGGATTCGAACTCACGCAGCCAGGCGTCGATCCGCTCCTGCGGGGTGCGGCCGAGATGGACGACCGGTTCCAATGTCTGAGTCATGATGCCTCCTCGAAATGTGCCCCGCGAACGTGATGTGGAACACAGCGGGTTGTGGACAGCAGACGCCCCGGCGCCGGGTGGCGGCAAGGGTTGCAGGGGGTTGCGAGGGGCGGGGTACGTTGTCGTCGTCTGTGACGTGACGCACAATCGAAGAGATGAACGCTTACGAGTCGGCCTCCGAGCTGGAGCCCGCGGTGCACGCCGGCGACGATCCGCGCGAGTTCGCGTCCGTTCTCAGCGCGGTTCACGACGCGGCGATGTCGGGCGGGCGCATGCCGGCGCGTCCGCGCAGCGTCATCGACGACTCGTGGCAACGACTCCGACGTGCCGGTCTGGACCCGGACGTGGACTGCGCCGGGGAACGGACGCTTCAGCTCGAGGAGCTCGAGGAACGCCGCCGACGCTCCGGCCTGGTGGAGGTCGTGGACGAGCTGGCACGTGGCCTCGAGTCGCTGATCGCCGATGGCGACAACATCCTGGTCGTCTCGGATGCCGACGGACACGTGCTGTGGCGGAGCGGGTCGTCGAAGGTGCTCACGCGCGCGGACACCCTCGGGTTCGTCGAAGGCGCCGACTGGGCCGAGGGCTCGGTGGGGACCAACGCGATCGGTACGGCGTTGATGTCCGGTCGTTCGGTGCAGGTGTTCTCGGCTGAACACTTCGTGCGGAGTCATCACTCGTGGACGTGCACCGGCGCGCCGATCAAGGACCCGCGGACCGGTGAGATGTTGGGGGTGGTCGATGTGAGTGGTCCGGCCGCCACCATCCATCCGACCACCTTGGCGCTGGTGCATGCGGTCGCCCGGCTGGCCGAATCACAACTACGCGAGAGCCACCACCGACGGCTCGATTCGCTGCGGGCGGTGGCCGCGCCGATCCTCGCCCGCATGCCCGGCCCAGCGCTGGCGGTCGACACCGACGGGTGGGTCGCCGCCGTGGACACCGTGTCCCCGCGAGCGCGACTGATCCTGCCACCGCGGCTCAGCCCCGGCCGCATCTTCGTGAATGCGTTGGGGGAGTGCGACGTCGAGGCGCTACCCGGCGGGTGGCTGGTGCGCGTCGCGGAGACGTCGGACGCATCGACCACACGGGTGATCGTGCGGGTACCGCCGGGCGCACCGGGTCTGCGAAACGTCGAGGTCACCGTCGAAGGCGCGAGCGGTGCCTGGACCCATCGCTGTTCGCCCCGGCACGGCGAGATCCTCACCCTCCTGGCGCGACGGCCCGGCGGCGTCACCGCGGCCCAGATGTCGATGCATCTGTTCGGCGTCGACGACCGGACGGTCACCGTGCGGGCCGAGATGTCCCGGCTGCGCAAGCACTTCGGTGGTCTGCTCGTGGCGGGCCCGTACCGGTTCGTCGACGGGGTCGACGTCGAGGTGCTCGCCCCTGAGGCCACCGTGCACGACTGATCTACACGGGCTCAGTCGTACTCGGCGACCACGAGCCCACGGTCGAAGGCGTACACGATCGCCGCCGCCCGGTCGCGGAGGTCGAGCTTGGTGAAGATGTGATTGATGTGGCTCTTCACGGTCACCTGCGAGATGCCGAGGGCCGCACCGATTTCCGTGTTGGTGCGGCCCCGGGCGATCAGGCGGAGGACATCGGTCTCGCGGTCGGTGAGCCCGGGCACGGTGCTCACCTGCTCGCGCCCCGACCGTCGGAACCCGTGGAGAACGCGTTCGGTCACCGCCGGGTCGAGGAACGCACCGTCGCGGACCACCGCGCGCACCGCCCAGATCAGCGCCTCGGCCGGCGAATCCTTGAGGATGAATCCGGCCGCTCCGGCGCGCAGGGCACGGGACAACAGGGCGTCGTCGTCGAAGGTGGTCAGGATCAGCACCGGGGGCGGCTCCCGCAGGGTGCGGACCATCGTGGTGGCGGTGATGCCGTCGACGTCGCGCATCCGCAGATCCATCAGGACGATGTCGGGCCGGTGCTCGGCGATCCCCGCGAGGACTCCGGAACCGTCCGCGCATTCACCCACGATGTCGAAGCCGTCGCGCAGGCGCAGGATGCGACGCAGGCCCGTACGGATGAGCTCCTGGTCGTCGACGAGGAGAACCCGGATCGGGTCGGCCGCGGGATCGGTGGGTGCGGTCGTCGTCATGCGGGCACCCCCGCGGTGATCGGTCGCGACGGCAGGCTCGCGTGAACCGACCAGGTGCCTGCCCGATGTGCTGTCTGGAGAGTGCCGCCGAGCAGTGCCGCGCGCTGGGTCATTCCCTCGATACCGGTGCCGTCGCATTCTCGTGGCCGATCCTCGGTCGCCGGGTTCTCGACCGTGAGAGCCACCGTATCGGCCACCGACACCGAGACCGAGGCCTGCTTGGCCACCGAGTGTTTGACGACGTTGGCCAGGGACTCCTGGGTGATCCGATACAGCGCCGCACCGACCGGACGTGGCAGCTCGGTGAGGTCGCCGACGAGGCTGAAGTCGATGTCGACGCCGGCCTTGCGGTAGTCCTCGACGAGCCGGACGAGGTCTCCGGCGCCCGGTGACGGGGCCGTCGTTCCCGTCGGCTCGGTCGTCCCCAATACGTGGACGATGGTGCGGATCTCGGTCATCGCCTGTCGGCCTTGGCGTTCGGCGTCGGAGAGTGCCTCCAGTGCCTCCTCGATGTCACGATCCTGTTCGAGCACGCGACGGGCGCCGGTGACGTTGAGCATGGTGATCGACAGGGAATGCGCGATGACATCGTGGATCTCGCGGGCGATCCGCTGTCGTTCGTCGCTCGCGGCGCGGTCGGCACGCTCGGCGAGCACCCGGGCCCGATTGTCGGCCAAACGCTTCTGGATCAGCATCATGTAGCCGATCAGCCAACCGCACGCGACGCCGAGCGCGTAGATGGCCGGTGACTCGAGACCGCCGACGGCGCCGAACCACACGATGACGGCGAAGCAGGCCGCCGTCACGATCAGTCCGCCGAGAAGGGGATACATCGCGGCGGCGATCGCCGCCACCAGGACGAGTTGGAGTGGGGCGGCGTCGGTGGGCGTCGGGACCATGAGGAAGCAGACCGTACTGATGATCACCGCAGAGCACGGGTACGAGGTCGGCGGCAGGGTCAGGTCGAGCACCAGCGAGAGCACGGCGAGGACGAGAGCCGCGATCACCCACCCGATCTGATCGAACGGAAAACGTTGTGCCGTCGACACCAGCGTGACCACGACGCTCGACGACAGGATCACCGCGGGGTACAGCGGTGGGTAGTCGCCGCCCGCCCGTTCGATCCGCCGGCGCAGCCCCGCGCCCATCTCCACTGTGAAGCCCGTCACCGTTCCAGGATAGTTCCGCAGAACTGCCGAACGTCCGCCTCACGGTGGATTCCGCCGTCCACCCTGGGGTGGAGAACCGGTCAACCCGCGGGATGGCGACTCGGGACGATGGCCTCCATAACGTTGTGAGCAGCGAAATCGCCGACCGAGGAGGACATCATGAGCACGCTGCGGACGCGACCCCGGCGCTGGGAGCGCCTCGAGACCCGACCAATGCCGACAGATCCCGGCCTGGCCCCGCCGATCGACGCGCGCGGCGTACCGGTGAAGAGCCACGCGGGGTTCGGCCGTCCGGTCGTCGTCGGAGTCGACGGGAGTGACGCCTCGCTGCGTGCGGTGAAGGTCGCCGTTCGACTGCTCGGCGATTCCGGCGACCTGATCCTGATCTGCGCCACGCGGCGTCGTCGGAAAGAAGCGAGCACCACGCTCCACGACGTCCTCAAGGACGAGTCCTACCTGCTCTCCGGTCAGGCGGGAGTCGACGAGACCCTGCGGACCGCCGCCGAACTCGCGAGGTGGCATGGTGCACGGACGGTGTCGACCATGAGCGAGGTCGGCGACCCGACGACGGTCCTGCACCGGGCGGCCGGACGGGTGGGGGCCGGTGCCGTCGTCATCGGTACCGGTGGGACACGACCGGGCTGGACCGCCCGACGTCTCGCCGGACGACTCGACGCCGACGTCACCCTGATCGTCACCGACGGGTCGGTCCATCTGCGCCGACGGGCGGCGCGGCTCGACGATGTCCGCGACACCACCTGGACCTTCCCGTGGCCGGCGCCCGCACCGCGACCCGCGTAGCAACGACCGCGTGACACGATGTGCAGATGCACATCACCGACGAGTCGAGGCTGCGGGAGATCGTCGGCCATCCGATGGAGATCATCCGCGACAAGGCGCGAAACTCACTCGCCGACGTCGACCGGGAATGGCTCGCGGAGTCGCCGATGGTGTTCCTGGCGACCGCCGACGAACTCGGACGGATCGACGTGTCGCCCAAGGGCGACCCGGCCGGCAAGGTCGTCCACGTCATCGACGACCGGCACATCGCGATACCCGAGCGGCCGGGCAACCGTCGTGTCGACGGCTACGTGAACATACTCCGGAACCCCAATGCGGGCACCATCTTCGTCGTACCCGGTCGCGGGGACACGCTGCGGATCAACGGCCGCGCCCGCATCGTCGACGACGCCGACTACTTCGACGACCTCACGGTCAGCGGTAAGCGACCGATCCTCGCGGTGGAGATCACCGTCGACGAGGTGTTCTACCACTGTCCCAAGGCGTTTCTCCGGTCCGATCTGTGGAAGCCGGACTCATGGCGACCCGACGCGCTGCCCTCGGTCGCGGAGATCACCCGGCGCGTGATGCCCGAAGCGGGCAACGAACGGTTCACCGAGGACAGCTTCCGTCCGTACCTCTACTGACCCGCCGACGGTGCGGGCGCGGGATCGAACACGGTGTCCCCGGTCACCCCGATACCCTCGAAGGGCGATGCGGCACCGACGACACCGGTGCCCTCACCGACGACGTCGAAGGGATGGCCATGGGCCGGTACATCGAAGCGTTCACACGGGCAGCCGACGATCGGGAGGCGTTCTGGCTCGACGCCGCCACCGGCGTCGAATGGATCACCCCACCCACCTCCGCACTCGACGACTCGGCCGCCCCGCTCTACCGCTGGTTCCCGGACGCGACGCTGAACACCTGCGCCAACGCCCTTGATCGCCATGTGTCGGCGGGACACGGCGACCGGACCGCGTTGATCTGGGATTCGGCGATGGTGGGCGAGGTCCGTCGGTACTCCTACGCCGAACTGCTCGACGAGGTCTCGCGATTCGCCGGTGTCCTCTCCGAGCAGGGGATCGGTTACGGCGATCGCGTGGTGATCTACATGCCGATGATCCCCGAGGCGGCCGTCGCGATGCTGGCGTGCGCGCGGATCGGCGCGGTGCACTCGGTGGTGTTCGGTGGGTTCGCCGCCCGTGAGCTCGCGACCCGTATCGACGACGCCGAGCCGGTCGCCGTCCTCACCGCCTCGGGCGGTCTGGAACCGGGCCGGGTCGTCGAGTATCTGCCGATGGTGGCCAAGGCCATCGAGTTGTCGGCCACGCCGCCGCGTGTCGTCATCGTCAAGGACCGTCCCGAGATCGGTGGTGCCGCAGCAGATCACGAGGGATGGCTCGACTGGGACGACGCGCTCGCCGGGGCCGATCCGGTCGAGCCGGTTCCGGTGAAGGCCACCGATCCGCTGTACATCCTCTACACCTCGGGGACCACCGGAAAGCCCAAGGGCGTCGTCCGCGACAACGGCGGACATGCGGTGGCCCTGACATGGTCGATGGCGAACATCTACGACATCGCCGCCGGCGACGTGTGGTGGACCGCCTCGGATGTCGGGTGGGTCGTCGGACACTCCTACATCGTGTACGGGCCCCTGCTCGTCGGAGCGACATCGGTGATGTACGAGGGCAAGCCGGTCGGTACCCCGGACGCGGGCGCGTTCTGGCGTGTCATCGGCGAGCACGGGGTGAAGGCGTTGTTCACCGCACCCACCGCGATCCGCGCCATCCGCAAGGCGGACCCGGACGCCACCGAACTGAGCAAGTACGACGTGTCCTCGGTCGAGACGTTGTTCGCGGCGGGCGAGCGACTCGACCCGGACACGTTCACGTGGGCCTCGGAGGTGCTCGGTGTCCCGGTCGTGGACCACTGGTGGCAGACCGAGACCGGTTGGGCCATCGCGGCGAATCTCCGTGGGCTGGAACCGATGCCGATCAAGGCGGGCTCGCCGACGGTCGCCGTTCCCGGCTACCGCGTGGGCGTCGTCGACGCCGAGGGCAATTCGCTGGGCCCGGGCGAGGAGGGCAACATCGTCATCGGTCTGCCGCTGCCGCCCGGAACCCTCGCCGGGTTGTGGCGCGACGAGGAGCGGTACCGCAAGTCGTATCTGTCGGCGTTCGACGGCTTCTACCTGACCGGCGACTCCGGTTACGTCGATGCCGACGGTTACGTGTTCGTTCTCGGCAGGTCCGACGACGTGATCAACGTTGCCGGACACCGGCTCTCGACGGGCAGTATCGAGGCGGTGGTGGCGTCGCACCCGGCGGTGGCCGAGTGCGCGGTCATCGGCATCCACGACGAACTGAAGGGCCAGCGTCCCAGCGGGTACGTGGTGCTCAAGTCCGGCGTCGACATCGACGCCGAGACACTGCGCACCGAACTCGTGGCCATGGTGCGCGACGAGATCGGGGCCGTCGCGACGTTCCGCGACGTGACGGTGGTGCCGGCGCTGCCGAAGACACGGTCGGGCAAGATCCTCCGAAAGACCATGCGGCAGATCGCCGACCACGAGGAGTACACCGTGCCCTCCACCATCGAGGACCCCGATGTCCTGACCGCGCTGGCCGCACAACTCGAGGGCTGAGTCGATGCTCGATGGTGTGCTTCGCACCGCGATCCGGCTGGTGCCGTTCGTCGGGCTGGTCGGCACGATCATCACCACGATCGTCGACGTGTCGACCCCGGGTGGTGACCTGGGCCGGGATCTGCTCGAGAACTCCGTGTTGTGGATGATCGGTGTACAGGGATGGATGACCGGGTGCGGCCACATGTTCTTCGGCGAGCCGATCGCCGAGTCGATCGGGTGGCCCCCGAAGACGCCGTGGCAATGGGAGGTCGGGCTCGCCAGCCTGGCGACGGGTGTCTTGGGCGTGATCGCATCGGGTTTCGGTGACGAGTTCACCCTCGCCACCATCATCGCGTTCTCGGTGTTCTACCTGGGCGCCGCGGTCGGGCACGTACGGGAGATGGTGACCCGGCGTAATTTCAAGGCGGGCAACGCCGGTCCCATCTTCTTCTTCGACGTGCTGGTACCGATCTACCTGATCGTGTTGTACGCGTCGGTCACGTAGCGGAGACTTGGCGCGTGCACCGAGACGAGCACCGCGAACTCCCGGTCGATCCGGACGAACGCCCTGTGCACCTGCGTGTGCAGGCCGTCGCCTGGGTGTTCGCCGGCGGGATTCTCGGCACCGGGCTCCGGCTGTGGGCCGAGAACTCGTTCCCGGCCGTCGAAGGGCGGTGGCCCTGGGCCACTTTCGGGGTGAACGTCGCCGGCGCGTTCGTGCTGGGAGCGTTGCTCGAGTTGCTGATGCGTTCGGGACCCGACGACGGATGGCGCCAGCGCATCCGTCTCTTCGGCGGCACCGGCATCTGTGGGGCGCTGACCACCTATAGCACCTTCGCGCTGGAGATCACCGAACTGACACGGGCTTCGGCGGTCGTGACCGCAATCATGTATGCGGTGCTGAGCGTGGTGCTGGGGGTTCTCGCGGCGGGTTGCGGGATCGGAGTCGCATCGACGATCGCCGGGCGGAGGGAACGGTCGTGATCGCGTTCGCCGTGATGGTGGCGGGAGCGCTCGGTGCCGTCACCCGGTTCGTCGTCGACGGAGCTATTCGACACCGATGGCCGTCGACGACACCCTGGGGCACCTTCGCGATCAACGTCAGCGGGTCGGCACTGCTGGGTGTGCTCGCCGGTCTCGTCGTCTTCCACGGGGCGCCGCACGACTGGCAGCTGGTCCTCGGGACCGGATTCTGCGGTGGCTACACGACTTTCAGCACGGCTGCGTTCGAGACGGTGCGGCTGGGGCAGCAGGAGGACAGGTGGCGGTCCGCCGCGTACGCCGTCGGAACGCTCGTCGCGTCGGTGTTCGCGTGTGCGGCCGCCGTGTGGGTGGTGTGGCTCGTCTGATCGCCGGCCCACGAACGACTCGGCCCCGCGACGGGAGCTCCGTCGCGGGGCCGAGATGCTCTCTGCCTCAGATGATCACTTGAGTTCGGCGCTGCTCTTGTTCAGCACCCGCCGGGCGATGATCAGATTCTGGATCTGCTGCGTCCCCTCGAAGATGTCGAGGATCTTGGAGTCGCGCGCCCACTTCTCCACCAGCAAGCGCTCCGAGTAGCCGAGGGTGCCGGTGAGTTCGACGACCTTGTTGGTGACGTCGGTGGCGGTGCGGCCCGCCTTCGCCTTGGACATCGACGCCTCGGTCGAGTTCGGCTGCTTGTTGTCGGCCATCCAGGCGGCCCGCATGGTGTGCAGGTACGCGGCCTCGAAATCAGCCTCCATGCGCAGGAATTCGGCAGCGGCGGCGTGCTGGTCGGCGGCAGGCCGATCGTAGTCGACCTCGATGCCGGCCTCGTCGAGAATCGCGCGCAGTTCCTCGAGCGCGGCACGCGTCACGCCGACGGCCATACCGGCCACCAGCGGACGGGTGTTGTCGAAGGTCTGCATGACCCCGCCGAAGCCCTTCTTGGTGTCGACCTCGGGTGAGCCGAGCAGGTTCTCCTTCGGAATCCGGCAGTTCTCGAAGCGGATCGCCGCGGTGTCGGAGACCTTGATGCCCAGCTTGTGCTCGAGGCGTTCGACGGTGACACCCGGATGGGTACGCGGCACCACGAAGCTCTTGATGGCGGCGCGGCCGGCGCTCTTGTCGACGGTCGCCCAGACGACGATGTGGGTGGCGCGGGATCCCGCTGTCACGTAGATCTTCTCGCCGTTGATGACGTATTCGTCGCCGTCGAGGGTGGCGGTGGTCGAGACGGCGGCCGAGTCGGAGCCGAAGCCGGGCTCGGTGATGGCCATGGCCGCCCACACCTTGCCGAAGCGCTCGAGCTGCTCGTCGGTCGCGACGGCGGCGATCGCCGAGTTCCCCAGTCCCTGATAGGGAATCGAGAGCATGAGGCCGACATCGCCCCAGGAGGTCTCCATCACGTTGACGACGGACTGCATGTTGCCGCCGTTGACCACGGCGCCCTCGGCCTTGGGCTTGTCTTTCTTCTGTTGGCTACGTCCGCCGTCGGCGCCCGCACCGGCCTGTCCGGTCTCGGACAGACCGTCGTACAGGCTGGCGAGGGTGTCGAGCTCGACGGGGTAGTCGTGCTCGCGCAGGTCGTACTTGCGCGAGATGGGCCGGAAGATCTCCGCGGCGGCCTGATGGGCCTGGTCGACGGTGACGCGCAGCTTCTTCGGGAGTTCGAGATTGATGCTCATGAGAGGTTCTTTCGCTACGTTCGCAAAACGCGGTCAGAGGACGACGATGCCTTCGCCGATGCCGGCACCGCGGAGATCGCGGTACCAGCGCTCGACGGGGTGTTCCTTGGTGAAGCCGTGGCCGCCGAGCAGCTGGACGCCGTCGAGGCCGATCTGCAGCCCCTTGTCGATGGTCAGCTTGCGCGCCAGTGCGGCTTCGCGGGGAAAGGACAGACCCTGCTCGGCGCGCGCGGCACCGCGCAGCGTGACGAGGCGGATCGAGTCGACCTCGGTCGCCATCGTGGCGACCATGAAGGCCACCGCCTGACGGTTGGAGATCGGCTCGCCGAACGCCTCGCGCTCGTTGACGTAGGGGATCACGTAGTCGAGGACGGCGCGTGCGGTGCCCGCGGCCAGCGCCGACCAGCCCAGCCGGGACAGGCGAACGACGTCGCGGTACGCCGACGTCGCGGCGTCGGCCTCGCCGCCGATGATGGCGGTCGCCGGGACGGCGACGTCCTGCAGCAGCAGACGACCCATGCCCGCGGCGCGCACGCCCATGCCCGGGTCGGCCTCGACGATCAGACCCTTCGTGTCGGATTCGACGATGAAGAGGGCCGGCTTGCCGTCGAGCTGGGCGCCGACGATGAACAGTTCCGACGAGCCGGCGGCCGGGACGAAGGACTTGACACCATTGAGACGGAACCCGCTCGGCACGCGAGTTGCCTTGGTGCTCAACGAGAAGGCGTCGAACAGCGGACGCGGCTCGGCGATGACGACCGCGGACTGGGGCACGTTCTCCCCGGCGAAGTCGGGCAGGTAGGTGCGCTGCTGCTCGTCGGTACCGAAGTTGGTCAGGGTGGTGGCCACGCCACTCGGCGCGAGGAGCGGAAGCGCCAGGCCCATGTCGCCGTAGGCCATCGCCTCGGCGACGAGCGCGTTGGTGACGACCCCGCGTTCGGAGGCGGCGCCCTCGAACTCCTCGGGGACGTTGATCATGGTGATGCCGAGCTCGGCAGACCGCTTGACCAGGTCTTCGGGGGCCGCCGCGGCGGCGTCGGCGTCGTGTGCGGCCGGACGCAGGAGCTCGGTGGCGAACTCCTTCACCGTCTCGGCGATCATCTGCTGTTCGTCGTCGGGGGTGAGGTTGAAGTAGTCCTTGGGCGTGCTGGTGAGACGCTTGGCCTGGCCGGAGCCGCCGCCCTGAGCGGCCTTGAACGCGCGGTTCGCCGCCCCGAGGGTCTGGAAACCGGTCTTGGTGCCCTGGTAGGCGATGCGGTTGATGGGTTCGCGGATCTTGTACTTCTCGGCGAACTCGGAACCCGTCACCGTGGTCAGGACGCGCATCGCGGTGCCGATGAAGTTGCGCGGGTGCGGGTTGCGGCCGACTGCGGAGGTGTCGCGCGGTTCGGTGTGGGTTGTCATGATCACCAGCCGTTTCTTTCCAGTCGCCCCGGTGGGGGTCTGTGCGTGGATCCACGTGTGGGTGGAGGGTCGATGCGACCTATCTTACTCGGTAGTAAGTCCATACCTTACTTCGGAGTAAGAAGTTTGTCACGCACTTGCCCGACACCACCGTTCCGCACACCCGCTACGCTGGCCGCATGACCCTCGATCACCGCCGCGAACAGGGCTTATCAGGCACTCAGGTGGTGGGCGCGACGACCGTCGCGGTGGTCGGTGCCGCCGCGCTCGGCGCCGCGTGTGTGTTCAGTCCGGGTGGTGTGGAGAGCGGACCGCCGCTGTGTCCGTTCGCGGTGATGACCGGCCTTCCGTGTCCCGGCTGCGGACTCACCCGGAGCTGGGTTGCGTTCATGCACGGCGACGTCGGGTCCGCGTTCACGTTCAATGCCTTCGGTCCGGTGTTCCTGGTGCTGACCGCGGTGACCGTCGTCGCGGCGACGGTCACCCTGGTGCGCCGTCGCGGGGCGCCGCTCGCCGGTTGGCGCGACCGTGTGCTCGGACCCGTCGGCGCCGTCCTGCTGGGGGTGTGGCTGACCTACGGTTTCGTGCGAATCCTCGACGCCGCGTTCGGGTGGGGGTTCTTCCCGGTCGTCGTGTGAACGGGCACAGTGGAGTCATGCAGATCACCCACTTCGGCCATTCCTGTCTGCTCGTCGAGATCGACGGGACCAAGGTGCTCTTCGACCCGGGAAACTTCTCGCACGGGTTCGTCGGCATCGACGATCTCGACGCGATCCTGATCACCCACCAGCATCCCGACCACTGCGACGTCGCGAAGCTGCCCGACCTCGTCGCCGCGAACCCCGACGCGATCCTCTACGCCGATCCCCAGACGACCAAGCAGCTCAACGACGACGACGTGGCCGGCGCGTGGACGGCCGCCCGCAGCGGCGACCAGATCGAGATCGGTTCGCTCACCGCGCGTTTCACCGGCGGCCGGCATGCCGTCATCCATCCCGAGATCCCGGTCATCGACAACGTCGCCTATGTCCTCGGGACCGCCGACCAGCCGGGGCAGTTCATGCATCCGGGGGACTCGTTCTACATTCCGTTCGAGCATGTCGATGTCCTCGCGCTGCCGTCGGCCGCGCCGTGGATGAAACTCAGCGAATCGGTCGACTACCTCCGGGCGATGGCGCCGCGCGTCGCCGTCCCCATCCATCAGGCGGTCCTGTCCGATGCCGGCAGCGGCATCCACTACGGGCGACTCGCGGACATGAAGGACGACGCGACCGAGTTCACGGTGCTGGAGAAGGAAAGCGCCACGCAGGTGTGAGTGGCCGGGAGGTGGCTTCGACTCGGTTCGTCGCTGCGCTCCTCACCGGCTCAACCAGCGAGGGGGGCTTGCGAGCGGGCTCCCTCCGGTCCCTGAGGAGCGAGCTTGCGAGCGGGCTCCCTCCGGTCCCTGAGGAGCGAGCTTGCGAGCGTCACGAAGGGTCGACGCGCAGCGCCCTCAGCACCTCGTCGTGCAGCAGTCCGTTGCTGGCGATCGCACTGCCGCCGGCGGGTCCGGGCGTGCCGTCGAGGGCGGTGAAGCGTCCGCCTGCCTCGCGGACCAGGATGTCGAGCGGCGCCAGGTCCCACAGCGAGACCTCGGGTTCGGCGGTCACGTCGACCGCACCTTCGGCGACGAGGCAGTAGTTGAAGAAGTCGCCGTAGCCGCGCACGCGCCACACCCGGTCGGTGAGGTCGATGAATTTCTCGCGGATGCCGCGATCGGCCCAGCCGGACAGGCTCGAGAACGCGAGGCTGGCCGACCCGAGGTCGGCCACTCCCGACACCGACAGGCGTCGGACATCCTCGTCGTCGAAGCGAACGTGTGCACCGAGACCTGTTGCCGCCCACCAGCGTCGGCGAAGTGCCGGTGCCGAGACAACCCCGACCGTGGGCACGCCGTCGATGAGGAGTGCGATCAGCGTGGCCCATACCGGGACGCCGCGGACGAAGTTCTTGGTCCCGTCGATGGGATCGACGACCCACTGCCGCCCGGAGAGCACGGCGTCGCCGCCGAACTCCTCACCGAGCACGGTGTCGGCGGGGCGGCGGGCCGAAAGGCGTTCGCGGATCAGGGTTTCGCACGCCAGGTCGGCATCGGACACCGGTGTGAGATCCGGCTTGTCGTCCACCTTCAGGTCCACGGCGCCGAAGCGGTCCATGGTGAGCGCGTCGGCGGAGTCGGCGAGGGACAGCGCGAGCTCGAGGTCATCGCTGAACGTCGTCGGACCGGGAGGGACGGACATGCCCGGTAGGGTAGCTGTCATGTTGCTGACCGTGACGTTCACCCTGTTGATCGCGGCTCTCGTGGTGGTGCTGGTGGTGCAGTGGCAGCGCGGCCGCAACCCGCAGCCGATGTCGGCGGCCAAGGCCTCCCAGTTCGTACAGGGCACGTTCACGGTCGTCGGGGTCTCCGACCGCGACGACGAGCCGACCAAGAGCGCGGCCGACAAGGACGGAAACCGGTTCTGCACCATCTCCGGGACGATCGTCGGTCCCGAGACCAGTCCGACCGAGGTGTACGGGACGCTCGTGCTGGGCGCGGGCGACCCCTGGCCCCAGGTCGGCGACGATCTGCCGGTCCTCTACAAACCGCAGAAGGCCGCGACGTCGTGGCGGTTCGGGGTGATGCCCGAAGCCGGTCCCGGCCCTCTGTAGATCCGCCGGGCGCTGACGCGCCCGACTGTCGGTACTCTGGATAACCGTGCATCCCGACGTGACCGCAGACCTCGACTCCCTCGACGCCACCTTGACCACCGTGGAGAAGGTGCTCGATCTCGAGGAGCTGCGTCGTCGCATCGACGAGCTAGAGATGCAGGCCTCGGACCCGGACCTCTGGAACGACCAGGACCATGCCCAGAAGGTGACCAGCGAGCTCTCGCACGCCCAGTCGGAGTTCCGCAAGGTCTCCGAGTTGCGGCAGCGCCTCGAGGATCTACCCGTGCTCTACGAGCTCGCCGAGGCCGAAGAGGGTGACGACAAGACGGCTGCGCTGGCCGACGCCGATGCCGAACGTGAGAGCCTGCGGACCGACATCGAGGCGATGGAGGTCAAGACGATGCTCGCCGGCGAGTACGACTCGCGCGACGCCGTCGTCAACATTCGCTCCGGCGCGGGCGGCGTCGACGCGGCGGACTGGGCGCAGATGCTGATGCGCATGTACATCCGATGGGCCGAGCAGAAGGGCTACGGCGTCGAGGTCTACGACACCTCCTACGCCGAAGAAGCGGGCCTCAAGAGCGCGACCTTCGCGGTGAAGGCCCCGTACATGTACGGCACGCTGTCGGTCGAGCAGGGCACCCACCGGCTCGTGCGTATCAGCCCGTTCGACAACCAGAGCCGACGCCAGACGTCGTTCGCCGAGGTCGAGGTGCTGCCGGTGGTGGAGACCACCGACCACATCGACGTCGACGAGAACGACATCAAGGTCGACGTCTACCGCTCGTCGGGCCCCGGCGGGCAGTCGGTCAACACGACCGACTCCGCGGTCCGGCTGACCCACATCCCCACCGGCATCGTCGTGACCTGTCAGAACGAGAAGAGTCAGCTGCAGAACAAGGCGTCGGCCATGCGCGTGCTGCAGGCCAAGCTGCTCGACCGCAAGCGGCAGGAGGAGCGCGCCGAACTCGACGCCCTGAAGGGTGACGGTGGTTCGAGCTGGGGCAACCAGATGCGCTCCTACGTGCTGCACCCGTATCAGATGGTGAAGGACCTGCGGACCGGCGTCGAGGACAACAATCCGACGTCGGTGCTCGACGGGGAGCTGGACAAGTTCATCGAGGCCGGGATCCGCTGGCGGATGGCGACCGCCGAAGCGTGATCGCCTCACCCGCCGACCTCGTGCTGGCCGCTGAGCCGAGCCCGACCGAACTGCTCCTCGGTCGGGTCTACGTCTGGCTGGTCACCAGCGGCCTGGAGATCGTGATCTGGATTCTGGGCGCGGTCCTGCTGGCCCGCCTGATCCGCTGGTTCGCCGACAAATACGCCTCGCGCGTGGATTCGCGGTTCTCGACCAGCGATCTCATCGTGCAGACCGAAGACGCCAAGCATCGTCGGGCGCTGGTCGATGTCGTCGCCTGGACGCTGATCGTGGTGATCGCGATCATCGTCATCATCCACACGCTGTCGGTGTTCGGAATCCCGTTGAGCGGGTTGACCGGTCCGACCGCCGTGATCGGTGCCGCCCTCGGCTTCGGCGCGCAGCGCATCGTGCAGGACATCCTCGCCGGGTTCTTCGTGGTCGCCGAGAAGCAGTACGGCTACGGCGACGTGGTCAACCTGACCGTCACGGGCAATGCGCCGGCGGAGGGGACCGTGGAGGACGTGACCCTGCGGGTGACCAAGCTGCGTACCGCGGAAGGTGAGGTCATCACCGTCCCGAACGGTCAGATCGTCAAGGCGACCAACCTGTCCAAGGACTGGGCGCGAGCCGTCGTCGACGTGCCGGTGCCGTCCGAGGCCGACATCGGGCTCGTCAACGACACACTCGACCGGGTTGGCCGGGAGTTCTACGCGCTGCCGCGATGGCACGACCTGCTGCTCGACGCGCCGTCGTCGCTCGGGGTCATCAGCCTCGAGCTCGACGCGATCACCGTGCGCATGGTGACCCGGACGCTGCCGGGCAAGCAGTTCGAGGTCGGCCGTGCGCTGCGCGTCCACATCATCCGGGCGTTGGCGCGGGAGGGGATCAACGTGCCCGCCCGCGAGGTCCGTTCCGCGGGCGGACCACCCGCCACGCACGCCGACCAGGGCAATCGGGACGGGGGAGACTGATGGCGGACTCGAACATCCCCGGCCGGAACACGCCCGGCCGCGACGGGCCCGGTGGGAACCACGCCGGTCGGCCCATCCCCGGCGCCGACGACCCGACCCAGATCATTCCGACGCAGGGGATTCCCGCGCAGGGGCCTCCCACGCAGGGGACTCCCACACAGAGCGAACCCATTCAGGGCGATCCCACCCAGAGCATCCCCCCGCAGGACCCGCCACCACAGGAGTCGCCGGACCGCTCCGACGACAGGCGGCGGCGGTTCGACTGGGGGCACGTGGCGCGGACCCGGATCCGGACCAGCACCGCGATTCTCGTCGCCGTGTTCCTGGCGTGCTGCGTGCTCTACGGGTACACCTCGCAGCGCTACGGCGTCGTCGCACCGGCACCAGCTCGGCCCGCCCCGACGACATCGCAGACGGTGGAGCCGACGTACGAGGCGCCGCCGTCCACGTCGTCGACGACCACCACCACCGAATCGTCGACCACCGAGCCCGCCGGTGGCGTCGACGGAACCGAGGGCTCGTCGACGGACGGGACACAGACGCAGACCCCGAGCACCAGCCGCGACACCATCCCGGGACTGCCGGGCCTCCCGTTCCCGAATTTCGGCGGACAGACGCCGACCACCACGGTCCCGACACGCTGACCCGGCGGGGAACTCGCTGGTCACGCGGGTGGCCGAGCTGGGGCGTCGTGCCTGAACGCACTCTCAGGAGTCGTCGTTACACTGGCACATCGTGATCAAGCTGGAGAACGTCACGATGCAGTACAAGGCGTCCAGTCGACCCGCTCTGCGAGATCTGAGCTTCGAGGTCGACAAGGGGGAGTTCGCGTTCCTGATCGGTCCGTCGGGATCGGGTAAGTCGACGTTCTTCCGTCTGCTCCTCAAGGAGGACCGCCCGACGAGCGGCGAGGTGTACCTCGGGGAGTTCCACGTCAACCGACTGAAGGCGCGCAGCGTGCCGAAGCTGCGGCAGTCGATCGGGTGTGTGTTCCAGGACTTCCGTCTGCTCCAGAAGAAGACGGTGGCCGAGAACGTCGCGTTCGCGCTCGAGGTGATCGGCCGGCCTCGCTCCACCATCCAGCGTGTGGTGCCGGAGGTGCTCGAGTACGTCGGCCTCGAAGGCAAGCACGATCGCATGCCGAACGAGTTGTCCGGCGGCGAGATGCAGCGCGTGGCCATCGCCCGCGCCATCGTGAACCGTCCGCTGGTGCTCCTGGCCGACGAGCCCACCGGCAACCTCGATCCCGAGACCAGCGAGGAGATCGTCGACGTCCTCGACCGGGTCAACCGCCGCGGCACCACGGTGGTGATGGCCACCCACGACCGGCACATCGTCGACGCGATGCGACGACGGGTTCTCGAGTTCGACAGCGGCCAACTCGTCCGCAACGACCCGCAGGGCGTGTACGGAATCGGCTGACGCGCAGCCCGACCCGACACACTTCCCCGAGACCCAAGGACTGTCTGAGCAGACATGCGAGCGAATTTCATCATCAGCGAGGTTCTCCACGGACTCCGCCGCAACGCGACCATGACCATCGCGATGATCATCACCACCGCGATCACGCTGGGAATGTTCGGCGGTGGGCTCCTGGTGATCCAGATGGCGGACAAGAGTCAGCAGATCTTCCTCGACCGGGTGGAGATGGAGTTCTATCTCAATCCCGAGGTGACCGAACGCGATCCGCAGTGCGAGTCCGACCCGTGCGCCCAGCTTCGCCGCGGGCTCGAGAACGAACCCGGCGTCACCTCGGTGACCTACCTCGACAAGGACGAGGCCTTCAAACGCGCGAAGGAGATCTTCGCGAACAACCCCGATCTCGCCGAGAACATCGTCGAGGGCACGCTGCCGGCCTCGCTGCGCGTGCGGGTGGCCGATCCCGGCCAGTTCGACGCGGTGCTCACCAAGTACGCGACGCGGAAAGACCTGGGGGTGGACGCCTTCAAGGACGACCGTAAGCTCGTGCAGCGGATCTTCAGCGTCCTCGACGGCGTCCGCAACGCGACCTTCGCCATCGCCTCGGTCCTGGCGATCGCCGCCATCCTGTTGATCATCAACACGGTTCAGGTCGCGGCGTTCACCAGACGGACCGAGGTGTCGATCATGCGCCTCGTCGGCGCGACCCGCTGGTACACCCAGTTACCGTTCCTGCTCGAGGCGGTGGTGTCGGCCTTCGTCGGCTCGATGCTGGCCATCGGCGGTCTGTTGCTGGCCAAGAAGTTCTTCTTCGACAACGCGTTACGCGAGCTGTACGGGGTCAGCTTCTTCGCCCGGATCGAGCTGACCGACGTGCTGTTCGTCGCACCGTGGCTGGTGCTCGGCGGAATTGTGTTGGCGGGTGCGACCGCGTATGTCACGCTTCGTGTCTATGTCCGGGAATGATCGGTCCGTCCGGGCGGTTCGGATTGCCGGCGATCAGCTACCGGTCGGTCACCAATACGACAATCGACCACACTACGAGGAGGTGAGTGCATGCCGAAGGAAAAGGGACGCAATGTGATCGCGTCCAACCGCAAGGCGCGGCACAACTACGCCATCCTCGACGTCTACGAGGCCGGCGTCGTCCTGGTCGGCACCGAGGTGAAAAGCCTGCGGGCGGGCAAGGCCTCGCTGGTCGACGCGTTCGCGACGATCGACGACGGCGAGGTGTGGCTTCATGCCCTGCACATCGCCGAGTACGGCAACGGCTCCTGGACCAACCACTCGGTCCGCCGCAAGCGCAAACTGCTGATGCACCGACGCGAGATCGACAACCTCGTCGGCAAGATCCGCGACGGCAACCTCACGCTGGTGCCGCTGTCGATGTACTTCAACGACGGCAAGGTGAAGGTCGAGCTCGCGCTGGCCCGCGGCAAGCAGGCGCACGACAAGCGCCAGGACATCGCCAAGCGCACCGCCCAGCGTGAGGTCGAACGTGAGGTCGGCCGCCGCGTGAAGGGCATGGGCTGACTCACGCGCCGGTGTCGGCCTGACCCTGTTGCTCAGTCGGCGTTCCCGGCGACGTGTTCGGCCCGTTTTGGTCGTCGGGCTCGGAGCCGCTCTCACCGTCCTGGTTCTGTCGGCCCGGCAGGCCGCCCATCCCGGGCCCACCCATCTGCGGTCCACCCATCTGGGTACCGCCGCCCATTCCGGGCCCGTTGCCGCCCTGCTGCCAGACGGCGGCCGGCGACGGCCGCTCGGGCGTCGTGTTGTCCCCGGTGATGTAGCCGGCGCCGAAGCCGAGTGCGCCCGCGACGATGGCCAGCCCGGCTGCACCGGCGATCAGGGCCGACCGGGCCGGTGCTGTATTCGGGGCCACCGGGTGCGGTTCGGCGACCGGGCCGTGGGCGGCGGCAGAGCCGCTTGAGTCGATGGACGGGTGGGGGGCCGTTGCCAGCGTCGACTCCGGGCTGATCGGCGTGGTCGCGGCGTCGTCAGATGTCTTGGGTGCCGGGGACGCGCGGTCGGGTTCGTGCTCGCCCAGGGGCTGGGACGTCATGTCGGTCTCACTCTCGTCGGTCGGCCGAGTCCGTCCTCGGCTCACGAGGTCTCCACGATCCCGGCGCTGTCTTGGTCGACGCTGTCGGTCAGCTGTGAATGTGCTGGTGGCCGCGGCAAACGAGAATCGACCGGTAATGGGAATGAACTCCGGGTGACGAGTTGTTAGACTGAAGTGCTCGCTGACTTCGGTCGGCGGCAACCTACTCGGGGCTGATCGGTTTCGACTTCGTGCGTCGAGATAGGGGAAGCGTGTCGGTGCAGGCTGGAGACCACCGTGAGCGTCGCAGCAACCAATTAAGCGCCGATTCCAATCAGCGCGACTACGCCCTCGCTGCCTGAGTAGCGCCGGCTAGTCTGTCGGCCCGGGTTATGCTCCCAGACCCGGTTGCCGGCATCATCCATGGGAGCTCACCGTCCTCGCCGGTCGCGGGTGAGGACGGAACATCAAACAGCGACTGGGATCGTCATCTCGGCTTGTTCGCGTGACCGGGAGATCCGAGTAGAGACATAGCGGACTGCACACGGAGAAGCCCTAACAACACGACGGAGGACCCGGGTTCAATTCCCGGCAGCTCCACGAGAAGGCGCCCCACCGGATTCGGTGGGGCGCCTTTTGTTTCGCGCCGGCCGGTTCGCTAACCGGTACCCAGCGCGTCGAGCGTCGCGCTCTCGCGATGTTTGCGTCGCTTGGTGACGACCCCGTGGGTCGGGCTGAACAGGTAAACACCGAAGAACGCGATGCCCTGGACGAGGACGACCATCCCGCCGGGGGAGGTGTCCTGGTAGTAGGAGACGTAGAGGCCGATGACTCCGCAGATCGCCGAGATGGCGGGCGCGATGACCAGCATCCGGCCGAAGCGATCGGTGAGCAGTCGGGCCGTCGCGCCGGGGATGATGAGCATCGCGACCACGAGCACGATGCCGACCACCTGCAGCGCGGTCACCGCGGTGAGGGCGAGCAGCGCGAGAAGGGCCGCGCCGAGCAGTTTCGGGCTGAGTCCGATCGCGAAAGCGTGCGTGCGGTCGAAGGCGTAGAGGGTGAAATCGCGTCTCTTGAGCAGCAGCAAGGTCGCCACGATCGCACCCAGGATCGCGATCTGCACGAGATCCGACGTCGAGACACCCAGGAGGTTGCCGAAGATGATGTGGTTCAGGTCGGTCTGGCTCGGCGTCACCGAGATCAGCACCAGGCCGAAGGCGAAAAGGGTGGTGAAGACGATGCCGATGGCGGCGTCCTCCTTGACCCGCCCGCCGTCGCGGACAGCGCCGATCAATGCCACCGCCAGGAAGCCGAAGATCACCGCGCCGATGGCGAACGGCACGCCGACGATGTAGGCGAGGACCACGCCGGGCAGCACCGCGTGCGAGACCGCGTCTCCCATCAACGACCAGCCGATCAGCACGAGCCAGCACGACAACAGCGCACACACGACCGAGGCGATCAGCGTCGCCCACAGGGCACGCGTCATGAACGCGTAGGCGAACGGGTCGAGAAGGATGTCGACGATGTTCACGAGACCTCCTCGTGGCGATCGGTGGCGAGGTCGGATTCGTTGCGGTCGACTACCGGCCGGGCGAGTGGATCGAGACCGAAGGCGCGAACGAGGTTGTCGGTGTTGATCACCTCGGCCGGCGCGCCCTGCGCGATCACGCGGCGCATCAGCAGGATCGCCTCGTCGGCCAGCTCGGGCAGCACCTGCAGGTCGTGCGTGGACACCAAGATCGTCGTCCCGGCACCGGCGAGTTCGCGTAGCAGTGCGGTGATGGTCCCCTCGGTGCGTTTGTCGACGCCGGCGAACGGTTCGTCGAGCAGCAGGATCTCGGCTTCCTGCGCGATGCCGCGGGCCACGAAGGCCCGCTTGCGCTGCCCGCCGGACAACTGGCCGATCTGGCGGTCGGCGAAGTCGGTGAGCTCGACGCGTGCGAGGGCTTCGTCGACGGCGTCGTGGTCGGCCCGCTTGGGGCGGCGCGTGAATCCGAGATGGCCGTAGCGACCCGTCATCACGACGTCACGGACCGAGACCGGGAAGCTCCAGTCGATGTCCTCGGACTGCGGCACGTAACCGAGCGCGCCGGCCCGACGCGCCGCGGTGGGCGTCCGGCCGCCCAATCGGACCTTGCCGGTGGTCGGCGTGACCGACCCGACGATCGTCTTGAACAGTGTCGACTTGCCCGATCCGTTCATGCCGACGAGGCCGCACACCTGGCCGGCAGGTACTCGTACCGACGCGTGGTCGAGGGCGAGGATGTCGCCGTACCGCACGGTCACGTCCGTCACCTCGATGGCGGAACCGGTTGTCGCTGAGGCGTTCACGTGTTGCTCCCGGTCAGGCCCGACACGATGGTCGCGACGTCGTGGCGGATGAGGTCGAGATAGGTGGGTACGGGGCCGTCGGCCTCGGAGAGCGAGTCGACGTACAGGGTGCCGCCGAACCGGGCGTCGGTCGCGTTGACGACCTGTCGCATCGGGGCGTCGGAGACCGTGGACTCGCAGAACACGCCGGGTACACGGTTCGCCCGGACGAAGTCGATCGTCTCGGCGACCTGCTGCGGCGTCGCCTGCTGCTCGGCGTTGACCGGCCAGATGTAGCGCTCGGTGAGTCCGGCGTCGCGGGCGAGATACGAGAAGGCACCTTCGCAGGTGACGAGGGCCCGCTCGTTGGCGGGTAGTCCGGCCAGCGATGAGGTGAGATCGGTCTGTACCTGCTGGAGCTGCCGCTTGTATGCGGCCGCGTTCGATTCGAAGGTGGCGGCACCGTCGGGATCGAGCTCGGTGAACGCGCGCACCATGTTGTCGACGTAGATCTGCACATTCACCGGACTCATCCACGCATGCGGATTCGGCTTGCCCGCATAGGCATCCGACGCGATGTCGATCGGTTCGACACCCTCGCTGACGACGACGTGCCGGACATCGAGGCCGTCGACGAACTGCGCGAACCAGGCTTCGAGGTTGAGGCCGTTGTCGAGGACCAGTGACGCGGTCGCGGCGCGACGGATGTCGCCGGGAGTCGGCTCGTAGCCGTGGATCTCGGCACCCGGCTTGGTGATCGACTCCACCTGCAGGCGGTCGCCGGCGACCTCCGAGGCGATGTCGGCGAGCACGGTGAACGTGGTGAGCACGACCTTCTCGTCGGGCAGCCGACTCGACAGTGTGCATCCCGCGAGGATCGTGCACACGGCAGCCACCAGTGCCCCGACGGTGACGAACCGGCGACGCACGAGCTTGGGCATGCCGACACTATAGTTTCGGTTCGCCGAACTTTCTAGTTCGGAGCTACGTGCCCCCGGAGCGGCGTCATCGGCGTATTGCGAGGAGATGGAACTCGGCGAATCGATGGGTGTGGTCGGCACGCTTGACGGTGCGCCACTCCTCGTCGAAACCGGCGTCGGCCAGGACCGCCGCCATCCGATCCGGGTGCCAACGCCAGGCGGGCGCCACCCGATGATCGAATTCGACGATCTCGTCCACGTCGGTGGTCTGTCCCGCGATCAGCACGACGCCGCCGCAGCTCATCCGAGCGGCCCAGCCGTCGAGAATGCCGGGAACGGATGCGGGTGCCACATGGATCAGGCTGAAGCGCGCCACGATTGCAGCGACGTCGATGTCGTCGAGCTCCGTCGAGGTCAAATGTGCGTCGTCGAGAACGAAGCGAGGGCCGGCATGCGACGATCTCGCGATCCGCAGCATCTCGGCGCTCGGATCGACGCCGATGACACCGAGACCGGCGGAGGCCAATGCCGCCGTCACACCGCCCGGTCCGCAACCCACGTCCAGCACGGTCCCGGGGATCTCGCTCCCGCGAACGTGGTCGACGAAGGACTCGATCACGCGGCGCTGCAGCGCGTTCGAGAACGGCGAGGGGAATGTCTCGGCGTACAGGTCGGCGAGGGCGTCGTAACCGGGCTGGTACCCGGCAGAGTCGTCGCCGGCACTCATGCGATCCGGACTCCACGCGGCAGCTTGCCCGCAGGGATCCGCAGACGACGTGCCGCGGCAACGTATCCGAGTCCGCCGAGCGCCAGATAGATCCCCAGGCCGACGTACCACGAGTGGCCCATCTCGGACGTCTCATGTGCTGCTTCACGGGCGCGATGGCCGGTGGGGTCGCTCCCGTCGCTGTAACCGTAGGAGATGTCGGCACATGTCCGCGGGCCGATGTACGGACCCGCCCGGACTGCCGACAGAGTCCGTGCGATCTCCTGGGCTGCCGTGCTGTCGGAGGTCCTCATCGGGTTCTGCGGCGGCGAGGAGACGGCGTCGGCCACGATGAAGAACGGGTTCGGTGCGAGGAGCCACCAGATGCGTTCGTGGTGGTAAAATTCCTCCCCTCGCGTGACCTCGCGACACGTCCACGTGGGCGTCGGGCTCGATGGATCGGTCACCGTCGTGTCGGTGCGGACCACCGAATGCGTCTGCGCGACGGTCGGATACAGCAGGCCGAACACCACCGGCAGGCCGAGCAGGAGGAAGAAGACGGCGGCTTGCGTCAGCACCGCGGACCCTGCCGGTCGCGCCGTCACCGCGGAGAACCCGAGTCCGATCCCCGCGTAGCACGCGAAGACGAGCGCAAGGACGACCGCGCCGACCACCCCGCGCCAGATCGGTTGCGGCGCTTCGACCAAGCCCCAGATCACATACGGTGCGGCGACGGCGACCAAGGCCATCCCCGCCACCCAACTGCCGATGAGCTTGCCGAGTGCGAGTTGCCAATTGCTGATCGCGGTGTCCTGCACCACGGCCAGGGTCGCGTCCTTGCGGTCACCGTTGATCGTGGTCGCTGCCAGGGTCGGGGCCACGATGATCCCCAGTAGCAACAGGAATCCGATCAGGAGCCCGTACAGATTCGACGCCCACCCGGCGTAGGTGCCGCCGAATGCTCCGACGGCCAGGTACATCGATCCGAAGACGGCGAGGGAGGTCACGACGAAGGCGACGACGAGCGTGGCCTTCCATCTTGTCGTCCGTAGCCGTTGGCGGAGTTCGAGTTCGACGATGACCCCGACCATCCGCCACCACGACGAGAATCCGGCCCGCGGCGAGACATCTGCTTCGTGCGTCTTGGTGGTCATCGGCGCTCCGGGTCGAGTGCGAGGTAGGCATCTTCGATGCCGGAGGACACGGGAGCGAATTCGCTGACCGCCGCACCGGAGGACACCACCTGCGCGAGGTGCCGCGCGGCAGCGGACTCGTCGTCGAAGCGAACTTCCCGCGCCTGCCCGGGCGGCTGGCCGACGAGCCGGATCCGCCACACCCCGCCGGCCGCACCCTGCGGTGTGCGGGTCCGGCCCTCGGTCATCAGCACGACGTCGTCGACCATCTCTTCCAGTTCGGAGAGGATGTGCGAGGACACCAGGATGGCGCACCCGTCGTCGGCGAGGCGGCGCAAGTGGCCGCGCAACTCCATCCGTGACCGCGGGTCCATTCCGGATGCCGGCTCGTCGAGCAGCAGAATCCGGGGCCGATGCACCAGGGCTCGGGCGAAGCCGAGGCGCTGTTTCTGGCCGCGCGACAACTCGTGCGCCGGCCGGGTCGCGAAGTCGGTCAGATGGACCGCCTCGAGCAGTTGAGCGGCGCGTTGCCGGGCCTGGGTGGTGGGCATTCCGTAGAGCTTGGCGAACGTCGTCAGGATCTCGTGCGCCGTGAGGCTCTCCCAGGTGCCGAAGATGTCCGGCATCCACCCCGTCAGTGGACGCATGTCCGCCGGCTTCACCGGCGCGTCGTCGACCAGGATCGCGCCGGTGTCGGGGGCGAGTAGGCCCGCGAGAAGCAGGAGCAGGGTGGTCTTGCCCGCCCCGTTGGGGCCGACGAGCCCGGTGATCCTGCCGGATCTGAGTTCGAGGCTCGCATCGGCGACGGCGGTGTGCCGGCCGAAGGTGCGCGAGAGCCCGGTCGCGACCAGTGACATGGCTCGACCGTAGCCGAGTGTCAGATGACCCCGGCCGTCCGCAACGCCGCGATCTCGTCTTCGGGCAGCCCGAGCAATCCGCCGTAGACGGCCTCGTTGTCGCAACCGGGGGCGGGGGGACCGGCGTTGCGGATGCCACCTGGGGTGTCGCTGAACTGTGGCACGACGCCGGGACCGAGGACGGTGCGCTGCGCGCGTTCGTCGTAGTGTTCGGCGATCATCCCCCGTGCCTGTAGATGCGGGTCGGCGACCACCTCGGCGACCGAGTTCACCGGTCCGACAACGACTCCCGCGGCACCGAGTACTTCGGTCAGCTTCTCCGGTGTGTACTGCCGCGACCATTCGCCGATCAATTCGTCGAGCTCGTCCTGGTTGCGTCCGCGCGCGGCGTGATCGACGAAGCGGTCGTCGGTCGCGAGCTCGGGTTGTCCCATCGCCGCGCACAGCCGGGCGAACACCGAATCCTGGTTGGCGGCGATGATGACGTGCGTGCCCGCACTGGTCGGGTAGAGGTTCGACGGTGCGATGCCGTCGAGCCGAGTGCCCGACGGGCCGCGGACGACGCCACCTGCGTCGTAGTCCGCGATGGCCGATTCCTGCACGGCGACACACGATTCGATGAGGGAGGTGTCGACGACCTGCCCCTCGCCGGTCACCGAACGCCGGTACAGTGCCGCGAGGGCGCCCTGCGCGGCGAACATGCCGGCCAGGGTGTCGCCGAGTGACAGCGCCAGCCGGGGCGGGAGCTGTCCGGGGTAGCCGTTGAGATACCGCAGACCGCTGGCAGCCTCGGCGACGGAGGCGTACCCGGCTCGTGTCGAATCCGGGCCGGTCTGGCCGTAGCCCGAGACGCGCACCACGACGATGCCCGGGTTGCGTGCGGACAGAATGTCCGGGCCGATACCGAGCCGCTCGAGCGTCCCGGGACGGAAGTTCTCGACGATGATGTCGGCCCGTTCGACGAGATCGAGGAACAGCTCGCGCCCTCGGTCCGCCCGCAGATCGAGGGTCACCGCCTTCTTGTTGCGGCCGTGCACCGTCCAATAGAAGCGGTGACCGTCGACCTCCGCCTGTCCCCAGGTGCGGATCGGATCGGGCTTGCCGGGCGGTTCGATCTTGATAACGTCCGCGCCCATGTCACCCAACAGCCGTGCCGCGTGTGGTCCGGCGATGAGCGTGCCCAGTTCGAGGACGGTGACGCCGTCGAGCGGGCCGGTGGGACGGTCGCTCGTCGATCGCGGCGAGGTGTCGGTCATCCAGACAGTGTGGCCGGTGACCCGGCGCGAGCCAAGGGTCGACCCCGGGTGGCCGGCGGATCGCGGTGCGGTCTGGCCCGCTGGCTCGACGCACTCGGAACGCTTGAAACAAAACACCCCCAACGTGTCAATGGGGACGAGCTGTCGCTAGGGTGTGTGTCGTCGAACACACCGAAGGGCTGGGGAACATGGTTGATCACGCGTCGGGCACGGGACTGCTGCCGGACATCCGGCTGGCCGACATGGTGTCGGGAGTCGCGTCGTTGCGTCGTGACGCCGGCACGATTCTGCGGACCCTACCAGCGATGCTGCCCACACCGCCGACCACGAAGATGTCCATCGGCAAGCGGTTCCAGCAGAGTGCGCAGAAGTACCCCGACCGGGACTTCCTCCGGTTCGAGGGTGCGTCGATCACCTACCGCGAGGCCAATGCTCGGGCCAACCGGCTCGCGGATTTCCTCACCCGCGAGGGCGTCGGGCGCGGTGACGTGGTCGCGGTGCTCTCGCGTAATCACCCCGATGTCGTCATCGCGATGTTCGCGATCGTCAAGATCGGGGCGATCTGCGGAATGCTCAACTTCAACCAGCGTGGCGCGGTGCTGGAACACAGTCTCGGACTCATCGAGCCGAAAGTGGTTCTCTATCAGCACGATCTGCTGGAGGCGCTGGAATCGGTGCCGGCCGGATGCCGGCCGGAGAAGGAGTTCACCTTCGCCGAACTCGCCACACTGACCGCGCGCTGCTCACCGCTCGACCGGCCGGTCACCGACTCGATCGAGGTCGGGTCGACCGCGATCTACATCTTCACCTCGGGCACAACGGGTTACCCGAAGGCGAGCAAGATGAGTCATTACCGCTGGCTGGTGGCGATGAACGGCATCGGCGGGCTGGGAATCCGTCTGCGCGGCGACGACGTCATGTACACGGCGTTGCCCTTCTACCACAACAACGCTCTCACGATCTCGGTCTCGTCGGTCCTCGCGTCGGGCGCCTGCCTGGCCATCGGCAAGCAGTTCTCGGCGTCGAAGTTCATCGACGAGATCATCGAGAACAACGCCACCGCGTTCGCCTACATCGGTGAGCTGTGCCGCTATCTGCTCGCGCAGCCGCCGAAGCCGACCGATCGCGCGCACCGCCTCCGGCTGGCCGTCGGCAACGGTCTGCGCCCGGACATCTGGGATGCCTTCACCGAGCGGTTCGGTATCGACCGCGTCGTCGAGTTGTATGCGGCGAGCGAGGCGAACATCGGTTTCATCAACGTCTTCGGCTTGTCCAAGACGGCCGGGTTCTCGCCGTTGCCGTACACGATCGTCGAATACGACGAGGAGACCGGCGAGCCGCTGCGCGGTCCCGACGGGCGGGTGCGGCCGGTCGGGAAGGGTGGTACCGGATTGCTTCTCGCGCAGATCAATTCACGGGTACCGTTCGACGGTTACACCGACCCGGCCGCGACCGAACGAAAGATCGTCCGCGACGCGAAGCGCAAGGGCGACAGGTGGTTCAACAGCGGCGACGTCGTCCGCGATCAGGGCTTCTCGCACATCGGCTTCGTCGACCGCATCGGTGACACCTTCCGCTGGAAGGGTGAGAACGTGGCCACCACCGAGGTCGAGGCGGTGCTCGACGCGCACCCCGCCGTCGAGGAGGCGGTCGTGTTCGGTGTGCCCGTTCCGGGGGTCGACGGCAAGGCCGGCATGGCGGCGGTGAGCCTGCGAGACGGCGAGACCTTCGACGCCGACGGTCTCGCCCGGCACGTTCGCGACGGTCTGCCCGCGTACGCCGTGCCATTGTTCGTCCGGATCGTCGAGGCGCTGGAACACACCTCGACGTTCAAGAACATGCGCACCGAACTCCGCAAACAGGCTTACGGGCAGACCGGCGACGATCCGCTCTACGTGCTCGTCGGGGAGAAATACGTCGAGTTCTATCCGGAGTTCGTCGAGGAGTTGGCCGGCCGGCCGACGCGCTGAGGTCAGGCGCCGCGCAGCGCGGACAGGCGCTCGCCGACGAAGTCGAGCGCGCTGCGCTGCCAGAGCCCGATGTGATCGAGCATGGCGTGACCGCCGCCGGGGACCGGGATGAACTCGGCGTCGACGCCCAGCGCCGAGAGCTCGGCGATGCCCTTGCGGGTCCGCTTCGCGAGCGTGCGGGTGTCGGCGTCGCCGTGCACCGCGACGACCCGCGCGCCGGGCTGGATGTGTCGCCAGTCGGCGAACTGCCACCACGGCGCCAGGCCGAGGACGCCGATGACCCGGCGGTCGGCGGCGAGATGGGCGGCCACGCGTCCGCCCATCGAGTGTCCGATCGCGACCACCGGCACGCCCGGGTGCCGTCGGCAGATCTCGTCGAGTGCCGCACGGGCGGGGAGCAGAGGTGAGTTGTCGTCGCCGTTCCAGCCGTACACGCGGTAGCCGACCTGGTGGACGCGCACCGACCGGCCGAATCGCAGTCGCAGCGACCAGGTGAACGGGTACATGCGCAGGGCGGACGGCTGCCAGGGGCTGAACGGTTTGTGGCTGTTGTCCGTGCCGCCCGGCAGGACGAGCACGAGCAGGCCGGGGGATCGGCGTCCGGGGGACAGCAGTCCCGACAATCCGGCGATCAGCATGTGTGCAGGCCCCTTCGATGCGACGTCGACGATCGTCTCACCGTAGCGATTCGGTCTCCGGGTCCGGACGGATCGGTTCGTCGACCGGGCGAACGGCGTGTGGAGTGGCACAATCGCGGTCATGGCACATCCTCGCGCTGGTACCTTGGCCCTGCCCGAAGACCTCGTCGACGTGGACGCCCTGGTGCGTGCCTATTACGACAACACACCCGACCCGTCGGACCCGTTGCAGCAGGTCGTGTTCGGGACGTCGGGGCATCGCGGATCGAGCTTCGACAACGCGTTCAACGAGGCCCACATCCTCGCGACGACGCAGGCGATCGTCGACTACCGCCGCTCGGCCGGGATCTCCGGTCCGCTGTTCATCGGGTTCGACACCCACGCTCTCTCGGTCCCCGCCTGGCGCACCGCACTCGAAGTGCTCGCGGCCAACGAGATCACCGTCTACACCGCCGAGAGCGACTCGTTCACACCCACGCCGGCGGTCAGCCGCGCCATCCTCATGTTCAACCAGGACAACCCGGGGGTGCTGTCCGACGGCATCGTCGTGACGCCGTCACACAATCCGCCGCGGGACGGCGGATTCAAGTACAACCCGCCGACCGGCGGTCCCGCGGACACCTCGATCACCTCGGTCGTCGCGGCGCGGGCGAACGAACTGCTCGAGCAGAGGCTCGACGGTGTCGCGCGCATCCCGTTCGAACGCGCGCGCGGCAGCGAGTTCGTGCACGACTACTCGTTCCTCCTCAACTACATCGACGGACTCGGCGATGTGGTCGACATGCGGGCGATCCGCGACGCCGGCATCCACATCGGCGCCGACCCGCTCGGCGGCGCGTCCGTCGGCTACTGGGCGCTGCTGGGCCTGCGATACAACCTCGAGCACCTGACGGTCGTGAATCCGACGGTGGACCCGACGTTCTCGTTCATGACGCTCGACACCGACGGCAAGATCCGGATGGACTGTTCGTCGGCCAACGCGATGGCCTCGCTCATCTCCTCCCGTGATTCCTACGACATCGCGACCGGCAACGACGCCGACTCGGACCGGCACGGCATCGTCACGCCCGACGCCGGTCTGATGAACCCCAACCACTACCTGGCCGTCGCGATCGACTACCTGTTCACGCACCGGCCGCAGTGGTCGGAGTCGGCGGCGGTCGGCAAGACGCTCGTGTCGTCGTCGCTGATCGACCGGGTGGTGGCCGGGATCGGACGACCGCTGCTCGAGGTTCCCGTCGGCTTCAAGTGGTTTGTCGACGGCCTGCTGAACGGTCGCGTCGCCTTCGGTGGTGAGGAGAGCGCCGGGGCGTCGTTCCTGACCTTCGACGGCAGCCCGTGGTCGACCGACAAGGACGGCATCATCATGGCGCTGCTGGCGTCGGAGATCCTCGCGGTGACGGGCAAGTCGCCGTCGCAGCGCTACGCCGAACTCGCCGAGGAGTACGGGACGACGGCGTACGCGCGGATCGACGCGCCGGCCAGCCGGGAGCAGAAGGCGGTGCTGTCGAAGTTGTCACCGGAGCAGGTGACGGCCACGGAACTGGCGGGCGAACCCATCTCGGCGATCATGACGACCGCACCGGGCAACGGCGCACCGATCGGCGGCCTGAAGGTCACGACGGAGAACGCCTGGTTCGCGGCTCGCCCCTCGGGGACCGAGGACGTCTACAAGATCTACGCCGAATCCTTCAAGGGCGCAGACCATCTCGCGCAGGTGCAGAGCGAGGCGCAGCAGGTCGTCGACGCGGCGCTGGGGGCTTGAGCGAGTAGCGGGCCGGCGGTGGCGGTCACCGCCCCGTTCCGGCCGGACGTTCCCTCAGACAATTTTCAGCGCGACGCCGTTATTGTCGGAATGTGAGCAAGAAGCGCAAGCCGGGAGCATCGGTGCCCCGCACCACCAACTCGAAGTATCAGCCGAGCGCGCCGTCGAACACGATGACCTACGTGCTCGGCGGCATCGCGGTCCTGGTGATCGCGGGCCTCGTGATCGGCGGGATCTGGTGGAGCGGACGCGATCAGGGTGACACCGATCAAGCCGCGCTGGCGTCGAGTTCGACGATGATCGTCGGTCCCGAGACCGCTCCGCTCATCGACGTCTTCGAAGACCCGATGTGTCCGGTGTGCAAGGTGTTCGAGCAGCAGTCCGGACCGGCCATCACCAAGGCCGTCACCGAGGGCAAACTCCGCGTGCGCTACCACACACTGCACTTCCTGAACTCGCGGTCGGCGACCGGTGACTACAGCTCGCGGGCTGCCGGTGCGCTGACCTGCGTGGCCGACGAGCAGAACACCGATCTGTTCCTGCGGTTCCACAGCGCGCTGTTCGCCGCCCAGCCGCCCGAGGACGGCACCGGCAACATCACCAGCCCCGAGCTCGCGCGTCTCGCCACCGAGCAGGGCGCGACGCCGGCCACCGCCACGTGCATCACCGACAACGCGAAGGTCGCCCAGGCCGAGGAGAACGCGCAGAAGTCGACCGACGAACTGTCGAAGGCGACCGGCGGCCAGGTCGGCACCCCGACCGTGCTGCATGACGGCGAGCCCGTCAACGGCGTCCTCGAGGGCACCGGTTGGCTCGACAGCATCTTGGGTGGCGGCAACTCCTGAGTCGCGGACGCCGACTCGACACCATTCGGGTCGGCGTCCTGGCGATTTGGCTGGTATCGCCGAGATGGTGTAACTTCGCCAGTGCCCTTGAACAGGGCGGAACAACAAAATACGGGGCTATGGCGCAGCTGGTAGCGCACCACACTGGCAGTGTGGGGGTCAGGGGTTCGAGTCCCCTTAGCTCCACCGAACGAAGCCCGTTCCGACGTCTGTCGGGACGGGCTTTTCTCATGAATCCACGACGCCAGACCGGTTGTCGACAGTGCCGCCGCCGATCTCGGCTCATCCGCTCTCGGTATTTGTACCGATGACAGCTGTCACCGCTCCGCCGATGCTGTGTCCACCGACACACGGGTTCGGACGGAAGGAACAAATCGTGGCAACGACCACCGGATACATCTGGAACACGCTCTACGGCTGGGCAGACACAGGCAGCGGCGGCATCTTCCCGCCCAGCGTCGACGCACTGACGCAGCCGATCGCCCATCATGTCGCACACCCCGACACCAAGCGACGGCTTCACGAGCTGATCAGTGCCTCCGGATTGATCGACTCGCTGCGGCAACTCGAGCCGGGGCCCGCGACCCGCGAGGACATCCTCCGCGTCCACGACGACGCTCACTTTGAGCGCATCGTGAGCGAGAGCGCCCTCCCCAAGGGCGGCGACGCCGGCGACGGGGTGTCGCCGTTCGGCAACGGGGGCCATCACATCGCGCTGCTCGCGGCCGGTGGTGCGATCGAAGCTGTTCGTGCGGTCGTCGACGGCACGTTGAGAAACGCGTACGCACTCATCAATCCGCCGGGACACCACGCCGAGCGCGCCACCGGCCGCGGGTTCTGCATCTTCAACAACGGCGCGATCGCGGCGGCCCATGCGCTGGAGACGCTCGGGCTGCAACGGGTGGCGATCGTGGACTGGGATGTCCACCACGGGAACGGCGCCCAGGACATCTTCCGGGAGTCCTCGAAGGTGCTGAACATCTCGGTACACCAGGACCGCTGTTTCCCATCCGACTCGGGATTCCGGGATGAGCGGGGTTCCGGCGACGGGTTCGGTTACACCCTCAACGTCCCGCTGCCGCCCGGTGGGGGCAGCGGCGCATACGAGTACGCCTTCGACGCCGTGGTGCTGCCCGCGTTGCGCGCATACCGGCCCGAACTGATCATCGTGGCGAGCGGATTCGACGCATCGATGATGGACCCGCTGGCGCGGATGATGCTGCGCGCCGACGGATTCCGCTCGCTGGCCCGCAAGATCATCGACGTGGCCGATGAGGTGGCCGACGGGAAACTCGTCTGTCTTCAAGAGGGCGGTTACAGCCCGTATTACGTTCCCTTCTGCGGGCTGGCAGTGGTTGAGGAGCTCGCCGGCGTCTCGACCGGTACAGCCGATGCTTTCGCGCCGATCCTGGGTCCCATGGGCGGCGATGACCTGCTCGCCCACGAGCGCGAGGCGGTCGACGCCGCGAAAGAGCTGCTCGCGGATATCACCTAGGGAACGAGTCCCGGTAGATCCGCGCCAGTTCGGCGACGGGGGCTGTCGCGGGACCGGGGATGACCGTGGCGGTCGCTGTCGCCCTGGCGGCCGCCTCGGTTCGTCGGTCCACCCCGAGCTTGCGTCGGATGTTCACCATGTGCGTGTGCACCGTCCGCGGACTGAGATCCAAGCCTGCGGCGATCGCGGCGTCGGTGCGTCCCACCACCAGTCCGCTGAGCACCCGCACCTCCTGTCGACTCAGATCCCACACCTGTTCGGCGGTCACCGGCCGGGCGGTCACCCTGAGGTCGCCGAAGTCGCCCAGGCGCGAGAGCGTCACCCGGTACCGAGTTCCCTGATGCCACCACAGGTGTCGGAGTTCATCGACCCCGCAGGCGGCGAAGTCGTCCACCACATGTTCGAAAGCGGCTTCGGCGACGAACGGAACGTCTATCGGACCCGCCGACCGGGTCCGAGCGCCCCGGCGCAGGTAGACGGTGGACGGGGACGGTGCGTCCGAGTCCGTCGGATCGGCCGATGGTGCTCGCTGAATGTTCTCCGACCCCTGGTCCGGTCGCAGGACCAGCGCCAGCAAGCCCGACAGGTCGCGGGCCAGCGCGCGCTGCGGCGCCGCGAATGCGTCGGGGCGTCGGGCGGAGAAATGTGCGAGACCCACGTAATCGCCACCGTCGAACAACTCGACCGTCATCCCGTCGGCGAAACCCTCGGCCCGCAGGTACTGCTCGAACAGCACGGTACGGGTGAACTCTTCGCGGACCCTTCCGCCGACGTCGCTGATCGAGAGAGGCAGGCCGTCTGCGGGATTGAGGCGGTTGGTGAAGCCGACCTCGTAATCACGAGGGAACAGGTGCTGCAAGGCCCAGGCCGAGCCTGCGGAGTACCCGACCCGGGACACGATCCGAGACCGTGCGCCCGCCGGCTGGTGGATGAGAAGCGCGGCGTCGAAGTGCACATGGCCTTGGAGCAGCCGCACTGCCCGCGTCAACTGCCCCCGCGTCAGATCGGTTGTCGGGTTGCCCATTTCGCCAGTGTAATGACGTGGCGCAGGTGCCGCGGGAAGTCGGTGACATCAGGTCGGCGCGCTTCCCGGCAAGGTACCGAGGGGGCTGTGGTCGACAGTGCTGCTGCGACGCTCTCGCCGGTCAGTCGCGTCCGATACCGACGGGCATGGGGAGTATCTCGACGCGGGCGAGACCCGAGGTGACGGCCGGGTCGGCAGCACTGATCGCCCGGACCTCGTCCTCGGAGTCGGCGCGCACCACGCCCAGGCCCCAGTTCCCGGACGGGTCGACGACGGGACCGAAGACCACCGCGGTGCCGTCGGCGAGCAGCCCCGACCAGTACGCGCCGTGCCGGCCCATGATGGCGGCCTCGTCGTCGGACATGTCGCCGGGACCGAAGGTGGGACGCGGCGGGACGAGTTTGTACACGAAGTGGGTCATGTTCTGACGCTCTCTCTTCAGGGGTGGGTCGATTCGATGACGTCGACGCAGGCCGCCAGGGCGGCGGCCCAGCCGCCGGAATACGCGCCGGAGCTGTAACCGCCTGGCGCGGCGCAGTCTTCGCGAAGCTGTTCCTCGCTCAGATGCTCCCAGCCGCGGTGTTCCACGGACACCCGCGTGAGAGCCGGACCGAGTGAGGTGAAGGCCAGCTCGACCTCGGTCGGCTCGGGAGTGTTCAGCCACGACATGACGAACCGACTCGGGGGTTCCCACACCGCCAATCGACCCCATTCGGCGGTCGTGCCGTCGTCCCAGGTCTCATAGACCCGGCCGCCGCTGAACTCGTCGATGGTCACCGTCCGTGCCCGGTCCCCGCCGATCGACATCGGCTGCAGCGGCCACCAGACCCCGATGGTCCGGACAAAGGTGGTGAAGACGTGGTCGAGATCGCTACGGACGGTGGTGGATTGACGTATCGGCGGCCGTCGGAGCGGGAGAACGGCACCGCCATCGCGACTTCCAGCGTCGGCGACCTTGCGTTCACCCGGCACGGTTCACCTCGGCGGCGTCGGTCAGTCCGCGTTCGGCCTCGACCAGTTGCCGCGCGACGTCGAGAGATGATGCCCACATGTCGTCGAGCAGGTCGCGTAGTCGGTCGATGCCCTCGGGTCGGGCGCGGTAGATGCGTCGGGTCCCCTCGCGGCGCTCGGCCAGCAACCCGGCGTCTTTCAGCACGGTGATGTGCTGGGAGATCGCGGTGCGGCTGACGTCGAACCGGGCGGCGATGTCGCCCGCGGACAGCTCCTCGCCGGACACGAGTTCGAGGATGGCGCGGCGGCGGGGCTCCGCCATCGCGCGCAGGGCCTCGTCGACGCCTGGGGACTTGTCGGTCACGCCCAGAGTCCGATCGAGTTGCCGTCGGGGTCGGCGAACATGGCGAATCTGCCGTACCCATCCGGGAGGTCCGTGGGCGGTACGAGTTCCTTGCCGCCGAGTGCCTCGGCCCGGTCGAGGGACGCCTGCAGATCGTCGACGCGCATGTAGACACTCACCCCGCCGGTCCCGCCGGGTTCGGACACGGCGCCGATGCCGCCGGAGACGGCGCCGTCACCTGCGCCGGTGTCGACGAGCGAGTATTCCGGGCCGGAACTGTCGTCGATGGTCCAGCCGAACAGATCGCGATAGAACGCGGTGAGACGGGTGGGGTCATGCGAGGTGATCTCGAAGAATGCGACTGGTGCTCCCATGAGGACTCCTTGTGCCGGTATATGTCGGTAATTGCTAACGTTAGCGATCGCTGACGGAACACGCAAGGGTGTGGAGAGCCATGACCGGTCTCGGCCTGTGCCCTAGAGTCCAGCCATGGGTGTCGCACTGTCGTCGGAGGTCGTATGAGCGATTCGGTGAGCCACGACCGGCCGTGGCGGCGCCCGGGTGCTCTCCGCTACGGCCTGCGGCGGGTGCGGAACGCCGTACGTCCGCCGGTGACCATCTACCCGGCACCCGACGACATGATCAAGGACGCCGACGTCCCGGTGGTGATGCGCGACGGGGTCACCCTGCGGGTCAACGTGTATCGGCCGGCGGGGGATGGTCCGTTTCCGGTCCTGCTCTCGGCGCACCCCTACGGCAAGGACGCGCTGCCGGTCCGGACGCGGTTCGGGTGGAAGATCAACTTCCAGTACCGGATCATGAATCAACCTGCGCCGTATCGCTTTTCGAGTGAGACGAGCTGGGAGGCGCCCGACCCTGCGGTCTGGACCTCGCGCGGCTACGTCGTCATCAACGCCGACCTGCGCGGCGCGGGGACCTCGGAAGGAACCGGATCGCTGCTCTCCGACGCCGAGGCCCTCGATGTCCACGACCTGATCGAGTGGGCCGGCCGGCAGTCCTGGTCGACCGGCGCGGTCGGCATGCTGGGCGTGTCGTATCTCGCACTCTCGCAGTACAAGGCGGCAGCACTTCACCCGCCCCACCTCGCGGCGATCTGTCCGTGGGAGGGGTTCACCGACCTCTACCGCGACTTCATGAAGCCTGGCGGAGTCGACGAGAGAGGGTTCTCCCGCATCTGGGCTCTCGTCACCCGGAAGGCTGCCCGGTTGTCGGAGGACATCGGTGCCGAACGCCGCCGCCACCCCCTGCGAGATGACTGGTGGCAGAGCAAGACACCGGATCTTGCGGCCATCGAGGTGCCGATGATGGTGTGCGCCAGTTTCTCCGACAGCAATCTGCACAGCGCGGGTTCGATGCGTGCGTTCGAGCGGGCCGGGTCGGCTCACAAGTACCTGTACACCCACCGCGGACCGAAGTGGGCGACGTTCTACAGCGACGTTGCGGTGGCGGCGCAGCACGCGTTCTTCGAGCGACACCTGCGCGGGGACACGACCAGGATCCTGCCACGGGTCCGCCTCGAAGTCCGGGGGTCGCGGACCGAGGTCACCGATGTACGCGAGGAACATGAGTGGCCGCCGGCCGCGGCCACGTGGACCGAACTGCGAGTGGCCGACGGTGACCGTCTGACCCGGGACACCGGGGGAGGCGTGGCGAGTGGTTCGTCGGTTCTCGACCTGCGCGGGGCCGGGCTGGCCTACGACCTTGCCATCGATTCTCATCTCGAACTCTCCGGACCGATGAGTGCTCGACTATGGGTCAGCCTGCCGCGCGGTGGGGATGCGACGTTGTTCGTGGCAGTGGAGAAATGGGCCGGAACGCGGTGGGTCCCGTTCGAGGGTTCGTACGGATACGGCCGGGACCGCATCGTGACGGGTAGGCAGAAGCTCTCCCTGCGAGCACTGGACCGCGATGCATCGTCGGTGGCCCGGCCGGTGCACAGCTTCGACCGCGTTCAGTTGCTGGAGCCCGGCCAGATCGTGGAGATCGAGGTCGGACTCGGTTCGTCGGCAACATCTTTCATGCCCGGCGATCGCCTGCGGCTGGTGCTCGCGGGACGGAACATCGACCG
The DNA here is from genome assembly GCF_042672305.1 of Gordonia sp. NPDC127522. Taxonomy (NCBI): domain Bacteria; kingdom Bacillati; phylum Actinomycetota; class Actinomycetes; order Mycobacteriales; family Gordoniaceae; genus Gordonia; species Gordonia sp. NPDC127522. The sequence goes on from NZ_JBHXVK010000020.1 coordinate 39,310, forward strand.
GGGCAACCCGTTGACCGGACATTTCCCCGCCCGCTATCAGACCGGTCCCCGCGGAACGTGTCGGATTCATCGGGGCGGAGATCATCCCTCGATGCTGACGGTGCCGCTGATCGAGGCGACGAATCCGGCGGCCGGTCTGAATCCGTGACGACAGCTGAGGAGAGTGCGTGGTGACGACCGAACCCCCGACCTGGCTGCTACTGCCGGGAACCCCGCTGTCGCCGGCGGTATGGGACGGCGTGCGTGCCGAGCTGTCCGAGTACGGACACGTGATCACGCCTGCTATCAGCCCGCCGCCGGGTTATGCGGATGACGACCTACCCGCGCGGCTCGCGGCCGGGGTCGCGGAATCGGTTGCGTCCGAGGCGCCCTGGCATGTGGTGGGACATTCCTTCGGCGGACAGGTGGCCCTGGAACTCGCGATCCGGCACCCCGAGCTCGCCTCCCGCTTGACGCTGCTGTGCACCCGAGACACGCCCTTCCCGACATTCGACGCTGCGGCAGCCGCCGTCGAGGCCGGCACCGTCGATGTCGACGGCACACTCGGACGCTGGTTCAGCGCAGACGAATTGCGCAACGATGGACCGGTCGTCCGCTACGCTCGCGAAGCCGTGGCCGCCGCGGACCACGCGTCCTGGGCGTCGGCGCTGCGCGCGATCGCCCACTTCGACTGTTCGCAACGCACCGCGTCGATCTCGTGCCCGGTGACCGTGGTCGCGGCCGAACACGACACGGTGTCCGACGTCGCCTCGATGGAAGCCATGCATCAGCGGATACCGGGATCGGACTTCATCGTCCGCGCCGGGGCCTGGCATATGAGCATCTTCGACGACCCGGCCGCTGTTGCGCGGATGCTCATCTGACGACCGACGGGCGCCGACCTTCGGGCCTCAGGTCGCGTCGGCGATGATCTGCCGCTGGGCCGTGAACATCTCGGCCAGATTGTTGCTGACCGTGGTGTCCATCGCGGGCGGTGCGTCGTCAACCGTGTTGTGCGTGACCGTGAACGACACGCCCCGCTCCTCGCCGACCACGATGATTCCCGCGAGGTGGAGCTCAAGCGCGCGGACCTCGTACTCGCCGGTCATCCGGACCGCTTTGTACTCGCTGTCGATCGGCAGCTCGACCTTCTCGAGTGTGAGGGCGACCGGGATGTCGCCTTCGTCGAGTGTCAGCGTGAAAGAGGAGCACGCGGAGACGATCTCGTCGAAGTCGTCGTAACCGTTGTCGGCCGGTTTGGTCACGTCGGCACTGTAGTTGTCGAGGCCGAAGAGTATCTCGCTGGAGGACGAGGTCTCGGTGAGCTCGCGCTCGGCCCGTTCGTTGGCGGTCTGTTGAGACTTCACCAGCGTCGCACACTTCTCGTTGTCCACGGTGCTGCCGCCGTCGTCGTCGCCGGTACTGCCCGTCTCCGTGCTGAATTCGCCCGTGATGTCCGGGAACTGGTCTTCGGGCAGCACCAGTTGGAGGGCCGAGGCGGTCGGGATCGACGGTTCGTCGTCGCCACCACCGCGCAGGGTCAACGCCAGCACCACCGCCACCACGACGATCAGTACGAGGACCAGTCCGCCGCCGCCGATGAACCACCACTTCTTGCTCCCGCTCTTGGCCGGCGGGGGCGGTTGCTGACCGAACGGCTGGCCATACGGCTGTTGGCCGTACGGCTGCCCGCCGTAGGGCTGCTGGCCGTACGGCTGCCCACCGTACGGACCCGGGTTCGGCGGCTGGCCGGGAGCCGGCTGCGGCCCGCCGGGTTGGTGACCGCCAGAAGGCGGCCAGCCGGGTTGCTGCGGCCCCTGTGGACCCATGGCGGTCGGCTGGTTGGGGTCGTAGGGACTGCCCACGGTCGGCTCCTCCTGGTCGGTGACCTCGGGAGATTACCGCGCTTCAATGGGGGGCATCGCCGGGTTTCATGCGACCGAATGAGCGACGTCCGGCGGACGGGTCCCGACGTTCACAGGAGCGCGGGCGGTGGGTATTTCGGTTCGTACAGCGTGATCTCCCCGGCGCCGGGGACCTTGACCCGGACAGTCACGCCCCAGCCCTCATCGGTCGGGGTGCCCGCGAACTCGGCGCCCCGGCCGGCGAGTTCGCGCATGGTGGAGTCGAGATCGTCGCACATGAACGACACGTCGAACTTCTGATCGGTGCGCCCGGCGCTTCCCTCGTGCTCCCAGGCATTCGGGTGCGCTCCGAGTTCGCTGGGACCGGTCTGGAAGATCAGCCAACCGCCGCCCGTGTCGACGTGTGGGAAGCGCAACACGTCGCGGAAGAATGCGCGGGCGGCGTCCGGGTCGTCGCAGTAGATCAGTGTGTGCACCGCGGTGATCATGGCGCCCAGGGTAGTCGGGCCGCGGAGCCGAACCGGCGTTGTTCGCAGAAGCCGGAACCGGCCCCCAGCGCAGAATTTCCGTCCCCGTGAGCCGGCGCGAAGGGCAATATGCCCTTCAAACCTGCTGAGGGGGACGCAAATTCGTTGTAAAAGACGATCCCTCGCCGGTTACTGACCCTTCGTGGCTCGTCGCTTGCGCTCCTCGCACCTCAGGGAGCAGGGCTGGGACCTGCGGTTTTACAGTTCTTTCGGATTAGGGTGCAAGGGGAAGGTCAGCTCACCGCCTTCGCGACCAGCGTCGCAATGGTCTTCTCGGCCTCGGTGTCCAGAGTCCTGACCGCGAACGACGTCGGCCAGAATCCGCCGTCGTCGAGGCTGGCGTTCTGGGTGAACCCGAAGGTGGAGTATCGCTCCTTGTCGTCGTGCCCGCTGCGGAAGAAACACACGACCTTGCCCTTCAGCGCGTAGGCCGGTTGTCCGTACCAGAGCTTCGGCGCGAGGTCCGGCGCGGTCGTGGTGACGATCGCGTGGATGCGTTCGGCCAGCGCGCGATCGGCCGGGTCCATGCTCTCGAGCTTCGCGAGCAGATCCAGTTCCTCGGCCGCCTTCTTGTTCCCCCGCCCGCGGGACTTCTCCTTCTCGAGTTCAGCGGCGCGCTCCTTCATCGCGGCCCGTTCCTGATCGGAGAATCCTCCAGAGCTGCCCATTCGCGTTCCCTTCGTGGTCGATGGCCTCGGGGCCGAGGCAGCTCTCACGGTAGTGCGCGGCGGGTCAAGGGGCTTCTCGATTCCGAACCGGTCAGAGGTCTCGACGCGGACTCACACCCGCCCTCGTAGGATCGCGTTCCAGTACAGGCGCGGGAGGGCATATCGGTCGAAGGCCCACGCACTCCGTCGCGGTTTGAGCGGGTCGATGACCGACGGCAACGACGACGTGACGGTCCCGTCGCGGTCGAACTCGGCGGCGATCAGATGATGTGCGTCCGTCGCGATCGGAGCGACGGTGTACCCGTCGTAGGCGGTGAGCTCCTCACCGGCCCGCGCGGCCGCGATGTTGTCTGCGAGCACCGAGATCTGCCGGCGCAGCCCGCCGCCCGACGGGTCGGTCGCGATCGCGGCGCCGTCACCGGCTCCCCAGATGGACGGATGGGTGCGGTGACGCAGCGTGCGGGGGTCGATGTCGACGAGCCCGCGGTCGCGGGCGCCGGCCAGCCCCGAGTCGGTCACCAGGTCGGCGCCTCGGAAGGGCGGGACGAGGTGCAGCATGTCGTAGTACACGTCCTGGGTGTCCGAGCCGGTGACCACGGTGACCCGGCGATCGACCGGATGTAGTCGTACGGAACTGTCGAGCAGCACGCGGACGCCGAGTTCGTCGAGGCACTCCGAGAGGCGTGCGTCGAGGGCCTCGACGCCGAGCAGATGGGGCCGGTCGACGGTCAAGGTGATGTCGAGCGACTCGAGGATGCCTCGACGCCGCCAGTGGGCGGCGGCCAGGAAGAGTGGTTTGAGTGTGGTCCCGGTGCAGCTGACCGGCGGACGCGGGACGGTGAACACCGCCCGTCCACCCCGTGGCATCGAGGTGACGAGATCCCAGGTCTGTTCGGCCCGGTCGAGATAATTGCTGGCCACCGCCGGTTCGGCGATCGCGAGTTCGATCCCCGGCATCGCGTCGTGATCCGGTACGAGTCCGACCGCCAGGATGAGGTCCCGATAGCCGACGTCGGCGCCCGACGCGCAGCGGATCGTCCGCTTTCCCGCGTCGACGACGACGGCGGTGTCGCGCAACCACGTCACCCCGTCCGGCGTCACCGATCGCTGCGTGCGCTCGGCGTCCTGCAGTGTCGCCTGACCTCCGCCGACGTAGGAGAGCAGGGGGCGGTAGGTGTGGACGGCCTGCGGTTCGATCACCGCGACATCGGTGACGCCCAGGCGCAGTAGTCGCGCCGCCGCGCTGAGGCCGGCGTTTCCGCCGCCGACGATGACGACGTCGAAGTGTCGGGTCTCGCGAGATGAGGTCATGCGGGTCAATACCCGGCCGGGCGGTCGGGAAAACCGGGGGAGCCGGCTGTGCCGGGTGCCGGGGCCGCCTCGGCCGGGTCCTCGTGGTCCGGGCGCTGGGTGCGACCATGGACCGATGACCGCCACGCTCGTCGCCAAGGACGTCGCCGGGGGATATGCCCACCGCGTCCTCTTCGACCACCTCGATCTCACGGTGGCACCCGGCGACGTGATCGGCGTGGTCGGTGCCAACGGCGCCGGGAAGACCACGCTGCTGCGGGTACTCGCCGGTGATCTCGCGCCCCTGGAGGGGACGGTGACCCGTGCACCGTCCGACGCTTTCGTCGGATGGTTGCCGCAGGAGCACGAACGGGTTCCCGGTGAGGTGGTGCGTGCGTACGTCGCCCGCCGGACGGGGTGCGCGGCGGCGACGGCGGCGATGGACGCGGCGGCGGACGCGTTGGCCGACCCCGACGCCGCGGCGCCGGGAGATCCGGCCGAGACGTATGCGGCCGCGCTCGACCACTGGTTGGCCACCGGGGCGGCCGATCTCGACGAGCGGTTGCCCGCGGTCCTCGCCGACCTCGGGCTCGGCGACGGCGTCATCGACCCGGACGCCACCCTGATGGCGGATCTGTCTGGCGGCCAGGCCGCCCGGGTCGGGCTCGCCGCGCTGCTGTGCTCGCGGTTCGACATCGTGCTCCTCGACGAACCGACCAACGACCTCGATCTCGACGGTCTCGCGCGCCTGGAGGAGGTCGTGGCCGGCATGCGGGGCGGCGTCGTCCTGGTCAGTCACGATCGAGAGTTCCTCGCGCGCAGCGTCACCCGGGTGCTCGAACTCGACCTCGCGCAGCACACCAACACCGTGTACGGCGGCGGCTACGAGAGCTACCTCGAGGAGCGTGCCGTCGCCCGCCGTCACCGTCGCGAGGAGTACGAGGAGTTCGCGGCCAAGAAGGCCGACCTCGTCGCACGCGCTCGGACCCAGCGTGAGTGGTCGAGTCAGGGTGTCCGCAGTGCCATCCGGAAAGCGCCGGACAACGACAAGATTCGACGTCGCGCCGCCACCGAGTCCAGTGAGAAGCAGGCGCAGAAGGTCCGGCAGATGGAGAGCCGGATCGCTCGGCTCGACGAGGTCGCCGAACCGCGCAAGGAATGGGTTCTCGAGTTCACCATCGGGTCCGCGCCGCGCTCCAGCTCGGTGGTCGCCACCCTCAATGAAGCGGTTGTGCGACAGGGGGATTTCGTGCTGGGCCCGTTGTCGTTACAGGTGAACGCCGGCGAACGCATCGGCATCACGGGCCACAACGGTGCCGGCAAGACGACGCTGCTGCGGCTACTGCTCGGTCGCGTCGAACCCGACGAGGGGACCGCGCGACTCGGTGCCAACGTCGCGATCGGCGAGATCGACCAGGCGCGTGGCCTGTTCACCGGTCCCCGGCCGCTGGCCGAACGGTTCGAAGCGCTGGTCCCCGAATACTCCACCGCGGACGTGCGGACGTTGCTCGCCAAGTTCGGCCTGCGGGCCGATCACGTGGACCGGCCGGTCGGAGAGCTGTCGCCCGGCGAACGCACGCGGGCCGGACTCGCCCTGCTGCAGGCGCGGGGCACCAATGTCCTCGTCCTCGACGAGCCGACCAACCACCTCGACCTGCCGGCCATCGAGCAACTCGAGTCCGCCCTCGATTCCTACGACGGCGCAGTGCTTCTCGTGACCCACGATCGGCGCATGCTGCAGAACGTGCGCGTCGACCGGCACTGGGACGTCGACGGCGGCCGGGTCGGCGAGCGCTGAGTTCTCTCAGCCCGCGAGCCGGGTGTCGACCCCACGCACGTCCGCGGGCAGATCCTCCTCGGCGCTCCCGAGCCCGAGGTGCTCGCGCAGGGTCGTGCCCTCGTACTCCGTGCGGAACAGGCCGCGGCGCTGCAGCTCCGGCACCACGTAGTCCACGAAATCGTTGAAGGTGCCCGGGGTCTGAGCACTCGACACGATGAACCCGTCGGCCTCACCGCCGGTGAAGGACTCCTCGATCTGATCCGCGACATCGGCGGCCGTGCCGACGAACTGCGGCAGCAGGACTCCCTGGGCGTAGAGCTTGCCGATGTCGCGGAGGGTGAGACTGTCCCGCTCGGAGAGGCGTCGGGCGACGTCGAACAGCCCCTGTGTGCCACTCACCTGGACGTCTTCGACGGGAGCGTCGAGATCGTAGGCGGAGAAGTCGTGGTCGGTGTGAACCGACAGCGTGATCAGGCCGGAGATCGGATCGGCGAGTTCGTTGTGGAACGCCTGCTTCTCCCGGGCGATCGACTCGGTCTCGCCGATGAACGGGATGAACGACGGGAAGATGTTGACGTGGTCGGGATTTCGGCCGAAGTTCACCGCCCGCGACTTCACGTCGTCGTAGTAGGCCCGGCGTCCCTCCGGGGTCGGGTCGATCTCGAAGATCGCCTCCGCCCACCGCGCGGCGAAGTCCTTGCCGGTGTTCGACGACCCCGCCTGGATGAGTACCGGGCGATGCTGCGGTGAGCGGGGCTGGTTCAGCGGACCCCGCGTGCGGTAGTGCGTGCCCTCGTGGTCGACGGTGTGGATCTTCGACGGATCCGCCCAGACGCCGGACTCCTTGTCGGCGGTGACGGCGTCGGCATCCCAGCTCGACCACAGCTTGATCGCCGTGCTGACGAACTCCTCGGCGCGCACGTACCGCTCGTCGTGTCCGACGTGGTCGTCGAAGCCGAAATTCTGCGCCTCGGCCTGCGACAGCGACGTCACGATGTTCCACGCGATCCGTCCACGGGTGAGGTGGTCGAGGGAACCGAAGACGCGCGCGAGTTCGTAGGGGTGAAAGTAGGTGGTGGACTTGGTGACCGCGATACCGAGCCGGGTGGTGACGGCGGCGATGCTCGCCGCGACCAGGCTCGGATCGATCGTCGCCGCGGCCTGGGTGCCGCGCCGGAAGGGTTCGGACTGGTCGCCGCCGAACCGGACCGGTGCGGCGAGCAGGTCGGCGAAGAAGGCGAAGTCGAACTTGCCGCGTTCGAGGATGCGGCCGACCCGGTGGTAGTGGTCTGGCCCGAAGTAGTCGGTCTCCGAGCCGGGATGACGCCATGCGGCGTGCGAATGGGTGACGGGGGAGGCGATCAAGAAACCACCGAGGTGGAGCTGACGGGTCACGAATGGGGTCCTTCGGGTTCGGGATCGCGGAGTCGGTCCGATGGCGGCGACGCGACGCGCGCGGCGAGACGGTCGGGACCAGTCAAGGCGCAGGGGCCGTCGGCGGCCAGGGTTGAGCCCGTCGTGATCGCAACAGACTCTTGACATACAACCGATTGGTTGTATGTTTGAGGCGTGGCCGAGAACGCAGGCGAACCGACAGACGAGGACCGGGCCGACGCCCTGTTCCACGCGCTGTCGGACCGCACCCGTCGTGACATCCTGCGACGCGTGCTCGCCGGCGAACACTCGGTCTCGGTGCTCGCCGCGAAATACGACATGAGCTTCGCGGCGGTACAGAAGCACGTCGCCGTCCTGGAGAAGGCCGGTCTGCTCACCAAGCGTCGTTCCGGACGCGAGCAGCTGGCCAGCGGCGATGTCGCGGCAGTGCGTTCGGTGGCCTCGATGCTCACCGAGCTCGAAGCGGTGTGGCGTGGTCGTATCGCCCGCATCGACGATCTACTCACGCTCGAATCACCCTCACCCACAATCACACCGGAGGAATGAACAATGCCTGTCATCGATGTGACACCCGACCTGGACGCCCGGACGATCACCATCAACGCCGAGTTCGCGGCGCCGATCGAACGGGTGTGGCAGATCTACGCGGATCCGCGTCAGCTCGAGAAGATCTGGGGCCCGCCCACCTATCCGGCGACCGTCGTCGACCACGACCTGCGCCCGGGCGGCAAGGTCACGTACTACATGACCAGTCCCGAGGGCGAGAAGTTCGGCGGCTACTGGAAAGTCGAATCGGTGGACGAGCCCACCGGCTTCACCTTCCTCGACGGCTTTGCCGACGGGGACCTCAACCCGATCACCGACATGCCCGAATCCCGCAACTCCTACGCATTCACCGAGACGGACGGTAAGACCGTCGCCACCTTCATCAGCACCTACGACTCGGCCGAGGCGTTGCAGAAGGTGCTCGACATGGGGGTCGTCGAAGGTGCGTCGTCGGCGATCAACCAGATCGACGAGTTCCTCGCGGCCTGAGGGTCACAGGTTCGAGTTGAGTGTCGGAAACCCCTCGGGCAGTTCGGCAGCCGGGCCACCGGCGCCGGACCCCGTGGGCTCGACCTCCAGCCCGTGCGTGTAGGCGGCCATCGAGATCGACCCGGCGGCATGGCCGTCCACGAGCAGATCCAGCGGGGCGTCTCCGGCGAGTCCGGCGATGTACAGCATCGGTAGATAGTGGTCCGGGGTCGGCACGGACTTGTCGAAGTCGGGATGTCCGTCCAGACTCAGCACACTCGACGGCTTGTCCAGCAACACCTCTCGGGCCGCGTCGTCGAACCGGTGGGCCCAGTCGAATCCGCTGTCGGGCTTCGCGAAGTCGACCGCGCGTAGGTTGTGCACGATGTTGCCGCTGCCGATGATCAGCACACCCTGGTCGCGGAGCGGGGCGAGCCGGCGGCCCAGCTCGTAGTGGTGCTCGTAGTCCTTGAAAGCGTTGAGCGACAACTGGAGTACGGGTACGGACGCATCCGGGAACGTGTGCACCAGCACCGACCACGTCCCGTGGTCGATACCCCAGCTGTCGATGTCGTGACCGCACCACGTGGGTTTGACGACATCGGAGACCATGTCGGCGACATCAGGGTCGCCCGGGGCGGGGTACTCCACGTCGAAGAGGTCCTGCGGGAAACCGTAGAAGTCGTGGATCGTCCGTGGCCGTGGCATCGCCGTCACGGCGGTGGCATTGGTGTACCAGTGCGCCGAGATCACCAGGATCGCTCGCGGTTTCGGCACCGAGTTCCCCAAGGCGGCCCAGGCCTCGGTGTACTTGTTGCGCTCGAGGGCGTTCATCGGGTTGCCGTGACCGATGAACGCGACCGGCATCGTCCCCGAGCTCGTCGCGTCTACCGCTGACATCGTCGCCTCCTCCGGCCGATTGCAGACGGAGTCGACGCTACTCCGGAATCGCCGAAGTCGCCGACAGGGGTTCGGCGCCCGTGGAACAATTCGACAATGCATAAGCGCTGGTCAATGCTGATTGCCACGGTCCTCGCGATCGCTCTGGCGGCGTGCGGCACCGGGGGCGGTTCCGAACCCGCGTCCTCGTCGGCGTCGTCGTCGAACCCGCAGCAGGCGGCGCAGATCGAGCAGATCGTCGAAGGTCTGATGGAGTCCCAACACCTCAAGTCGGTGATCGTGCGTGTCACCGACGACGGCCAGGAGGTGACCACCAAGGCGTTCGGCGAGTCGCAGACCGGTGTACCCGCCACCGCGGACATGCACTTCCGCAACGGGTCGGTCGCCATCGCCTACGTCGCGGCGGTGTTGTTGCAACTCGTCGACGAGAAGGCGGTCGCCCTCGACGACATCATCGCGACATGGGTGCCCCAGATCCCCAACAGCGACCGGGTCACCCTCCGGCAACTGGCGACGATGACGTCGGGGTATCAGGACTATGTGCTCGGCAACGACGCGTTCGAGATCGAGGAGCTGACGAACCCGTTCAAGGCGTGGACGACCGACGAGATGTTGTCCTACGCGGTGAACAAACCGCTGCTCTACGCGCCGGGGACGAACTGGAACTACGCGCACACCAACTACGTGATCCTCGGCCTCGTGCTGGAGAAGATCACCGGTGAATCGGTCGCGGATCTACTCCGGCAGCGGATCTCCGAGCCGCTCGACCTCGACAACACGGTGTCGGATCTGACGGCGGTGATCCCGGAACCCGCCCTGCATGCCTACTCGTCGGAGCGCCGCGGGATTCTGAACCTTCCACCGACGACGCCGTTCTACGAGGAGACGACCGGCTGGAACCCGTCGTGGAGCATCACCCACGGTGCGATTCAGACGTCGAACATCTACGACGTCGAGGCGACGGCCCGGAAACTCTTCGCGGGGGAGACGCTGTCGGCCGAGGGCTACGACACCATGGTCTCCACCCGGCTCCGCGGCGTGGCGCGTCCGCTGGCCGGTTGCTCGACGTGCCGGCAGATGAACGAGGAGTACACCTACGGCATGGGAGTCGTGCTGACCGGCGGCTGGATCGTGCAGAACCCGTTGTTCAACGGCTACGCGGCGGTCGTCGGGTATCTCCCGTCAGAGAAGATCGCCATCGCGGTGGCGGTGACCTACGACGCCGAGGCGTTCGGTCCGGACGGCTCGTACGCCAACGGCGGCAATCCGATCTTCGCGCAGATCGGCGCCCTGATGGCCCCCGACTCCGCGCCACCGATCCCGCGGAACTGACGCCGCCGCGAGCCCCGGCCGTCGTGCTGGGAAAACCCACCCAGCGCGGGTGCCATAAGGTGGCAGGTATGGTCGACCGCCTCCCCGACGACGATCTACGGGTCGGAAACCCGGAACGCGAGCGGGCCGTGACTCTTCTCAATGATGCCTTCTCGTCCGGATATCTGGAGATCGCGGAGTTCGAGGACCGGTCCGGTCTGGTGTACGCCGCCAAGACCCGCGCGGACCTGCGAGCCGTCCTGGAACACCTGCCGAACGCCGGTCGCCTGTTCAACGAGCCGGGCCAGGCCGTTGCCGCGACCCCGGCCGTCGCCGTCCCTTCGACCGGGCCCGTGCACCTCGCGGCCGAGTGGGAGACGGTTCGCCGCAAGGGCACGTGGCATGTTCCGCCGTCGACGCTGGTCACCGGCAGCATGGGCACCGTCGACATGGACTTCACCCATGCGACGTTCCCCGGCCCGTCGACGATCCTGCAGCTGCAGGTCTCCATCACCACGGTGAAGCTCCGGATCGGCCCCGATCAGGAGATAAGGTACGGCGACCTGCAACTCTCCGGATGGTCCAAGGTGAAGGACAAGGCCGGCGCACCGACGCGTCCGGGCGGACCGGTGATCGAGCTGACGGGTTCGGCGTCGGGGATGACCGGCATCGTCATCAAACGGAGCTGACGCACCGAACGGTATCGACCGGGGCTGACCGCTCGCCGTTACGCGAACGCTGGGCGGGTGGCCTACTTGTGCTCACGCTGAACTCAACGGTGTCGCGAGTGTTTCCCGATTCGTAACGTTGCCGCACGTGGCCGACCGAACACTCAGTATCAGCGCGCCCGGCGATCCGCGGGCGGTGGACCCGGGGTCGTCCGACTCCCCATCGGCCAAGGCGGGCCGGTCGTCCCGGCTGCACACCATCCTGCGCGCGCTGTCACCCATCGCCGTTCTCATGCTCTGGCAGGTGGGCAGCGCACTGGGGATCATCCCGCAGGACAAGCTGCCCGCACCGTCGCTGATCGCCGAGGCCGGGTGGGAGGTCCTGAACAACGGACAACTCCTCGACGCCATCGCGGCGTCGGCGCAGCGGGTCGCGATCGGACTGACGATCGGCGTCGCGGTCGGGATCGGTCTGGGCTTGCTGGTCGGCCTGAGCAAGTTCGCCGACTCGGCCATCGACCCGAACATGCAGGCTATACGCGCACTTCCGCTCTTCGGTCTGATCCCGTTGTTCATCCTGTGGTTCGGCATCGGCGAGATGCCCAAGGTGCTGCTCGTGTCCCTCGGCGCGCTGTTCCCCCTCTACCTGAACACCTCCGCCGCGATTCGCCAGATCGACGGCCGCCTGGTGGAAACCGCTCGCGTGCTGGGCTTCTCACGGCTGACCACCATCCGCGATCTCATCATCCCGGGTGCCATGCCGCAGATCCTGGTCGGTCTGCGCCAGGCCCTGGCGATCGCATGGCTCAGCCTCATCGTCGCCGAGCAGATCGCGGCCACGTCCGGGCTGGGATACCTGATCAACAACGCGCGCGACTTCCTGCGCACCGACATCATCTTCTTCGGCCTGATCGTCTACGCCGCACTGGGTTTGATCACCGACGCCATCGTGCGTGCGCTGGAGCGCTACACGACCCGATACCAGAACCGGTGACGCCCCCAACCCGCACATCCCGAGTCCAGGAGGCCCTACCATGACCGCCATCGCCACCCGCGATCTCGAGGTCCCGTCCGCCGACGACCTGGTCGACCCCGCCGAGTACGCCGCGGAAGTCGAGAACGCGAGCCTGAGCTACGGGGACAATCTCGTGTTGCGGGACGTGACCCTGCGGGTCGGGGCGCACGAGATCGTCGCGCTCATCGGACGCAGCGGCAGCGGCAAGTCGACGCTGCTTCGCCTGCTGGCGGGCCTGTCGCAGACCGAGTCGGGCAGCGTCCGGACCGCCGGTCACCCGGCGGTGTCCTTCCAGGAACCGCGACTCTTCCCCTGGCGCACCATCTTACAGAACGTCGCCTTCGGCCTCGTGCGCGAGAAGGTCGGCAAGTCACAGGCCCGCGAACGCGCGCGCCGCACCCTCGACGAGGTCGGCCTGAGCGACAAGACGGGTGCGTGGCCCGCGCAACTCTCGGGTGGTCAGGCGCAACGGGTCTCGCTCGCCCGTGCGCTCGTGGCCCGTCCGCAACTGCTGCTGCTCGACGAGCCGTTCGGCGCACTCGACGCCCTCACTCGGCGCACGATGCACGAACTGCTCATCTCGCTGTGGCGCGACAACGGGTTCGGTGCACTCCTCGTCACCCACGACGTCGACGAGGCGTTGCGGCTGGCCGACCGCGTCGTCGTCCTGGCCGGTGGCGAGATCGTCGAAGACCTCACCGTGCCCCGTCCACGTCAGACCGGCGACGCCGATGACCCCGACTCCGAGATCCCGCGCCTGCGAGCCGAATTGCTGACCGCACTCGGCGTCGCCGATCCGGCGCGCTGACCCTCCCGTTCCCTGACCGAAAGCCGATCTCGATGACACACCACCATCTTTCCGTGCGCGCATCCCGGGCCCGACGGCGCCGCGTGCTCGCCGCCGTGCTGGCCACCGCCGCCCTGACCCTGGGCCTCGCGGGCTGTGTGCAGCGGGAGGACACCGCCGAATCGATCGCGAACGAGACGGTCGACGTCGCCTCACTGCAGGACCTGACCCTCCGAGTCGGAGACCAGAAGGGCGGCACCGAAGCCCTACTGCGCGCCTCGGGCGAACTCGAGAAGCTCCCGTTCACCATCGAATTCTCCACCTTCACCTCCGGCCCGCCGCAGATCGAGGCCGCCACCGCAGGCAAGATCGACTTCGCGGTCACCGGGAACACGCCGCCCATCTTCGGCGCCGCCGCGAACGCGAAGGTCAAGATCGTCACCGGGTACGCGAACAACGCCAGCGGCGACGCGATCCTGATCCCGGGAACGTCGACACTGGCCTCGGTCGCCGACCTCAAGGGCAAGAAGGTCGCCGTGGCGAAGGGCAGCTCGGCCCACGGACATCTGCTGCTGCAACTGAACAAGGTGAATCTGACCCTGGGGCCCGGCAAGGACGTCGAGCCGGTCTTCCTGCAGCCCGCGGATGCGTTGTCGGCGTTCACCTCCGGGAACGTCGACGCATGGGCGATCTGGGACCCGTACACCGCGATCGTCCAGCTCGAGAACAACCCGAAGACGCTCGTCACGGCCGAAGGCGTATCGAACGGTTACGGTTTCGGGATCGCGGGCGACGAGGCGCTTGCCGACCCGCGTCGCAACACCGCGGTACGGGAACTGGCCCTCGGGATCGCGCGGGCCGCCAACTGGGCCAAGGCCAACCCGGAAGAGTGGGCCGAGCAGTACTCCGCCGAGGTCGGAATCGACCCGCGGGCCGGCGCGATCGCCCAGGGCCGCAGCCTTCGACCCGCGATCGCACTCGACGACAGCGTCGTGGCGTCGGAGCAGGAGCTCGCCGATGCCTTCGCCGACTCCGGGCAACTCCAGGGGCAGGTCGACCTCGCGAAGTTCGTCGACAACCGCTACGACGAGGCCCTGGCACCGCTGTTCGGCACGCCCCAGTCCTAGTGGTGCGAGAAAGGGAACACGCCCATGAGCCATTTCCACTGGTTTCTGCCGACCGCCGGTGACAGCCGCGGGATCGTCGGAGCCTCACATGCATCGGCGACGAAACGGCACCCTCCGGGTTACCGTGCGCCAGACCTGCCGTACCTGATCGATGTCGCACGCACCGCCGATCGGCTCGGCTACGAGAGTGTCCTGACCCCGACCGGAACCTGGTGTGAGGACGCGTGGCTGACCACGGCCGCCGCGATCACCCACACCGAGCAGTTGACCTTCCTCGTCGCATTCCGCCCCGGGCTGATCTCGCCGACCCTGGCCGCACAGCAGGCGGCGACGCTCCAGCGATTCTCGGGTGGACGGATCGCGGTCAACATCGTGACCGGCGGTGACGAGGTCGAGCAACGCCGGTTCGGTGACTGGGTCGACCACGACCGCCGTTACGCGCGCACCGACGAGTTCGTGCAGATCGTCGACCGGCTCTGGTCCGGTGAGACCGTCGACTTCGACGGAGAGTTCTACCGGATCGCCGGGGCGTTCCTCGCGGATCCGCCGACCGATCCACCGCGGATCTACTTCGGCGGGTCGTCGGACCCGGCACTGACCGTTGCGGCCTCGCGTGCCCAGGTCTACCTCACGTGGGGCGAGCCGCCGGCGGTGGCCGGAGAGAAGATCGCGGAGGTGGCGCGACGCGCCGAGACGGTCGGCCGGTCGCTCGAATACGGTGTGCGGCTGCATGTCATCGCCCGCGAGACCTCCGAGGAGGCGTGGCGGGTCGCCGCCACACTGCTGCAGGGGATCTCCGACGACGAGATCGAGACCGCGTTCGCCCTGCACTCGGTCTCGGACTCGACCGGTCAGCGTCGGATGGCCGAACTCCACGGCGGACGTCGCGATGCGCTCGAGATCCATCCCGGCTTGTGGGCGGGGGTCGGGCTCATCCGTGGGGGAGCCGGCACCGCGCTCGTCGGCAGCTACGACGAGGTCGCGGCGCTGATCGGCGAGTACGAATCCGAGGGCTTCTCCCACTTCATCCTGTCGGGCTATCCGCACATCGAGGAAGCGCACTGGTTCGCCGAAGGTGTGCTGCCGGTGATCCGGGACCGGGTCGAGGCCCTGAGCTGACAGCATGTTCTGGGCTGCTCGGGCCCAGCGGGACAGCTCAGCGGGCGAGCCACTCCGACAACCGGTCCGACGACCATGTCGTGACGATCCGGTCGGGGTCGATGCCGTGGTCGACGGCCCGCCGCGCGCCGAGGATCTTGAAGTCGAGTTGCCCGGGTGCGTGGGCGTCGGAGTCGATCGCGAACAGGCAGCCCGCGTCGTCGGCGATCTCGATCAGTTCGTCGGGCGGGTCGACCCGCTCCGGACGGGAGTTGATCTCCACGATGGTGTCGTGGGCCGCGCAGGCGGCGAACACGGCCTCGGCGTCGAAGGTCGAGGGTGGTCGGTGGCCCCGGCCGCTCAGCACTCGCCGGCCGGTGCAGTGGCCGAGGACGTGCACCCGTGGGTCGGAGACCGCGGCGATGAGCCGGTCGGTCATGGCGTCGTGCGCCATGCGCAGATTGGAGTGCACGGATGCGGTCACGACGTCGAGTCGGGCGATCATCTCGTCGGTCTGATCGAGCGTTCCGTCGTCGAGGATGTCGATCTCGATTCCACGGAAGAGACGAAAGTGGCTGCTGTGACCGGTGTTCCAGTTGTCGATCGCCTCGATCTGGGCGGCGAGCCGTTCCGGGCTCAGTCCGTTCGCGACCGTGAGGCGCGGCGAGTGGTCGGTGATCGCGAGCCAGTCGTGGCCGGAGGCCTCCGCAGCCGCGGCCATCTCGTCGATGGGCGCCCCGCCGTCGCTCCAGTCGGTGTGGGCGTGCAGGTCGCCGACAACGGCCTCGACGAGGCCCTCGGCGCCGTCGGGGGCGAGGGGTGGATCTTCGGCCTGCAAACGTGCGAGGTACCCCGGTAGCTCACCGTCGGCGGCCTCGGCGATGACCGCCGCGGTGGTCTTGCCGATTCCCTTGATCGCGGTGAGAGTGCCGGCGTCAGCCCGCGCGTGTAGCTCGGACGGGTCGAGTCCGGCGGCCGCCTGCCCGGCGCGGCGGAAGGCCTCCACGCGGTACGTGCTCTCCCGACGACGCTCGAGCAGCCACGAGATGCGCTCGAGTGCGCGAATCGGGTCCACCGGAGCCGACAGCGGGGTCAGGGGCCTCATCGGCGAACAGCCCTTTCAACGCCTGTTGCCCGGCCCGCGAAAGGCGGCCGGGCAACAGGTCTCATGTGTGATGACGGTCAGGTCTGACCGATCAGTGTGCGGCTTCGAAGGCCTCGATGATGCTCTGTGGGATGCGACCGCGATCACTCAGTTCGTAACCTTCGCGGATGGCCCACTCACGAATCGCCTTGGTGGTCTCCTTGTTGCGTCCGCCCCCGGTCGCAGTCGACGCCGTTGCGGTGCGCTTGGTCACGCGACCGGTCTGGCGGGAGATGTCGAGGTACTTCGACAGCGAATCGCGGAATTGCTGCGCGTGCTTCGACGAAGTGTCGAACTCGTAGTTCTTTCCATCGAGTGACCACCGGACGGTTTCGTACTGATCCAGCACCTTACCGTCGAGATCGTCGATGACCTGAACGATTTCCTTTTTCGCCATGAATTGCTTGTCCCCTCGAATTGTGTCATCCGACCAAGACGGACGTGCAAGGCCCGAAAACCTGCGTCCCCCCGTTTTGATCTATTCCAACTGTGCACAGCTTAGACTCAAACCATGAGTACTTGCTGAGAACCCCCGCCTAGACCATAAATCATTGAATAGCGTTAGGGAAGTCGAGACACGTCCGTTTGTTGACAAGTCGGATCCATGCTGGTCTCGACGGCGGGTTACGCGCAGTGGCGGACCGGTTCGAAGTAGGTGTGGTCTAGCTCGTGGGCACAGCCACGGTCGTCCGCCGGGACGATTCGTCCGATTCCTCGGGCGACACGCTCACCAACGCTTCGGGCGCCCGATCTGCTGCATAGATGGTTTGGTAACCGTTCGGGGTGATTGCGAATCCTGATTGAGAACGCGATTCGAGACAGAACATACCGACGGTCTCAACGAGACAAGAAAATCGTGATATCGAAATTGTGCGACCGAAGTCGACAATTGAACTGCGATACAGAACGGGATATCGATTGGCGCACGCACCGCGCTGCGGTCCATCCGGTCCCAGGACGGCGTAATCCCGGGCCCAGTCGCAGGCGCCCGAGTCGGACGACGGGCGTTCCGCCGAGGAATCGTCGTCCGCATCCTCATCGATCCGACAGGCGAGGGCCGACGAACCGTTGGTACCGGTCGAGCAATTCACCGCCCGATCCGGCGTCGAGAAATGGAAACCGGACGAGTCCTGCAGCGGCGAATCCTCCGTCACCGAGCCCTGGTGGAAACGCGAGTTGTCGACGCGTGGTGCCATTGCGACGACTCGCCCGATTGTCCAGTCGGGCAGATTCCGCGCCGAGTCCTCGCCGGTGGTCGATGTCGTCGACGAGGACTCGATTTCGGTCACCGTCGACAACTCGTCGGTGGGCGGAATGACGATTCGGGACGGGCCGGAGTCCGACGGCAGGGAGCATCCGGCGAGTGCGACCGAAACGGTCAGAGTCCCGATTGCCGCGGTTGCGCAGATCACGCGTAGGAATCGGCGGTCGCGGGACCGTGATGTGGATTCGGGGCGGGGTCGCCGATTTCCGTACCCTTGCACTGTGCCGACCCCCAAGATCGTCCTGTTCTACGTCTTCGTTCCGCTGCCCGATCCCGAGGCCATCCGGTTGTGGCAGCTGGCGGTGTGCGAGTCGCTCGGGGTCCGGGGCAGGATCATCGTGTCACGCCAAGGGATCAACAGCACCGTCGGTGGCGACATCGCCGCGGTCAAACGCTACGTCAGGACGACCCGCGCGTACCCCGGGTTCGCGGGGGCGGACATCAAATGGTCCGACGGCACGGGCCGGGACTTCCCGCGGTTGAGCGTGCGCGTCCGGCCCGAGATCGTGACCTTCGGGGTTCCGGACGAGATCGAGGTCGACGAGAACGGGGTCGTCGGCACCGGAACACGGCTGAGTCCGGAGCAGGTGCACGAGCTCGTGGACGCCCGCGGCGACGACGTGGTCTTCTTCGACGGGCGCAACGAGATCGAGGCAGAGGTCGGGCGATTCGCCGGCGCGGTCACGACCAAGGCGCGCACCACCCGGGACTTCGTGCCGTTGATCGAGAGCGGCGCGTTCGATCACCTCAAGGACCGGCCGATCGTCACGTACTGCACGGGCGGCGTGCGCTGCGAGGTCCTCAGCACGGTGATGCGGAACCGCGGGTTCGCCGAGGTCTACCAACTCGACGGCGGCATCGTGCGTTACGGCGAGCGGTACGGCGACGACGGGCTCTGGCAGGGTTCGCTCTACGTCTTCGACGACCGCATGGGCGTGGAGTTCTCCGACCACGCGGAGGTGCTCGGCCGCTGCGTCGAATGCCGTCGTCCGACGAGCAATGTCGCCAATCACCCCGATCGAGACGGCCGCGACCTCGCCGTGATCTGTGCGGACTGTCTGGAACCCGACCGCCGGTGATGAGCGCTGCGAAGACCCCCGATCGCCGCGGTCCGGTTCCGGTCGTCGTGGTGGCCGGGTATCTGGGTTCGGGAAAGACGACACTGCTCAATCATCTGTTGCGGTCTGCCGGGCGCACCGGCACCCGGCTGGGCGTGCTGGTCAACGACTTCGGCAAGGTGAACATCGATGCGCTGCTCGTCTCGGCGCAGGCGGACGGCACGGTGAGCCTCGGGAACGGGTGCATGTGCTGCACCGTCGACGCCGACGGCCTCGCGGACGCGCTCACCTCGCTGGTTCGTCCGAGCGCGGGGATCGACGCCATCGTGATCGAGGCGAGCGGGATCGCCGAACCCAAAGCGCTCATCCGGATGGTGACGTCGGTGGCGGACGCACGACTCCGCTACGGCGGACTGGTCTACGTGGTCGACGCCGCGCATGTCGAGGAGGTGCGCGGTACGCATCCGGAGCTGGACTCGCACGTCGCGATCGCCGACCTCGTGCTCGTCAACAAGGTCGACCTGATCCCGGATGAGTCCCGGCGCGTCGTCGAAGAGCTTGTCGCACAACTCAATGCGACCGCACCGCGGGTGGCGACCCGGAATGCCGCGATCGATCCGGCGCTGCTGTTCGATGTCGTTCAGCGCGACGTCGCGCAGGCTCGGTCCGGCCAGATGGCCTTCGACGAGTTGCTGCTCGACGACGCGGGTCACGCTGACCACGAGCATCTGCACGCTGAATACGAGTCGGTGTCGTTCTCCAGCGACCGGCCGATGGATCCGCGGCGCCTGGCGCGATTTCTCGAACGTCCGCCCAGTGGCTGTTTCCGGATCAAAGGAATCGTCCACTTCGACGTACCGAGGCATCGGCAGCGGTTCGTCGTGCACGGAGTCGGCGGCTTCGTGCGCGTGATGCGCGAATCCTGGGAAGCGCGGCGTCCGGCCACCGAACTCGTCGCGATCGGGCGCGGTCTCGACGAGGCGGCCGTGCGCGCCGAACTGGAGGCCGCCGTCGCCCGACCGGAGGACGCTGCGGACGAGAACGGCATCCTCGGAATCCTGCGGCACCTGGCGGACTGACCCGCGACACGCTCGACACGCCGATCGGAGAGGTCACAGCTCCCTAACGAAATGCCGTTGTCCCAGGACGACCATTTCGGAATCCCGCATTCGTTTGTTTCACTGTTATGTCTGTGACCAGTGTGACCAGTGGTACTCAACGGGAGGGAGTGAGGCAAGTGACCAGCGCCTCGGCGCGTCGCGGCCTCGACAGCGCAATGTTCCGAAAGACGACAGCCCAACGCCTTGCCACGATCGGCTTCGCCATGGTGGCCGCCACGTCGATGGCGGTCGCCTCGAATGTGGTCGCCGCGCCCGCCGAAGCGGCCCCCGCCCGCGGGACGGCACTGGCGGGGAAGACGATCTTCCTCGACCCCGGTCACCAGGCCTCGGCCGCCGGTCACGACCTCAGGGCACAGGTGCCGGACGGGCGCGGTGGCAAGAAGGACTGCCAGACCAGCGGCGCGACCGGTGTGAACGGCGCCAAGGAGCACACGGTCAACTGGCAGATCGGGCAACTCGTGAAGGCCGGCCTCGAGAGCCAGGGGGCTCGTGTGGTCCTGAGCCGGCCGGACGACACCGGCTGGGGCGGTTGTGTGGACGAACGCGCCGCCGCGGCCAGTCGCTCCGGAGCCGCGGTCGCGGTCAGCCTGCACGCCGACTCGACGGCGCGGGGAGCCGACGAGTCCAAGAAGGGCTTCCACATGATCGTGCCGTCGCTGCCGGTCCCGGATGCCACCGTCGACCGCGTGCAGTCCGGCGAGGGACGCAAGGCCTCGACCACCATGCGCGACGCCTTCGTCAAGGCCGGGTTCCCCTCGGCGAACTACGCCGGCGTCCGCGACGGGATCCAGACCCGTCCGGACATCGCCGCGGTGAACCTGACCAAGGTCCCGGCGGTGTTCATCGAGATGGGCAACCTCGCCAACCCCGGTGAGGCCAAGGCGCTCGCCGGCCGGGACGGTCAGGTCAAGTACGCCATGGCGATCACCGACGGCATCCTGAACTACGTCAACGGGAACGCCGCCACCGGAGCGGGCCCGGCGCCGTCGGTGCCGACGGACGACGCCAGCGGACTGTCCTCGGTCATCCCCTTCGTCGAGCATCTCCTCGCCACCGAGGACCCCGAAGCCGTGGCGCGGCTGCTGATGACCCAGGGCCAGGACGTGTCCGCACAAGTGCTCAAGGCGATGCTGACCATCGTCTACGCGCTCTTCGACGGGAAACTGCCGATCGGCTGACGTCGCCGGCGCGCGGCCCGATCCGGCGTGGGCGATCCGTCGATCGGCTGAGGTCCGCCGCGGCGGACGGCTAACCTCGCGTCATGGGTCTCAGAGAGCTGCTGTTCATGGACACCCCGGTGCCGTCGCTGCGTGGCCGCAAGGTCCTCATCACCGGCGCGGCGAGCGGAATCGGCAGGGCCACCGCCCAGGCCGCCGCCGCCCGGGGCGCCGAACTGGTGCTCACCGACCTGCACGCGGATCAGCTCGACGAGGTCGTCGCGGCCATCACCGCGGCCGACGGAACGGTCCTCTACCACGTGGCCGGGGACGTCTCGGACTTCGACTGGGTGGCCGGGTTCGCCCGCCAGGTCGACGCCGAGGTCGGCGTCATGGACGTGGTGATGAACATCGCCGGGATCTCGGCGTGGGGAACGGTGGAGAATCTCGAACACCGGCACTGGCGGAAGCTGGTCGACGTCAACCTGATGGGGCCGATTCACATCATCGAAAGCTTTGTGCCGCAGATGATCCGACGGGGGCGCGGCGGACACATCGTGAACGTGTCGTCGGCCGCCGGCCTACTGGCGCTGCCGTGGCACGCCGCATACAGCGCCAGCAAGTTCGGGCTGCGGGGCGTGTCGGAGGTCCTTCGATTCGATCTGCGGCGTCACGGGATCGGGGTGTCCCTGGTATGCCCCGGCGGGGTGGACACGCCGCTGGTCGACTCCGTGGAGATCGTCGGCATCGACCGCGAGAACCCGCGGGTCAAGGCCGCCATCAACGGATTTCACAAGGTCGCGGTGTCGCCCGACGTGGCGGCGGCGGCGATCCTGACCGGGATTCGAAAGAACCGCTTCATGGTCTACACCTCGTTCGACATCCGGTTCGGGTACTGGTGGGCGCGAAAGTTCGCACTGCCGTATGAGATCGCGATGCGAGTCGCCAACGATCGTTTCGACCGGCTCGCGCGAGTGAGTGCGAAGAGTCTCGAGGCGACGGCGACCGACGAGCATTCCTCCCGGTGAGTCCCGCCTTCACCAAGACGCTGCGCGAGAGCGGCCCGCGGGGCGGTCATCCCGACTTCTTCGCGGCCGAAGCCGCCGGGTTGCGCTGGCTGTCGGCGTCGGGAGCGCCTGTCGTACGGGTGATCTCGGTGAGCGAAGACGCCATCGAACTCGAACGCCTCGAACGCGATCGGCCATCGCCCGAAGTGGCACGGGAGTTCGGGGCCGCGCTCGCTCGGATGCACGACGCGGGCGCCCCGCAGTTCGGTTCCCCGCCTGCCGATGCGGACGGAACACCGTTCTCCGGTCAGCTGTTCATCGGTCGCCGAGAGCTGAGCTCGGTCGAATACCGGTCGTGGGGTGAGTTCTATGTCCGGGAACGGGTGGAACCGTATCTGGCCCCGGCGCGCGCGGCCGGGAACCTCACGACCGAGGACGAGGACGCGGTCCGCGACGCATGTGTCCTGATCGCGGACGGCGTGTTCGACGACGACGAGGGGCCGGCACGCATCCACGGCGATCTCTGGAACGGGAATGTGATGTGGACTCCGCGGGGCGTCGTGATGATCGACCCGGCCGCGCACGGCGGTCATCGGGAGACCGATCTGGCGATGCTTGCACTGTTCGGGTGCCCGCACCTCGATGCGGTCCTCGACGGCTATCGAGACGCGCACCCGCTCGTCCCCGGCTGGCAGGACCGCGTCGACGTCCACCAACTGCATCCGCTCGCCGTGCACGCGGCCGGCCACGGACCCGGATACGGCTCGTCGCTGGGCCGCGCGGCGCGAGCGTCCGCCGCGCTCGCCCGCGGCTGACACACGCCATAATCGTCGGCGTGACTCACAACGCGCTGCCCAGATCCGGTGTCCTCGTCGTCTCGGCGACGCGGGCCGAGGCCAGACATGTGCCGCCCGGGATGCGCGTGCTCGTGACGGGCATCGGCAAGGTGCGCGCGACGATGGCGCTGAGCCGGGAACTCGCCGGCGGGGCGCCGGTCTCCGAGGTCATCAACATCGGTACCGCGGGGGCCCTGCGCGACGGTGTGAGCGGCGACGCCGAGTTGGGTCTGTTCCTCCCGTCGGCCGTGCTCGAACACGACATCAGCAGCACCGAATTACGGGCGATGGGTTACGAGATGACCGACCGCTGGGAGCTACCCGGCGGCGACGGAACGGTGCTGGCGTCCGGGGACACCTTCGTCGCGGATCCGGTTCGTCGGCGCGAACTCGCCCAGCATGCCCACCTCGTCGACATGGAGGGATGCGCGGTCGCCCACGTGAGTGCCGAGTTCGGCGTGCCCTGCCGCCTGATCAAGGCGGTCACCGACAACGCGGACGAGGGTGCGATGGAGTGGCCCGCGCTCGTCGACGCCGCAGCGCGTCGGCTGGGGCGTTGGCTGGAACGCAACGTCGCGAGCTGAGGCTCAGGACCGCGTGTCGGCGACTCCGGCCGGGGGGATGTCGGTTGCCGACTCATATGTCGGGATGTCCGGGCGGCGCGGCGCGGGCGCGGCGTCCGACGGCGTGAGGTCGGGGGCCGCGAGGTCGGCGACCGTCGGTCGCGGCGCGCCCGTTGCGGTACGCGAACCCTTCGTCGCCGAGCGGGACGTCGCGGACGGCCGGTCCGGAGCGCCGGTCGAGCGCGGTTTCGGCCGCGATCCCGGCGCGGCCTTGGTCGAGGAGGGCGAGGACTGCGCTGCCGATCGGTTCTTCTCGGGAGACGCCGACGGGACCTCGGTGGCGGCTCCGGACGAGCCTGCTCCCTTGGCGCGACGATGCGTTGCCGCGCGGCCCGATGGCCGGTCGGTGTCGCCGCTCCCGGTCGCGGACCTGCTCGTGGGCGTCCGGCCCGCCTTGTCGCGGCTCGCGGCCCGGCGTTTCGGCGGCTCGGCGGCCTCGCGGGTCAGGAACCACCGGGCGAGCACGATCCCCAGGGTCACGAGGAACGTCGTCAACATCCAGGGGAAGTCCGCCGCGATGGGGAGCAGGACATTGAAGACGAGGCTCTTCAGTCCCGACGACGCCTGCTCGGAATTGAGGCCGTACAGGGTGACGATGCTGACGAAGAAGGCGATGAGCGGGGGCTGCGCGGCGGCGGTGAACAGGGCACGACGACGCACCGCCAGCGCGGCGATCACACATCCGACGAGGTAACAGAACTTGTAGATCGAGCCCAGCGAATCGTTGCTGCCGGCGTCGATGGCCGCACCGAGGCCCGTGATCCCGGTGGCCAGGAGAACGGCGCCCCACCACGGCACACCGCGGACCGCGGGCAGGACCGACTGCTGGTCCACTGGTACCGCGGTTTGGAGACGTTGCGGGGAAGGCACATGGTCACGGTACCGGGTCCTCGACAGAAATCGTTTCACCCCCGGACCGGGGCGTCGATGCCGCCTCCGGCGCCGTCCCAGGCCGGGCGGTCGGCCCCGCCGGGCGGCAGGTGTCGTGGATCACCGGTGGTCGTGGGGCGTCCGGGACATCGCCCAGGGCGTCGAGCTCGGCCAACCGGCGTGCGGTGACGCCGAGGCGACTGTCCACCGAACCGATCGTCGAGTTGTAGGCGTCGACCGTGCGCTGCAGCGACGTGCCGAGGTTGCCGAGGTGAGTGAGCACCCCGGCGAGCCGCTGATGAAGCTGCAGACCGAGATCGTGGATGACCGCGGCGTCGCGAGCCATCGCATCGTGACGCCATCCCAGTGCGACGGTCCGTAGCAATGCGATGAGGGTGGTCGGGGTGGCGATGACGACGTTGCGTGCGAAGCCGAACTCGAGGAGGTCGGGGTCGGTGCGGGCGGCGGCTTCCAGGACGACGTCGCCGGGCACGAACAGCACCACCATCTCCGGGGTGTTGTCGAAGGCGGACCAGTAGGACTTCGCGGACAGTCGTGCGATGTGCGCGCGCAGGGCGCGAGCGTGTTCGCGGATGAGTTTGTCGCGAACCGACGTCTCGGTGGCCTCGGCCGCCCGCAGGTAGGCGTCGAGGGGCACCTTGGCGTCCACGACGATGTCGCGGCCGCCGGCGAGGTGGACGACGAGGTCCGGCCGCAGCGTGGTGGCACCCCGGCCGTTTCCCGAACCGTTCGTATCGGAGGGGTCGGTGACCGACACCTGGGTGCTGAAGTCGCAATGCTTGGTCATGCCGGCGAGCTCGACCACGCGCTCGAGCTGGACCTCACCCCACCGGCCGCGGGCGTGCGGGCTGTGCAACGCGTTGGCGAGCTGGCGGGTCTGGTCGTTGAGCGCGATCGATGCCGAGTGGATCCCGCGCACCTGCTCGGTCAGTCCGGCGTACGCGCCGATCCGGTTGTTCTCGACCCGGCGCAGTTCGTCGGCGAGCTGCGCGAGGTTGGCGCGCAACGGCTCGACGATGTGCGCAACCGAACTGCCGATCGCCGACGACTGCCGGCGCGCCGCGTCCTCGGTGGCCCACGACAACGAGGACGCGACATCGTCGCGCGCGGCGCGCAGCATCTCCACCTCGGCGCGAGCCGCCGCCACGGTCGCGGCACTGCGAGCGGCGTGCGCCCACCAGCCCAGGGCGATCCCCAGGGCGAGGCCGACGACGAGCGAGAGGGCGGCAGCAGTCATGTCGTCGATGGTGTCGGACACCCCCGACAAGTTCGGCCGGACCGCGGGCGACGGGCACTATCGGTCGTCGGAACCGCTCCGTTCGTCCGGGCCGCTCAGCGCGCCGGCCTCGAAGTCGAGCAGCCACTGCTTGGTGGGCAGGCCGTAGCGGAATCCGCCGAGGCTTCCGTCGCTGCGCTTCACCCGGTGGCAGGGCACGAACAGGGCAGCCGCGTTGCGCGCGCAGGCGGCTGCCGCGGCCCGGACCGCCGCCGGCTGACCGGCCAGCTCGGCGAAGCGGGTGTAGGTGACGGGGTTCCCGGCCTCGACCAGGCGCAGAGCGTCCCAGGCCGGACCGAGGAAGGTCCCGCCGGAGCGCTGGACGACCGGAATCCGCGACGGCGCGGCGAGATCGCCGTCGTAGTACGCCGACACGGCGTCGGTGATGGTGCCGAGCGCGGCCGATGGCTGGACCGATTCCGGGCGTAGCGCGCGGTGGACGAGCGCCGTCAGGTAGGCGGGATCGTCGGTCCACCCCGACGCCAGGACCCGGTGGTCGGGATCGGCGACGACGGTGAACGCCCCGCTGGGAGTGGTGACGGTGGCGTAGCCGCCGACTGTCATTGTGCGGCCGATGGTTTGGGCGCTCCCCGGTTCAGGGGTGTCGGGCCCGGAGGCGGCGGTGGTGGTGGTCGGTGCGGACATTGTCGCTCCTTGCGGATCGCTGGGGATGTGATCGGAAGAGAGATCGCTATGAGATGCGGGTCATCGGAGTCTGCTCACTGCTCGTCACACGGCCTGTCCGGCGGCGTCGAGTCGGTGTCGCCACAGGTGCATGGTCGCGTACGAGCGCCACGGCGCCCAGTGCCGCGTGTCCCGCAGATCGATCCCGAGGTCGGCGGCTGCCCGGACGACCACGAGGTCGTTCGTGAGCAGGACGTCGGGATCGCCGGTGACTCGCATCGTGACGATGTCGGCGGTCCAGGGGCCGATGCCGGGCAACTCGAGAAGCTGGGCACGAAGATCAGACGCATCGACCCCCACATGCGGTTCCACCCGACCTTCGGCGAGTGCCGCCGCGACGCCGATCACGGCATCGATCCGCCGCCGCGGGCCGCGGAGGACCTCGTGTCCACGGGCGGCGATGACACCCGGCGTCGGGAAGGACTTCGACGCCGGACCGTCAACTGTCGTCGCCGTCTCGGACGGGGTGGCGAAGGCGTCGCCGACCGGTTCGCCGAGGGCCTCGACGAGCCGGTTCACCTGGTTGCGCGCGGCGGCGAGACTCACCTGCTGACCGAGCATGGTCCGGATGATCGTCTCGGCCGGGTCGAGGCTGCCGGGCGCACGGAGGCCCGGCGCCCGGCGCAGCAGCCGCTGCATCGTGGCGTCGGCGGCCAGTGCGTCCTCGGCCGCGGTGATGTCGGCGTCGAGGTCGAGCAGACGCCGGATCCGGTTGACCGCGACCCCCACGTCACGCATGTCCAGTCCGTGAAGGGCGACGACGGCGTGGTCGTCCTGCGGCTCCACCTCCGCCGACGCCGTTCGGTGGGGTAGGGCGAGGACCCGGCGGTAACGCCAGCCGTGCGGACTGTCCGGGGCGTCGACGACGGATTCGACCCCGGCCACGGCGTGCGCGTCCAGGAACCAGCGCATCCATGGCCAGCGATACGGCGCGCGGAACGGCAGGCGCAGGGTGACGCTTCCCGGGGCGGAATCGGTGCCGATCGCATCCTTTCTGCGGCTGTGCAGGCGTCGAAGCTCGGTGGGGGTGAGCCCGAAAACCGCGCGGACGGTGTCGTTGAACTGGCGCACGCTGGCGAATCCGGCGGCGAACGCGACGTCGGTCATCGGCATCGTCGTGCACTGGATGAGCACGCGGGCGTTGGTGGCGCGATGTGCTCGGGCGAGCGCGAGCGGCCCGGCTCCGAGATGCCGGGTCAGCACGCGGGTGAGGTGCCGGGGTGAATACCTCAGACGCGCCGCGAGTCCGTCGACCCCTTCGCGCTCGACGACGCCGTCGGCGATGAGCCGCATCGCGCGAGCCGACATGTCGGCGTTGATGTTCCACAGCGGGGACCCCGGAACGGCGTCGGGCGCGCAGCGTCGACAAGCACGGAAACCCTGCTGCTGGGCGGCCGCCGCGGTGAGGACGAACGCCACGTTGGCGGGCCGGGGGGTCTGTGCCGGACACGACGGACGGCAGTAGATGCCGGTGGTGCGGACCGTCACGAAGAACTGACCGTCGAAGCGGGCGTCGCGGGCCTGCACTGCGCGATAACACCGGTCGAAGTCCGGCGCGAAACCCCCGGTGTCGGGTTCTGTTGCGGTGCCTGTGCTCACCCGTCCACTGTGTCATCCGTCGACGTCCCGGTCTGGCGGGAATCGGACATCGCGACGGCATCCCACTGAGCCGACGAAAAGTGTGATCTGGGTTACATGTCTGTGGCAGCATGGCGCCATGACCACCCGGTTCGATGGCCGCCGCAGAAGTCGGCACGACGACCAGTCCCTGTCCGGACTCCCCGCGTGGGGGCTGGAGATGATGATGGGCCTCTACGGCCCGGAGACGATCAGGCGTGCCTGCGCCGAGGAAACCGAGCTCGGCATCACGGCGCGGGCCGAGCGGGTCGCCCCGGCCGCCGGATGCGCTCCGTCGTCGGCCGAGCCCCCGCCGCAATCGGACGCCGGGCCCGCCGGGCGCGACGACACCCCGGTCGTCTTCAACCAGGTCGACGCCGAACTCGAGGCCATCAACTCGCTGGTTCGTTACCTCGGACGGAAGTTCCGCCGCCGCTGATCATGTCGTCGGACGGACCGCATGTTCGTACGACCGTCGCCGCGTCGATGTCGCATTGTCATGCCGATGTGTGAGGATCCTCGGGTGACCGACAGCTCGGACGATCAGCGCGCGGACGACTCGTCCGCCGACGCAAGACCAGATACCACCAAGGTCGGTGCCGACGCCGTCCTCGGCGGCGATGCGGTGCTCGGCGGCGGTGAGAAGACGTATCCGACCCGGCTCCAGGTGATGATGACCGGCCTGCGGTCGTGCGCGACGGTCGGCGCGCAGATCGTGTTGGTGGCCGCCGCGCTGTGGGTGCTGTTCTGGTTGCTCGGCAAGTTCTGGGTGATCCTGTTGCCGGTCCTCCTGGCCATCATCGCGTGCACGATCCTGTGGCCGCCGGTGCGGTGGATGCGCAACAAGGGCGTGCCGGCCGCCGCGGCGTCGTTCCTGATGATGCTCATCGGACTGGGTGTGTTCGCCGGTGTGATCGGGCTGATCGTCCCGTCGGTCGTCGACCAGGCGCCCGAACTGGCGAGCCGTGCGACCGATGGTGTGGAGCGTCTGCAGGACTGGGTGCAGGGTCCGCCGCTGAACGTCGACGACCAGCAGCTCGACAACATGGTCAGCACCATCACCGACCGACTGCAGTCGAGCGCGTCGACCATCGCGGCCGGTGTGTTCAGCGGCGTCGGAACGGCGACGTCGCTGCTGATCACGATGTTCACCTCGCTCGTGCTCGTGTTCTTCTTCCTCAAGGACGGTCCGAAGTTCGTGCCGTGGCTCGACCGCACCGTCGGCAAGCCCTCGGGCAGACACCTCGGCGAGGTGCTGACCCGCATGTGGAACAGCCTCGGCGGCTTCATCCGCACACAGGCGATCGTGAGTTTCGTCGACGCCGCGCTGATCGGTCTCGGTCTGTTCATCCTGGGCGTCCCGTTGGCGTCTGTGCTGGTGGTCATCACCTTCCTCGGCGGATTCATCCCGATCGTGGGTGCCTTTGTCGCCGGCGCGCTCGCGGTGTTGATCGCACTCGTGTCCAACGGTCTGACCACGGCCCTGATCGTGCTGGGCATCATCCTCGCGGTGCAGCAACTCGAGGGGAACGTGCTCCAGCCGTGGTTGCAGTCGAAGTCGATGGATCTGCACGCGGTGATCGTGCTGCTGTCGGTGACCTTGGGCGGCACGTTGTTCGGTATCACCGGCGCGTTCCTCGCGGTTCCCGCCGTGGCCTCGCTCGCCGTGGTGCTCCGCTACCTGAACGAGCAGATCGCCGAGCGGGCCGGCGAGTCGTTGCCACCCGCGAACACACCGGTGACGACCCAGGTCGGTGTTCCGAACGATGACCCGCCGAAGGATCCCCCGAACCCGGTGAAGGGGTTGCTCGACCGGGACTGACTCCTCGGACCGACGCCCCGCCGGGCGTCGCGCTGCCTGCCGATAGACTGGGCGCCCGTGAGTCTCACCCTGGGAATCGTCGGTCTGCCCAACGTCGGTAAGTCGACCCTGTTCAATGCCCTGACCCGTAACGACGTCCTCGCGGCGAACTACCCGTTCGCGACGATCGAGCCGAACGTCGGCGTGGTCGAACTGCCGGACAGCCGTCTCGGCCGCCTCGCGGAGATCTTCGGCAGCGAGCGGATCCTGCCCGCCACGGTGTCCTTCGTCGACATCGCCGGCATCGTGAAGGGTGCGTCGGAAGGTGAGGGCATGGGCAACCAGTTCCTCGCCAACATCCGCGAAGCCGACGCCATCTGCCAGGTGGTCCGGGTCTTCGACGACGGTGACGTCGTCCACGTCGACGGTCGCGTCGATCCCTTCGCCGACATCGAGGTCATCGAGACCGAGCTGATCCTGGCCGACATGCAGACGCTCGAGAAGGCCATCCCGCGTCTGGAGAAGGACGCGCGCAAGAACAAGGACCTGGCCGAGACCCTCGCTGCCGCCAAGAAGGCGCAGGAGATCCTCGACACCGGCAAAACACTGTTCTCGCAGAAGGATTCGTTCGACCTGGCGTCGGTGCGCGAGCTGCACCTGATGACCGCGAAGCCGTTCCTCTACGTCTTCAACTCCGACGAGGGTGTGCTCACCGACGACGCCCGTAAGGCGGAGCTGCGCGCCGCCGTCGCACCCGCCGACGCGGTGTTCCTCGACGCCAAGGTCGAGAGCGAACTCCTCGAACTCGACGAGGAGGACGCCCAGGAGCTGCTCGACTCCATCGGGCAGGACGAGCCGGGTCTGACCTCGTTGGCGCGCGCGGGTTTTCACACCTTGGGCCTGCAGACCTACCTCACGGCCGGCCCCAAGGAATCCCGCGCCTGGACCATCCACCAGGGCGACACCGCGCCCAAAGCGGCGGGGGTCATCCACACCGACTTCGAGAAGGGCTTCATCAAGGCCGAGATCGTCTCCTTCGACGACCTCGACGCCGCGGGCTCGATGGCCGCGGCCAAATCCGCCGGCAAGGTGCGCATGGAGGGCAAGGACTACGTCATGAAAGACGGTGACGTCGTCGAGTTCCGGTTCAACGTCTAGACAAGCGATGACGTCCGTGCCGCCGAACGAGGAGATCTACCTCGCGGGCGGTTGCCTGTGGGGTGTGCAGGCATTCGTCGCGACGCTGCCGGGGGTGACCTTCACCGAGGCCGGCCGGGCCAACGGCGCGAGCCATACCCTCGACGGTGAGTACGACGGCTACGCCGAATGCGTGCGGACTCGGTTCGATCCGGCTGTCGTGAGCGTCGACCAGTTGGTCTCGCACCTCTTCGAGATCATCGATCCATACAGCGTGAACCGACAGGGGCCCGACGTCGGCGAGAAGTACCGCACCGGTGTGTATTCCGACCGGCCGGAGCACCTCGAACATGCGCGAGCCTTCATCGGTGCGCGGGCCGACGCGGATCGCATCGCCGTCGAGGTGCTTCCGCTGACCAACTATGTGCGAAGCGCCGACGAGCACCAGGATCGGCTCGCACGGTATTCGGAGAGCGCGTGCCACCTTCCGCAGGAGCTGCTGACCAAGTACCGCGGCTGACGGTTCAGCAATGGGTATCCCTCAGCGATACCTGCTGCTGAACCCTCCGCGCCGAGTGCCCGACCATCCCCGGCCGGCCGGCCGTGCACGGTCTCGCGACACGCTCATGGCCG
Source organism: Gordonia sp. NPDC127522 (assembly GCF_042672305.1). NCBI lineage: Bacteria > Bacillati > Actinomycetota > Actinomycetes > Mycobacteriales > Gordoniaceae > Gordonia > Gordonia sp. NPDC127522. The sequence continues at coordinate 70,983 of NZ_JBHXVK010000020.1, forward strand.
TCGCCCATCGTTGCTAGCGTGACCTCCATGTCCATCACACTCGAGAACGTCGCCATCGCCGTGCGTGACCTCGACGCCGCGATCGCCTTCTTCACCGACCTCGGTCTCGACGTCATCGGCCGGGACACGGTCCGCGGGGAGTGGGCCGACACGGCGGTCGGGCTCGACGGCAACCACGTGAAGATGGCGATGCTGCAGACCCCCGACGGTCACGGGCGGCTCGAACTCTTCGAGTACATCCATCCCGAGGCCATCGAGACGCCACCCACGCAGCCCAACGACATCGGGATGCACCGGGTGGCGTTCTCGGTCGACGACATCGACGAGGCCCTCGAGGTGGCGGCACGGCACGGGTGTCATCCCGTGCGCGGCGTCGCCACCTACGAGGACGTGTACAAACTGACCTACGTGCGCGGGCCGAGCGACATCCTCGTCATGCTCGCCCAACGACTCTCGCCGGGCTGATCCGGCGCAGCTCGGGTCACGGGTTCTGGCCGAAGGGGTTGCCGCCGAACGGCAACGGGGAACCGCCCGATCCGCCGCCGGATTCCGGCACCGTCGTCTCCTGCTCGTCGACGGCACTGCCCAGCTTCACCTGGACCGTCCGGGCACCCGAACCGGAACCGGTGGTCACCGGCACGGTCTCACCCGGCTCGTGGGTGAGGATCTGCGCCATGAGGTCGGCGTAGTCGGAGACGGTGGTGTCCCCGATCTTGGTGATGACGTCGCCCTGCCGGATACCCGCATCTGCCGCGGGCCCGCCACGCTGCACCGACGAGACGGTCGCGCCCTCGGTCCGGTCGCCGGCCGACAGTGAACCCGACACTCCCATCACGGGTTTGGTGGCCTGACCGTCCTGCAACAGTTGATTGGCGATGCGCTTGGCGGTGTTGATCGGGATCGCGAAACCCAACCCGAAGGACTGCGGTCCACCGGACGCGGCCTGGCCGGTGTCCACCGCCGAATTGACCGCGATCACCTGCCCCTGCAGATTCACCAGTGGCCCACCGGAATTGCCCGGGTTGATGGGGGTGTCGGTCTGCAGACCGTTGTACACGGTGAGCGACGAACCACTGGAGTCGCCGGCGGTCACCGTACGCGACAGCGCGCTGACGATGCCGGACGTCACCGTGTTGGTCAGGCTGTCCGGGCTGCCGACGGCGACCACTTGCTGGCCGACCTTCAGCGCATCCGAATCACCGAGTGCCGCCGGGGTCAGTCCCGACGCACCCTCGAGCTTGATGACCGCGAGATCGTACGACGGGGCGTTCCCGGTGACGGTGGCGTTGTGCTGATGCCCGTCGCCGGTGGTGACGACAATCGTGCTGCCGGAGCCGGCCCCGGCGACGACGTGGTGGTTCGTCAGGACGTAACCGTCGGGGGAGAGGACGATACCGCTGCCCACTGCCGTGCCGTTCGCGGTCTGGACCTTGATGTCGGCCGTCGACTTCGACGCCACGCTCGCGGCATACGTCACCGAACCGGGTTGCGCGTCGGCGGCATTGGCCGCGGCGGCCGGTTGCGAGTTGAGGATCGGTACCGACGCGGCGTCGTGCCCGAGCAGCGAACTGCCTCCCATGCCGACGGCGCCGCCGAGCAGTCCCGCGAGGAGCGCGGTGACGATGATCGGCTTCGTAACGCCGGCACGCTGCCGCGCGACCGGAGGAGGCGGCGGGGGTGAGACGAATGGCGGCGGGGTGGCCTGCGGGTTCATCGCCCAGGGCCCGGGCGGCGGCACCGGTCCGCGCGGCGGCGCAAAGGGTTCGGTGATCGGGTCGTGGTCGTCGTCGGGCATGGGGGTCTGGGGCGTGTTCACGGCACCACGATGCCTGCGCCTCATGTGAACAGGGCTACGGAAATCCTGCGGATTTGCTGACAAGCTCGACGCGGACTCTCAGGTGTCTCTGACCTGTGTACTGCGGATTTCCCGCGCCACGAGATATCAGTGTCGACCGAATGTGGTTCCGCGGTAATGTGACCCGCCGACCACCCGCATCCGACTCAACCCTCGAGGACAGTGACATTTCCATCGACCACGCGATCATCGCGGATCTCGACGATGCCGCCGGCACTCTCGCCGCCGCTTTCGACGCCTATCCCTGGACTCGATGGTCCATTCCCGAGGACGGCTATCGGGAACGGTTGCACCGACTACAACGGATGTATCTGGGATACGCCTTCGACCACGGTGTCGTGCTGGTCACCACGGACCGGTGCGGCGTGATCGCCCTGCTGCCCCCGGATGTGCCGGAGCCGGATGGACAGTTTCAGGCCGAAGCGGCCGCCCTGCACGGCGATCGGCTGGCCGCGGTCGCCCGGGCCGAGACCCCTGCGCACCCGGCAGGCGCATGGAACATGGCGACACTCGGAGTCCACCCGGACCGCCAGGGCAAGGGGTTGGGAAGCGCGCTGGTCCGCGCCGGACTCGCCGCGGTCGACGACAGGACTCCTCCTCCGGGTGTGTGCGTCGCGCTCGAGACCTCCGACGATCGCAATGTGATGATCTACGAACGTCGCGGGTTCGTCGTCACCGCAACGACTCCGGTCGACACGGGCCTCGTCGTCCATTCGATGCTCCGCGATCCGGATGGCGGCGGGTTGTCGGCGACCGTGTGAGGACACTGCTAGCGTTTCGGCCGATGGCAGACTTCGAGTTGACCGATGACGACTTGCGGGTCGTCGTGCGTTGTGCGACCGAGTGGGCCGAAGAAGTGCTGCCGGTCTTCGAGCGAACGCGGCCCGACGACCCGCGTCCCCGCGCGGCCATCGAGGCGGCCCGGGAATTCGCCGCCGGCGCACGCAGATCGACGCGCCAGCGGACGGCCGCCTTTGCGGCGCATCGTGCCGCGAAGGACGCGCCGTCGGAGACTGCCCGACTGGCCGCCCAAGCCGCAGGCGACTCGGCGGCGGCGGCATATCTGCATCCGATCGCGAAAGCGCACCAGGTCGGTCACATCCTGCGGGCCGCGGTGAACCGGGCGTACATCGCCGAACTGGAGAGCGGTGGAGATCCGGCGGTGGGGAGCGAGATGATCGCGGCCGTGTGCGACCGGACACCACCCGAGCTCATCGATGTGCTGTGTCGGTACCCGGAAACCGGGTGCCGGGGCATCACGGGCGGCCCGCCTGATGGCCGAACTCGACAGCCGACTGCGGGCGTCGGGCAGACGGACGACTGGGACGCCTGACTGAGACGAATGGCCGCTCGGTCACGTCAAATCCCCTGTGCAGGAACGGTTTTAGTTGATCATTCGCCTGACAAACGACATGTCGCATGACATGGTGTTGCCTGGCCGATGCGCGCAGTCGGGCTCGTCGGCCATCCAGTTGGCACATGTCGAAAGGTCTCCAGTGTCCTCGTCTGAACTCGGTCTCACCATGTTGTTCGCCTTCATCGGTCCGCTCCTGGCGCTCTATGCCAACGGCAGCTAGGGATACGGCGATTCGTCGAACCCGGTGATCGTCGCCGGCCGCACGGATTCGCGCTGTCGATCCGTGCGGCCGGAACCTGACGACCTTCCGGGTGAAAGTTGCACATCGTGCGCCGTTCGTCGTCGATACTGCATCGGTGACACCTTCCAGACGAACCGTGCTCTCCGCAGCCATCGTGGTGTTGCTCGCGGTGGCCGGACTTCTCGTCCCGACGCCGGCGAACAGTGCCGCCGCGCCCTCGGGCTGGCGGTACACGATGGTCGCGTTCAGCAACGCGAGTGCGCGCGACATGGACGTGTACGAGTCCTCCGACGGCCTCGAGTACACCCTGGTGCGCAGGTCCGCGTACCGGCCGCCGACGGGGTACGTCCGCGATGCGAGCATCTTCCGGCACACCGACGGCTGGTATTACGTGACGTACACGACCGCAGACGCGGCCAGCATCGGGTTCGCGCGCAGCCGCGACCGCGTCAACTGGAACTTCCTGTACAACTGGCCGGTGCCGCTGTGCTGTGCGTTCCTGCCGGGGACCGGTGACGGCAAGGGATTCGGCTCGTCGAGCGGATCAGGTTCGTCCGGCTCGTCCGGGTCAGCGGGTTCGAGTGACGGTCCGTCGTTGTCGCCGTTCACGACCAAGGCCTGGGCGCCAGAATGGTTCGTGGAGGGTGGCCGGGTCAACGTGATCCTGTCGATGTCGACCGGTGGTGGTTTCGTCCCGTACGTGATGACGGCGCTCGATCCCGGGCTGCGGATGTGGAGTCCGCCCGTGCCGCTGTTGAGCATCGGCGCCGACCACATCGACACCACGGTCATCAAGGTCGGGCCGACCTATCATGCATTCACCAAGAACGAGACGCGAAAGTTCATCGAGCACGCGGTCTCGGGCTCGCTGTTCGGGCCCTACCGGTTCGTGCCGCCGGGCAACTGGGGTCGTCTCGTCGAGGGTCCCGCCGTCGTCCAGCTACCGAACGGCGCCTGGCGGATGTACCTCGACGCCTACCGGAACGGCCGATACCTCTACTCCGACAGCACCGATGGGATGCGCACCTGGTCGCCGGTGAAACAGATCCCGGGCATCTCCGGGACGGTCCGCCACGTGGGCGTGATGCGCGAGCGCGCCTGACGGCGACGGGTCCGCACGCTGCCGCGACACGACGCACCGGGTCGCGTACGTGCGTCAACCGTCGTGCTCGGTGAGATTCGGCACGGTGCCGAGAAGCCGACGGGCACCTAGTCTCGGTGACGTCGGGGGTGTTTTGCCCGTTTCTCGAGAGGTTCCGATGAGTACTTCTGTCCTGCCCGCGCTGGTCGACGTCGCCTGGTTGCGGGAGCGGCTCGACGACCCCACCGTGGTCATCGTCGACGCGACCACCCATCTCCCGATTCCGAAAGAGGGGCCATATGTCCCCGAATCGGGAGCGGAGTGCTTTCGCGCGGAACACATCCCGGGTGCGGTGTTCGCCGATCTGCTGACCGACTTCGCCGACGCCGACAGCCCCGAACCGTGGACGGTCCCGTCATCCGAGCAGTTCGCCACGGCCGCATCGGCGTTGGGGATCGGAGACGGGGCGACCGTCGTGGTGTACGACCAGCTCGAGGGGTTCTGGGCAACGCGCTTCTGGTGGCACCTGCGACTCGAGGGTTTCGACGCCGTGACCGTGCTCGACGGCGGCCTGCCGGCCTGGAAGGCGGCCGGCGCCCCGGTGACCGATGCCGAGTCGACCGTCACCCCGCGTACTTTTCACGGGACGCGTCGTCCCGAACTGTTGCGCTCGACCACGGAGGTCGCTGCCGCGCTTGATGATCCGTCGACGCTGCTGGTCAACGTCCTCGACGAGGAGACTTATCGCGGTGAGACCACCACGTACGCCCGTCAGGGCCACATCCCGGGATCGGTGAATCTCCCGGTGTTCTCGATCCGCGACGCCGAGACCGGCGACCTCCGCCCGGTCGAGGAGCTACGCCGGGAATTCGAAGCGGCCGGGTTGCTGGCCGACGACACCAAGGTCGTGACGTACTGCGGAGGCGGCATCGCGGCCACCGGGATCGCGCACGCGCTCGCACTCGTCGGACGCGACGACGTCGCGGTCTACGACGGTTCGATGACCGCGTGGGCCAACGACCCGTCGCTCCCGCTGGTCACCGGACCGGAACCGCGTTGACGACGCCGGGCCGCTCCAGCGGTCTGGCGCTACGCGTGAATTCGCGTCCCCCTCAGCAGGATCGAAGGGCACATTGCCCTTCGACCCTGCTCACGGGGACGAGCTTTTCCGGGCCGGCCGGCCGCTCCCCAGGGTGCGAGTAAAGCGAGCCTCGAAGGCTAATGGCTACAGGAACATTCCCACCAGACCCTTCGAGGCTCGTCGCTGATATGTAGTGCTGCTCTGTCAAGTCCCATGGCGAAATTGCCTCCTTCTCAGGGGCTGTTGTGGGGTTGGCCACCCGCCGCGGTGTGTGGTGGTCGTTACTCGCGACGGTGTTGTCGGACTGATATACGCGGGTTGGTTACCGCTCAACGGTGTTCGACAGGAGATGAAAACGCTGGCCGACGGGTCTATGTAAACGTGCGTACCGTGCACCCAAAAGTGCTGGCGCACATAGCGACGCCGTGGATTCGTTCCCTGTTCACCACAGCGGGAGTCCCGCGACGGGTGGCCAAGATTGTGTGTCAGTGCTGGTTAGTCGTCGAGCACCGCCAGCGACCAGCACCAGCCGGCGAGCTCACGAGCGATCGCGGTGTTGGCCACGCAGGGATGTTTGCTGCGGCGGTCGAATTGTTGCCAGCGCTTGTGTAGCCGACGATTGCCGGCATGGCCACGGGCGCGGGCAGCCGGTGTAGCAGCCTCCCACCGGCGGCGCATGGTCTGTCCGGGTGTGGCGTAGGGGCGTCGGTGTTGCCAGGCCGCCTCGACCAGTAGCCGCCGCACGTGGGCGTTACCGGCCTTGGTGATCGATCCCTGACTGCGGGTCCCGCCGGTCGAGTATTCCGAGGGCACCAACCCGGCGTAGGAGCCGATTGTGGCGCCACTAAACCGTGACCAGTCGCCGATCTCGACCGCCAAAGCGAACGCGGTCAGCGTCGACACGCCCCGCAGACACGACAGCCGGGTGACCACCGCCCGCCACGGATCGGTGGCCGCGGTCTGTTCGATCAGCTCATCGAGGCGGTCACGGCGGGCGGTCACGCTCAACACCGCGTCCAGGTCGTTGTCGAAGGCGGCTTGCAGCAGCGGCAGCTCGAAACGTTGACGCTGCAGCCACCGCTGATGAACACCGGTCCAGGGTTTCCCGCCGGAGTAGACGATGCCCTGTCGCAGAAGCAGTTTGGACAATCGATGCCGAGCGCGCATCAGGTCGCTGCGGGCGTCCTCGCGGGCGCGGACCAGATCCCGTGCGGCTTCGGTGCCCACCTCAGGAACATTGACCGCCACCACTTCGCCCAGGCGCAGCAACTTCGCCAAGTGTGCGGCGTCTCGGGCATCGGTCTTGACGCGGTCCCCGGCTGGCCGTTGCAGCTTCGAGGGCGCGGCAACCACACACTCCATCCCGGCCGCCGTGATCGCCCGCGCCAATCCGAAGCCGGTCGGACCGGCCTCATAGGCCACCCGCACCGGCGGGGCCAGGCCTTGTAGCCAGCTGACGATGGTCGCCGCATCAGGGACCAAGGTCTCCCGAATCACCTGCCCGGTGTCTTCATCGATGGCATGAGCGACCACCGAGCGTGCGTGAACATCCAATCCGACACTTGTACCCTGAACAATCACCGGAGGCCTCCTGATCTGCAATGTGGTGCTACCGCCGAGTGTGAACTCAGCAGCAGCAACCCACGATGTGTTTGCAGCTTGAGGCCTTCGGCCCCAAGGCCCTCATACCGTCTATCGCTCCTCGCACGTCAGGGAGCGGGGGGCGCGCACCTAGCACCTCAGTATCTGCGGCCTGGCGCCCGTCGTGAACCACGAAAGCACTCTGCTCCCTGAGGAGCGAGCCTGCGAGCGTCACGAAGGGTTACGCAACCCTCGGTCGCCGGACCCTTCGTGACGCGACCTCCGCAAGCTCCGGGCGCTCCTCAGGGAGCGGAGGGGGTTCGCGCTTTTCCGCCTCGGGAGTGGAGGGGCGGGTCTCAGCCGACGGTGATCGCGTCGAGGCGCTGCCGGATGAAGTCTCCGGACACCACCGGTTCGAGTCCGGCGCGGCGGCCCGCGGGTGGGGCGACGGGGGAGACGAGGGCGTCGTGATCGAGTTCGTAGAAGAAGATCAGCGAGACGAGGTCTTCGGCGGGCGCGTCGGGTTGCGGTGGCAGGACGCGGTGCCGGCCCGCGGGCCAGCGCCCGGCCGACCAGTACTCGAGGATGTCCCCGATGTTGACGGTCAGGGCGTCGGGGTTCCACGGTGCGTCGGCCCACCCCGATTGCTCGCTGTAGACCTGCAATCCGCCGGCGCCGGGTTCGCGGTCGAGGATGGTGACGGTGCCGAAGTCGGTGTGCGGTCCGATGCGGAACTGGCCGGGTTCGGGGGTTCCGACGTCGTGCAGCGGCGGGTAGTGGTTGATGTTGGACGACCACGTCGGCTTCGACGCGAGGTCGCGGAACGGATTGTCCGAGCCGACGAGGCCGAGTGCGGCGGCCATCAGCGCCAGCAGGTTGTCGGACAGCCGTCGCATCTGAGACGTCCACGCGGTGAACAGTTCTCGGAGTTCGGGCGTTTCCGTCGGCCACACGTCGGGGGCGAACCAGTACCCGTCGATTTCGGGTATGCCCACCGGCGTCTGCGCACCGGAGGTGAACGATTCCTTCAGGTCCGGCGGGGTCTCGGTGCCCTCGGCGAAACCGTTGGCCTCCTTGCCGGGACCGATCCAACCGCGGCCGCCGACACCGGCGGAGTACCGGCTCTTGACGTCGGCCGGGAGGGCGAAGAACCGACGGGCCGCCGCGCGAAGGGAGCTCGGCAACTCGGGATCGAGTCCGTGCCCGGTGACGAGCAGGAACCCGGCCTGCTGCAGGGATTCATCGACGGCGGCGCAGACCCGTTGCGCGGCAGCATCTCCGGACTGCCACTCCCGAAGGTCGACGGTGAGTACCGGGCTGTCGGTCATGACATCTCCACGTTCTCGTCGGCCGGGGCGACCCCGATGTCCTCGTTCCACACCGCGGGATTGGCCGCGATGTACGACGACATCATCTCCGCGCACCGCTCGTCGTCGAGCACGATGACCTCGACGCCGTGCTCACGCAACCAGTCCTCTCCGCCGTAGAACGAGGTGTGTTCGCCGATGACGACTGTGCCGATGCCGAATTGGCGGATGAGGCCGGAGCAGTACCAGCACGGCGACAGGGTCGTCACCATGATCGTCGGCCCGTAATCCCGTTGCCGCCCCGCGGCGCGGAAGGCATCCGTCTCGCCGTGGGCCGACGGATCGTCGGCCTGCACGCGCCGATTGTGGCCCGCGCCGAGCAGTGTGCCGTCGGCCGCGAAGAGGGCCGCACCGATCGGGATGCCGCCCTCGTCGAGGCTCGTCCGTGCCTCCCGGTAGGCGACGTCGAGCATCCCGGACACGTCGAGACCGGCATGGCCGGGCAGCGAGATCGTCATGCTTCGAGAGTGCCGGGTGGCTCCGACGGTGACAACTGACAGATCGTCGTACTGCGGTCGAGGCCGCCGGTGCATATTGTCTTCGTCCATGACGCTCGATCGACCCCCGACGGATACCGCCACCCCGACGCTTCGGGAGATCCTCGACGACCACTTGGCGGTAGCCGAGCCGCGGGTCCTGAGCGGCCACGAACGTCTCGACGCACCGGTGCGGTGGGTGCATTCGAGCGAGATCTACGAGATCGGGCCGCTGCTCACCGGCGGCGAGTTGCTGCTCACGACGGGGCTCGGTCTGCGCGGACTCGATGCCGGCACCCGCAAGCACTATGTGCAGGACCTGTCGCAGCGAGGGGTCGCGGCGGTCGCGATCGAAGTGGGTCGGACGTTCGAGGCGGTGCCCGAGGAGATGGTGCGGGCGGGATCGGCCGTCCGGCTGCCGATCATCGAACTCCGGGCGGTGGTTCCCTTCATCGACGTGTGCCGAGCGGTCAACACCGCAATCGCCGCCCGCGAGGTCGACGAGTTACGAGTCCGCTCGACTCTCGTGGAGTCACTCCACGACGACCTGGCGGCCGGTGCCGGGGTCGCGCCGATGCTCGGTCATGTGGCGGAAACCCTGCATGCGCCTGTCGTTCTCGTGTCCACATCCGGGGCGCTGCTGTCCGCGCACGGCGTCGACGACGACTCGGCGGCGTGGCGGGTCGTCGACCGGGCCGTGTCGGAGGCCACGGTCCACAGCAAGGGACGTCCGATCGCCCGGCTGATCGTGGGCGAGCGCACCGACGCCGGCCCGATCCCGTTCGCGCAGAGTCTGTTGCGTGCGGCCGCCGGTCCGGTGGCGGTCGGCCTGACCCGGACCGGAGTCCGGGGTTCGGCCCTGGCCGCGCGGCTCGTCGAAGACCTGGTCGACGGCAGACCGATGCGACCCGCGGACCTGCGGGCACGCCTGGCCGCCGCGGGGGTGTCCGTGGGGGCGCCCATCGTGGTGGTGCCCCTCGCGGCGGAGGCCCCGGACCCCCGGATGGCCGATGCCGCGGTCGCCGGCGCCGAGCTGGATTCGGTGGCACGCAGCATCGTCGACGCCACGGTCTACGCACTGGCCGCGGTGCCGGCCGGGGGAGGAGAGGGCGCCACCGACCCGGTCGACCGGGTGGCGTCCTCGTTGACACGGCAGGGCAACCGAATCGGACGCACCACGGTCGTTGTCGGAAACCCCTGTGTCATCGACGATGTCGGGCCCGGCGCCGATGTGGCGTCCGCCCTCTCCGCCTCACTGCGCCGATGCGGGCGACAACTCGGGCTCGCGGCGTCTACCGCTGCGAGCCTCGAGGCGGGACGACGGGTGTTCACCTCGCGCGAACTCCTCGTCGACGAGGCGATCGGTGCGCTGGATCCCGCTCTTCGGACGGAGCTGCGGTCCCTGGTGGAACCACTCGTCGCGGCCGATGGACGCTCCTCGTCGGACCTCGTCCGGACCCTGGCGGTGCACCTGGCGCACGGCTGCAGTGCGACGCGGTCGGCCGCGGCGCTCCACATCGGCAGGCAGAGCCTCTATCAGCGGCTCGAACGGATCCGGACGGTCCTCGGTTTCGACCCCACCGACCCGGCCGTCTACGCATCGACGATGCTGGCCTTGCGTTCGGTGACCCGCGAGGTTCACCAGGTGGCTCACCAGTTGTAGTCGAGGAATTTCCCGTCGAAGGTCACGACCACGCGGTCGCCGTTCGGGTCGGGCCGGCGTCGGATGTCGATGTTGAAGTTGATGGCGCTCATGATGCCGTCGCCGAACTCCTCGTGGATGAGTGCCTTCAGCGCGGGCCCGTAGACGTCGAGCGCCTCGTAGAAGCGGTAGATGGTGGGATCGCTCGTCGCCGCCTCGTCGGGTGTACGCGTCGGCTGTTGCCGCAGACTCTCGGCGACGCCCTCGCCGAGGCCGAGCAGTTCCACCACGGCGGTGGCCTTCGCGGCCGGGACCGGATGTTTGCCCAGCAGCGCAGCGACGGTCCAGACCAACGGGGCGTCGATCTTCTCGGCGATCGTCGCCCAGGTGAGTCCCTGGCGTACCCGTGCGGCGTTGATCAGTTCTGCGGCATCGGTTTTCGGCATGATCGGAGTGGTCATCGTGATCTCCATCGATAGTGTCGGACCATATCCACAGTGCCCATCGGCCGGCGCGGTGCCAAGTCGAGGCAGCGACATCCGGCAGTGTTCACACGATCGACATCATGACCCGGCGCCGGTGGCGGCGCCGACTTCACACCGCGACGAGTCCGGAGTGAGGGCGGTGTAACAGGGGGACTCGTCGATGACACCGAACGGACATGTGACCTCGGTTCCATGGGGCGCAACAACTGAGGAGTTCGAGGAGACCCACATGTCCTATGTGAAACCGTCCGAATTCGCGGTGAAGATGGTCGACGCCGGCGAGTCCAAGGCGTTCATGTCCACCCGCGACACCCTGATCAGGGCGTTCATGGCCGGCGCGATCCTGGCTCTGGCCGCGGCGTTCGCGGTGACGGTCACCGTGCGGACCGGTGAGCCGCTGCTGGGGGCGCTGCTGTTCCCGGTCGGCTTCATCCTGCTGTACCTGATGGGCTTCGACCTGCTGACCGGTGTGTTCACGCTGGTTCCGCTGGCGTTGCTCGACAAGCGCCGAGGCGTCACCGTTCGATCGATGCTGCGCAACTGGGGTCTGGTCTTCGTCGGGAACTTCCTCGGCGCCATCCTGGTCGCGATCATGATGGCGGTCATCCTGACCTACGGATTCAGCGTCGCGCCCGACGAGGTGGGACAGCAGCTGGGCGAGATCGGGCACAGCCGCACCGTGGGGTACGCCGAGCACGGGGCGGCCGGCATGCTGACGCTGTTCCTCCGCGGGGTGCTGTGCAACTGGATGGTGTCCACCGGTGTCGTCGCCGCGATGATGTCGACATCGTTGCCCGGCAAGGTGATCGGGATGTGGATGCCGATCATGCTGTTCTTCTACATGGGCTTCGAGCACTCGATCGTCAACATGTTCCTCTTCCCCTCGGGGCTGATGCTCGGCGGTGACTTCTCGATCGCCGACTACCTCGTCTGGAACGAGATCCCCACGGTGATCGGCAATCTCGTCGGCGGACTCACCTTCGTCGGTCTGACGCTGTATCTCACTCACGTGCGGACCGCTCCGGATCGTCGACCCCCCGCCCACGACGCGACGACCGAGGTCGACGTGGCCGCGCCGGTCCGTACGACGACCGCCTAGCCCGACGCCGACCCGTATGACGTCGTGCCCGCAATGCCGGGACCACCGCAAAACGGTGGTTTGTCTTTTAAACAAAACACAGCCCCCCCGACCAAGCCGCAAAGCGGTTG